>NZ_CP108106.1:7567458-8239917 GCF_041435195.1 Streptomyces sp. NBC_00224
GCCCCGAACGGAGTTCAGTATGCCCGCCGACCGTGCACGCGAGGTGGGGCAGCGCATCGCAGCCACTCGCCACTCCCGCCGTATGACACAACAAGATCTCGCCCGCGCTTCCTTCGTCTCCCTCGCCATGGTCAAGGCCGTCGAGCGAGGCGCCCGTATGCCGAGTGATTCGTCCCTCGACGCCTTGGCGGACAGCCTCGGCGTGGACCCGTCCGCGCTGCGCACCGGCTATGCGAGGACTGAGCGTCGTGTGCACCGGGCTCTGCCCGCGATCTCCGCCGCGCTGGCCGCGTACGACGCCCCGGAGGGGCCACCGGCCCGGACGTTGCCCGAGCTGCGTGCGGCGATGGACGAAGCCGTGAACTGGCGCCTGGGTGCCCAGTACGGCCGCATCTCGCAGGTGATCCCGGGCCTTCTTGAGGACAGCCTCCGCGCCCTGCATGGGGAACGGGGCGCCCAGGAGCGCCGCGCCGCCGCGCTGGTCGTCTCCGCCGCGCGGACCGCCGATGCCGTGGCGTTCAAGTTCGGCGCCCACGACCTCTCCGCCCGTCTGGTGGACCTGATGAGATGGGCCTCGCTTCTGGCCGAAGAGCCGCTGCTGGCTGCTTCGGTCGCGTACGTGCGGACG
Source organism: Streptomyces sp. NBC_00224 (assembly GCF_041435195.1). Lineage (NCBI taxonomy): Bacteria > Bacillati > Actinomycetota > Actinomycetes > Kitasatosporales > Streptomycetaceae > Streptomyces > Streptomyces sp. NBC_00224. The sequence goes on from NZ_CP108106.1 coordinate 7,568,087, forward strand.
GAGACGTTCTTCGTCGCCCGCGCCCACACGGCAGGTCTGCGCGCTCTGGAGGCGGCCATCGATGCCAGTCCGGCGCCCGATCGGGGCAGCGCAGGTGCCGCCCGGGGATCCCTTCACATGCGGGCAGCCGTCATCGCCGGGCGGGCCGGAGACCCGGAGGCGGCTGACAGCCACCTCGATGAGGCACTGCGACTGGCTGATCAACTCCGAGAGGATGTCTACGACGGCACTGCCTTCGGTCCCGACTCGGTCCGCGTTCACGAGGTGTCGGTGGCCGTGAGTCTGGGCGGCGACCACGTCGAACGCGCCCTGAGCGCCGCCCGCGACTGGGAGCCGCCGAGCGGCATGCCCGCTGAGCGGCGCTCCGGCTTCTCCATCGAACTGGCCCGCGCCCAGTTGTGGGCCGGCCTCATGGACGATGCCTTCGAGTCGCTGAAGGTTGCTCGCCGCATCGGCCCACAGCACACGCGTGAGCACCCCTGGGCCCGTGAGACAGCGGCAACGCTACGCCGGCTGAAGCGGGCCGACGACGAGTCGTTGACGCGTTACGCGGAATGGATCGGCGCGATCGAGCAACCCCTTCGAGGGATCTGAAGGGATACAAGCTGTAGCACTTGTGCCCCTTCCACGAGTCCACCATCTGCCGTGTCCACATGACATGACCTGGCAGATGGGAGTCCGAAGCATGAGCGACACCAACGAAGCCGCAGGCTTGGCGCAGTACCGGCGTTGCGAGGTCTGCAAGGAGCCGGGCGCCGACACCATCACCCGTATGTTCGTCGCCGAAACGGGCGGCGGCGACCACACCAGCTACGCGCACAGCGGCTGCGCCGAGGTGATCACGCCGTGATGAACCAGACCGGCAGAGCCATCATCGACTGGCTTGCCTCCACGCACCCCGTACCCGCCCAAGCCCGACGCGAATTCGACGTGGGTATCGCCCTCGTGCCGACCGGCACCAAGTTCGACGCGATCCGTCTGCCCGCCCCCGTCGTCCACGCGGCCGCAGGCGGCGAAGACCCCGACGCCGTCGCCGCGTTCCTCGCCAAAACCCTGCCCGGCGGGGCCGTCATCCACGATGCGTACGGCGTCGGCGTCTGGTACTACGCACTCGTACCGCCAGGTACGTACGCCGATTGGCGAGTGCCGGGCGTGGAGTGCCTGCGTCCAGGGACCTGGCTGGGCGTGCCCCGCCCCGACCTCACCGCACGGCCCGGCCCGCACTGGGTCCTGCCACCCCACACAGCAGGCAGTGTCTGCGCGGCCAAAGCCCTCGCCGACCTCGTGACGCTCGGGCAGAACAGTCCGCGCCAGATGCCGACGACGCCGGAGCGGACGCCATGAGGTCCGTGATCCGCTACGCGGAATGGACCCTCGGCGCCGACACAACCCCCGGTGCCGCCGGGCCGATCCACGTGATGGAGTGCACCACCTGCCTCGACACCTCCCCACCCTCCGACACCCGCGACGGGCCGGAGGACTGGGCGATCCGGCACACCGCACGGCACCACGATCACGCCGGATTCCGGGCCGTCGTGACGTCGTTCAGCCGGATCACTCCGGCGCCGGGCAACCCGTTGTACGAGCAGCCGTCGCCTCGTTGAGCGCCCGCCCTCGTGTCCCCTGCCCCAGACGGTATATCCGGTCTCCGCCGTACCGACTTCGGCCAACCGCCGGACCGGGACACCGGTGGTTCTGCAAGGATGCCGAACGCGATGAGCGATATAGCGAAGCAGCCGCAGCAGCCCGCCGACCGGCCCGTCCCGACCAGTGCCGACGTGGCCCGACTGGCCGGCGTCTCGCGCGCGACGGTGAGCTACGTACTCAACAACACCTCGGCCGTACGCATCAGCGAGCCCACCCGGGTACGGGTGCGGGAGGCCGCCCAGGAGCTGGGTTACGTGCCGCACGCCGCGGCCCGCAGCCTGCGCGCCGGACGCACCCGGATCGTGCTGCTGCCCAGCGGGCACATCCCGGTCGGGCCGCTCTACAGCCGCTTCCTCAACGAGCTGCAAGGGGCGCTGCGGCGGCTCGACTACACGGTCGTGCAGTACGGCAGCCTCGGCCTGGGCGCCGACGACGCGGCCCGCGCCTGGGCCGAGCTGCGCCCGGTCGCTGTCATCTCGCTGGGCGAGACCGAGCTGACCGCCCAGGGCGTCGAGCTGCTGAAGCGGTCGGGGGCGCGGGCGGTCGTCACGCTCGGTCCGCAGCGCGTCGAGGGCGCGCACTCGCTGCTGATGGACCAGCGAGAGATAGGGCGTTGCGCGGTCGGCCACCTGCTGGAGCGCGGCCATCGCCGCATCGGCGTCGTGGTGCCGGCCGAACCGGGCCTGGAGCTCTTCTCCACACCCCGCCTTGCGGGCGCCCGCAAGGCCGTCGCGGGCACGGACGCGGTGGTCGAGCCGCTGGAGCTGGCGTACGAGGAGGAGTCGGCGGCAGGGCTGGCCCGGCGCTGGCGAGGGCTCGGTCTCGACGCGGTGTTCGCGTACAACGACGAGTACGCGATGCTCCTGATACGCGCCCTCCAGGACGCGGGCATAGAGGTTCCCGCCGAGGCGGCCGTGGTCGGCGCCGACAACCTCCTCCTCGGCAAGCTTCTCCGCCCCCGCCTGACCACGGTCAACATAGACATGATCGCGGGCCGCCACCTGGCAGAACTGGTGGACGCGGCGGTACGCGACCCGTCGGCGGTGGGGGAGCGGAGGGACTTGATGGGGGCGACCTTGGTGAGGCGGGAGTCGAGCTAGGTAATAGGTGCGTGGACTTTCCGTCCTCCGTCCGTTGTGGGCACAACGGACCACCGGCCCGCAGCTGACACGAGAGCCGCCCTGCTGAGGGCTTTCGGGAAGGGGCGGGGTGGGGGAAATTTCCGCCCCCACGAGCGGAGTGGCACCCCGCACCCTCCACCCCCACCCCCCTACCGTCCCCCCATGCACCCCTCCCGCTTCGTCATCCTCCTCGTCCCCTCCCACGTGGAAACCCGCGGCACCGCCTCCGTGGCCGACAGCGCCGTCCGCTCCGCCCTCGTCGAGGCGACGGGCGAGACCGGTGAGACGGGCTACCCCCGCTACGCCGGCCACGGCATCGTCGCCGACGTGGACCCCCGGACCCGTACCGTGGAGGGCATCCTCGTGGACGGCGCGGAGCTCGACTACGGCCTCACCGCGCTCATCGCCCCCGAGGGGTGACCGGGCACGCCCGACAAACCCGGCACCCCCAGCACCCCCAGATCCGCCGAGATCCCCGCGCCCGCCGCCCGCAGCGCCGGAAGCAGCGTCCGCAGCATCTCCTCCGGCGTCCCGCGCCGCGCGTGTTGCGCCACGTTCACCGCCGCCACCACCCGCCCGTCCGCCCCGTGCACCGGCACGGCCAGCGAGCGCAGCCCCTCCTCCAACTCCTCGGCCACCAGCGCGTACCCGTCGGCCGCGCACCCCTCCACGATCCGGGCCAGCTCGGCCGCGGACGTCACCGTGTTCGGGGTGAGGGCGGGCAGCCCGTCGGGCAGCGGCGGGCGTTCCCCCGGCGTGAGACCGGCGAGCAGCACCCGCCCCATCGACGTCGCGTACGCCGGGAACCGCGTCCCCACCGTGATGTCGATGCTCATGATCCGTACGGTCGGGACGCGTGCCACATAGCGGATGTCGGCCCCGTCGAGCACCGCCATCGACGCCGACTCACCGGTCCGGGCCACCAGGCGCGCCAGGTGCGGCCGGGCGACCTCGGCGAGCCCGAGCGCCGAGAGCCGGGCACAGCCCAGTTCGAGGACCCGGGGGAGCAGCCGGAAGTGACGCCCGCCGGGGCCGCCGCACTCCACGTACCCCAGGTGCGCGAGCGTGAGCAGCGAGCGCCGCACGGTGGCCCGGGCCAGGCCGGTCGCCTCGGAGACGGCCGTGAGCGTCAGCCCCTCGCCCCGGTCCGCGCCCAGTGCGCACAGCACCGCGAGGCCACGGGCGAGGGACTGCAGAAAGTCCGGCCCGAGCTCCCGCTTGAGCCCGGCGGAGGCGTCGACCTTGAGTCCGGCGGACGCGTCGACGAGGGACCCCGCCACGGGGTCGACCACGGCCGACGGACACGGCCCCGCGAGCGCCGCCTCCATCGCACCCCCCGCCTCCCGCAGCCGAGGCAGCACCGCCTCCCGCAGGGACTCCGGGGTGTGCCTGCTCGTGTGGCTCGCCACGCTCACCGCGCACACCGTCGAGCCCGCCGCGTCACGTACGGGCACCGCCACCGCGATCAGCCCCGGCTCGATCAGCTCCTCGTCGACCGCCCACTCCAGCGTGCCGTCGGCGAAGAGCGCGCCCGGCGCGCAGCGGTCGGCGGGCAGGAGGTCGCCGATGCGGAAGGCGAGCGACATCGTGCGGCGGCGGGCGGCGGTCTGGAGGACGACGCGGGCGCCCGCCCCGTCGGGCACGGCCACCGAGACGGACTCGTCCAGCTCGTCCGCGAGCCTTCCCACGAGCGGGCCGAGCGCCGCCGGAATCCCGCTGCCGCGCAGATACGCGCCGGACAGCGCCATCAGGCGCGGTGCGAGCGCGACTCCCCGGCCGTCGGCGCGGACCAGGCCGAGCCGGTCCAAAGTCGCCACCACCCGGTCGACCGTCGCCCGGGCGAGCCCGGTGGACCGTACGAGCGCGCCGCGGTCCATGTCGTGTGCGGCGAGCGCGCGAAGCACCGCGAGGCCGCGTTCCAGCGGGCCGACCGACATGTCGTGGGACACGGGTCCTCCAAGGGCCGTTGACAGCGCGCCGGGGCGGGCCGAGACTCGGCATTGATTGTGAACCAAAGTTCACTGGGCGAACAGAGTGCGTCGGACCGAATGCGTCGCGCACCACGCGGGCACGGCCGACCGAGCAGCGGGAGAGAAACCGATGAGCATCCGGGACGTGTACATCGTCGACGCCGTGCGCACCCCCATCGGCAAGTTCGGGGGCGCGCTCGCCCGGGTGCGGCCCGACGACCTGGCCGCGCACGTGGTGAAGTCGCTCGTCGGCCGCTCCCCGCAGCTCGACCCGGCCCGCATCGACGACGTCTACTTCGGCGACGCCAACGGCGCCGGCGAGGACAACCGCGATGTGGCCCGGATGGCCGTGCTGCTCGCCGGGCTGCCGGTGTCGGTCCCCGGCGTCACCGTCAACCGCCTGTGCGGTTCCGGCCTGGAAGCCGTCATCCAGGCGGCCCGCGCCATCGCGGTCGGTGACGCGCACATCGCGGTCGCGGGCGGTGTGGAGTCGATGTCCCGCGCCCCATGGGTGATGCAGAAGCCCGAGCGCGCCTTCCCGGCCGGTCACCAGCAGCTCTGGTCGACCACGCTCGGCTGGCGGATGACCAACCCGAAGATGCCCGCCGAGTGGACGGTCGCGCTCGGCGAGGGCGCCGAACTCATCGCGGACCGGCACGCGTTGACCCGTGAGCGGCAGGACGCGTTTGCCCTCGACAGCCACCGCAAGGCCGCCGAAGCCTGGGCGAAGGGGCTGTACGACGACGAGGTCGTCCCGTACGAGGGCGTCGATCTCGTCCGTGACGAGTGCATCCGCGAGTCGTCCTCCATGGAGGCGCTCGCCCGGCTCAAGCCCGCCTTCCGCGAGGGCGGTTCGGTGACCGCGGGCAACTCCTCGCCGCTCAACGACGGCGCCGCCGCTCTGCTGCTCGTCGACGAGGAGGGGCTGCGCGCCACCGGCCGCGAGCCGCTCGCCCGGATCCGTACGTCAGCGGTCACCGGGATCGAGCCGCAGCTCTTCGGTCTCGGCCCGGTCGAGGCGGTGCGCACCGCGCTGGCCAAGGCGGGCAAGGGCCTCGGGGACCTGAGCGTCTTCGAGCTCAACGAGGCGTTCGCCGCGCAGTCGTTGGGGTGTCTGGCCGAGTGGCCGGAGCTGGATCCCGCCGTGGTCAACCCGCGTGGCGGCGCCATCGCCATCGGCCACCCGCTGGGCGCGTCGGGCGCCCGGCTCGCCGGGGCGGTGGCCCACCAACTGGCCGCGGCGGGCTCGGGCGTGGGGCTTGCCGCGCTCTGTATCGGCGTCGGCCAGGGGCTCGCGCTGGTCCTGGAGCGCTAGGCGCTCCGCTGGAGGGGCAGTTGGTCGGCTGCGGGCCGTCTGTGGCTGGTCGCGCAGTTCCCCGCGCCCCTGTAGGGCACCCGGTACCGCACCGGACCTCCGCAGACATTTGTTCGTGCAGCCCCACTAGGATGCCGCACGGAACTTCCCCGCGATCATGGCTTCCCCTCGGTCATCGCTCTCGATCACGCGTGAGACTGGAGATCCTTCATGACCCTGCTCGACCCCAAGACCTGGCAGGCGCGGACGCTGTCGGGGGGTGAGTACGAGGTCACCGAACCCGCCACCGGAGAGGGCCTGGGCGCGCTCACCCTGGCTACCGCGGACGACATCGCGGCGGCCGTCGCGGCGGGCCGCGCGGCACAGCCCGGCTGGGCCCGCACCCCGCACTTCGCCCGCGCGGCCGTACTGCGCCGCGCGGGCGACCTGTTCACGGAGTGCGCTGGGGGCACCTCCCAGGCTTTCGGCTCTGGGGGAGAGCTGCGCGAATGGCTCGTACGGGAGTCCGGCTCGATCCCCGGCAAGGCCGACTTCGAGCTGCACGTGGCCGCCCAGGAGTGCTACGAGGCGGCGGCGCTCGCCTCCCGGCCGCTGGGCGAGGTGCTGCCCAGCGAGGAGCCGAGACTCAGCTTCACCCGGAGAGTGCCGGTCGGCGTGACCGGGGTCATCGCCCCGTTCAACGCCCCCCTCATCCTCGCCATCCGCTCGGTCGCGCCCGCCCTCGCCCTCGGCAACGCCGTGGTCCTGAAGCCCGATCCGCGCACCGCCGTCTGCGGCGGTCTCTCGCTCGCCGCGGTCTTCGAGGAGGCCGGGCTGCCCGAGGGCCTCCTTCACGTACTGCCGGGCGGCGCCGAGGCCGGACAGGCCCTGGTCGCGGACCCCGGCATCCCCGTGATCTCCTTCACCGGCTCGACCGCCGCCGGGCGCCGGGTCGGTGAGGCCGCCGGGCGTCTGCTCAAGCGCGTCCACCTGGAGCTCGGCGGGAACTCCGCGCTGGTCGTCCTGGAGGACGCCGACATCGAGGGCGCGGTGGCGCAGGCCTCCTGGGGCTCCTTCTTCCACCAGGGCCAGATCTGCATGACCACCGGCCGCCACCTCGTCCACGCCTCGCTGTACGAGGAGTACGTGGAACGGCTCGCCGCCAAGGCCGACGCGCTGGCCGTGGGCGACCCGTACCGCGAGCGGGTGCATCTCGGGCCGATCATCGACCGGGCCCAACTCGCCAAGATCCACGGCCTGGTGGAGGGCAGCACCGCCCGCGGCGCCCGGCTCGCCGCGGGCGGCACCCACCAGGAGCTGTTCTACCGGCCGACCGTCCTCGCGGACGTCGACGACCACACCCCGGCGTATACGGAGGAGGTCTTCGGACCGGTCGCGCCCGTACGGCCGTTCCGCACCCTGGACGAGGCCGCCGCACTGGCCGCCGACGGCCCGTACGGGCTCTCCCTCGGCATCGTCACCCGCGACACCGCGCTCGGCCTTGAGCTCGCGGACCGCATCCCGACCGGCATCGCCCACATCAACGACCAGACGGTCAACGACGAGGCGGTGGCGCCCTTCGGCGGCGTGGCGGCGTCGGGGACGGGCGCGAGGTTCGGCGGCGCGGCGAATCTGGAGGCGTTCACGGAGCTGAGGTGGACGACGGTACGGCGTACCCCGCCGAGCCATGCGTTCTAGCGGAGCCTTTTAGGGGCGCGGGGAACTGCGCGACCAGCCACACACAACCCGCAGCCGCACGACGGCATTCGCACCCCACCACCTAGTCTGAGCCAGTGAACGCAGTGATCAGCGGCTTCCTGCCCATCTGGGCACTCACCGCCTGCGGCTGGGCCGCCGGGCGCTACAACGTGCTCGGCGCCCAGGCGCAGGCGCAGCACGTGCTGGGAAGGTTCGCGTTCACCTTCGCGATGCCGTCGCTGCTGTTCCTCACGATGTCGCGCTCGCACCCGGGCGATCTGGCCCGGCCGGGCGTGGCCGTCTTCGCCGCGAGCCTGGTCACCGTGTTCGCGGCCGGGCTGCTCGTCAGCCGCTGGATGTTCCGGCGCAAGCGCGGGGAGCAGGCGATAGGCGCGATGGCCGCGTCCTATGTGAACTCCGCGAACCTCGGCATCCCGGTCGCCGTGCACGTCCTGCACGACACCTCGTTCATCGTCGCCGCGGCCCTCTTCCAGATGCTCTTCATCACGCCGCTGATCCTGGTCCTGATCGAGCTGGACGTACGCCGGGCCGGGCGCGAGCGGTGGACGCGGATCCTCCAACTCCCCTTCCGCAACCCGGTGATCGGGGCGTCAGCGCTGGGGCTCGTGGTCGCCGGGACCGGGCTGCGGCTGCCCGACGAAGTGGTCTCGCCGCTCCAGATCCTCGGCGGCGGCGCCGTCCCGTCGGCGCTCTTCGCGCTCGGCATGTCGCTGAACGCGCGCGCCCGGCCCGACGCCGACGGCCGGACCGAGCGGTTGATCCTGGTGGGGCTGAAGGTCGTGGCGCAGCCCCTGCTCGCCTACGCGCTGGGGCGCTGGCTCTTCGGGCTCGACGGGCACGCGCTGTTCGCGGTGGTGCTGTGCGCCGGGCTGCCGACCGCGCAGAACGCGTTCATCTTCGCGTCGGAGTACTCCCTGGACACGGAACTGCCCAGGGACACCGTGCTGCTTTCGACGCTCCTGTCGATGGTGTCCCTGTCGCTCATCGCCTGGCAGTTGGGCTGAGCCGCGGGGCCGCCCTACTCGGCCTTCTCGGCCTCGGCGACCGACTTGCGGACCTCGTCCATGTCGAGGGCGCGCGCCTGCCCGATCACGTCCTCCAGAGCGGCCTCCGGCAGTGCGCCGGGCTGCGAGAAGATCGCCACGTTGTCGCGGACGATCATCAGGGTGGGGATCGAGCGGATCTCGAACGCCGCCGCCAGCTCCTGCTGGGCCTCGGTGTCCACCTTGGCGAAGACCAGGTCCTCGTGGCGCTGGGAGGCCGCCTCGTAGACGGGGCCGAACTGCCGGCAGGGACCGCACCAGGAGGCCCAGAAGTCGATCAGGACGAAGTCGTTGTCCGACACGACCTGGTCGAAGTTCTCCTTGGTCAGCTCCACAGTCGCCATCACGCACTCCTTCTTCCTGGCCTCACCGTGAAGCCGCTTCGCACAACGGCGGCCGCCGTCGTGGTATTCCGTGTGTTTTCCGCTGACTCACGGCTGCCCCTGTGGCTCCGAGGTACTCCCCGCACCAGACTGTGCGTATGACGGAAGCCCTGGAATACGACGTGGTGGTGCTGGGAGCGGGGCCGGTCGGCGAGAACGTCGCCGACCGGGTGCGGGCGGCGGGCCTGAGCGCCGCCGTGGTGGAGAGCGAACTCGTCGGCGGCGAGTGTTCGTACTGGGCGTGCATGCCCAGCAAGGCGCTGCTGCGGCCGGTGATCGCTCGCTCGGACGCGCGCAAGGTGCCCGGGCTGCGCGGCAGCGTGGAGGGCCCGCTGGACGTGCCGGCGGTGCTCGCGCACCGCGACAGTTACGTCTCGCACTGGAAGGACGACGGCCAGGTGCGGTGGCTGGACGGCATCGGCGCCCACCTCTACCGCGGCCACGGACGCCTCTACGGCACCCGCAAGGTCAGCGTCACCAGCCCCGAGGGCGAGCACCACGTGCTGACCGCCCGGCACGCGGTCGCCGTCTGCACCGGCAGCCGCGCCATCGTGCCCGATCTGCCCGGCATCGCCGAGGCCGGGCCCTGGACCAGCCGCGAGGCCACCAGCGCGCAGGAGGTGCCGGGCCGGCTCGTGGTCGTCGGCGGGGGAGTGGTCGGCGTCGAGATGGCGACGGCCTGGCAGGCGTTCGGCGCGCAGGTGACGGTGCTGGTGCGCGGCGACGGGCTGCTGCCGAAGATGGAGCCGTTCGCGGGCGAGCTGGTCGCCGAGGCACTCAAGGAGGCGGGCGCCTCCGTACGTACGCACGTGTCCGTGTCCGAGGTCGTACGGGAGGGCAGCACCGGACCCGTCACGGTCGTCCTGGACGACGGCGGGCGCATCGAGGCGGACGAGATCCTCTTCGCCACCGGCCGGGCCCCGCGCACCGACGACATCGGCCTGGACACCATCGGCATGGAGCCCGGCTCCTGGCTGCCGGTCGACGACTCCTGCCTGGTGGCGGGGAGCGACTGGCTGTACGCGGTGGGCGACGTCAACCACCGGGCGCTGCTGACCCACCAGGGCAAGTACCAGGCGAGGATCGCGGGCGCCGCGATCGCCGCGCGCGCGGCGAAGGTCCCGCTCCTGGAGACCGACTCCTGGGGCGCCCACGCGGCCACCGCCGACCGTGCCGCCGTCCCCCAGGTCGTCTTCGCCGACCCCGAGGCCGCCTCGGCGGGGCTGACGCTCGCCGAGGCGGAGGCGGCCGGGCACCGCGTCCGGGCCGTCGACTACGACCTGAGCGGCGTGGCGGGCGCGGGCCTGTACGCCGACGGCTACCGGGGCCGCGCCCGGATGGTCGTCGACCTGGACCGCGAGGTCCTGCTCGGCGTCACCTTCGTCGGCCCCGGCGTGGGCGAGCTCATCCACTCCGCCACGGTCGCGATCGCCGGCGAGGTCCCGATCGGGCGGCTGTGGCACGCGGTACCGGCGTACCCGACGATCAGCGAGGTGTGGCTGCGCCTCCTGGAGACGTACCGCGACCAGTAGGCGCCCGTGTGGAGGTCGCCGTCAGCTGGAGGTCGCCGTCAGTGCTCCTCGAAGACGAGGTTCTCCGGCGGCTCGGTCATCCGGACGGTCTGCTCGGCGACCTCCACGACTGTCGACAGGGTGGTGAACTGCCCCTTCGACACGATCAGGACGCGGTCGGGGCGCTGGTCGAGAAACGCCTTGAACCCGGCGAGCGAGGGGTCCCCGGCGCCGAGGACGAGATAGTCCGCAAGGCGCCGGAACAGCTTCGGCAGCACGACCGCGCTCTCGGTGAGCGAGGCCAGACCGTCGATCTTCGCGCCGCTCGCGGTCAGATCCACCGGCCACAGCCCGTTGGCGGCCGTGCGCGCCTCCTGCACCGCGGCCGTCATCGCCGCGCGCAGATCGACGAACAGCTTGGTGTAGTACGTCGGATAGGCGAGCCCGTCCGCCAACTGGGCGAAGTTGGCGGTCTGCTGGAGCAGCGCCGCGTCGACGAAGTGCTGCTGCCCGCTCGGGCCGGGCGCCGGGCCCCGTCCGGCCATCGCCACACAGCGCCCGTGCAGGTCCGCGCCCCGGGTGAGAACGAACCCCGGGGCCCGGTCGGGCTCGGAGGCGGTGACCGTGCCGTGGGCGTCGCGCTCGACGCCGGTGAAGCCGAGCCAGGCGGTGAGCGCGTCGGCCGCCCGGTCCGCGAACGGCGGCGGCTGGTGCGTCTCGCGGCCGTGCGCCGGGATGTAGTGCGTCTCCAGGGTGTCGATGCCGTCGAGCCGCAGCTGGGCGCCGCCGCTCCGGTTGCGCTGGACGCGGTGCGGCCCGGGTACGAGGTCCCACTGCGCGGGGTCGGCCGGGTAGAAGCGGACGGAGTCGCCGTCCGGTCTGGCACCGGTGACCCGGTACGTTCCTTCGATCACGAGCATTCCCACGACGGCCTCCTCAGCGTGCACACCGGGCACCTCCAGCATCCGCCGTCCGGGCCCCGGGGGCGCCCGCGCGGCGCGATAGTTACGGTCCGCCGGGCCCCGGCGCGCACAGCGCCGTACGCCGTTGCGCGTACGTCCCGTCCGCTCCGGCCACCGCCTTGTTGAACGCGTTCAACGCGAGGTAGGCTCGCTCTGTATCTGAACGCGTTCAGAATGGGGGGTCGGTAAGCGCATGAGCGTCCTCGCCTTCACTTATCCCGAGGTCGGCGGCACCCGGCTGCACCGGCTGCCCGCCGGATACCACCACCTCCACCACAGCACGCGGATCGGCCATGGGCCGGACACTCTGCGCCGCGCCGGAGCCGCCGTCACCGAGTGGCGGATGCACCGCGCCCTCGGCGTCGGGGTGCGCTCGCCGTCCGGGCGGGCCGAGCCGGGCGTCCCCGTGGACATCGTGCTCGGCGTCGGCCCGGTCGGGATCGCGGCGCCGTGCCGGGTGGTGTGGACCGACCGGGAGCCGCACCGGATCGGCTTCGCCTACGGAACGCTCCCGGGTCACCCGGAGTGCGGCGAGGAGTCCTTCGTCGTGGAGCTCGACGGCAGGGGCCAGGTCTGGTTCACCGTCACCGCCTTCAGCCACCCCGCGAGCTGGTACACCCGCCTGGCGGGCCCATTGGTCCCGGTCGCCCAGCGGCTGTACGCCCGCCGCTGCGGGGCGGTGCTGCGCAGGCTGGCCCGGGAGGCGGAGCCCCGGCCCGGGTTCGCCCGCACGGCCACCCATCAGTAATACTCACCACATGACCTCACACATTACGAGCAAGGGTGGCGAGGGCGTGCTGATCCGGCGCGCGGTCGCGCGCGACGCCAAGCGCCTCACCCGGCTCGTACGGTCGTCACGCGCGTACGAGGGCCCGTACGCGCCGATGGTCGCGGGCTACCGGGTGGGACCCGACTACATCGAGACGCACGAGGTGTACGTGGCGGTCGGCGCCGACGACCGGCTGCTCGGCTTCTACGCCCTGCTGCTCGCCCCGCCCGAGCTCGACCTGATGTTCGTCGCCGACGACGCCCAGGGGCTCGGCATCGGACGCCGATTGGTCGCGCACATGACCGGCCGGGCCCGGGCCGCCGGGCTCGACCGCGTCCGGGTGGTCTCGCACCCGCCCGCCGAGGGCTTCTACCGCAGCATGGGCGCGCTGCGGACCGGCACGGCCCGCGCGAACCCGCCCGCGGTGATGTGGGACCGGCCTGAGCTGGAGATCCCGATTCCCTGACCGGTCCCGGACCGCCTCAGGTGAGCTCCACCCCGACCTGGCCCCACGCCTTGGTGACGGCCTGGAGCTCGTCGCCGTCGCCGTACAGGCCGCGGGCGGTGGCGACCGTGAGGCGGCCGAAGTCGGCGAACTGGGCGTCGCTCGCCAGCTCTCCGCCGGTCAGCGTGGCGTACCAGATCTTCCCGGCCCGCTCCCAGGCGTTGCCGCCCAGCGCCGTGGCCGCCAGGTAGAACGCGTGGTTGGGGATGCCCGAGTTGATGTGCACTCCGCCGTTGTCCCGGCTGGTGCGCACGAAGTCCTCCATCGTGGCGGGCTGCGGGTCCTTGCCGAGCTGCGGGTCGTCGTACGCCGTGCCCGGCGCCCTCATCGACCGCAGCGCCTCGCCGTGGATGCGCGGGCCGAGCAGCCCGGCGCCGATCAGCCAGTCGGCCTGGTCGGCGGACTGCCCGAGCGCGTACTGCTTGATGAGTGAGCCGAAGACGTCCGAGACCGACTCGTTGAGCGCGCCCGACTGCCCGAAGTACTCCAGGTTGGCGGTGAACTGCGTGACGCCGTGGGTGAGTTCGTGGCCGATGACGTCGACCGGGATGGTGAAGTCGAGGAAGAGCTCGCCGTCCCCGTCGCCGAACACCATCTGCTCGCCGTTCCAGAAGGCGTTGTCGTACTTCTCGCCGTAGTGGACGGTCGCCTCCAGCGGCAGTCCGGAGTCGTCGATCGAGTGCCGCCCGTACGCCTTGAGATACAGCTCGAAAGTGGCACCGAGCCCGGCGTGCGCCCGGTTGACGGTCGCGTCCTGCGACGGCGTGTCGCTCTCGGTGTGCACCTTCGAACCGGGCAGCGTCTCCTGCGACCTGGCGTCGTAAATCGTGCGGGTGGGCTTGTCGGAGGGCGTGCCCGTGGGGGCGGCCATGCCACGCACGGTGGTGATCCGGCGCCGGGTGCGCTGGAGCGCGTCGTGCTCAAGGGTGCGGCGCGCTGGCTCGAACGTGGTGGGGTCCTCGGCCTGCGCGAGCTTGTCGAGGACATGGGGCGGGATGATGGTGCAGAACACGGTGTTGGTCTCCATGCCGAGCAATGTGGCACAGCGTGACCGCTTCGGTGATGCCTGTAGTCGAGTTGGCTGAAAATCGGTGGCGGAGTCGGAACGGCCGCTTCTACGGACCGTGACGGCGGCCCGCCGGTCGTCCGGTCACAGCCAGCCGTTGCGGCGGAAGCCCCGGTGGATGGCGAAGCAGGCGACGGCCATGAGGGCGAGGGCGAGGAAGTACCCGTACTTCCAGTGCAGTTCCGGCATGTTGTCGAAGTTCATGCCGTAGATCCCGCACACCATCGTCGGCACCGCGACGATCGCCGCCCACGCCGTGATCTTGCGCATGTCCTCGTTCTGGGCCACCGTCACCTGCGCCAGATGGGCCTGGAGGATCGAGTCGAGCAGCGCGTCGAAGGAGCCGATCTGCTCGTTGACCCGGGCCAGATGGTCGAAGACGTCGCGGAAGTACGGCTGGGTGTCCGGGCCGATGTGCGGCATCGGCCCGGTGGCGAGGGCCTGGAGCGGGCGGTACAGCGGCGTCACCGCCCGCTTGAACTCCAGGAGTTCGCGCTTGAGCTGGTAGATGCGGCCCGCGTCGCCGCGCCCGGCGGTGTCGCTGAACACGGCGGTCTCGACGGCGTCCACGTCGTCCTGCATGGCGTCGATGACCACGAGGTAGTCGTCGACGACGTGGTCCGCTATGGCGTGCAGCACCGCCGCCGGGCCCTTGGCGAGCTGGTCGGGCGTCTTCTCCAGGGCCTCGCGCAGCGGACCGAGCGAGCCGTGCTTGCCGTGCCGCACGGTGACCACGAAGTCGGGCCCGGTGAAAATCATCAACTCACCGGTCTCGACGACCTCGCTGGTCGCGGTCAGCTCCTCGTGCTCGACGTAGCCGACGGTCTTGAAGACCGCGAACAGCACGTCGTCGTACGGCTGGACCTGCGGCCGCTGATGGGCGCGGACCGCGTCCTCGACGGCCAGCGGGTGCAGCTCGAAGAGCTCGGCGATCCCGGCGAACTCCTCGGCGCTCGGCTCGTGCAGCCCGACCCACACGAACCCCTCCCCGGCCTTGCGCACCCGCCGTACGGCCTCGTCCACCGGGCAGTCGCCCGGCTGGCGCACCCCGTCCCGGTAGACCACGCAGTTCACCACGGCGCTGCCGAGAGGCGAGCGGGCCGGGTGGCTGAGGTCCACCGTGCGGCGGTAGGCACGGCGGACCGCCCTGCGGAGGTTGCGGATCATGGGCACGGCTGAGCACTCCTTCGGCGGATCGATCGGCCAGTGTGCCATGCGCGGCCGAAGGGGCCGTCGGCGCGCCGAGTCCGCAGGTCACCGCTGCTGTGCCGGGACCTCCCCGTCGAAGGCGGCGGCGAGGCGCAGATAGCGGGCCGCGTCCTCGGGCCGGCCCTGGCGCTCCAGGGTGCGGCCGAGCATCAGCGTCGCGTACTGCTCGACGGGGTCGCGCTCCAGGACGGAACGCAGCTCGGCCTCGGCCTTCTTGAGCTGGGCGGAGTGGTAGTAGGCGCGGGCGAGCAGCAGCCGCGGCGCGACCTGCTCGGGCACCTCGTCGACGATGCCGGTCAGGATGCGTACGGCTGTGACGTACTCCTTGGCCTCGAAGAACAGCTGGGCGCGGTCCCAGCGCTCGGCGGTGGTGCCGGACTCGTAGTAGCTGTCGACCACGGAGGATCCTCTCGTAGCTGGTCTGCCAAATGCCGATACGGACGCCACAACACGAGGTGATGGTTGAAAATTCCACAACCTTGCGGGTGTGGCGCGCGTGGGAGGCTGCCACCGGGTGCCCCGACAGGAATAGGTTGACCGACATGAGCAATCTCGATCGTCAAGCCACACTCTCCGTGTGCGGCGGCCGCGGCTTCGTCGTCGCCGAGCCGGTGCGCGAGCTGCTGTCGCCGCGCACCGTCAAGCTCGGCGAGTCCACCGAGGTCCGCCGGCTGCTGCCGAACCTCGGCCGCCGCATGGTCGGCGCCTGGGCCTTCGTCGACCACTACGGCCCGGACGACATCGCCGACGAGCCCGGTATGCAGGTGCCGCCGCACCCGCACATGGGGCTGCAGACGGTGAGCTGGCTGCACGAGGGCGAGGTGCTGCACCGCGACAGCCTCGGCAGCCTGCAGACCGTACGCCCGCGCGAGCTCGGCCTGATGACCTCGGGGCGGGCGATCAGCCACTCCGAGGAGAGCCCCCGCCCGCACGCCCGCCTCCTGCACGGCGCCCAGCTCTGGGTCGCCCTGCCCGACGCCCACCGCCACACCGAGCCGCACTTCCAGCACCACGCGGACCTCCCCACGGTCACCGCCCCGGGCCTGAAGGCCACGGTGATCCTGGGCGAGCTCGACGGCGCGGCGTCGCCGGGCACGATCTACAGCCCCCTGGTGGGCGCCGACCTGACCCTGACGGCCGGCGCGGACCTCGCCCTGCCCCTCGACCCGGACTTCGAGTACGCGGTCCTGTCGATGTCCGGCGAGGCCCACGTGGACGGCGTCCCGGTCCTCCCCGGCTCCATGCTCTACCTCGGCTGCGGCCGCACCGAACTCCCCCTGCACGCCCCCTCGGACGCCTCCCTCATGCTCCTGGGCGGCGAGCCGTTCGAGGAGGAGATCGTGATGTGGTGGAACTTCATCGGCCGCTCGCAGGCGGACATCGAGGAGGCGCGGGAGGAGTGGATGTCGGGGGCGCGGTTCGGTGAGGTGAAGGGGTATGACGGGGAGCGGTTGGCCGCGCCCGCGCTGCCGGCGGTGGCGTTGAAGGCTCGGGGGAGGGTGCGCTGAGCTGCACTTTTCGTGTTTCGAGCGGAGTGCGGAAGGGGTGGGCCCCGGGGTGCCCTCGGGGCCCTTGCCGACGCTCGGCCGGGAGCGGCAACCCCTTCATGGGTGTGGGGCTCCCTGGCGCGGGCGTCTTGCAGGTTTCGGTGCCTGTGAGCAGGTCTGATCGGACTGGTGCTGACCCTTTGCTGACTCTACTGATGAGTAATCAGAGGGGGGTGGGGGTGCTTTCAGCAGGGACGAGGCAGCCTCGGAGTCGAGGGGGAGGGAGTGCATCGGAAGGGCTTCCGGGACGCATGCTGACTTCCCCGCCCGTCGCATCCGGTGGATTTCTCGCGATCGTCCGCACGAGGCCTTCTTGTTCTCTTGTCCGGTTCCGAGGCCGAGGCCATTCCGTGCACGGCGCGAGTCCGGGCCAGCAGGTTTTTCGTCTGCTGGCGGTACGCGGTCTCACCTGCTGCTGATGTGCGGCAACGGGTGGGTCTCCCGATGTGGAGCCGAGTTGGTCCGCAGGGGGTACGCGCGCTCCTTGGCTCACGGCGGCAGTCGGGCCGCTCCCCGGCACGAGCGATCCTGGCGGGGAGCGGCACACCGGCACCAGAGGGCTGTGTGCGGCGGTGGCGGACGTGGCTGGACTGCGGCGTCGAGGGGCATGGGAAGAGCCGGCTGCCGCACCGATGTCGCCGTACAGGCGACATCGGTGTGCTAACGGAGACGTCCGTACATGTTCGGGTTGTACCAGTCGAACGTAGACACGCGGACGTTCTTGCCGGGGCGGGGGGCTTCGAGGTACTGGCTGTTGCCGAGGTAGATGGCTACGTGATGGATGCCGGAGGCGCCGCCGGTGGTGCTCCAGAACACGAGGTCGCCTCGGCGCAGTTGGTCGCGCGGGATCGGGGTGGTCGCGCGGTACTGGTCGTCGGCGACGCGGGGCAGGGTGATGCCGGCCTGGCGGTAGGCGGCCTGTACGAGGCCGGAGCAGTCCCAGCCGTGCGGCCCGTCGCCGCCCCAGACGTAGGGGTCGCCGAGGTGTGCCATGGCGTACGCGATGGCGGCCTCGGTGCCGTGACGGCTGGGGGTTCCTGAGCCCGTGCCACTTGAGGAGCTCGCCGATCCGGAAGAGGTCGACGAGCCGGAGGATCCTCCCGAACCACCCGTGTTCCGTGCGTACTTGGACTGGTGGCTGGTCCACCACCACTGCCCGCCCTTCTGATACCAGTACACGCGGTCGGTGGCGTCCCAGCCCGCATGCCCGCGGAACGTCGGTTCCTTGGCAGAGGGCGACCGGGGGGAGGTGCCACCGGTGGATGAGCCCCCGGCCCGCTCGACGTACTTGTCGTAGTGGGAGGTCCAGCGCCACCAGCCGGTCGCGTCCTTGTACCAGTACTTGGAACCGTCCCAGCCCGCGTGGCTGGGTGCTGGTTCGGCCGAGGCCGTGCCCGCCGCCGTGCCCACCAGGACGGCGGCGCCGACGGCGGCCACTACCGCACCGCGCACGCGGGGCCGCCGGTCGGCGGAGGTGTCCGTGCGTCCCGCGCGGCGGTTTCCCAGGCATGCCGAACACGTGCAGTCGGCGGGGGTGGCGTCGGTGAATTCTGGCGGTTGCATGTCCGTCTTTCTTTCAGCGGGTATCCACGGCGCCGGCGCGCGCCGTGTAGAAAGCCACGGTCAAGTCCTTGACGAGGGCCTTGCGTTCGTAGTCGTCGAGTGAGACCAGGCCGCGTTCGGTCAGTCGGCTGACGGTGTCGTGGACCGCGTCGAGGACCGAGGTGAGTACGGCGTCGCGGTGCTGGGCGTCGAGGGCGGCGATCTGGCGTCGCCGCATCGCCGCCGCCACGCCGGGCGCGTACTCGATCCGGATCGGCCGGGCGGAGGAGATCTCGATGCCGACCGGCCTGCACTCGGCGGCCAGGGTTCGGGTGAGCTCGCTGCTCATTGCGTCGGTGTCGCGCAGCGTAGGGGAGTTGGGGTCGGTTTCCCGGAAGGAATCCGCAGGAAGTCGGGAGGCGGTGCGGGCGGTGGCTGCCTCGATCTGTTCGCGCAGGTATGCCGTGTGGTCGTCCACGGTGAACAGGGCGCGGGCGGTGTCCTTGACCCGCCACACCACGAGGACGACGACCTGGAGTTCGGCGCCGGTCGCGTCCACGGCGCGCAGGGGCTCGCTGCGCCAGTGGCGCAGCCGCACGTCGGCGCGGTGACGCCGGGCCAGTGGGCTGATCCACACCAGTCCGGTCCGGCGGACGGTGCCCTGGTAGCGGCCGAACCGGGTGAGGACCCGGGCACTCCCGGCCCGGCTGCGGGTGAGTCCACCGAGGGCCGCGAGAGAAAGGACCGCACAGCCGGTGATGGCGGCCCACTGTCCCGGCGCCAGGCCTTGGTCAAGCCGTTCCGGGAGGCGGCCAGGCTCCGTGGGGGTCAGCCCCGCGCGCCAGAGCAGCCATCCGGCCGTGGCTTGGGCGAGCAGTACCACGAGCACCGCCCACCATGCCGAGGGCGACCGCCCGGGCCGCTCCGTGAGGTCGCGTTCCAGGCGCGGTGGTGACAGGGGGTGCCGGACGGTTGCCGGGTCGGACGGCCGGGGCTGGGCGGCTGCCACAACCGGTCCTCGTTGTTCGGTGGGGGAGCCGTCCCTGAAGAGCTGATCCATGGGGATGGTGGCGGGGCGTTTGCGCACGATGAGCTCGCGGGGTTTCTTGATCCCCGCAGGATCGACAATGTTCAGGTCGCTCGGTAGCGACGATGTGGCCTTCTCCGGAATGTGCGGTATGGGCATGGTCAGTTCGGCGGCAGCCACAAGCGCTGATCGGAAGTGCTCGGCTGTGGACGGATCTCTCTGTTCGAGGGGGGCCTGGTGTGAACGGCCTGCTGTGCGGTGAGCAATCGTGCGAATCGCGCGCCGCGAATGGCCTCACCGATGCGGCGGGCGACATCCCGTGCCGGAATCCTGAGCTCACCGGTGCCAGGTATTTCCCCCTCCTCCGGCCCCGGTGGCCCTTCCGTTGAGGCTTCCTCCTCGTCGGCCTGGAAAAGAGCCGCGAGGTGCCGGTCGATGTCGAAGTACGGGCTCTCCATTCCGTACGGGACGACGCGCCGGGTCTCGTCGAGCCACGCCTTGAGGTCGTGGAACGGGAGGGTGAGGCGGCAGGACACGTGAGACCGCAGGTCGATGTGGATGCGGCTGCGGAACGGCTTGCCTCCGTGGTCGGCGGTCGCCGGCCGTACCCGTACGTCGCCGTCGCCCGTGGGCTTCCAGCTCCCCTGGATCAGAAGGGAGCGCGCGAACACCCAGGTGGTTATTTCCTGCCCCTGGAAGGATATTTTGAGCTCTGTCTCGAACGGCAGCGCCGGGGTGTATCGGAAAGTGCCTTCGACGGGGACGTGTACTCCGTTGGTCTCGGGGGTCACGACATTCATCCCGATGGTTCGGGTCACGTCATGGGTCACAGCGTCAACTCCAGTAGGGGAAAGGGGGATTCGTGCCGTCACGGCATGGGTTGAATGAGCTCGCTGTTGTCGCCTGGGGTTGACGGAAGCGGATCGGGCGATTGGTGCGGCGTAGGCGACGAAGAGGGCGGCGAGAACTGGCCGGCGGTGGTGGTGCCGCTGTCCACGTGGGTCACGGAGGTGTTCCAGGTCTGGCCGTATCCGCCCGCCGAGACGAGGCCGCAGGCCGCGGCGGCGAGCAGCAGTGCGGCTGCTACGTGGTGGCCGCGCAGGCGACAGGGCGGGATGTTCACGCTGCGGCCCCGCGGTGCGGATCGCTGCCGACCGGTTCGCCGGAGCGGCGCAGGGCTCGGACGGAGAGCCAGGTGATCAGCAGACCTGTGATGAGTGCGGCTGTGCCGAACGGGCCGAGGGAGCGGATCCATGTGATCACCCCGCCCGCGTAGGGGACTTGGAAGACCGGAGCGCGGTAGGTGCCTGATTCGAGGTCGATCTTCCAGGGGTCGGGCGCGGGGTTGGCGTCGCCCTTGGTGGTCATGACGGTTGTTCCGTCAGGGGACTTGGTGAGGGAGTACACACGGTGGATGACGGGGGCACCGCCGGGCTCGCCGTACGGCTTGGGCGGCTGGAAGGCGATGGTTTCGCCGGTGGCGACGTCTCGCGGGTCGAGTTTCTCCAGGGCGATGAGCGTTCCGGTGGCGAGGTTCGGTGCCATGGAGCCGGTGAGGATGGGCTCGTACCGGAGGTCGAAGCAGAAGCGGCCGACGGCGAGGCCGGTCACGGCGGCCAGTGTCGTCGTGAGCACGAGAATGCTGAGGGAGCGACCTGTTGCCGCGACGACACGTTTCCAGAGGGGCGTGTTCATGGGGTTTCCTGTCGGTGCTGCGGTGTGCGTGTCCGCGCGGGACGGCATGGGGAGAGGCCGTCCCCGCTCTCGTCGAGCGGGGACGGCCTCACTGGGAGGGGACTACTCGTTACTGACGTTGTGGTCGTGATGTCGGCGGGGTGAGTCCGGTGGCGGCGAGGCATCCGTCGATGACGTCGCTGCGGTACTGAAGTTCACGCAGGCTGCGTCGCAGAACCCGGATCAGGTGGTCGGGGTCGCTGAACGCGGTATTGCACTGGCCCGACCGTCGGATCACGGACCAGATGCCTTCGACCGGGTTGAGGTCGGGTGCGTAGGACGGCAGTTGGAACGAGGTGACCCAGTCGTGGGCGTTGATGAAGTCCCGCAGCCGGGTATCCAGGTGCACGTTCAGGTTGTCCCACACGAGCACGAGGGGGGCGTCGAGCTGGTGGTGGGCGGCGGTCAGCAGGTCGCGGTAGTCGGTCCAGGTGAAACTGCGCCGGCCACCGCGCTTGTGGTCAACGTGCCGTTTCGGGCGGAAGATCAGGCGCGAACGCTCGCCGGGTTTGTAGCAGCACATCGCAGCGATCGAGAACCGCCGCTGAGAGCGTCCTCTCACCCGGATCACCGGGGTCCGGCCCCGCTTGGCCCAGGTGCGGGAGGTCGGCGGCGTCATCGAGAATCCGGCCTCGTCTTCGAAGACGATCCAGGCCCCGAGCGCCGCCGCGGTCCTTCCACCTGCGGCCACGTGTCCTTCACCCAGCCCGTCACCTTCTCCTCGTCGCGCTCCAGTGCCCGCCGGGCCGGGACCTGATGGCTCCACCCGTGCCGCCTCAGCATCTGCGCGATCGCCGAGAGCGTGAGTGTCTTGTGGAACCGCCGTCCGATCAGCGTCTTGATCCGGGCCAGCGTCCACGTCTGGTCTTCCCACCCGTGCGCGACCGGTCCCTTGGCCAACTCCTCTTCCAGCACCGCGAACAGCCGCTCGCTCAACACGGGCAGAGAAGCCGGACCCTTTGAACGGAGAGCCCGCCGGCCACCGTCCTGCCAGGCCCGGCGCCACCGTTGCACCGAGCGCACGCTGATCCGCAGCTCCTTCGCGACCGCCGCGTTGTCCTGGCCCACGGCGAACAGCTCCGCCGCCTCCAGCCGGATCCGCTCGCGAAACTCCCGCCGCTCAGCACTCAGACCACCACCTTGCGGATACCTCATGGTTCGGGCATACCGCGACGATCACCATCCGTCAGTCCCGACGACATCACGACCACAACGTCAGTAGAGGGTGCCGTCGAAGCCCAGGTTGAACTTCGCCTTCTTGCCCTGGAGGGAGACGTCGGCGTTCGGGTCAACCGTCGCGACGATCTTCAGGAACCGGGTGGTGCTGGGGTCGAGCTTCTCCGCCGCAGTGACCGTGCCGGTCTGGTCGACAGAGGCGTTGTCGATGACGACCTTGTCGTTCGTGGCGTCGTGCTGGCCGTCGAACGCGTTGTCGCTCTCGGTGACGGTGAACAGCAGCCCGGCCTCCAGGCCGTCGCTCGACGAGTCGGCCTTCAGCGTGCTGGACGTGTTCAGCGCGACAGAGCCGCTGTTGGTCACGTTGACGTAGCCGGTCTGGGTGGAGCCGGGAAGGGCGTCCGGCATGTCGACGGCCCACTGCGAGCCGCCCGTGACGTCGTCCTTGGCGTCCAGCTTGACCGAGGCGGCGGTGATGGTGCCGCTGTCCGGCGCGTCGGTGTGGGTCTCCCACGCCGAGTAGCCGCCGCCGGCGATCAGGCCGAGACCCACCAGAGTGGCGGCACCCGCCACCGCGGCGCTCTTCGACTTGAAGCGGGATGCGACGTTCTTCGCGTACATGATGATTCCTGTCGTGATAATTCCCGCATTGCCTTTACTGGAAAGGGACTTGGCGGGAACTGCGGATTAACGATCACGAACTTAAGCCAGGAATCAGCTGCATCCGATACGGAATTGACGGAAGTCAGCAGGGTTGATGCCGACGTCAACCGCGCGGCGGGGAAAAGCTGGACCGTCAGCGCGTGGACGGTTTGTCGGAGCCACCGCTCAACAGCCCCGCGTCGTAGATGAGAAGCGCGGCCTGCGTGCGGTTTTCCAGCCCGAGGAGGCCGAGGATCCGGGAGAGATAGGTCTTCACCGTGCCCTCCGTCATGCGCAGGGTGCGGGCGATGTGCGCATTGGAATGGCCGTGCCCGACGAGGACGAGGATCTCGCGCTGGCGGTCGTTGAGTTCGGCCAGACGGGCCCGTGCGGTGCGGGCCCGTTGCGGACTCTGCAGCCGGGCCTCGCCCAGCAGGCTCCTGACCTGCTCGGGCATGAGCGCGGTCCCGCCGGAGGCGACCAGACGGACGGAGTTGACGATCTGGTCGGGGGACGCGGTTTTACGGAGGAAACCGTGTGCGCCCGCCGCGAGGGCCTGCAGCACGTTCTCGTCGGCGTCGAGGTTCGTCAGGAGCAGGACTTTCGGCGGCTGGGGGAGAGCGGTGAGGGCGGCGGTGGCGGCGAGTCCGTTCATGCCGGGCATCTGAATGTCCATCAGGACGACGTCGGCGGGGTGCTGGACGGCCAGGCGCAGTGCGTCGGTGCCGCTCGCCCCCTCCGCGACGACTTCGATGGCGTCGGCCGTGGACAGCAGGGCGCGCAGCCCGGAGCGGATGAGGGTCTCGTCGTCGACGAGCAGGACGCGGATCACGGGTTCGGGCTCTTCCTGCGGTGGGGAACGGAGGGGATGAGGGCGCGCACCCGGAAGCCGCCGGTGTCCGTGGGCCGGGCTTCGAAGCGCCCGCCGAGGAGAGTGACGCGCTCCCGCAGGCCGACAAGGCCGAATCCGCCGCCGGGAGCCGAGGGGGTACTGGCGACGGCTGAGGGCGGGCCGCTGACCACCGTCAGATCGGCCGTGTCGTCCTCGTGGGTGAGCGTGATGCGGATCTCGGCGCCCGGTGCGTACTTGGTGGCGTTGGTCAGCGACTCCTGCAGCACACGGAACAGGGTCGGCCGGATGTCGGCGGGCAGTATGCCGAATGCGGCCCAGCCGCCTGCCGGGCCCGTCACCGGGGCGCCGGTCCGCCGGACGCGTGCCACCAGCGCGTCCATCTCCGCGGCGTCCGCCACGGCCGGTGGACCGTCGTCGGGCACGTCCGAGCGCAGGACCTTCACCACCCGGTGGAGCGTCTCGGCCGCGGCGGCATTCGACTCGACGACGACCTGGGAGAGCCTGTTCCACTCGGTGGACGTTTCCCGCGTACGGGCCAGAGCGCCCGCGTAGAGGTTGGTGAGGGCCAGGTGGTGGCCGAGGGAGTCGTGCATTTCCCGGGCGATGCGGGTGCGCTCCATGAGGCGGGCCTGTTCGGCGTGGCGGTGGTGTTCCTGCCGCAGCTGGCTGTTCAGGCGGCGCATGCCTCGGGAGCGGCGCAGATAGGTGCCCAGGGCGTAGGCCGTGATGACCGCGGTGGCCGAGCGGTAGGTCGCCTCGGCCACGCCGCACGGGAGGTAGAGGCGCGGTATGTCGGCCGGGCACTGGGTCCCTGCCTCGCGGTACGCGCCCAGGGCTCCGGCGAGCGTGGTCAGCGACATGGCGGTGAGGGCGGGCAGGGCGCGGCCGTCGAGCCGGCCCTGGCGGGGTACGGCGCCGAGGGCGAAGGCGGCCGCGGTCAACGGCACGTAGAAGTCCGTGGCGACGAAGGTGTAGGCCGCCAGAGCACCGTACGCGAACGCCGACCAGCGGCAGACGGCGAAGAACCCGGCGACCGCCATGAGGTTCACGGAGGTGCGGGCGAGGTTCCCCTGGACGAATCCGCCGTCGCGGGTCACCCCGACGTGCACCGCGAACGCGGCCATCACCAGGGCCGCGGCCATGTCCCCCCACACGCCGGGCATGTTGCGGCCCCGCCGCACGGACCACGCCCACGAGCGTCCGCCCGCCCCCACCCGGTCCTGGACCTGTCTGACGACCCGGAGAAAGTGAATCACTGGAGCGTTCCGATCATGCGTTCCGAATGGAAGGGGAATGATTGCTGGGGAATACCCGCCGGGTCCAACGAGTGTGACTTCATTGATGGATTGATTGACCTTGGTCAACTCGACGTGGCAGAAGGTCATATGAACCACTGGCTTTGGTTACTTCCTCTTGATGGTGCGAGGGAGGACATGGCTACGGTGAGGCTTGAAATTCGTCTCTCACCCACTGGAGTTCGCACTGTGGTCACCGACGTGGTTCAGACCGTCGAGATGAAACTCCTGCAGCCGGGAAACCACGAGGTTGAGGTTTCGGTCGACGGGACCTTCCGCTATGACCGGAGTCGGCCCTTCGAGGTGGAGCTGAGCATCTCCGGTGCGGGCAGGACCATCGCCACCTGGGTGTTCGCGCGCACGCTGCTGGTGCAGGGCTGCCGTGAGTGGGTGGGCGAAGGAGACGTCCGGGTGTGGCCCGAGCACATTGCCGTGGACGGGTGGCCGTTCGCCGACCGCGTGTGCATCGAGCTCCGAGCGGGCACGACGTGTCTGCTCGGCGTACCCCGCCAAGAGCTGTCCGGCTGGTTGGGCGAGACCTACCGCCTTGTGCCGCACGGGCAGGAGGGCAGGCACTTCGACATCGACTGGCACATCGCTCCGTTCGGACGCCTCAATGCCCCCGCGGCACACTGGGCGCAGCGCTTCAGCTCGACCCGGCGCAGCGCCCGGCTGGCCCGCTGGCTCGCCCTGCACCAGCTCGACGTATGGGGCGTCCCGTATCGCAGCGGGCCCTCGGAGGCCGCGGCTCTGGTGATCGCCGAGCTGACCGCCAACGCCGTCACCCATGCCGGAGCCGAGGGGCGCAACTTCGAACTGAGCCTCGTCCTCGGGGGCACGCTGCGCATCGAAGTCGGTGACATACGGGACGAGTACCTCTCACGGCATTCCGCCCCGACCCACCTCGACGCCGTGGCTCCAGGAGTTCGCGGGCTGGCCGAGAGCGGGTACGGCCTCGTCCTCGTCGACTCCGTGTCCTCGGCTTGGGGAGTGCGGTTCCGCGAGAAGGGGGCCGGGAAAGTGGTGTGGGCCGACCTCGGCCTGTCGGCCTGAAGGCCGGTACCGATCCGTGCCGCCGCCCCCTGGGATCGGGGGAGGCGGGGCCGCCCGGCGAGTCGTGCGTCTCGGTTCGGCAGGCCTCCGCGTGGCCCTGTCGGCCGAACTCTCCCTGTGGCGGCGTCAGTTGGGCATGGCGGCATCCAAGTGGGCCGTCCGTGCGCGCGGTCCTGGGTGGCGCGGTCACCCTCTGCCGGGGAGTCGCAGGTCGTGGTCACCGAGGCCGAGGCGGCGCAGGATCGCCGAGGTGTGCTGCTGGAGCAGCCGGCGGGCGCGCGCGGTGTCCCCGTGGCTGAGGGCCTCGGCGATCGCCGCGTGCTCGTCGATGTCCTCATCCGCGTGCTGGACGGTGGTGATGGACGCGGCGGCGATGCGGAGCTGCTGGATCCACAGGCGCCCGTACATCTCGGTGACGACGCTGTTCCCGGCGCCCGCGACCAACTGCGTGTGGAAGCCCTGGCCGACTCCGAGGGCGACCGACTGCGTCGGGCCCGGTCTGGCCGTGTCCTTGCTGAGCGCCGAGCTCAGGGACGCGCCCAGCTCGCGCACGGCGTCCGCGCCTCGGGCGACCGTGGCATCGATGGCGTACAGCTCCAGCAGGAGGCGGGCCTCCATCGTCTCGCGCCCCTCGGTGAGCGTGACCGGAACGACCAGCGCGCCGCGCTTGGGGTAGAGGCGCAGGAAGCCCTCGGCCTGCAGCTGGAGGAACGCCTCGCGCACAGGGGTGCGGGAGATTCCGAGCTCTTCGGCGACCACGCCTTCCGACAGCAGCGTGCCGCCCGGGTGGGTGCCGTCCAGGAGCAGCGTCCTGACGTGCGTGTAAGCGCGCTCCGCGGCGGGCCTGGTCTCAGTCATGGTTTGTCCCTGCTTTCTCTGTATGCATACATTCTTGCATACAAGCTTGTATCTAAGCTTAGATGCGAGATGCACGGATCGTCCCATTACTGGCCGAGAGGGGCGGATGTGCGAGCCGCCTCCGGTCACAGGGGCGCGGCACCGACGACCGCACTACTCACGGAAGGAAGGGAACCCCGAGCATGCCGACCGCCCCGCCCGATGCCGTTCCACGCCGACTCGCGATCCCCTGGGGGCGCACGCTCCGGGGCATGGTCACCTTGTCCGGCGCCCTGGCCGCGGCACTGCTCGGCAACGCGCACCAGGCCCCGGTTCTGGTCATCGCGGGGCTCTGCTCGATCAACGCCGACGTGACCGGACCGCCCCGGGTCCGTGCCGCGCGCCTGGCCGCGGTCATGGCGGGCGGCACCGTCGGGCTCCTGCTCGGCTGCCCGGTTCACGCGTCGGGACCGGGTCAGATCGCGGCGATGGCCGGGGCCGGTCTGGCCGCCGGCGTGTTGTGGCCGAGAAGTGGCACGGCCCAGCTCGGCGGGCTGAAGCTGATGATCCTCACCTGCGTCGGCTTCGGCGCCGGCGCCCAGCTCGCCGCCCCTCTGGCCGTCGGGCTCTACCTGCTGGGCTGTCTGCCGATGGTGCTCGTCACCACGCTGATGTGGTGCGGCGAGAGCCTCTCGCGCGGACCACGGGGCGGCCTCTCCCGCCGAACCTCCCGAACCCGTACGATCTGTCCGCCGATCTGTCCGCCTCGCCCAGCCCGTCCGAGAGCGCGATGGCAGCTCCGCGCCCTGAGCACACTCCACGCCCGGGACGCGCTCAGACTGGCCACGTGCGTCGGGCTCGCCGCCACCGTGGCGGTCGTACTGCACCCCGCGCACGCGTCCTGGCTCCCCATGACGGTGTGCCTCGTCTTCCGGCTCGATCCGATGCCACTGCACCACCGTGCCCTGCACCGGGCGGCGGGG
The DNA here is from genome assembly GCF_041435195.1 of Streptomyces sp. NBC_00224. Classification (NCBI taxonomy): domain Bacteria; kingdom Bacillati; phylum Actinomycetota; class Actinomycetes; order Kitasatosporales; family Streptomycetaceae; genus Streptomyces; species Streptomyces sp. NBC_00224. The sequence continues at coordinate 7,595,975 of NZ_CP108106.1, forward strand.
ACGGTCGTCGGCGTGCTGCTCGCTGTCGCGCTGAGCCGACTCGCCCCGCACGGCTGGGTGCTGCTCGGCGTCGCCGTCGCGGTGGGCGCGCTGGTGCCCGGGATCACTGACTGGTCCTACGCCGGGCACACCTCCCTGGCCACCGTGATCGTCCTGGTGCTCACCAACCCGGCGGCCGTGGCCGACTCCGCCGACATCGCCGCCCGCCTCATCGACACCCTCCTTGCCTGCCTGATCGCTCTCGCGTTCGGTCGGCTCATCTGGCCCCGCCATCAGCCGCACCCCTTCCGGGCACGCCGCCGGGCCCACTTGTCCATGCCGACAAGCGAAGAACGCATGTAAGCGTGCGGGTCAGAGCATCACCGCGCGGAGGAGGGAGCGTTCTCGTGCCGATGCTGACCTTTTGCTGACCCCCGGCAGCCCATCATGCCGTTGACCTGCGGAGACGCTGCAACTGTGTGAGATGTGGTGGAACTACATCGGGCGGTCGCAGGAGGACATCGCGCAAGCGCGTGCGGAGTGGATGAACGGCAGCCGCTTCGGTGAGGTGAAGGGGTATGACGGGGACCGGCTGGCGGCCCCGGAACTCCCGCCGGTTCCGCTGAAGCCGCGGGGGCGGGTGCGCTGACCTGCTCGGCAGTAGGGGGGCCTTCGTCGAGTGTTGAGCAGTCTGTGACAGGGGTCGGCAATCCGAAGCCGACTTACTGCTGACTGCTGTGCTCCTGGCGGCACGGGTGGCCCTGGCCGAGCCCCGACCGCCAGGAGCTTCGTCGTTGTGCGGACATGTCCAACTCGCGGCCACCGCCGCCAGGTTGGAAGATGATTATTGATCAGCCGGCGGGTCGCCGCGGTGACCGGTGCCCGCCTGCCGGGCCGGACTGCCCAGGGAATCGTGAGCGGCTCGTCCGCCATTGGGCCGGATAAACGGCAGCGCCATTCAGCCCATTAATCATTTGGGTAGATCAAGCGCCGAATTCTTCCATTTCAGCTAAACCGCCCGGGTGAGCCGTAATCGGAGCAGATTCCTGCGTAATATTCCACGCGCAGAATCGAATTCTGCACGGCAGGGAATCGCCAAGATCATCCTCTCAAAGGAGTTGGCCCCTCGATGACGCTGAATATCTCTGACGCGCCTGCACGGCGCACACTGTCGGTGTGGATCGCGGCGGTTACGGCCGTGGTGATGGCCGCTGCCGTCCTCGCCATGACGCCGACACGAGCAAACGCTGTCGCCAGCCCTGTGCCTCTGGGCACGGCAGCTGATTTCGGAGTGCTGGCCGGCGCCACGGTCACCAACACCGGTTCCACGGTGGTCAACGGTCTCAACGTCGGCGTGAGCCCCGGGACGGCCATCAGCGGGTTCCAGACGTCCGACGGAGGGCCCGGCATCGTGACCCCGCCCGGGGTTCTGCACCGTGCCGATGCCGTCGCGGGCCAAGCCAAGATCGACCTGAATACGGCGTACAACCAGGCCGCCGGACAGACTCTGAGGGACGCGACCTACAACGACGCTCCCCACGAGTTCGGTGGCCAGACGCTGACACCGGGCCTCTACAAGGCGAACAGCTCCGCCGGGATCACCGGCACGCTCACCCTGGACGCCCAGGGCACCCCCAGTGCCGTCTGGGTGTTCCAGATCGGTTCGACGCTGAAGACGGCATCCGCCAGCTCGGTGAGCTTCATCAATGGCGCCTCGCCGTGCAATGTGTACTGGCAGGTCGGCAGCTCGGCCACGCTCGGTACCAACTCCACGTTCGTGGGCACCATCCTGGCCGACACCTCGATCACCGCCACCACGGGGGCGATCATCAACGGCCGGCTGCTGGCCGATGCGGGCCTGCGCGGTGACGGCGCCGTGACGCTGGACAGCAACAGGATCTTCCAGGGGCCGTGCGGGACCGGGGCCACTGGTGGGACCACGGGTGGTCTGGTCACCGGCGGTGTTGTCGCCGGTGCCACGTCCGGTGGCCCCACGTCCGGTGGCTCCACGGGCGCCTCCACGGGCGCCTCCACGGTCGGGGTCATCGCCGGCGTGCCGACGGGCGGCGGAACCGGTGGCGTCCTGGGCGGTCTCCTCGGCGGCGTCCTGACGACAGGCGGCAGCACGGGCGGAGCGCTCGGCGGCCTCGTCGCGGGTGCTACGACGAGCGGGACCACGGGTGCCACCTCGGGCGGCGTGCACGGCGGCGCGACCGGCGGGACCGGGCACCACCATGGCGAGAAGCCGGGCAAGCACGGAGGCCACTACGGAAAGCCGGAGAAGCCGGGTGGCCACTACGGAAAGCCCGAGAGGCCGGGTCACTACGATCACGGTGGGAAGCCCGAAAAGCACGGCGGTTACGGCGGGTACGGCAACAAGCCCGAAAAGGACAACGGCTACGGCAGCGTTCGTCACTGAGTCGTACACGCGTCCTTGAGGGGACGGGCGGCGCGTGGCGGATCGTTGCCGATTCCGTCGCGCGCCGCCGCCGAAAGCCCAGGAGAAGCAGTGAGAGAAGCCGGGATCGAAAGGCCGGGTGGGGGCGTGCTGAATGGCACCTCATCGACGGCTGCGGACGAATCTTCGGGCGAATTCCCGCAAGAATCCGTGCCACAACCCGCGGAAAGACCCACGGAACAAACGGGGCCTCCGCCGGTCTTCCTGCAAGCGGTAACGAGTGCTGCCGTTTTCCTCTGCCTGGCGACGGCCCTGGTCCATGTGCTCCTGGTTTTTCTGCATGTGGCGCCCCCGAACCCGCTCTCCCAGCGGTACAGCCGGCAGGTCAACGCATGGGTCTTCCCGCTGTTCGAGCAGAACTGGCGACTTTTCGCCCCGGATCCGGAGTCCGTGAACCGGCGGATTTCGGCGAGGACCCTGCACACCGCCCCGGACGGAACCGTGCGGGTAAGCGGCTGGTTCGATCTGACCGCCGTGGACGATGCCGCGGTGGAGCACAACCCCTTCCCGAGTCATACGGCGCAGAACATGCTGCGGCGGGCCTGGAGTTCCTACCTCGAAAACCACGTTGTCGACGACCAGCCGCGCTCGCCGCGGGCGCTGATGACTCAGCGGTACCTGACCGACATCGCGTCGGACCGCGTCGCGGCCCACCGTGGCGGGAGCTTCGAGGTCATTCAGCTACGGGTGGTCACCGTACCCATCGCCGCACCCGCCCCGGCGGGCGGTGCGGGCGCGGCCGAGGTCGCACCGCGGACGGCCGATACGCGGTATCTGCCCTGGTGGAAGGTGGAGGTGGACTCCCATGGAAACTGAGCAGCTGCCCGCATCGCACCCCCGTACCGCCGAGGGGCCGGGGGCGGGCGCGCCGCACCGCGCAACCGACCGTGTCCGTGCGGCCCTCGACGTCCTGACCGAGCGGCCGGTCTCCCTGTACGCCGCGGCGGTCCTGCGCATCGGATACGGGTCCGTCTACCTTGTCTTCCTGCTGCGCGAGTTTTCGCACCGCGACGAGATCTGGGGTCCGGGATCACCGTGGACACCGGAGCTGGCGAGGCAGCTGTTCGACCAGACCGGATGGGTCAGCTTCCTCACCCTGTCCGACAACCGTACCTACTTCGAAGCCTGTTACGCACTGGCCGTCGGTGCATCGGCACTGTTCGCCCTCGGCTGGCGGACCAGGGCGGTGTCCGTGCTGTTCGCGGTCGTGGTCGCGTCGTTCCACAGCAGGGCGATCTTCATGACCGACGGAGGAGACAACCTCATCCTCCTCATGGCCCTCTACCTCGTCCTCACCGCATGCGGCCGCCGCTGGTCCCTGGACGCACGCAGAACCCGGCTCCGGGCATGCGCGGGTGCTACGGCGCGCCCGTCGGTGGACCCGACGGCGGGTGGGCCACGGCAGCACCTCCGCGCTTCCCGGCGGACCCTGACCGCCGTGCTGCACAACTGCGGGATGTTCGTCATCGCGGTCCAGGTCTGCTTCCTCTACGGGTCCGCGGGCCTGTACAAGGTGCAGGGCGGATCCTGGGGCAACGGGACCGCGCTCCACTACGTCCTGAACCTCGACCTGTTCCGGCCCTGGCCCGGACTCTCCCTCATGGCGGACGAGCACGACGTACTGATCGCCATCGCCTGCTACCTGACGGTGCTGCTGCAGGTCGCCTTCCCGTTCGTCCTGTTCGGGCGGCTCAAGTACCCGGTCCTGACCATGCTGTTGGGCATGCACCTGGGCATCGCGGTACTCATGGGGCTGCCCCTCTTCTCCGGCGCGATGATCATCGCCGACGCCGTGTTCCTGCCGGACCGCTTCTACCGGGCTCTGGGGCGGCTGTGGCGACGTACCGTTCGGGGCGCGGGTCCCGGAAGAACGGCGGACGCGCCCCGGACACCCCATGCACTGGTACCCGCGCAGAGCGAACCGGCCGGCTGAGGCCGTGCCCCGTACGAAGGGAGAGAACGACCTCTCAGGGGCGGCTCAGCGCGTCGATGTACGTCTTGGAGACATCGGCGATGAGGTCGCGGGTGCTGTCGGGGCTGAGGGCCTGGGCCTGGAGGTGGTCGTACAGCATGCTGAAGTGCTGCATGTCGGATCGTTTCTCCAGGTACAGGTCGCTGGTGAACCGCTCCAGGTACACCACTCCCGCGTCGGGGCTGTCGGCGAACTGCAGGAGGGAGAACTGTCCTGACAGGCCGGGGTGGGCGCCCACCGCGTGGGAAAGTACCTGCACGGTGATGTGCGGCTCGGCGCCGAGTGCGTTGAGGTGCTCCAGTTGTTCGCGCATGATGTCGGGACCGCCGACGACGCGGCGCAGTACCGATTCGTCCAGGACGACCCACAGACGCAACGGGCGGGCCGGGTCGTAGATCCGGTGCTGACGGCGCAACCGCACCTTGAGGCGCGTGGCGGCCTGTTCGGCAGTGATCGGGGGGATCGTTTCCTCGATGACCGCGTGGGCGTAGGCGGGAGTCTGCAGCAGCCCGGGGATCACCATGGGCTCGAAGCTATGGAGGCAGGCGGCGTCCGTCTCCAGGGCGATGTAGACGCTCTGGGGGATGTCGCCGTACGCGTGCCACCAGCCTTGCTGTCCGGATTCCTTGGCCATCTCCATCAGAGCGTCGATGACCTGCTGGTCCGTCACTCCGTAGAGCGCGCACAGGTCGCGCACGTCGCGGGGGCTGATGGTGCGGTTGCCGTTCTCCAGGTGACTGATCTTCGGCTGGGAGACCATGAGTCGCTCGGCCACTTCTGTGCTCTTCAGCCCACTGCCCTGGCGGAGCCGACGGAGCTCGGCTCCCAGACGGCGTCTCCTGACGGTGGGGTTGGTGTTCGCCGCCACGAGCGGTGTACCTCCGGCCTCAAGTCATCTTGTTCGCCCGCAGATTGCCATGTGACAAGGTCTGTTGACCGTATGCCGTGCCGTCGTGTCGCGGAGCAGTCGAAACGGAATCTGCCCTTGTAATGTGCCTCACGGCAGGAACCGCCGGAGCCGGCCGCACCACACCTGCCACGATCGCCGCCGAGGCCGGCTCGGTATCCCTGGGCGTTCGCCTTCGGCTTGCCGTGCTTTCGCCGTGCGCGCCACCTGGTGGCGGACAGGTGGAGGTAGCCGATGAGTGCGGCGAGCCACAGCACAAGCCGCCGGCGGGAGTGGATTTCCGCAGGAGGGAGAGTGCGGGGCGTCGGCCCGTGCGGCGGGGCCTCCAGCCGTTACAGGGCCGCAAGCCCTGTTCTCCGCGAGGTGCAGGCTAAACAGAACGGGGGCGCGTCGCCCGGAAGTTCCAGGCGGCATGGCCCAACGCCGTGCCTGCCAGGCAACTCCGCATGACCGGACCTGTCAACGCGAACGGAATGCCGGTGCGTTCGCGTACGGGCGCGGAGACGGTCGAGCGGAGTCCAGGGTGAACACTTGACGAGGAAGCATGATCAATCCGTTCCCACGCATCGGGACGCTCTGCACGATCGAAGGACATTCCTCTGGATCGCGGTGCCTGATCGCAGTTTGGCGGGGAACACGACAGCCAGCGGTGCTGCCACCGGGAACACCTGTGGGTCGCCGTTCATCGGCAGGAGAAGTCAGATGCTGGCATTCGTGGCGGCCGTGCTCTTCGTTATCGCCTTCGTCATTCATGCAACCGAGACGTCGACCGAGGTGGTCTTCAGCGCGACGAGTCTCATGCTCGTCGGGCTTGCCTTCCTCGCCGTGCACTCGGCCGGCGTGGGGTCCGGGTGGTCTCCCCGTGGTCGGGGCCGCGGCCGCCGACGCTGAGCGAGGTCTTCGGGTCCCGAATCGACGATCCGGGCCGCCGCGTGTGTCTCCGTGAGTGGACGCCATTGCCCCCGCTGGAGGGAACTGGGCGGTTCCCCTGTCCTGGTGGACAGGTTGTCGGACCGCCTGTTCGCCTGTCTCCGCCCTATGTGTGCCTCTGCCGGGAACACCCCGAGAAGAGCCGGGAGCCAAGCTCCTCTCCGTGGCCCTGCCCGGCGGGTCTCTGAAACTGAGGCGTCATGCCCCTACCGCAGTTGAACGTCCACCGGCACGCCAGAAAGACCAGTTCCGCGACATCGCATCGGCTCGCTCCCGCTGTCCTGGGCGGTGTGCTGTGAGGGTTTGGCCCCGGCGGGGGCAGTCACAGGAGGCCGCACTCGACGAGCCGTTCACCCCGAGCGCGGTGCCCCTGCGTCGGGTGAACCGCCGGCTGGTGGAGGACCTGCGCCAGGATCTGGCGGATCTGTACGTGGAGTCCTGTGAAACGGAGCCGGGCGAGGACTACCGCAGTCGCAGTCGCGAGGACTTCCTGAATCGTCTCACCGGTGACATCCGCCGGCCGGGGTTCGCCATGGTGATCGCGGAGACGGAGGACCTGGTGGGATGCGCCTTCGGCTTCCCGGTGCGCAGCGACAGCTTCCGGTGGCTGGGTTTCGACGGTGAGCTGCTCCGCAGCTTCGAGCAACTCACCGAGTCCGACAGGGTCTTCGCCATCACCGACATCCTGGTCCGCCCACACCCTCAGAACCAGACTCTGGGCCGACGTCTGCAGGAGCGCTTGCTGGGCGACCACCAGGCGTCGATCGGCGCCACCTTGGTGGACCAGGCCGATCATCCGGCCCTGACCGCCTTCCGGGCCTGGGGGTGGCAGGACATCGGAGAGATCTGGAGGCCGACCGACCACACGATGTTCCGCGTGCTGGTCCTTCCCCTCGGAGAACGGACCGTGGCGAGGCTGGAGGTGCCGGCTCATCATTCCTTGACGCGGTGGACCGGGTGATGCCGGACAGCCGGTCGTCCCGGATCCGTGTGCTCGTCGCCGAGCAGGCGGGCCGACGTGGTGCACGGGCCGGGGTGGTGGACGTGTGCACCGCGGCGGTGGCCTCTCTGCCGGTCGGTGGGGCCGGGGTGTCGGCGATGTTCCGGACGGCGGCGAGCGATCCGCTGTGCAGTACCGATGACATCAGTGAGCAGCTGACGGCGCTCAACAGCCGCGTCCTGATCGAGCAGGCCAAGGGCAAACTCGCCGAGCGCCAGGGCATCGACATGGAACAGGCGTTATCCGCCCCGCGCGCCTACGCCCGCTCCCACAACCGCCGTCTGTCCGACGTGGCCCGCGCCTTCGTCGACGACACCGAGCCCCTCGCCGGTCTGACGTCCTGACCCATCTCCAGCGCTCAGCTCGGACCTGGTGGTCGTTGCCGTCCTTGTTCACAGGCGGCGCCAGCGCGCGGAGGCGAACGAGAAGACTCCGAAGAGGATCAGGCCGACCGCGACGGCGACCAGGAGCCACGGGCCCGCCGGGGTGTGCGTAAAGCTGCGGAGCGTGGCGTCCACGCCTCTGGCCTCTTGTGCGTCGAAGCGGATGGCCGCGATCAGGATGAAGACGCCGGCCGCGGCGAACACCAAGCCGCGCGCCACGCCCCCGCCCACCCCCAGGCCGGTGACGACCTGCCGGGTCCGGTGGCTCATCGCGCCCAGGTCCAGCTGTCGCAGGAACTTGCGCATCGCCGCCCGTGTCGCGAGCACCGCACCGATGCCGATCAGGAGGCAGCCGCCGGCCCCCACCAGCACTTGGCCGTACGACAGCTTCAGTACCGACGCCGTCCAGTCCTGCGACTTCGCGTTGCCGCTCGAACCCTGGCCGCCACCGGCGGCGAACACGGCGGTTCCCCAGCAGACAGAGGCGTAGAAGACCGCCCGGCCGCCGTCAAGGAGTCGCGAGGCGGTCTTCCGCTCGGGCCCCCTACTGAGGACCGCGCGGGATCCCCGCCACAGCGCCATACAGCCGAAGCCGACGACCAGCGCCCACAGCATCACCTTGCCGAAAGGCTGCGCCGCGACCCGGTCCAGCGCCCCTTGGCGGTCCGCCGACTCCCCGCCGCTTCCCAGGGCCATCTGAACCGCCAAGACACCGATGAGGACGTACACGACTCCGCGCGCGACGAACCCCGCCCGACCGGCGGCGGTCAGCGTCTCCTTCTCGGCGGCCCGGGCGGCAGAACCCCCGCCCCGGCCCCTTCTCTGTGCTTGAGGCGACGTCACCATGGTCCTCCCCACGGCACGGGGCGCGCGATCCGCGTCCCTGGCCTGGCCCCGAGTGCCCCCGTGCGGAGGTCTGATGCGCTGTGCGGGCGAGCAGCCTGTTCACCGCAGGCAGGGGTACCCGGCCGGCATGCGAACCCATGAATCGCGCCTCGGCGAGCGCACGAAGTTCGCCTCCTCGGCCGCGAAGGGCCTGACCGGCAGCCGCAGCGCGCGCCGGGCCGCCTTGCGCGGCGCCGGCTCGCTTGCCCTCACTTCCGCCATCCGGGTCGCCATCCAGGTGCTCGACGGCAGCCGACCGCTCCGGCATCCGCCGAGCGGGGTGTCGTCGTCCCACCGCACAGCCGGCGCTGCCGCCTTCGCGACGGGCGCCACCTTGGAGGCGCCCCGACTGGGAGTCGTCCTCATCCCCGCCGCGGCAGGCATCGTCGCCGCTCGCGTCCGATCGGGCGCACATGCGCCCGCCCGAGTCCTGGTGGACGTCGCCTTCGGCATGGGGATCGCGGCGGCGACCTGCCGCTGGTGGCCGCGGCACCGCGACGAGCCCGCCGACAGCGCCCGGCCGGAGCTCCCGATTCCCGCCCTTCCCTCCGGCGAGGGGCTGGTCGTGGTCGTCAACAGCGACGCCGGGAACGAGGTCCCCTCCGATGCCGAGCTGCGAACCCTCCTGCCCAAAGCGGACCTGCGGCTGTGCGAGGCCGGCGAGGACCTGCACACCGTGCTCCGCCAGGCCGCCGCGTACGTATCCGCACGCGGCGGCGCGCTCGGGGTCGTCGGGGGTGACGGCACCGTCAACGCGGCGGCCGTGCTGGCCGTCGACAGCCGTCTGCCGCTCGCGGTGTTCCCCGGCGGCACCCTCAACCACTTTGCCGCCGACCTCGGACTGCCGACCCTGAAGGACACCGCCGAGGCCGTGGAAGCAGGCCGTGGCGGAACCGTCGACCTCGGCCGCATCACCGGTGACGGCAACTGCACCTATTTCCTCAACACCTTCAGTATCGGCGTCTACCCCGAACTCGTCCGGGCCCGCGAAGCCCGCGAGACGTCTCTGGGCAAATGGCCCGCCCTGGCCGTCGGCCTGCTCCGCGTCCTCGCCGACGGCACCCCCATCGACGTCACCGTCGACGGGCAGCCCAGGCGGCTGTGGCTGCTCTTCGCCGGCAACGGCCGCTACGACCCACCGGGCTTCGCCCCCTCCTACCGCCACACCCTGGACGACGGGCTGCTCGATGTCCGCATGGTCGACGGAAAGCACCCCTTCGCCCGCACCCGCCTCGTCGCGGCCTTCCTCACCGGCACCCTCGCCCGCTCCCGCGTCTACCAGGAGACCACCGCCGTTCGCCTGCGGATCGACGGCGTGGGAAAGGCGGGCGACTACACCCGCGACGGCGAAGTCAGCCCCGCCGCCGACACCCTCGTCCTCGACAAGAGGGCCCGGACACTCACTGTCTACCTGCCTGAGCGACACTGATCCAGTGCCGTCAGCGGGACGGCACCGCGGTGCCGTCCCGGGGCTATGCTGTGGGGGAGACGCCCCAGACCCCGGCGGTGCACTGCCAGTTGGGCACCACGCCCGTCCCGCACGTCTGCCGGTCTCCTGAACCGAGGCGCCCCATGCGTACTCCGCAGCACCCGCACGAACCCGACACCTCCCAGCCGTCCGCCATGGACGCCGTGCGCCTGCGCCGACTGAACCGCTGGCAGGCCGAGGACCAGCGCGAAGACCTCGCGGACCTGTACGTGGAATCCTCCACAGCGCCATCCGGTGAGGAGTTCCACGGCCGACAGGAGTTCCTGCACCGCTTGGCGGATGGCGTACAACAGCCGGGATTCGACATGCTGGTCGCCGAGGCCGAAGCGCTGGCCGGCTGCGCGTACGGAGTTCCCCTGGCGCGTGACGGTTCCTGGTGGCAGGGGTTCGACGGCCCCCTGCCCCAGAACCTTGAGCAGCTCACCGCGTCCGGACATGTCTTCGCGATCACCGAAACCGTCATCCATCCCCATGAGCACGCGCGCGGGCTTGCCCGCCGTCTTCAGGAGCGCCTGCTCGCCGACCATCAAGCGTCGCTTGGCGTCACCCTGGTCGATCAGTCCGATCACTCGGCGTCCGCCGCGTTCGCGGCCTGGGGTTGGCAGGAGGTCGGACAGGTCCACCGGCAGCCGCCCGGCCCAACAGCGTTACGTGTACTGGTCCTTCGGCTGGGAGAGCGTACGACAGAGCATCCCGACGGCCTGGCTCACAATGCCGGGACCCAGCGGCCCGAATAGCGGCGCCCGCCGGAAGTGGAGCCGCCCGCACCACACGAGTCGTCACCGCCGATCGTGGAGGCGCCTCAGCGCGTGACGCAGTTCGCGTTGCATCGGCGCCGGGAGCGACTCGCCCTGCGCCGTGGCGACCAGGGCCGCAGCCACGTCCCGGAGCTTGATGTTGCAACGCTGCGACACATCCACCAGCAGACCCCAGGCCCTCTCGCTGGAACACGGCGCCAGGGCCATCACCATGCCGCGCGCCTGGTCGATCACCGCACGGCTCGACAGGGCCTTGTTCAACTGATCGTTCTCGGCACGCAGTTCGAGGACCGCGGCCACAAGAGCCGCATCCTGCGCCGAAGCCGCGGCCGTCCATCTCCGCTGTTCGCCATAGGGCGTGATCGTTTGATGCATGGTGCCTGTCTCGTAGCGCGGTGATGAGAGCCATGGCCTACGCCCCCAGGGCTTGTCCGGTCGGAGTGCTGCTCATCGTCGGTCGGCTGCATGGAGCCGCCGCAGGGCGCGGCGCAACGCCCGGTGCATCTGGAGCAGGACCATCACCATGCCGCATGGCTGGTCGACGAGCGCGCGGTCGGCCATCGTCCGCCGCGGCTGATCGTTCTCGGTGCGCAGCGCGGTGACCTCCTGCTCGGACACGGCGGGCCTCCCGGGAACGGAATGGGACATCGCTGCCAGGGGCCGGGGCGTCACCCAACAGCGTAGTCCTGCCCAAAGGTTGCGGATACCTTGCGACGCCGGCGCGTATCTGTGCGACGTAGATGGCCACCTGGCATCTGGTCGGGCCTCGGCCCCCTTCGTCCTGCTCGCCTTCCGCCCCATGATGCGCGACCGCCGGCCGACGGTGGCGAGCTGTTGCCACAAGGTGCCATTGGTTGGTGTGAGAGCTGTCCGCGGTACGGCGGTCACGGTAGGTCAACGGTCGGGCGGGCCCAGAGGAGGTGCGCCGGCCTCGCCCCGCACCCGGATCATCGCGGTGCGGAGCGAGACGGGGAACCCCGGTTCTCCGGCACTGCCTAGCCCTCGTGGCCGTGGACCTCGCGCAGGAAGTCCACCAGGACCCGGGTGAATTCCTCCGGTTGCTCCATCGTCGTGTAGTGGCCGGCGCCGTCCAGCTCCGTGGTGCGGCCGTGGGGGACGGCGTCCATCAGGGCCGCGACGGTGTCGAGCAGGCCGGGCACGTCGAGGGCGCCGTTGATGGCCAGGACCGGGATGGCGATGTCCTTGGCGCGGGAGGCCAGGTCCTCGACCGGGACGAGGTGGTCCGGCTCGTCCGGGGTGTGCTTCATCAGCGTGCGCGTCGCCATCTCGCGGACGTGCGCCACGATCGCCGGATCGATCTCGTCGAGGCTGCGCCGCGGCCCCGCGATCCACTCAAGGAAGCCGTCGAGGTAGCCCGGGAGGTCTCCGCCGGCCAGTGCGGTGTGCTGCCGCTCGGCGACGGCGGCGGACCAGGGGTCGGTCAGGTCCGGCTCGCCCAGCCCGCGGCCGCTGACCACCAGGGCGCGCACCAGCTCGGGGTGCTCGACGGCCGTGTCCACGCCGATCATCCCGCCCATCGAGACGCCCACGAGTACGACCTGACGCAGCCCCAGGTTCCGCAGCAGGTCCGCCAGGTCGTCGGCCTGTCGGAACGGCTTTGCGGCATTGGCGGAGCGGCCGTGGCCCCGGGCGTCGGGGGCGATGACCCGGTAGCCGAGGGCGGTGAGGCCCGGGATCAGGGTGTCGAACTGGGTACTGTCCGCGAAGACGCTGTGCAGGAGCACCAGCGCCTCGCCGTCACGGGGTCCCTCGTCGCGGTAGGTGAGCAGGCCGTCGGTGGACTGGAAGGTCTCGAACAGGATCTCGTTCATGACAACCAAGGTGTCATGAATGCCCGAAGATGGCAACCCGGTTGTCATGTGGCGTGAGAGAGTGATCCCGTGACCGAACCGACCTCCGTACCCCTGTCCCCCGACGAACTGCCGGGACGTCTCATGGAAGTCTTCGCACTCGTCGGCCCGCTCTACCGCCGCGTACAGCGCCGGATCGAGCTGGACGCCGCCCAGAACATCTCCGTGGGCGTGCGCGCCGTGCTGGACCTGCTGCGCGAGAACGGCCCGATGACCGTGCCGCAGATGGGCCGGGCCCAGTCGCTGAGCCGCCAGTTCGTGCAGCGGATGGTCAACGACGCCGCCGAGCGGAAGCTCGTCGAGAGCATTCCGAACCCCGCGCACCAACGCTCCTCGCTGATCCGGCTGACCGGTGAAGGCCAGGCGGTGATCACCGCCGTGACCGCTCGTGAGTACGCCCTGCTGCGCCAGGTCGGCGGCGACCTCAGCGATGCCGACATCGCCGCCTGTGTCCGGGTGCTCGGCCGGATGCTGGAGCTCTTCGACGACGTCGACGTCGTTTCGGAGTCCGGAAGCCCCTGAGCGGAGGTGCGGAGGTACGGCGCTGTCACGTGGCGGTGGTCAGCTCCGGGACCCCCCTCGGCGTGCCGTCCGCGTCGATCGCGACGAACGTCAGCTGGGCCGTGGCCACTTCTGTCGTGGGGCCGGACGCGTTCCAGCGCTCGGCCGTGACCTGGACGGCGACGTCCATCGAGGTGCGGCCCGCGCGTTCCAGTTCGGCGTGGACCGTGAGCAGGTCGCCCGCGCGGACGGGGGAGAGGAACGCCATGCGGTTCACCGAGACGGTGACGGCGGGGCCGTCCGCGTGGCGGCCGGCGGCGGCCGCGGCCGCGTCGTCGATCAGTTTCATGACGACGCCACCGTGGATGGTGCCGTACAGGTTGGTGTCGTGCTCGCTCATGATGTGGGCGAGGGTGACCCGGGAGTCGGCCGGTGCCTTGTGGGCGCGGCCGGTGGTCGTGCGAATGCCCATGGGGTTCACGGGACTCTCCTTCGCGAGTCGCGGGGGTATCCCGGCGGTTGGTGCGAGGAGCCGGATTTCGCCAAGGTCGCGAAGGGCGCGGAGGAACGGCAGCGCCGGTGGCCACGCGTGTCCGGCTGCGTGTCCGCCCGCTCCGCCGGCCCTCCCCTCGAAGGCCGCCGAGATCGCCGTACGCACGGGTGGCGTACGGGCAGTGGCAGGTCTTCGGACTCGCGGGCGCGTCCCCACACGTACGTATGACGACGTGTCAGGCACCTACTGGCCGTCGCTTCCCGGGCCCGGCGTGCGGGCCCAGTGCTGATGACGGCGGTCGTTCCCGCTCACCGCTGCGGGGCAGTCCCGGATTCCCACCGGGTTCCCTCTTGCGACGCATCCCGCCTGGCGGACGGGGCGAACCAGCTGCGGTGACAGCGTAACCAGAGACCGGCAACCGGACGGCAACCGGCTCCGGGCGCGCGACACCCGTACGCCCTCACTCCGCCCCGTACCGATGGAAGCCGCGGCCGCTCTTGCGGCCCAGCAGGCCCGCCTCGACCATGCGCTGGAGGAGGGGCGGCGGGGCGTACAGCGGCTCCTTGAACTCCGCGTACAGGGACTCCGCGATCGCCGCCACCGTGTCCAGGCCGATCAGGTCGGCGAGCCTGAGCGGGCCCATGGGGTGGGCGCAGCCCCGTTCCATGCCGGCGTCGATGTCGGCCGCCGTGGCGAACCCGGACTCGGCCATGCGGATCGCCGCGAGGACGTACGGCACCAGCAGGGCGTTCACCACGAACCCCGCCCGGTCCTGCGAGCGGACCGTGGTGCGGCCCAGGACGGACGTGGCGAACTCCTCGACCCGGGCCAGGGTTTGAGCCGAGGTGTGCAGCGACGGGACCACCTCCACCAGCGGCATGACCGGCACCGGGTTGAAGAAGTGCAGCCCCACCACCCGGTCCGCGCGCCCGGTCGCCATGCCCAGGCGCATGACCGGGACGGAGGACGTGTTGGTCGCCAGGATCGCGTCCGGGTCCTCCACGGCCTTGTCGAGCGCGGCGAAGACCTCGGCCTTCAGCGCCGGGTCCTCGGGGACGGCCTCGACGACCAGCTGCCGGTCGGCCAGGTCGTCGAGGCTGCCGCTGAACACGAGCCGGGCCAGGGCGTCGTCCCGCTCGGCGCGCGTCGCCTTGCCCCGCTCGACGGCGCGGTCCAGGGAACGGACCAGCCGCTCGCGCGCCGCCCGGGCCGCGGTGGCGTCGGCCTCGCAGACGACCGTGTCGAGTCCGGCCCGGGCACACACCTCCGCGATCCCCGACCCCATCTGGCCGCCCCCGACGACCCCCACGCGCTGGATTGTGCTCATGATCCCTCCGTACGTTGTTGGTGGGCCCTCGCGGGCGAATGCGCGGACGCGTCAGTGGAACTGCGCCTCCTCAGTCGAGCCGCGCAGCGCGAGCGTCTCGGCGGCCGGGTTGACCGCCGTCGAGACGACGTCGAAGTAGCCGGTGCCGACCTCCCGCTGGTGCTTGACGGCGGTGAACCCGTCGTGCTGGGCGGCGAACTCCCGCTCCTGAAGGTCGACATAGGCCGTCATGCCGGACTCCGCGTAGCCGCGCGCCAGGTCGAACATGGCGTGGTTGAGGGAGTGGAATCCCGCCAGGGTGATGAACTGGAAGCGGTAGCCCATTGCCCCCAGCTCCCGCTGGAACTTGGCGATCCGGTCGTCGTCCAGCGCCGCCCGCCAGTTGAACGACGGCGAGCAGTTGTACGCGAGCATCTGGTCGGGGTAGCGGTCGTGGATCGCCTCGGCGAACGTACGGGCCTGTGCCAGATCGGGTGTGCCCGTCTCCATCCACAGCAGGTCCGCGTACGGGGCGTAGGCCAGGCCGCGCGCGATCACCGGGCCCATGCCGGGCTCGACGCGGTAGAAGCCCTCGGCGGTGCGCTCGCCCGTGGCGAACCGGGCGTCGCGCTCGTCGACGTCGCTGGTCAGCAGGTTGGCGGCGAGCGCGTCCGTGCGGGCCACGATCAGAGTGGGGACATCGGCGATGTCGGCGGCGAGCCGGGCGGCGTTGAGGGTGCGGACGTGCTGGGCGGTGGGGACGAGGACCTTGCCGCCGAGGTGGCCGCACTTCTTCTCGGACGCCAGCTGGTCCTCGTAGTGGATGCCCGCCGCGCCCGCCGCGATCATGGCCTTGGTCAGCTCGAACGCGTTGAGCGGCCCACCGAACCCCGCCTCCGCGTCCGCGACGATCGGCGCGAGCCAGTCCGTGGTGTCGCCCGCGCCCTCGGCGGCGGCGATCTGGTCGGCCCGCAGCAGCGCGTTGTTGATGCGGCGCACCACGGTGGGCACGGAGTTCACCGGGTAGAGGCTCTGATCGGGGTAGGTGTGACCGGCCTGGTTGGCGTCGGCGGCGACCTGCCAGCCGGAGAGGTAGATCGCCTGGAGCCCGGCCTTCACCTGCTGGACGGCCTGGCCGCCGGTCAGCGCACCGAGCGCGTGGATGTAGTCCCGCTCGTGCAGCTGCCGCCACAGCCGCTCGGCACCGCGCCGGGCGAGGGTGTGCTCCTCGCGGACGCTGCCCGACAGCCGTACGACGTCCTTGGCGCTGTAGGTGCGCTCGACCCCTTTCCAGCGGGGCTCCGATGCCCAGCGCCGCGCGAGCCGCTCGGCCGCTGCCGTGACGTCCTGTGTCATGTCCATCTCCTGGGAGTGCGAAGGGTGTTAAGGAGGGTGGGGAGTGAGTGGGGGAGTCGTCGCCGGGGATGATGCGGCCGCCCGGAACCGTAGCCACGCCTGGCCCACGGGCCAACGGCTGAGCCGTCGGGCAGGACAGGTCGGGTGCACCGAGAGTGGAGTGGAGCGGCTTCCCGACCGGTCGGCCCGAGCTTGGTTCCGAGCGGCCGCGGTACGACTGTGGCAGGGGCCCCGGGCGGGTGTCGATGCTGGCCGGAAGCCATGTTGTGCGAATCTTTCCGCCCCGATCCGCCAACTTTGCGAAGCCGCCCGTGAGTTACGCTGATCGCGTCCGATCGGCTCGCGGGGTGCGTACGGCCGCCCGCACGCGAAGGGGGACGCGGTGAGCAAGACGTACGCCGGGGCGCGGCTTCGGCGGCTGCGCGAGGAGCGGCGGCTCAACCAGGCCGAGCTGGCCAGGCTGCTCGCGATCTCGCCGAGCTATCTGAACCAGATGGAGCACGACTCGCGCCCGCTGACCGTGCCCGTACTGCTGCGGCTGACCGAGGCGTTCGGCGTCGACCCGTCGTTCTTCTCCGAGCACGACACCACCCGGCTGCTCGCCGGACTGCGTGAGGCCATGGCCGACCAGGTGTCCGCCGCCCGCGTCTCGCCCTCCGACCTCGCCGATCTGGCGGGCCGGCTCCCGGCCGTCGCCGAGGTGCTCCTGGACCTGAGCAGACGCAACCAGGACCTGACCGAGCGGCTGGCCGAACTGGCCGACGGGCGCGACGACACGGCGCCGCCGGTCGCGGCCCGCACCCCGCACGAGGAGATCCGCGACTTCTTCTACCGCCGACAGAACTACCTCCACGACGTGGACTTGGCCGCCGAGGAGCTGGCCGCCGCGATCGGCATCCGCCCCGGCGAGGTCCGCCAGGCGCTCGCCGCGCGCCTCGCGGACCGCCACGGCGTCCGCCTGGTGACCGAGGACGGCGACCGGCTGCACCGCTACGACCCGGCGACTCGGGCCCTGTATCTGTCCCCGCGACTGCGCCCCGGCCAGCAGGCGTTCCGCCTCGCCACCCAGCTCGCCCTGCTCGAATACGCCGACGAGCTGTCCCGGCACGCCGCCGAGGACTTCGACCCGGCGGCCCCGGCCTGGCCGCTCGCCCGCATCGGCGTCGCCAACTACTTCGCCGCCGCGCTGATCCTCCCGTACCGGACCTTCCACGCCGCGGCCGAAGAGGTCCGCTACGACATCGAGCGGCTCGGCGACCGCTTCGGCCTCGGCCACGAGACGGTCTGCCACCGCCTGAGTACGCTCCAGCGGCCGCGTGCCCGGGGTGTGCCGTTCTCGTTCGTGCGCGTCGACCGGGCCGGCAACATGTCCAAGCGCCAGTCGGCGACCGGCTTCCACTTCTCCCGCAGCGGCGGCACCTGCCCGCTGTGGAACGTGTACGAGGCGTTCGCGTCGCCCGGCCGGATCCATGTGCAGATCGCCGCCATGCCCGACGGGCAGCGCTATCTGTGGACCGCCCGCACGGTCACCCGGCACCGCGGCGGGTGGGGCGAGCCCGCCAAGACCTTCGCGATCGGCCTCGGCTGCGAGCTGCGCCACGCCTCCCGCCTGGTCTACTCCGACGGCCTCGCCCTGGACAACGCGTCCGCGGCGACCCCCATCGGCATGGGCTGCCGCATGTGCGAACGCCTGGACTGCCCCCAGCGCGCGGTCCCGCCACTGGGCCGCCCCCTCGCGATCGACGAGAACAGCACGACGTTCGTGCCGTACCCGGTGGCCGAGGGCACCCGGCGCGAGGGCTGAGAGCCTGTCTTTGAACCCCCGCCTGCGCCCCGACGCCCGGCACGCACGCTCGGCGCACGGGGTCCCAGGACAGGTGGCTCCGCCACATGACCTGGGACCCCGCACACCGATCGCACGCACCGACCGCCGCTGCGCCCGCCCTCCGGGCGGACGACGGGGGTTCAAAGACAGGCTCTCAGCCGCAGCGGCGGTCACATGGCGTTTCCGCTGCCGTACGGGGCGTACAGATCGAGCAGCCGGGTGCGGGCCGCGTGCAGTCGGTGGGCCAGGACGCGGCCCACCCAGCCGCTGACCGCCGCGCTGAACGCCGCGTCGGATTCCATCAGGGTGCGTACGGCCTCGGCGTCGAACTCGAAGGCGCGTACGGGCGTCTTGACCTCGGCGCCCAGCTGCCACACATAGGGCCGGAACAGCCAGGACCAGCCCACCAGTTCGTCCGAGCCGAGCGTCTCGATCACGGCCGGGCGTCGGCCGGGGATATGCATGTCGAGGGTGACCGTGCCCGAGCGCAGGACCCAGAACCGGTCGGCGTGGCCGCCTTCGTTGAAGAGGCGCGTTCCGGAGGGGAAGTCGACCTCGTGGGCGAGGTCGGTGAGGCGGTTGCGGTGCTCGTCCGCCAGGGCGCTGGTGAGCCGGGGGAGCGCGGGGATGCTCATGGGCGGCCTCCTTGTCGAGTCCCCCTTGTCGATTCCTCCTCCAGTGTCACCCGGGTGCGACCAGGACGGCCTCCTCCAGGGTGGGAACCAGGTGCAGCACGGCGCCCAGGCCCGAGAGCGCCAGAACCCGGAGAGTGAACGGGTGCGCACACACCACGGTGAGGCTGCCGTGCCGGGCGGCCACGCGGCGGCGGGCGGAGCTGAGCAGCCGCAGGCCGGAGCAGTCGAAGAAGGTGACCGCCGTCAGATCGATCACGACTTTGGGTTCGTACGGGGCGGTCACCGCCTCCAGGTAGGGGACGACCGCGACGGCGGTGGCGATGTCGATCTCGCCGCAGAGGGCCAGGACGGTGTGTCCGTGCATGCGGTAGACGCGCGATGGCGGAGCGAAGTCCGGAAGAACGGTGATCATGTGCTCACCTCGGTTGAGGCGACCCGCCAGACCGGAGGCGGACGTAGGGAGGGGTGCGGGGGACGACGTGCGGTGGAACCGTGGAGACGCCCGGCCTTATGTGTTCAGAACCGGGGCCTCCGGTGTGTGCATGCCCGGCACAAGTAGCCCTTGAACATGATGCGTTGGCATATGACCCACTGGTTTGGCCGACTCGGTCGACCGACTCGGTCGACGGGATCCGCCGACCGGCTTGATGGGCCGTCAGGAAGCGTCGCCGGTGGTGTGGGCCGGCCCGCGTTCCACTCCGAGCAGATCGTCGATGCCCGCCTTGATGCGCTCCGGCGTCACTCCCCGACCGACCGTGAGGTGCTCGAACAGGCTGGGTACGAAGGGGGCGAGCAGCAGATGAGCCAGGAGCGTCGTGTCCGCCTCGGGCCGCGCCTCGCGCAGGAGGACCGACACATGGGTGTGCAGCGTCGCGTATACCCCGCTGCTGTAGCGCGCGCTCGGTGACGCGGCCTCCGCCATCTGCATGATCTCGCGCTGGTCCACGATCCGGTCGGCGAGCGCGTGCAGGAAGGCGCGCAGCCGGTCGGCGGGCGGGGCGCCCGGGCCGAGCGGCGGGGGGCCGGTCAGGAACGACTGCTGGAAGCGCTGCTCGCTGTCGTCCAGGAGGGCGAAGAGGAGCTGACTCACGTCGCCGAACCGCCGGTAGACCGTACCGACGCCCATGCAGGCGGCGTGCGCCACCGCGTTCATGGTGACGGCCTGGGGCCCCTGCTCCGCGACCAGACGGGCCGCCGCGTCGAGGATCTTCCGGCGGTTGCGAGCGGCGTCGGCGCGCTCGGGTGGGGCCTGGCCCGTGACGGCGAGTTCGATGCGGGTCATGGTCCGAGGCTAGCGGATGCCTCGGATACGTATCCGTTTCGATCGAGGGAGCCGTAGGGGGAGGTGCCCGGGATCGCTTGGGCCGCTCGGACCGCTGGGACCGCTTGCAAAGTGGATTGCTATCCGCTTTACTCGCACTCGAAGGCAGAACCGGATAGCTATCCGGTTCGCCGCTACTGTCTTAACGATCTCTGCTTGGGAGGGCCTCGTCATGAGCGCCAAGGTCGCGGTCATCTACTACTCGTCCACCGGCAACGTCCACCAGCTCGCCAAGGCGGTCGCCGAGGGGGCGGAGAAGGCCGGCGCCGAGGTCCGGCTGCGCCGGGTCCCCGAGCTCGCCCCGGACTCCGCCATCGATGCCAACCCGGCCTGGCGCGAGCACGTCGAGGCCACCAAGGACGTCGACATCGCCACGCTCGACGACCTGGCGTGGGCGGACGCGTACGCGCTCGGCTCGCCGACCCGATACGGCAACATCGCCGCGCAGCTGAAGCAGTTCATCGACACCACGGGCGGCCTGTGGCAGCAGGGCGCGCTGTCGGACAAGCCCGCCACCGGCTTCACCAGCGCCCACAACGCGCACGGCGGCAACGAGTCGACGACGCTCGCGCTGTACAACACGTTCCACCACTGGGGCTCGATCATCGTCGCGCCCGGCTACACGGACCCGGTCGTCTACGGCGCGGGCGGCAACCCGTACGGCACGGCGCACGCGGGCGCCGACGCCGTCTCCGAGGAGACGCTGGTCGCGGCTCGCTACCAGGGCCAGCGCCTGGCGACGATCGCGGCGCGTCTGCTGGCGGGAGCGCGCTGACCGATCCCGCTACCTCGGTGCCCCGGCCGTACGACACGGCCGGGGCACCGACGCGTACATCGACGTGGCGCGGCCCGTGGGTGTCAGGCGGGCGCTCAGGGGCACTCGTACCAACCGACCGTACGTGCAGTCGAGTTCGGAGGTACAGCCATGGGTCTGGGCGGATGCATTCTGCTGATCGGGGCCGGAGCGATTCTCACGTTCGCGGTCGACTGGCATGTGCAGGGCATGAACATCCATGTGGCCGGTCTCGTGCTGATGGCCGTCGGCATCATAGGAACGGCCGCCTACGTCAGCATCTTCAAGCGTCGGCGGCTCCAGGCGCCTCCCCCTGCCGCGCACGTGGTCGAAGAGGACCGCCGCTACTACTGAGGCGCGGAGGATCAAGGGGAGTTGAGATGGAAGCCTTGTCGAAGAAGGTGACGACGGAGTCGACCGGCCTGGTGGAGGCGGCGGTCCTCGCCCTCGACTGCGCCGAGCCGGAGGCGCTCGCAGAGTTCTACGCCAGGCTGCTCGGCGCCGATCCGCCCGTGGAGCGCGGGACCGAGCGTGTGGAGATCACCGGTCGCGGCGGTACGAGGATGGCCTTCCGCCGAGACCACGGCGCGGCCCCCAACAGCTGGCCCCGCCCCGACGACTCCCAGCAGGCACATCTGGAGCTGCTGGTGGGCCGGGAGGACATGGACGCGGTCGAGCGCCAGGTGATCACGCTGGGCGGCCGCCCGCTGGACACGAAGGACAACGGCGGGCTGTACGACACCAGGCTGTACTCCGACCCGGCTGGGCATACGTTTTCGCTGCGGAGCCGGTGACGGCGGACGCGCCCGCATCGGCGCGGACCACCGCCCGTGTCAGTCGACATCCTGCCCGTCGACGATCCAACTGGTGCTCCGGCCACCGTGGTTGCCATGTCCCAGCGCCAGGTGCAGGAACCAGATCTCGTCGCTCGGCAGCTCCCAGGTCACACAGGTGAGCCCGGCGACGAACGCGGAGACGTCCACCGCGGGCGCCGCCTCGGACAGCCCGGCGAACCCCCTGAGCATCCGCCATACGGCGATACGGCCGAGTGCCGTGGACGCCACCGTCCCGTACGCGCTGCTGCCGCCCAGTGCCAGCACCAGGTCGGGGTAGGCGGCCGCGAACGGGATGGGCGTCGCGTAGGAGGGCCGCTCACCGGCGGGGAGCCCACTGAGGAACCGGGCGGCGGCCTGTTCCACCCCGCACCGCACGGGCCCGGAGATCCCCGCGAAGCAGTACGTCGGAGCGCCTGGCGCCAGGGGCTCGGGCGGGGTCGTCACCGGTACGGCTCCACCGGTGGTCGGGGGGAGCCGCACGCGGCCCTCGCGCCCGACGGCGGAGAGCGAGGCGATGGCTGTGGCACCACTGCTGCGCCCCGACGAGCTGGGATGTTGCGCCACATCCCAGGACTCCGCTTCCCAGGGCGCGAGCGACAGAGGTACGCCGCCGTACGCCGCCGGATCGAGGCCGTCGGCCAGGGAGAGGTCCTCCCCGCGCAGCACCCGCGCGTGCGCCACGAGGTGCCGCAGCAGCGGGTGGCGCAGGTGCGGGCCGACCTCCTGCCAGGTCCGGACATGGGCCAGCGTCTCCCACAGCGCGCCGGAGTGGGGCAGCCCGTCCTCGTACTCCCGCACCAGGATCCGAACGGCGTCCGCGGCTCGCGCGGCGGGCAGCTCGAACATCGCCACCCGCGCCACCCGGGCCCGGCACTGGCGCAGTTCGCGCTCGTCGTCGGGGGAGGGGCGGTCGGCGAGCGCCGAGTCGAGCGCCGAGCCGAGCGCGTCGTAGAGCCGGATCAGCCCGTCCCAGTCGCCGTTGTCGGCGAGCAGGTCGCTGCGCTCGAAGACCTCGCCCCAGCTGAAGTGGTGTCTCATGTCAGGACAGTCTGTCCGCGAGGTGCTGGAGCCAGGCGGGCGGGGTGTACGGGGCCGGTGGGTCGACCTCCATCCCCAGTTCGGCGACGGCGAGGGCGTAGTCGGTCTCGCCGAGGCGGAGGGCGAGGACTTCGTGGACCTCCCCGGCCGCCTTGGCGACCAGCGAACGGTCGGTGGTGTCCAGATAGTCCCGGAGTGCCGCGTCGTGGTCGGCGAACTCGTCCGGCATGTCCTGCGAGAACCAGCCGCCGAGGAGCTGGGCGAGCTCGGGGAACCGGGCGTGCCACTCCCAGTGGGTCAGGGGAGCGCCCGGTGGCGGCAGCTCGCCGTCCTCGATGCTCTGCCGGAGGTGGTCGGCGAGGACCAGCAGCCAGCTCTGGACGTCCCCGCCGGGGAGGTCGGTGTCGGGTACGGGGTAGAACTCGCCGAGGCGCCGGCGGAGCCGGCCGGGCGGGTTGCGGGCGTACTCGCGCAGCTGGGACTCCGCGGTGGCCATTGCCCAGGGCCGGGTGTGCCAGGTGTGACGGAGATAGGCGTCCAGGGCCGCACTGCGCCGTTCCGGGCTGTCGTCGGCGGGCATGCCCAGGTAGGCGCGCAGGACCTGGTCCAACTCGCCGTACTGCCGGTCGTGTTGCAGGGGCTTCAGGGGCACGGTCGGCCTCAGAGGTAGATGGGGAAGGTGGCGTGGACGGTGAAACCGTGGGGGCTCGTGTCGCTGCGTTTGAGGACGACGCGCGCGGCACGGACGTCGACGGGCTCGCGGCCGGCCAGCATCATCGCCTGGAGCAGGACGCGCCCGACGGGCTCGGGCCGGGAGGGCCAGCCTGCCTCGATGGTGAGCCGCTGCCGCGTCGACTGGGCGAGCCAGCGGTGGATCACCTGCTCGTTGCGCGTCACGACCTCCTGGGTGGCCCACTGTGCGGTGGCGCGGTCGGTGTACGTGGCGGAGCGGGTTCGCATGGGTGACTGCCTATCACGTGGCGGGGCGATGACCTACCGCGACCGTGCGTACGTATGCACGGCTCATGCTCACGGCGGGGGCTGGCGGTCGGACGGCATGGCGGTGAGGACGACGTACGGGGGGTGCCCGCCGGGGACCGGCCGTATGACCACGATCACGTTCATCGAGGCGTGCGGCGCCGGGTCGCCCTGTACCCAGGTCGTTCCGGTCGGCTGGGGGAAGACCAGTCCCAGTTCCCGCTTGGACGGCGGTGAGGGATTGTTGGCCAGGTAGTTCTGGAGCCTCTGCTGGTTGGCGGGGTCGTCGAGCACCGCCTGGGTCAGACGCTGGGCCGTGGCGAGGTCCGCGAACGTCGACGCCTTGGCGGGGGAGTTCGGGTTGGAGCCGGGGGCGTCGCGCAGCCGCTGTCCCAGCTGCTCGTCGGTCAGCCCGACGTGCCGGTCGATGACGTGGGCGCCGCTGAGGCCTTCCTGGTTGGCGAGGTCCACCGGGAAGGTGTGGTTGCTCTCGTCGTCACCGGCGACGGTGTAGAGCGGGTCGCCCTTGAATTCGGTGAGCGCGCGGGCCCCGAACGCCTCGGCGCGCGCCTCTTCCTTACGGAACTCCGGCGCGCTCAGATAGGCCTCGTCGAGCGCCGCCATGAGCTTGTTCAGCTCGGGTATCTGCCGGGTGACGCGGTTGTTGTAGGCCTCGACGACCTCGTTCATCGCGTGCTCGTCGATTTCCAGGACGATGCCGACGGACAGTTCCTGCAGCGACTTGGCCGTGCTCTTGACGAGATCCTTCAACGCCTTGAACGGGTTGTGGGAGCTGATGTGCGGCAACGCCTTGAGCACGGCCTTGCGGTAGAGCTCGTGGAGGTCGTGGCGTACGTCCTCGGCGGCCTGGGCATAGGCCTCCAGCGCCTGGCCCATCACACCGCAGGTGTCGTTGATCACGGCCAGGATGGGATGGGACATACCGGTGTTGTTGGCCTGGTCGTGGGACCAGACGTAGCCGTCGCGGTAGGTGCCCCAGGCGGTGGTGCCCCAGACCGAGCTGCAGAACTGGCGCATGGCGGTGTACCAGCCGGTGTTCGTCTGGTCGGTGATCCCGGAGAGCACGTTGATCAGGTTGCCGTCGGCGGTGCCGGCCGCCATGCCCGGGAGGGCCCACGCCTGGGAGACGTCGCGCAGCCGCTGATGGTTGGGCAGCGGAAGAATGGTGGCGGCCTTCCCGAACCGGCAGGCGTGCTCCAGGACGGGGCGCAGTACGGCGAGGAAGACGGCCTCGACGTGGTGCAGGGCGCTGTCGATGAACTCCTGCGCGTCGTCGTGGGAGCCCCACTTGAGGCCGGGCACCTGACGGTACTGCGGCGGTCTGTCGATGATCGGCGGCAGTTGGTGATGGGGGAGCGACGCGTTGCCCGACGGGCCGGTGGGCTGGGTGGCCATGTCGGCGGCGGCATAGTTGTTGGCCGTGGTGGTGAACCCGACGGCCACGCCGCCGATGCTGACGACGGACTTGGCCCACACCTCAAGGAGTCGGTTGGCGACTTTGGTGTAGGCCTCCGCGAACTGCTGGGCGGCTGTGCCGAAGCCGCCGCAGTCGGGGTGTTTCTCCAGTTCGTCGATGAAGTGGTCGGCGGCTTTGTGGAAGAGGTCCTGCTGGACGGCGATGTCGTCCGAGGCACGGTAGAGCTGGCTGGGGGTGACGTCGAAGCCGCCGCTGGGTGTGGCCGCGGTGGCTACGGTGGCGGGCACGGCCATCAGGCGGCGCCCCAGCCCCGCAGGACGGCCAGATGGGCCGCCGCGTAGTTGGCGTGTCCGGTGGTCACGACTTCGTGGAGCCAGGCCTGCCGGGCCTGGAGGTCCTGCATGTCGCGGTCCCAGCGGTCGAGTTCGGCGACGAAGGCGTCGCGGGCCTCACCGTCCCAGGTGAGCACGACCTTCTCGGTACGGGTGTACAACGTGCCCAGCTTCTCGTTGAGTTGCTTGAGGATGTCCTCCAGCTCACCGGCGAGCTCGCGCAGGGCGCTGAATCGTACGGCTATGTGGTCGTCCGGGACGGACATGAGGGTGGGCCCTCCCTGGGTGTCTGGACGGTGGGGGCGCGCGCGGGGTAGCGGCTGTCACAGGTCGCTGATGCCGCTGTGCGGGCCGGGGGTTGGGGCGGGGGCCTGGAGGGCGTCGGCTTCGCGGGCGACGTCGATGTGGTCCTGGATCTGCCGCATCTGCGCGAGGACGGCGAGATCCTGCTCACTGAACCCGTCCCGGCCGAGCCGGACGGCTTCTTCGATGACGGCGAGGATCGCCCGTATCCGCACGGCGTCCTTGGCCGCACCGCGGTGCAGGTCGCGGTAGGCGGCCGAGGCGGGACTGCGCCACCCGGCCTCGATGCGGTCGACGATGCCGTCCATGCGGCGCACCTGTTTGTCGAGGTGGCTCTGCATGTCATGGAGGTCACCGGCGAGCGTGGCCAGCCCGTCTTCCTCCGGCACACCGAGATCCGGCTTACCTCGCACCGCGCCCACCCCCCGTAGACAGTTGCGGCCGGACTCTACAACGGGGGTATGGGGAACGGGAGTTGTGATTGCGCCAGATGTGGTGGGGGAGGGGTGGTGCGGGTTACGGGGCTGAGGCGGGTGCGGCTACTCGTCGAGTAGCTGCCATGCGGTGAGGGCGAGCCTTGCCCGTATCAGTCCGGTGGGCTCGGTGAGTTCGAGGCCCAGGGTCCTTCCGATCTGTTCGAGTCGGCGGGAGACGCTGCTGTGGTGCAGATGGAGACGGTCGGCGGCCCGGCGGAGCGAGCCGGTGGCGCAGTAGGCGTCGAGAGTCTCCAGATCGTCTGGGTTGGCGGCGATTCGGGCGACCGCGGCCACGTCGGCGTTGTCCCGCGCGGCGTCCTGGGGTACTTGGGCGAGCAGGGCCAACGCCCCCAGGCCGTCGTAGTGGACGACCGGCTGGCGTGGGGTGGTGAAGCGGAGGGCGGTGCGGGCTTCGCGCCAGGACCGGTCGGGGGTTGCGGCGGCGCCGATGCCCGCGCGTACGCCTGCGGGGAAGCGGGTCGGGTCCAGGGTGGTGGCCAGGACGACGCCCACGTCGCCGATCGGTGCGGCCTTCACCGGGCGGTCCGGGCAGAGCAGGCCGGCGACCTGGTCGAGCGGAAGCCGCGACCGTACGGCGGCGACGTGGACCGGCAGTTCGGCGGCGAAGCCCAGGAGCCGTAGCGCACGGGCTCTGGACGCCTCGTCGCTGTCGGTGCTGACCACCAGCTCGACGAGCGCGGGGTCGGCCATGGTGGTGCGGGCCGGACCGTACCTCTCGACGACCGCCGCGGCGGCGATGGCGAGCCGGTCGAGCAGTACTTCGTCGAGCGAGCCGGGAGGGCCGGGGCGCTCCAGCCACACCGCGCCGATCTCCTCCTCGTCGAGTGTGATCGGCACTTTGGTGGACGCGGGCCGCGGCGGAGTGGTCGCCTCTCTGCCGTCGGGCGAGAGCCGCATGGGCCGCCCGGCACTGTGGAGCCGAATTCCGGCCACGCACTCGGCGAGGCCTGCGGAGGCCCGTGCGAGCGCCGGGAGGTCCACCCGTCGGCGCATGAGGGTGTCGTAGAACATGACGACGCGGATCGCGCCTTCGACGTGCGAGTCCAGTTGCGACAGCCGTATGGCCAGTGCCTCCATGACAGGAGGATAGGTGCTGGCAGGCAGGCCGGTGGGTGGGCGCCGATCGGTGCGTGATCGGGGCGAGTTGCCCGACGTATGGCGGATGACCTTGGTGGGTGGCGGCGGCGAGGATGGCCGACATGGACATGAACATGGACCCCGAACTCGAAGCATTCATCCCGCTGTTCCCCCGGGCCGACCTGAGCGACCCGGTCACCGAGCGCAAGAACTTCGCGGAGTTGGCCGCCGCGATCCCGGCGCCGGACCTCGCACACATGGAGGTCGAGGACCGAACGGTGCCTGCGGAGGTGTCAGGCGTGTCAGGTGCGTCGGATGCGTCGGATGCGTCAGACGTTGCGGTACGGATATACCGGCCGCATCGAGCGCAGGGCGCGATCATCTGGTTGCACGGCGGCGGATTCGTCATGGGCGACCTGGAGACCGAGCACCCGTGGGCCGCGCGGCTCGCGGACGGCTCCGGCGCGGTGGTGATCTCGGTGGGCTACCGTCTGTCCCCCGAGCACCGGTTCCCGGCGGCCCTGGACGATGCGTACGCGGTGCTGACCTGGGCGGCGGGGTACGCAGCCGACCTCGGCATCGACGCGGCGCGCATCGCGGTGGGAGGTCACAGCGCCGGTGCGGCGATCGCCGCGGCGGTGGCGTTGCGGGCGCGGGACGAGCAGGGGCCGCGCATCTGCTTCCAGCTGCTGAACCAGCCCGGGCTTGACGACCGCCAAGAGACGTGGTCTGCACGGCAGTTCACCGAAACTCCCTGGATGAACCGGAGCAAAATCACCGCGGCGTGGCGGCACTACCTGGGTTCCACCCCGGCTTCGCCGTACGCGGCCCCGGCGCGGGCCACCGACCTGTCCGGTCTGCCGCCCGCGTATCTCGCCACCGCCGAATTCTGCCCGAACCGCGACGAAGGCATCGGCTACGCGTTGCGCCTGCTGCAGGCGGGTGTGCCGGTCGAACTGCATCAGTGGGCGGGCACGTTCCACGGGTCGCAGGCGATTCTGTCGGCTGAGGTTTCGCAGCGGCAGATGTCGGAGCTGGGTGCGACGCTGAGGCGGGCGTTGGTTTGAGTGAGGGCGGGTGGGGGCCGCGGTCGCGACAGACGAGTCCGACCGCCCCTCTTGCGGCAACCCATCGGATGGGGGGCTTCACCCGCTGGTGCGATTGGCCTGATCAGGCGACCAGTTCACTGATTTCGAACAGGTGTCCGTCCGGATCGCGGAAGAACGCCCGGATCTCGTAACCGCGATCCACCGGCGGAGCGAGGAAATCCGCCCCCCGGGCCCGGAGGGTTTCATACGCGCTGCGGCAATCACGTACCCGAAAGATCAGTTCGGCGCTGACCCGGTCGGGGTCCGTGGGCGGCGCCATGGTCACGGTGGGCTTGTCCTCGGTCGGGTCGCCACCCGGGACCAGGAGCATCCAGCCACCCAGCATGCTCAGCACGCACGCGGACTCGTATTCGCGGTCGACGTGCGCCCCCAGTACCTCCTCGTACCACTTGCGTGAAGCTGCGACGTCGGAGACGACGAGCAGCCGGGTCATTTCCATGTCCTCGGTCGGGAAAGCACTCACAGGGGATGGCACCTCCTCGGGACGGATCCCCGCCGCTCGGGGGTGGCCCTCTCTCCCATCGTCGGGTTTCGTGCCCGTCGCGCCACCGGAGTCGGCCGCATGCGCTCGCCGAGTCGCCGTCGGTGCGGGGGAGAGCCAGGATGGGCGGGCGACCCGTGAGCCACCGTCATCCGTCGTCGTCCGTTCGATATTTCGATATGGGGAGGTCCGATTCCATGGCCGCAGGCACAGGGGACGAGATGGGGGACGAGCCAGGACACGGGCCCGTACGCGTGCTCGTCTTCGGGGCCTCGCTGCGCGCCGATTCCCTGAACGGGCGCCTCGCCTCACTCGTCGCCCGGCTGGTGGAACGTACAGGCGCGGCAGTCGAACTCGCCCATATGCGGGACTTCACCATGCCGGTCTACGACGGCGACGTCGAGGCGACCGAGGGGCTGCCGCCGGGCGCGCTGGCTCTGCGTGAGCGCATCGAGGCGTGCGACGCGTTCGTGATCTCCGCTCCCGAGTACAACGCGTCGGTGTCCGGAGTGCTGAAGAACGCCGTCGACTGGGTCTCGCGTGTCCGCCCCCAACCGTTCAAGGACAAGCACGCGCTACTCGTCTCGGCCTCGCCCTCCATGGTCGGAGGCAACCGCGGACTCTGGGCGCTGCGGGTCCCGCTCGAACACCTCGGCACCCGTGTCTATCCGGACATGTTCAGCCTCGCCAAGGCACACGAGGGCTTCACTGATAGCGGCGACCTCTCCGACTCCGCCCTCCAGGAGCGCCTGGCGGACGCGGCGGCCTCGTTCGTACGGCTGGTGGAGGCCGACACCCGTTACGTATGTCTGCAACGTCGCTGGTACGAGTTCCTGGGGGACCGTACGGACGCGCCGGTCACCCAGCGCGCCCAGGACTGATCGTTTTCCGTGTTGCTGTGGCTGCCACCGGGAAGATCAGCTCGCCCTCGCCGTCTTGGGCTGCCTCCGGGGTGAACTCACGCGAGGCTGAGATACGTCGTGACGGCTGGATCCCCCCGGTAGGCGCGGGGATCACCGGCACGATCAACTCCCGCCTGAGACCACCCCTGCATGCGTGGGGACCGCGGCGGTGCATAAACAGGCCAATGTTTAGCTAATTTAGCTATTTCGAGACATTTGATCATCGTTTGTCACGTGATGCGAAAAATTCCCGCTTAGGGTAGGTGCTGTCAGTCGGAGAATTTCTTCGGCTGTACAACCGAAAGGCGTACCTCATGCGCTTCACGCGCAATATCGCCATCCCCCGAAGCCTTCTCGTCGCCGTGTTCGCTGTAGCCGGCCTCGCCGCTACCCCGGTCCTCGCTTCCGCAACGGCACAGACCAACGCGGGCGTCGCCCGCACCCACACCGGCCTCGGCGCACTGGGGTTCCCCGGTGTCAATGGAGCCAATGGGGTGGGGAGCAACGGTGGGATCGGTGGCCTGGGCGGCACCGGTGGCGCGGCCGGCGCCAACGGCAACGGTGGCAATGGTGGCGCCGGCGGCAACGCCAACGGCATCTTGAGCGTCGGCGGCGCCGGTGGTGCGGGAGGCGCCGGCGGGGCCAACGGCAACGGCGGCACTGGCGGGTTCGGTGGCGCCGCCACATTCAATGGCACCGGCGGCAAGGGCGGCGTGGGCGGCGTAGGCGACGCGGGGACCGGTATCCCCGGCGGCGCGGCCGGCAACGGTGGCGCCGCCACGGCGGGAGGCGGCCACAAGGGCGGTACGGGCGGCGCCGGCGGCGCTGCCAGCCCCGTGTGCCCGGGCAAGCCGGGTGGCAACGGCACCGCTGCCACGTTCAGTGCGGACGGCACCACAGGCGCCACCGGCGCTGCCGGTCGCACCACCCTCCCCTGCTGAGCGTCGCACAACCAGTGAAAGGCCGGTTCTCCCGCCCCTTCAGGGGGTCGGGAGAACCGGCCTTTCGCCTGGGTGCCGAGGGGGTGTCGGCGAGGGCGGCAGGAAGCCGCCGGTTCCTTGGAGTGTCTGGCACCATGCAGCGACATCGCAGTGTGGGACAGGGTCGACCCAAGGAAGCAGGAAGCCGAAGATGAGCGATCCCGGCGGTACGAGTCAGCACCATCCGGTCGTCGTCGCGCACCGAACCCACCGCGCCGGCAGCGCCCAGTTGCGCATCGCCGATGCGATCACCAAGTTCGCCGGCTCCATGACGTTCGTCTATCTTCATGCGGTCGGTTTCGGGCTCTGGATGCTGTTCGTGGAGTCCAACCCATGGCCCATGCTGACCCTCGTCGTATCCCTTGAGGCGATCTTCCTTTCGACGTTCGTCATGATCGGCCAGAACCGGCAGGCGGAGTTTCAGCAGGCGAAAGCCGATCACGACTTCGTCGAGCAGGAACTGGAGCTCAAGACGAACACCGAGCTGACCCGGGCCATCCACACGATGACCGCGGAACTCCACCGTCGGCTACTGACCACCCCCGAGAAGCAGTAGCGCCGCCACAGCCCCACTTCCCGTCCCCTGTGTGGGCACCCGGCCCCCTCGCACCGCTGGTGTCGGCGGTACGAGAACCGGCGCGATGTCGAGCGCGGCGGGCAGGATCAGGCCCGCCGCAGCGAGGACTTCGAGGGTTCCGATGGTCTTCACGCCGCCGCCGCTGAAGTCTTCGACCCATCTCGCGCTGGGCCCGCTGGCGGCTGTCTTCTCCTTCGGTGTGATCACCTTGAAGCCACCGCCGACCAGGTAGGCAACGGCGAGCAGCCCGGTAACGATCCACAGGGCGACGTTCATGGGGTTTGTCCTTGCGGGGTTGGGGGGCGGTTGGGTGGGCGGCGTGGCGATCGGGTGGTTGGTTGGTTATCCGTGCTGGCCGGGCTGGTAGTTGCCGGCGGGCTGCTGGACGGTGACGTTCAAGCGGTTGAATGCGTTGATGACGGCGATCTGGGTCACCAGGGCGGCGAGCTGGTCCTCGTCGTAGTGCTTGGCGGCGTTCGCCCAGATGTCGTCGGGGACGCCACCGGATGCGTCGGCGATGCGGGTGGCCTGTTCGGTGAGCTCCAGGGCGGCGCGTTCGGCATCGGTGAAGACTGTGGCCTCGCGCCAGGCCGCGACCAGGTGGAGGCGTACCGGGGTCTCCCCGGCGGCGGTCGCGTCCTTGGTGTGCATGTCGACGCATCCGGCACAGCCGTTGATCTGACTGGCGCGGAGCATCACCAGCTCACGCGTCGCGGCCGGCAGGGTCGAGTCTCCGAGCGCCTTGCCCGCCGCGATGATGTGCTTCCACGCCTTGGCGGCGGCCGGGTTGGCGAAGACGTTCAACCGAGCATTCATGATGCATTCCTTTGCCGTCGTTTGCTGTTGCCCTCTAAGACAGGGCACTCCGGCTGGCTGTGACGGCGGCGAATGTGACGTGCATCTCCCCGCTGCGGCGCCGATGACGTGCTGATGGCCGGGCCGGGCTCCTCGGGTACCCTTCTCGACGCCCTGTGGATCTTGGAACGGGCAGGCGGGGCGGCGAGCTCGACCGAGCGCCGCAGTACGCGAGTTGGGGGAGGGTTTACGTGCCGGGGTCAACAGGTGAGACGGACGCGTCGGGCTACCGGCCGCTGATGTTCTCCATCGCCTACGGGATGACCGGGTCGGTGGGCGACGCCGAGGACATCGTGCAGGACGCGTTCCTCGGCCTGACCCGGGCGTACCGGGCAGGTACGGCGATCGCCGCTCCGAAGGCATACCTGACCACGGCGGTGACACGGCTGGGGATCAACTACCTGAGTTCGGCGCGGGTACGGCGTGAGACCTATGTGGGGAACTGGCTGCCCGAGCCGGTCGTCGTGACCACCGATCGGCCGGGGCCGGCCGAGCACGCCGTGCTGGCCGACTCGTTGTCGATGGCGTTTCTCGTGCTGCTGGAGGCCCTCTCCCCGGTGGAGCGGGCGGTGTTCGTGCTGCGTGAGGTGTTCGGGTACGGCTACCCGGATGTGGCGAGGACCACCGGCAAGTCCGAGGCGAACTGTCGGCAGATCTTCGCCCGGGCCAGGAAGCGCATCGCCGCCGGATGGCAGGAGGCCGACAGTGCGCCGCCCCGGGCGCGGCGGGCGGAGGGCGAGGAGCTGGCCCGTAAGTTCTTCGAGGCCGCCGAGGGTGGCGACATGGACGCGCTGCTCGGGATGCTCGCGCCTGACGTGGTGTTCTACGGGGACGGCGGCGGCAAGGCGCGGGCGACCAGGAACCCGGTGACCGAGCCGCGGCGCGTCGGACAGTTGCTCGTCGGCGGGCTCCGCCGGACCCGGTTGCTCGGCGCCGCCCTCCGGCCGGCCTGGGTCAACGGTCGGCCGGGCGCCGTGACGTACGACGCCGAAGGGCGCGTGGTCAGCGTGGTCGAGGTCGACATCGTCGGCGGCGTGATCCACGCGATCCACTCCGTGTCCAACCCCGACAAGCTCGGCCATCTCGGGTCGGTGTCCGACATGGCGCGACTGCCGGTGGAGTAGTCCACCCCGGGCAGCGACAACCCGTAGCCGTGATCCGGTGGTTGGTGCCCCTCGCGTTCCTCGAAAGGGGCGTTCCAGTACGCGGTTGCCCAACGACAGCCCCGGTCAACGAACCGGGAGTCCTGTCGGCCGGCAGGCTCCGCATGCCGGGAGCGGGCTGTCGCCCGGCGCACGCCGCGGCGCCGGGCACCGCGGCGTGCGTGCTCACCGGCGGCGTGTGCCGCCGCTGGCGGTGGTTGACGGCTCTGGGTCAGCCGACGAAGTCCTGCGCCCACCAGTAGTTGCCGTTGGCGTCGACTGTGACGCCGACGCCGGTGTACTTGTAGGCGTCGCCCAGCATGATCTGCTCGTGCAGCGGTTCCCTGATCCACGCGTCGACGACCGAGGCGGCGTCCTTCCACATGCCGGGCGCGCCGGCCGCGTTCTCGGCGGTAGCGCCGATCGGGCGCGGGTAGCCGTACCTTCGGAGCGCGTCCGACATCCCCGCGTAGGTCCAATGGCCCTGCTGACCGCGCCGGGCTTCCTCGTTCGCCTCGTCCTGTGCGGTACGGGCCACGGCGTCGTCGTACTGGAGTGCCGCCTTGCCGTGCTGTACGCGGTAGTTGTTGACGAGGTCGAACACCTGCCGCTGCACTGTGGCGGGCGGATTCTGGCCCTGGTCGCCGCCCCACTTCCACATCTGGGAGGCCGTGAAGTTGCAGGCGTAGATCTGCACCGGGGTGCTGTCGGCAGTGTTCCCGCCGGAGACGTCCAGGCACTTGTTGGACTGCGGGTTGATGAGGGCGTCGCCTTGGTAGCGGACCCACTTCTGCGCTCCGCTGCCGTTGCAGTCCCACAGTTGCACGGGAGTGCGGTCGGCGGTGCCGCTGGACGCGACGTCCAGGCACTTGCCGAACGCGGTCACCGTCGCACCGACCTCGCCGGGCTGCTCGGTGTAGGTCCATCTCTGGGACGTGGTTCCGTTGCAGCCGTAGATCTGCACGGCGGTGCCGTTGCCCGTGTTCCCGCCGCGTACGTCGAGGCACTTGCCCCCGAGCCCGACAACCGGGCCGGTGAGCTGCGCTGCCTGCGCCGTTGCCGGAACGGCGGCGATGCCCATCGCGGCGACGGCCAGCGTCCCCCATATGTGCGACTTCTTGAGTGCCAGTATCATGGCAGTCAGTCCTTGCCCTCGTATCCGCGGCCCGGGTGTGCCACCAGGGCCGTTCATGTCGTTGAGGACGGTATGGACGGGCTCTCAATATCGAATAAACGCCTTCTGGCAAACGTCTTCTGGGCGCGAGCGGGCCTTCAAGGTCGATGCCCGAAAGGGGTATCAAGCCCTGCACGGCCGCCGCCGCGCCGCCGTCGACGGGCGCCGCTCAAGTCCGTGTAGCGCGGCCGCACCCCTTGTCCGTCCGCTGCTCCAGCGGCGCGCTGCGGTCGTACGGATCGATCGCGGGGCCATCACCCGCCCCGGTGTCCTGTCCCGAGCCGAACACCGGAGTGAGGTAGCCGTTCGGTGCGCCGCAACCGCCGTTGGTCATGTGGAGTTTGTACGAGACGAGGGAGAACGTTCCCGGCTCGGTGATCACCTTCGCGGGGTTGTCCCAGCTCACCACGACTTCGCGGCGCACGATCGTACGCTCGACGTCGTCGCTGCCCGCGGCCGCGCGCGCGACCGGGTATACGTACGTGATGTCGGTGGACACCTGCAGCGCGCCGCGCTCACCTTGCTGATACGTCATCCGGCCCCGCGTCTTCACCACGTCCCCGACGAGACGTGTACGCGTCTTGTCGAACCGGCTGAACAGCAGCAGCGGGTCGTTCTCCTTGCTGGGTGTGCGGAACGCGGTCGACAGGTAATCCTGGACGTCCTTCTGGTGCGGATTGATCCGGGCGATCGCCTTGGTGGGGTGATCGCCGCGCAGCACCGCCGGATCGAGGCTGGTGGCGGCGAGGAAGTCCCGGGTGCTGCCGAGGGCCTGTGCCACCTCCGCCGTACTCATCCACCCGGTCGCTTTGGCCTCGGGAACCGTGATCCCGGCGGCGTTGTCGGCCCAGCGTGCTGCGGGCGATCCCCTGAACGGTTGGTCGAGGGTGGGCCGCTCCGCCGGTGGAGTGGGCGGCGCCTGGTCGGGGCGTCCCGACTCGGCGGCAAGCGGGGTGTCGGGCTGCGCGTCATCGCCGAACAATCCGACGACCCGCCCCGGCATCAAGGCCACGACCAGCAGAGCGAGCGACGCCAGGAAGCCGACGACGTACCACCCCTGCCTCTTCCGCCTCGGCCGGGCAGGCGAGTGGCTGCGCCACGCCTGCGGCGACTCGGGTTCCTCGCGCAACCGCCGCGCCACCACGCGGGCCCGCGCGGACGGCTCCTTGGGCGCGTCCGCCACGCCGTCTGCGGACTCCCGCAGGAACCGTTCCCACTCCTCGTCAGGCACCGACGAACCGCTGCTCTGCTCCCCAACCCCGCTCACGCCAAATCCCCCTGCATCAACTGCCGCCCAGGCCCTCCCCAGCGGCCCGCCAATGGTCGCACAGCAGGTTTCTAACCTGGTTTCTGACCTGGTATCCGAGCAGGGGCGGCCGCAGCGCGGCATCATCACCGATCGACATCACCGCCCGTCACCACCGACCGACGCCATCGGCCCGCTGGTAGCGGCGCTGGTCAGCATGGTCAGTGTCGAGGACGCCATCGCCACTTTCCGGACTGAAGTACGTGTACGCCCTCAGTACGTGTACGCCCTCGGCAACCTCACGAGCTGACCGAGAGCGAGGAGGCGGCGCTCAGCGTGAACCCGGCTACGGTCCCGATGGTTCAGCAGCACTGCATGGTGAACATCGCCCGGTCGAAGCGGCGTTCGGCGAGGTCCTGGGGGCGGATGAGCCAGTACAGGGCTCCGCAGTCGCCCCACATCATGTCGGCGTCGTCGTCCGTGTCGAACTGCGCCAGCAGGACCCAGTGTTGGGCCTCTTCGTCGACGCGGGGGTCGTCCCAGCGCACGTCCGCACCGAGGACGCCGTGGGCGATCTCCTGCTCGACCGGGTTCTGCACCGGATCCGCATGGCCGCCTATCCGATGGCCGGGGCCCGAGGAATGGTCGTACAGCGCGTCGGTGAACTCTTCAGGCCACCCGTCGTCAAGAGCGTCCTTCGGCAACGCCGCCCGCATGGTGGGGTGCCACACATCCGGCGCCGTAGGCTCCACCCGAACTGCCAGAGGCACCTCGGGATACGCCTCAAGGCCTACGGGGACAGCACGCTCGGCCACCGGCACTCCCGCAGGCACGTACACCACCCGCGCCCCGGCCCACGTGTCGGGTTCATCCGCGGCCACATACGCCGCGCCGTCATCGATCTGCCCGTCGAAGTAGAAGAACAACAAACTGCCGTCGGCCGGCAGCGCAATGTCCAGGGCGCCGACGGGCACCGCGGTGCAGTCGACCGAGGCCACGAACGACAACGGCCCATGCCCCTGCCAGACCGGCCAGGTCTCGCCCTGCGGCAACGCGGGCCGCCCACCCAGCCGACCGGCCACCGTTTCACTCTCGACAGCCTTCACCAGGTGCGCGCCGGGGCGCAGCAGAGCAAGCCAGCTCTCGGCCAGGTCGGCGGGCAGGTGGGTGCGGGCGATGTCGTGCAGCGAAGTCATGCCGCTGATCATGCACGACACCACTGACAGCCTCCGCCCGGCCACCAACCACCGCGTACCGGCGGAGGCTCGTGTCCGCCACGGCCGCCACGGCCGCTGCGGCGAGTGGTCGTACCGGGCGGCGACCATGACGCGAAGTGCAGTGCTGAATCAGCCCACTTGGTGTTCCGTGGGCAGGGGGCGGTCGGAAACTCACGACGGGTGACCCGGGTGCTGTAGGCGGCCCCTGGCTCGCGATGGTCACGTTCCGATGAGTTCGGGCGTCTCGGCTCGCCGCTCGACGGTGGCCAGCACCGGATAGTCGGTGTACCCGGTCTCACCGCCCGTATACATCAGGCCCTTGTCTCGAACCGGGTTGAGCGGTGCGCCGATGCGCAGTCGTTCGGTCAGGTCGGGGTTGGCGAGGAACGAGCGGCCGAGTGAGATCAGGTCGGCTCCCGCGGCGAGCAGCCGCTCGCCCTCGTGCTTTCCGCCGTCAGCCGGCAACGGCTTCCCCCAC
The DNA here is from genome assembly GCF_041435195.1 of Streptomyces sp. NBC_00224. Lineage (NCBI taxonomy): Bacteria > Bacillati > Actinomycetota > Actinomycetes > Kitasatosporales > Streptomycetaceae > Streptomyces > Streptomyces sp. NBC_00224. The sequence goes on from NZ_CP108106.1 coordinate 7,633,497, forward strand.
CCGAGGACCGGGTTGGCGATCAGCGTGCCCGGCCAGGCCTTCCGGATCTCCTGGAAGAGGGGTTGGTCCGGATCCGCGAAGACGACGTGCAGGTAGGCAAGGTTGGCATCGGCCAGGGCAGCGATGAGCGCCGGGTAGATGTCCTCGGTGTCGCCCTCCTCTATGCCGTTGACGGTGAGTCCGGGTGCGATCCGTACGCCTACCCGTTCCGGGCCGATCGCGTCGGCGACGGCTTTGACCACCTCGACCGTGAACCGGATGCGGCCGGCCACCGATCCGCCGTAGGCGTCGGTACGGTGGTTGGTCCCCTGCGCCAGGAACTGGTGCAGCAGGTAGCCGTTGGCGCCGTGCACTTCCACTCCGGCGAAGCCCGCGTCGATGGCGTTGCGGGCGGCGGCCGCGAAGTCGGCCACGGTGGAGTGGATCTCGTCGATGGTCATCTCACGCGGTACGACGGCGGGCTGGTGCCCGCTGGGGGTGAAGATCGTGTCCGGGAGAGGGATGGGCGAGGGCGCAACCGGCGTCAGCCCGCTGTTGTCGGGGTGGCCGACCCGACCACCGTGCTGCAACTGCAGGAACATCCGGCCGCCCGCAGCGCGCACGGCGTCGGTGACACCTCGCCATCCGGCCACGTGTGCCACGTTGTGGATCGCGGTGATGTTGGGATAGGTCTGTCCCACGGCGTTCGGTGTGGAGGCCTCGGCGATGATCAGCCCCGCGGTGGCACGCTGGGCGTAGTAGGTGGCCATGATCGGTTGCGGGACACCGTCGGCCCCGGCGCGGTTGCGGGTCATCGGCGCCATCACCAGGCGGTTGGGCAGGTGCAGGGCGCCGAGGCGGGCGGGTTCGAAGAGGCGGGAGTCAACTGCTGTGTTCGTCATGCCGGTACGGTAGAACTTGACATCAATGTCAGGTTCAAGTCCTGAATCGGCATGCGAGGTGGGGCATGCGGATCGGTGAACTGGCTCGGCGCGGTGGGGTGAGCGAGCGTTCGCTGGGCTGTTACGAGACGCAGGGACTGTTGAGGGCCGAGCGTACTCCGGGTGGCCAGCGGCACTGCGGCGAGTGGGCGGTCGACCGGGTCATCCGCATCAATCACCCCTGCCGTATCGGTCGGCGTCTGGTCTGCCCGACCGCCCGACCGCCTGACTGCCCGACTGCCCGACTGTTCGGCTGTGCGGTCAGCCCCGGTCACCCAGGTCCAGGCGGTCGAGCAGTCCGGCGTTGGTGAAGGCGGCGATGAGTTCGTCACGGCCCTCGGTGAAGTGCGCCCAGCTGTCGTAGTGGACGGGAACCACTCGGCGGGCACCGAGGATCTTGGCGGCGTCGGCGGCTTGCGCGCTGTCGAGGACGATCAGCCCGCCGTCGAAGAGATCGGGGAAGCGGGGAGCCCCGGCGAACAGGATGGCGGTGTCCACCGGGCCGAACCGATCGGCGATCTCCTTGACCAGGTCGAGTGAGGCGTTGTCGCCGCTGACGTAGACCGTGGGCAGGCCTTCCCCGGTCAGGACGAATCCGACGACCTGGCCGGTGATCGGTTCGACGTCGTCGCGGGCGCCGGGTCCGTGGAGGGCCGGCACGCCCGTGACGGTGATCGTGCCGCCGTCGGGGCGGTCCAGCACGATCGACTCCCAGTCGGTCAGCCCCTTGGCCCCTGCCCCCAGGCGCTGCCCGCCCCCGGGCGTGGTCAGGGTCAGCGGGACGTCGGCGAGCAGTGCCCGGCCGGATTCGTCGAGGTTGTCGGGGTGTTCGTCGTGGGAGAGCAGCACTACGTCGATACGGCCGAGGTCGGCTGGTACGGCGGACGCGGGTGCTGTCTTGGTCAGCTGGCCGCCGGGTACGTGGTAGTCGCGGGGTGCGTCGAAGGTGGGGTCGGTCAGGAAGCGCAGGCCGCCGTATTCGAAGAGGGCGGTCGGGCCACCGAAGACACGGATGGGTATCTGCTCACTGGTCGTGCTGGTGCTGGTGCTGGTCATCAAAACCTCACGGATAGAAAGCGGTTCATCCGTGAAGTACGGTAGCGGTCTCTCACGGATGAAGGCAAGCCGTACCATGACAGTTATGAGCGAGACCCCGACCGCCGGACCCGTGCCACCGCCCGCGCCAGGGGCGGAGGACTACCTCGCCCTCGACTTCGTCAACAGCGCCATCGCGCTGCCCGGAGGGCACTTCATCGATTTCCTCGGCACCCCCGCGGCCGCGAATCGGTGGCTCCACGAACACGGCCTCGCGCCGGCCGACGCCGGAGTGCAGGAGATGTGCGCTACACAACTGCGCTCCCTGCGCGAACACATCAGGGCACTGTTCGCCGCCCGCGTCGCCGGCCTGCCCGTCCTGCCCGCGGCACTGTCCGCCGTCAACGACGCGCTGAGCAGGGCTCCCGTAGCCGCCCTGCTGTACTGGGACGAGAAGAACGGCCCCTACCGCGCGGCACCGTGCCCCACCAACGAGATCCTCGACCGCGCTCTCGCGACCCTCGCGGCCAACGCTGCCGACCTCCTCACCGGCCCCGACGCCGACCGCCTCACCGGTTGCGGTTCCACCCCCTGCAACCGCTACCTGCTGCGCCACGGCCGCCGCCACTGGTGCTCCACCCGCTGCGGCGACCGCGCCCGCGCGGCCCGCGCCTACGCCCGGCGCGCCCAGCAGAAGACAGACTGACGAACTCCGGGCAGTCCGAGGAGAGTTGGTCGAATCCGACGCGTCTTCCGGCCGTCGCCGCCCCTGCGTCGGGCCAGCTCGCCGATCGGCATTTCCTCACCTCGCTTGACGACGACTTGAACCTGACATTGATGTCAACTCCTAGCATCCCGGCATCACGAGCACATCGTCCAAGGAGGAACAGCGATGAGTGACCTGACCGGCAAGGTGGCGTTGGTGACGGGCGGCAGCCGCGGAATCGGCGCGGCGATAGCAAGGCGGCTGGCTGAGGCGGGGGCGGAGGTTGCGCTGACCTACGTCCAGGCAGCGGACGAGGCACGTGCGGTCGCCAAGGAGATCGAGGCCAATGGCGGCAGGGCCACGGCCATTCAGGCCGACCTGACCCATCCGACGGCTGCGGCGGAGGCCGTGGAGCAGACGGTACGGGAGTTGGGCCGCATCGACATTCTCGTCAACAACGCGGGCTTCCTCACCTACGGCCCGCTGGACGAGGTGTCCGTTGGCGAACTGGACCGGGTGCTCGCCGTGGACGTGCGGTCGGTGTTCCTGGCCGCCCAGGCCGCGGCCCGGCACATGGGCGACGGCGGCCGGATCATCAGCATCGGGTCGTGCTTCAACGGGCGCGTTCCCGGCCCGAACTTCGTCCTCCAGGCCATGGCCAAATCCGCGCTCATCGGGCTGACCAGGGGACTCGCCCGGGAGCTGGGGCCGCGCGGGATCACCGCCACGATCGTGGATCCGGGCCCGATCGACACCGACATGAACCCGGCTGACGGTGAGACCGCCGATTTCCAGCGTTCTCTCACTGCCCTGGGGCGGTACGGCAATGCCGAGGACATCGCAGCCGCAGTGGCCTACCTGGCGGGCCCCGGCGGCCGCTACGTCACCGGCACCACCCTCGCCGTAGACGGCGGATACACCACCTGACAGCGAGCCGTACCCGTCCACTCTCGGCCGGGCCGGCCGAGAGTGGACGCTTTACTCCCTCTTTTCCATCACGGCCGTGGTCGGTCAGCGGATGCGCGAACCCGCGGGCCCCGCCTCACTTCCGCCAGAACAAGTGATGCATCACCCCACCCGGACTCGGCACCACCTCCAGATGGAAGCGGTCCCGCAACTCATCCGGTGACTCCCACAGCCGGATCCCCGCCCCCAACCGCACCTGCGGCGACACCGCCACATGCATCGTGTCGACCAAGCCCGCCTCCAGGAACTCCCGGATCGTCGTGACTCCGCCGCCCAGCCGTACGTCCTTGCCGTGCGCCGCCTCCCGCGCTTGGGCGAGCACCGTTGCCGGATCACCGTCCACGAAGTGGAACGTGGTGTCCGAGAGCGTGAACGATGGCCGTTTGTGGTGCGTCATCACGAACACCGGCGTGTGGAACGGCGGCTCGTCACCCCACCAGCCCTGCCACTCCTCGTCCTGCCACGGCCCCCGAAGCGGCCCGAACTTGTTCCGGCCCATGATCTCCGCACCGATGTTGTGCGCGAAGTCCCGCGTGAAGTAGTCGTCCAGGCCACGGCTGCCCCCGGGATCGGTACGCATCGGCCAGCTCGCCGTCGCACCCGCCCAGGTGAACAACTCGCCCGGATTGGGAAGGCCGAACGGGCTCTCCAGGCTCTGGTCCTCGGCGGCACCCGCGCCGATACCGTCGCTCGAAACGTTGAAGTTCTGCACCCTCAGTAGCTGAGTCATTTGTTCCCTCCTGCTGTTGACGACACCGGTGTGACTGCTCGGGCCGCGCAAACTCATCGGCGCGGCGGTCACCAGTCACAACGGGCGGGCACGGCGGCCAGGGCAGGCAGCGTGCTGCCATGCACTTCCTCGCCACGACTTGAACCTGACATCTGTGTCGACTCCTACGCTCCGGCATCGCAAGCCCGATCCGTACGCGCACGTACACGCACGACCAAGCTCGCACACGGAGGAGCACCAAAATGAGAGACCCGACCGACAGAGTCGCCCTCATCACCGGCACAGCCGCGGCATCGGCGCCGCGATAGCAAAGCGCCTGGCCCGCGCGGGCTTTGTGGTCGCGCTCACCTAATACAGGCACACGACCAAGCCCGCGCCGTCGCCAAGGACATCGAGGCCGACGGCGGCCGGGCCCTCGTCATCCACGCCGATCTCACCCAGCCGACCGCCGCCGCCAACTGCCGCCGCCGACGCCGTGGACCTGACGTACGCGAGCTCGGGCGCATCGACATCCTTGTCAACAACGCCGGCTTCCTCAACTGCGGCTCACTCCACGACGTGGCCGTCGACGAACTGGACCGAGTGCTTGCCGTCGACGTCCGGTCCGTGTTCCTCGCCGCGCAGGCCGCCGCCCGGCACATGAGCGACGGCGGGCGGATCATCAGCATCGGTCGTGCTTCAACGCATGCGTCCCCGGCTCGAACTTCGTCCTCCAGGCCATGGCCGAGACCGCGCTCGTTGTGCTGACCAAGGGACTGCCGGGGAGCTGCGGCCGCGCGGGATCGCCGCCACCAGCGTGGACCCGGGCCCGATCGACGCTGACATGAACCCGCCGCCGGGGAGACCGCCAACTTCCAGTGTTCTCTCACCGCCCTGGGCAGCTACGGCAACGCCGAGGACATCGCCGCCGCCGTGGCCTAGCTGGCGAGCCCCCGGCGGCCGCTACCTCACCGGACCGACCTCGCCGTGGACGGCGGATACACCGCCTGATGGTCCACTCACGCCCTGCCCCGTCGTAGCGTGCCCGCGCCCGTGAGGAGCTCGACGGTTTCCGGGTGAGGGCCATGGAGTGCCCACTGCAGTGGCGACCAACCCGTGCCGTCATCCTCCCGAAGGTTCGGATCCGCGCCGTACGCCAGCAATACGCGCACCGTCTCCGTATGCCCCCAGCACGCCGCCGCGCACAACGGCGTGCCCTCCGCCCCCACACCACTGCTCTCGATGTTGGGAGCAGCCCCGGCCGTCAGCAGCAGGCGGGCGATCTCCGCCTTCCCGTTCACCGCCGCCTCGTAGAGAGGCGTGGTGCCCTCCCTGGCCGGGCGTCCCGGGTCCGCCCCAGCCCTTAGAACCGCCCTGACACGGACCGCGTCACCCACCACAATCGCTGCGAGGAGACGATGGGAGAGCTTCCTCTGCTGCCGCCGGTTCATGACCGCCGAGGCTAGTGAGCGGGCGCGCGGTCGGGCCAGTCATTTCTGCTCCTCGGTGCCCTTGACCAGCAACGTCGCCGCCGACCATCGGGTCGCAGCCCCCGCCCGACGCCCCCTCAGGACCACCCCGCGATCCTCGACGGCCTCATCGCGGACACCGGCCTGCCCCTCTTCTCCAGCCACGCCCTGATCTCACGATTCGGGGCCAGGGGACCGGCCCGCAGCACGAGCTGTCGCTCCCGTCCCCGACATCGTCGCCGCTCAAGCCACCGGTTCGGCCTCCACCTCGATCGCCTGCGCTGGCCCCGCCCTGAACGCCGGGCTGGCGGCGTCGGCGGCAACCATGTGCACAGTGACATCGTGGGCCGCCAACGCATCCCGCGACGCCCAAAGCTCGACGAGAACGAACCGATCCGGATCGTCGACCACCCGGTGCAGGTCGTACTGCAAGCACCCCTGCTCAGCCCGCACGATCGGGGCGAGTCGCTCAAAGGCATCGACCTGCTCCTGGCCGCGGCCCGGAAGGGTGGTGATCAGTATGTGAAGTCGAACAGGCTGTGACATGCGTGCGAGCGTAGATCAACAGGCACGGCAGGAGAACCGGGGTCTCAGCAGGCAGATAGCAGCGGCACAACCCGCCCCATGCCCAGCTGACATCAACCCGGTCTGCTCAGCAGTGATAACAGCTCAAATGACGTTCCCGCCGGGGGCCTCCGCGCACTCGGCGGTTTCGCACGTGCCCCGCCATCACCACATCCCGGTACGCCCCCAGCGCCCTCGTGGCCGCCCGCGCCTTGGTGACGACCTCCACAGGAGCGACGAGTTCCACTCGTACTGGCGCGCGTACGCCGCATCGTCCTGGATCGCGGGCCTGGCCCGCTCAGCCCGTGCCTCCGGCGCGAGCGCGAGAGGACGGCTTGCCAGCGATATCGCGCAACCAGCGGGTTCGAGGGGAATCTGAAGAGTGCTCTCGCCGGAGCCCGCTGGAGGGGGGCTCTGGCCAGGGGGGCATGCGGGTTCGACGTCGGCGCGTGCGGCACGATGGGGCTTTCGAACGGTGGAGGGGCGTCGGAATGGGTTATGAACTGCAGGCAGTCATTGCCAAAGGTGAGGTGCTCCGTGGCGCCTCACGGGACTTGCCTGCCGCTCGGGTGGTCTCTCTCGGCCAGGGCCTGGCGCTGATGCCGATGACGGCCCAGCTCTTCGATGCTGCGACGGACGGCACCGAGGGCTCTTTGGGGTTCTGGCGGCTCCCGGGAGGGTTCGACAAGCGGCTTGCGGGCTGGTCAGCCGCCGGAGTGGTGGCCTACGTGGAAGCCGAGTACTTCGGCGGTGTCGGCGAGCAACGCGCTGCCGTCTGGGCTGAGGGGGCCGTCGTACTCGGACCGCTCCACGTACCGGAGGATCAGCCCTTCGGATCCGCCGGCAACCCGATCTCGCAGGCTCTCCGGAGGCTGGGGGTGGTGGCAGGTGCGGCCACGGACGAGTTCGCAGCCGTGGGGCTGCATCGCCATCGGCGCAGCGAGGACTGGATCGCTTAGGCTGCGGCATCCGGATTCCGGATTCCTGCAGCGATGGGCAGGATGCTCGATCCGCTCGCGGAATCTGCCCCTAACCGTGAGAACTCGATGGCCGGAGGGTGAGGATAGGGAAGGCCTCCCCGTGAACACCGCCGCCTCCCGACTTCCGCCTCCCCGGCCGCCGCACCCTCCCGTCGGCCGACCAAAAAGGGCCACAGGACATCCACCCCATCAGCCCATCCCCCCGCGCGCCCACCCCACCCCCCACCTTCCAATGAGAAGGTGACCGCCGGACAGCTCACCACGGCGCTGCCGCTCCCCGACGCCGCAGCCCCCCACGACTGCCTCGCGCGCAACGAATGGATCTGCGGTGAGTACCTCTCCACCCGCCGCCAGATCCTCTGGGACGCCGTCATCCAGCACCTCCAGCTGACCGCCGTCTCCGTCGTCATCGGGCTGGCGGTCGCCCTGCCGCTCGCCGTCGCCGCGCGGCGGTGGCGGTGGGCCGCCGGGCCCGTTCTCGGGGTCACCACGGTCCTCTACACCATCCCCTCCCTCGCCATGTTCTCGCTGCTCCTGCCCGTATACGGGCTCTCGGCGACGCTCGTCGTGGTGGGACTGGTGCTCTACTCGCTCACCCTCCTCGTACGGAACATCCTCGCCGGGCTACGAGCCGTACCCGACGAGACGCGGCAAGCCGCACGCGGCATGGGATACGGGCCCGTACGGCTGCTCCTCGCCGTCGAACTGCCCCTCGCCCTCCCCGCCGCCATGGCTGGGCTGCGCATCGCGACCGTCTCCGCCGTCTCCCTCGTCACCGTCGGCGCCATCGTCGGATACGGCGGCCTCGGCAACCTCATCTACTCCGGCATGAACACCTACTTCAAGGCCCAGGTCCTCACCGCGTCTGTCCTCTGCGTGCTCATCGCCATCGCCGCCGACCTCGTCCTCCTCCTCGCCCAGCGCCTGCTCACTCCCTGGACCCGGGCGGTACGGACATGACCTCGCGCCCCCAGCCCGCGGTGGTACGACGCCCATGACCACCCTCTCCCACGCCTGGTCCTGGCTCACCACCTCCACCCACTGGCACGGCGAGAACGGCATCTGGCACCGCCTCGGCGAGCACCTCTGGCTCACCGCCCTCTGCCTCGTCCTCAGCTGCCTCATCGCGCTGCCCGTCGCCCTCGTACTCGGCCACCTCGGCAAAGGCGGTGCCCTCGCCGTCAACCTCTCCAACATCGGCCGAGCCGTGCCCACCTTCGCCGTACTCGTCCTGCTGCTCCTCACCCCGCTCGGCAGGCACGGCGAGGCGCCGACGATCGTCGCCCTCATCCTCTTCGCCGTACCGCCGCTCCTCACCAACGCCTACGTCGGCATGCGCGAAGTTGACCGTGACGTCGTCCGGGCCGCCCGGGGCATGGGCATGACCGGCAGCCAGATGCTGTGGCGCGTCGAGCTGCCGCTCGCGCTCCCGCTGCTCCTCACCGGAGTACGCATCGCCGCCGTCCAGCTCGTCGCCACCGCCACCCTCGCCGCGCTCGCAGGCGGGGGCGGGCTCGGGCGGATCATCACGGCCGGGTTCAACCTCGCCTCCACACCCCAGGTTGTTGCGGGCGCTGTCCTCGTTGCCGTCTTCGCCCTCCTCGTGGAGGCGATCTTCGAGGTCGCCCAGCGCCTCGCACCCGCCTGGGCGAGGGGCGGCCCCTCATGAGAGCCCGACATGTGCTCCCTGCCGCGCTGCTCACCTTCACCGCCTGCACCACCGGCCCCACCCTCGAAACCCAAGGCACCGTCACCGCACCCCCCGGCGACAGCAAACACCTCACCATCGGCACTGCCGGGTTCACCGAAAGCGACCTGCTCGCCCAGATGTACGCCCTGCTGCTCGGCAAGGCCGGCTACCGCACCAAGATCCTCTCCGTCACCAACCGCGAGCTGTACGAACCCGCCCTCGAAGCCGGGCAGATCGACGTCGTCCCCGAATACGCCGCCACCTTCGCCGACTGGCTCAACGCCAAAGCCAACGGGCCCGACGCGCCCCCCGTCGGATCGCCCGACCTCGCCACCACCATGACCGCCCTCCGCCGCCTCGCCGCCCCACGCGGCCTCACCGTCCTCGACCCCGGCAAAGCCGTCGACCAGAACGCTTTCGCCGTCACCGCCGACTACGCCCGGCAGCACAAACTGCACACCCTCAGCGACCTCGGCGCCGCCAAACTGCCCGTACGGCTCGCCGCCGGTGACGAATGCGTCCAACGCCCCTACTGCGAACCCGGGCTGAAGAAGACGTACGGCATCGACATCACCGCCGTCGACCCCAAAGGCGTAGGCACCACCCAGTCCAAACAAGCCGTCCAGAACGGACAGGACCAGATGGTCCTCACCACCACGACGGACGCCACCCTGGACGCCTTCGGGCTCGTCCTCCTCGCCGACGACAAGCACCTCCAGAACGCCGACTACATCGTGCCCGTCGTCAACCGGTCCCGGGCGGGCAGCAAGGGAGTCACCAAGGCCCTCGGCGCGCTCAACACCGTTCTGACGACCGGCGACTTGGCCAGCCTCAACCAGCAGGTCGACAGCTGGCGGCGGCTGCCGACAGACGTCGCCAAGGACTACCTGGTGTCGAAGGGACTGCTGCGGTCCTGACGTCCCTCGCGCACCTAACACCGCTCGCGTCCCTCGCGTCCCTAACTGTCCTGACGCCCCTGACGGCCCGGAATCCTGTCCCGCAGCCGGTCCTTACCTCGCCGGTGCAACCGCCGCTGGACACGCCCGAGTACGTGGTCCGGCGGCAACTCCTCCACCAGGTCGTCGGCGCTCTCCTGTACGCACACGTGGACGTGCATGTCGTGCCAGCCGTCCGCGTGCAACTGGGCGCTGCGGCGCGTGCTCTCCGGGATGAAACCCGACTTCAGCGCCACCCGGCAGGCGGCCTCGTTCGCCATCGGATGCGCGATCTCGATCCGGTGCAGCCCCACCGTGTCCAGCGCCCACGACGCGAGCGCGGACACCGCCGCGGGCGCCACTCCCTGGCCGCGGAGCGACGGCAAAATCCAGTACCGGCACTCGGAACGGCCGACCGCCAGGTCCAGGCAGCACAAGGCGACCCACCCGACCAGCGCGCCGTCGGAGGAACGCACCACCGCCCAGTGCGCATCCGTCTCGGCCCGCCAGCCCTGCCGCCAGCGCGCTATCCACTCCCGGGTCTCGATCTCGCAGTCCGCGCGCCGCCGCGTCCAGTGCTGGATCGCCGGATCCTGGTACGCCTCGTAAACGAACGGCGCGTCGTCAAGTTCCCAGGGCCGCAAAAACAGACCGGTGGACACCGCGAGGGCCGGTTGGTCAGATCGGCCGAGGCGGCCTGCCGGGACAACGGCAGGGACCAGCTGGGGCATGGGCCCATCATGGCAGTGGAGCGCCGCCGGAGGGGGCCGCTCCAGACGGACCGCCCACCCGATTTTTCACGTCCACATTTTCACGTCCCTACGGGACTTGATTTCACATCCCTACGGGACCTGCGCGCCCCGCCCCACCGACTCGACCCCGACAATGACAGCAACAGGAAGAACAAAGAACGAAGAACGGCGAGAGGGACACGAGGGTATGGATCACGACGAGCTCCACAGCCGCTTCGCGACACTGACCACCGCACATGTGGCGGACGCCTGCCTCCGCGCGCGCGTGCCGGTGAGGTGCGCGCCGTCCGTAGTACGTCCCGTGGTGGACGGCGGACGCGTGGCCGGACGGGTGGCACCGGCGCGGCACGTCGGCAGTGTCGACATCTTCCTGGAGGCGTACGAACAGGCCGCGCCCGGCGACGTACTGGTCGTCGACAACGGCGGACGGCTCGAAGAGGCCTGCGTCGGCGACCTTGCCGTGCTTGAGGCGAAGGACGCCGGGCTCGCTGGTGTCGTCATCTGGGGACTGCACCGCGACACCGCCGACATCCGCGCGATCGGGCTGCCCGTCTTCAGTATGGGCGCCACCCCGGCCGGGCCGCAGCGGCTGGACGGCCGCGCCAAGGACGCACTGGAGGCGGCCACGGTGGGGGAGTGGACCGTCAGCCGCGAGGACGTGGTGTTCGGGGACGACGACGGCGTGCTCTTCGTACCCGCCGACCGTGCGGCCGAACTCCTCACCGTGGCCGAGACCATCCGCGACACCGAACGCCGCCAGGCCGACCGCATCCGCGAAGGCAACTCCCTGCGCGAACAGGTGCAGTTCGCCCGCTACCTCGCCGAGCGCCGCCATAACCCCGCCCTCACGTTCCGTGAACACCTGCGCGCTGTCGGTGGGGCGATCGAGGAATAGCATGGGGGTGTACATGCGTACGCCACGCATCACCCCACACGCCGCCTCATTCCCCCGCGTGACCTCTCGGCGGAAAGGGAACAGCGGAAGGAAGCAGGTGCCCCCGATGTCCACGATGCTGATCGGCGCGCACGAGCCGCTGGCCGTCGAGGTGGCCGCGACGATCCGCGCCGGGGACGTCCGAGGCCTCCAGGAGCTCCTCGCCGCCCACCCCGGTCTCGCGGCCGCGCGGCTGGGCGACGAGCTGGTCAACCGCACCCTGCTGCACGTGGCCACGGACTGGCCGGGCCACTTCCCGAACGGCCCGGTGGTCGTGGCCGCGCTCGTCGCGGCGGGCGCGGACGTGGGAGCGCGGTTCACCGGCCCGCACGCGGAGACCCCGCTCCACTGGGCGGCCAGCTGCGACGACGTCGCCGTCCTGGACACGCTGCTCGACCTGGGCGCGGACATCGAGATCGACGGCTCGGTCATCGCGGGCGGCACGGCGATCGCGGACGCGGTCGCGTTCGGCCAGTGGCGGGCCGCCCGCCGCCTGTACGAACGCGGCGCCCGCACGACCCTGTGGCAGGCGGCCGGCCTCGGCGAACTCGACCGGGTCGCCGCCTACTTCGCCCCCGGCACCCCGCCACCGCCCGCCATCGAGATCACCGAAGCCCTGTGGTGCGCCTGCCACGGCGGCCAGCAATCGACGGCCGCGTACCTGCGCGACCGGGGCGGCGACATCGACTGGGTCGGCTACGACGAGCTGACCCCGCTGGACGCGGCTGTCCGAGGCGACCACGCCGAAGTGGTCGCGTGGCTGGAGGGGTTGGGGGCGAGGTCGGCGAAGGAGGAGCGGGCGTGACGGGCGGCCTCTGCCACCGGCTCCGATGCCGCCGGAGTCGACTCCCGTCGTCGGCCTCTGCCACCCGCCCCGACTCCCACCTCCGCCTCCCCGCTCACACACGTGTGATCAGCCATGGAATCGTCGTCGCGACCAGGATGATGGCGCACAGCCTGACGGTCATTCCTGTGCTGCTGATGGCCAGTCGGACCGTGCGCCACATCTCCCTGCTGTACATCCGAAGCCCCTCCTGCCGTGTGTCCTTAACCGAGCCACGTCCTGGCTCGGCAGCCGAGTGCCTCAGTGTCGGTGGAAAGCGGTGAGCGGAACTGACAAGTGACAGAAAGCGACGAAACTTCGCTCGCCCTGCCAAGACGGCGCACTGCCTGCCATAATTCCCCCTCTGATCGATGCCTTGCAGTGCCCTGGGGAGGCGCCCTTGCCCGGAAGCGAGTTACCCGGTACCGACGTGCTGCCGCCCGGTCCGTTGCGGACCCTGACGGTGGAGCTGCACGGTCTGCACCGGAAGGCGGGACTGCCCTCGGCCCGCCTGGTGGAGGCCTGGGTGAAGGCGGACCGGGGATGCGCGGCAACAGTGAGCCACACGACGTTCCGCACGATGCTCCACGGCACGACGCTGGTGAGCTGGATCAAGTGGGCGAGCGTCGTCCGTGTCCTGGCGGCGAACGCGGTGACGCTGCCCGACCGTGACACGCAGATCGAGCGGTTCCATGCGCTGTGGCTCGATGCGACATCCGCCCCTGCGGGCTCGCCCGCGCCTCCCGTCGGCCCACAGATCGGCGCGCCTCCCGTCGGCCCACAGAACGGGCCGACGGCCGCCCGAGCCGTGAGTCACCCGCTCCTGCCCGTACAGGAGTTGTCGTATCCCCAGATGGCGCGACAGTTGTGCATGCCGGTCTACATCGCGGTGGACGCGCCGAGCCCGCCGGGAATCCGGGACCGCCAGTTCGACAACGTGCTCGGGGTACTTCACGACCAGCTCGCCTCGGCACCCCGTATCGCCGAGCTGGCCCACGTCTGTGTCGTGGCCTTCTCCGCCCAGCCGTACGTCGTGGTCGAGCTGACCGACGTCAGCGACCTGATCAGGATGCCGAAGGTGGTCTGTATCGGGGAGGCGGACTACGCGGCGTCCTTCACGCTGCTACGGGAGCGGATGGAAGCGGACGTCGCCGCTCTCGGTGATCAGGGATGGGCGGTGAGGAGGCCGCTCGTTCTCCTCCTGAGCAACGGCACTCCGAAGGACGACAGTTGGCGGGCCGCGCTCAGGCGGCTCGTCGATCACCGGCACCGCTCACGGCCCCACATAATCGGGTACGGATTCTCCCCGGCCGCGATGTCGTTCGTGACCCAGGTCGCCACGCTCGCGGCGTTCCAAGCAGATCTGAACGGGTCGGGCACGGTACCGGGTGGGGAACTGGTCGCCGCGGTGGGGCGCATGCTGAATTCGATGGTCGCCTCCGCCCACACCCGTCCGCTGACCCTTCCCGAGGCACCCGCCGAGTACCGGTCCATTCCCGTGGAATACCTGGATTGAACGAGGACACCTTGGTGAACCGGCCGGTCCCCGGGGGCGCGCTCCCCCTGGCAGCAGCCTCTGCCGACAGCGGGGTGTTCGACGTGCCCGGGCACGCGGACCTGGTGGCGAAGGTGTTCCGCGGACCGTGTCCGCCCGGCCGCGCAGAACGGCTCCGCCATCTCATCGAGCTCCCCGACGCCATGAGCGCGGCCGAGCGCGACATACTCCGGACGGCCAGCTGCTGGCCGCTCGCCGCCCTGGTGGACCAGGGCGGCGACGTGGTGGGCTGCCTGCTGCCGAAAGCGCCCGAGAAGTTCGTCTTCGACCGCACCACCCCCTCGGGTCGGACGCACGCCGGATACCTGGAAATCGACTGGCTGGCCAACCCCGACGACGTGCTGGAACGCCGTGGCATCCCGCCGCAGGACATGCGGTCGCGGGCCGCGGTGTGCCGAAGCATCACCACCGTGGCCGCGGTGCTGGAAAGACACGACCTGGTCTACTCGGACTGGTCGTACTCGAACGCCTTCTGGTGCGTGGAGGACCACTCCGCCTACGTCATCGACGTCGACGGATGCGCCCCGCACAGCAGCCCGAACGTACAACAGCCGGGATGGGAGGACCCATTGACACCATCCACCTCGGCAGCCGACAAGTACGTCGACCGGTACCGCCTCGCCCTCTTGGCCGCGCGCTGCCTCACCGGCCGACGCCGGGCCGATCACGTGGTGCACGCGCTGGGGCGCGGCACCGACGGCCTGGACGGCGCCCCTGGCCTTCGCACGGTCCTCCTGCGCATGCTCCTGTCGCCCGAGCGGGAGCAGCGGCCGTCGGCACATCAACTTCTCGTTGAACTGGTGGCCGCAGCAGAGGGTTAGGCCCCCGTTGTCAGTGGCCCGTGCCAAGGTGGTCCGCATGGGAACGACACGGACGACACCTGACGGGCGACCTATCCCGCCACCGCATGCCGATGAGCGCGCCATGCTGGAGAACTGGCTCGACTTCCAGCGGGCCACCCTCGCGCTGAAGTGCGCGGGGCTCGACGACCGTCGACTGCGGCACGCGGCGGTGGAGCCGTCGTCGATGACCATCCTCGGCCTCGTCCGGCACATGGCGGAGGTCGAACGGAACTGGTTCCAGCGGGTGTTCACCGGGCAGGACATACCGCGGCTGTTCGGGGAGGGCGGTGACGGCGGGTTCGTGCTCGACCCGGACCAGGGGATCGAGGACGCGCTGGCTGTCTGGCGTGCCGAGATCGAGGTCGGGCGCGAGCGTACGGCAGGGGCGTCGCTCGACGCGTCGGGGACGCTCTCGGAGGAGGGCGCCGCGTTCATGGGCGACCCGACCGTCTCCCTGCGCTGGATCCTCATCCACATGATCGAGGAGTACGCACGGCACAACGGGCACGCCGATCTGCTCAGGGAGCGCATCGACGGGGTCACGGGGGTGTAGGGCAGGAGTGGCGTGAGGGGCGGGCGGCGGTGTAACTGCCGTGGGTGAGATCGCGGTGGAAGCCGGATGACCACGATCGCAACCGTCACGGCCGCGTACGGCCGCCGACCCCGCCGCCCGCCGGCCGCCGCTGCGGGCGGGCCGCGCCTCGTCGACGGGGAAGGGGGCGCTCCCGTCGTACTCCTGCGACGACGGGTTCACCACCGGCCACCGGTGGGTCGACGGGTGGCGGGGCGGGGGAACTGGCCGACATGTAGGGCTCCTTGACCTCGGTGGGGGTGCGTGGGCGGTGCGGCCGGGGTCCGGGGCTCTGGGTGTGGGGCGTCGGTGGTGCGGGGCCGGAACGGTTGCGGCTCGGACCAGTTGCGCGTCAGGCCGGTCCCGAGCTCGGGCCGGTCCCGTGCTCAGGCCGGTCGCGGGCTCAGACCGGCTGCTGGATCGCGCCGTTTGCTTTCGGTCCCGGCGCGTGGCCGGCCTTGGCGAGGTCGACCGGCTCGGGTGCTGGTGCTGGTGCTGGTGCTGGTGCTGGTGCCGGGACCGGTGCGGCGGCTGCGGACTCCCTGCTGAGGAAGGCACCCAGTTCGCCGATGGTGCTCATCAGCGGGGCGGGGAAGACGACGGTGGTGTTCTTGTCGACACCGATCTCCACGAGGCTTTGCAGGTTGCGGAGTTGAAGGGCCAGAGGGTGGGCCATCATGGTGTCCGAGGCGTCGCCCAGCGCCGCCGCGGCGAGCGATTCGCCCTCCGCGTTGATGATCTTGGCGCGCTTCTCCCGCTCCGCCTCGGCCTGCCGGGCCATCGCGCGCTTCATGCTGTCCGGCAGCTGGATGTCCTTGAGCTCGACCAGGGTGACTTCCACGCCCCACTCGGCGGTGGCGACGTCGAGGATTTCTCGGATGCCCAGGTTGATCCGGTCGGTCTCCGACAGCGTTTCGTCCAGGGTGTGCTGGCCGACGACCTTGCGCAGGGTGGTCTGGGCGATCTGGTTGGTCGCGGCGTGCACGTTCTCGATGGCGATGACCGACTTCACGGCGTCCACGACACGGAAGTACGCCACGGCCGACACGTCGACGCTGACGTTGTCGCGGGTGATGATGCCCTGCGACTGGATCGGCATGGTCACGATGCGCAGCGACACCCGGTGCAGTACGTCGACGATCGGGATGATGGTCCGCAGGCCGGGCGCGCGGGTGCCGGCCAGGCGGCCGAGCCGGAAGAGGACCCCTTGCTCGTACTGCTTGACGATCTTGAGGGTCATGGCCAGCGCCAGCAGCGCGAGGAGGCCGACGACGACGATGAGGATGATGAGAAGCTGCATGTGCCGCTCCTTCGATGAGGACCCTGGCGGGTCCCGAGCGGATTCCGGCTCGTGTGCTCAGGATCAGTGCCCGTGTGCTCAGGATCAGTGCGCGTGCCGGATCCGGCGCCGGGGGCGCAGACGCCCGCGGCCCCCGTCCCGTTGGTCGCGGCGGGCGGGGACGGCGGGCGGCTCGGACTTGCCGGGGGCCGGCTGTGTGGTGCGGTCGCGGTCGCTCTGGCGGCCGGGTGCGAACCGGCTGTAGCGGTGCAGGACGATCCGCTCGGCGTGCTGGGCGTTGAGCCGGTGGATCAGGCCTGCCGCGCCGATGATCAGGAAGACTATGACGAGGACGGTCAGGGCGGTGGCCATGATGGTCACATCCCGACCAGGAGGCGGCTGGGCCGGGCCGGCACGCCGACGCGGAACGACGGGGCGCCGCCCTCGTACTCCCATGCCTCTTCCGGTGCCTCTTCCGGCGCGCCGACATCCCGCGACCGACCGGCGACCGGGGTTCCGCCCAGGCCTTCCTCGGCCGCGATGAGCTCGCTCGCCGTCAGCGGCGGCCCGGTGTCGGCGGTCGCGGCGGCCATCAGCCGTGCGGCGGCGGCCGCATCGGTCTGCGGCGGGATCACCAGCAGATCCCAGCGGCCGACGCTGTAGGACAGCAGGAGCAGCTTGTGCGGATCCAGCTCGGGCGTGAACCAGCCGGCCTTCACCACATGCCCGTGTACGGGGATCTTGCGCGGGATGACGGGCCAGTGCTCGGGGTTGACGGCGATATGGGTGATCCGGGCCCACGCGGGGTCCAGCACGTCGACCAGAGCGGGGAGTTCGCTCAGCAGGTCGCGGGATCGGGGCCACCAGGCTCCATCCAGAAGTCCACGGGAAGCGCCCGTGGCTTTCAGCGCGACGCGGGCGATAGGTGCCGAGTCTGCGGGGCTCTCGCGCCGCGGCCCAGGAAAGTCGATGGTCGCGGACATCACGCGAACCCGTCTCCAGGTCGCCGTCCGTGGACAGCGGCCTGGTGTTTTCGCTCGCCGGGAACGACGCCGACACGGAGGCCGGGGTACGAAGTGCTCTCGGTAACTCCAGCGTACTCCTCGGTGAGGCCGAACCGGCGGGTACGGGGGAGGGAGGACCGGCTTTAGCACGCCATCCGGAGTATCGTGGAACAACGGCATCGTTTGTCACTCAGCAACACCCCCCACTCAGTAACACCCCCCACGCAACGACCACACCCCCGATGTCCGTACCGGCGCAGGCCGACGTGTCGGCACACCCGCAGGCAGGCGAACCATCATGGCGGAATCCGACACCCCCACCCCTCCGAGACTCCTTCCGGACGCCATCCACCATGCGGTGAAACCCGGAACCGCACTCCTCAGGCTGGAGACGACCCCGTCCCGTGAAGGGGTTCTCGACGGCGCGTGGTGGCCGCGGTCCCGTGACATCGCGGAGCAACTGCCCGCTCTGATCACCGCGCTGACCGAGCACCTCGGCCCCATCACGCGGGTCGGACTCGATGCCACCGCCTGGCAGGCGATCCCAACACGCCTCGTGATCGACGACCGCGTCGTGCATCTCGACTCCTTCCCGGTCGGTGACGACACCGTCCTCATCACGCGCGGCGACAACGACCACTTCGCACTGCTCGTGGTCCCTCCGGACACGAACGCCGACACCGCGCGCATCGCGATGGCCCGGGCGGTCCACGCCGACAACATCACTGAGGCCGCACAGCTCCTCATAGCGACCGTCCCCGACTGAGGCCGTTCCCACCGTCGGTGCGGCTCCCACTGCCGGTGCGGCGAGCGGAACGGCAGCCCGGCTCCGGCCCGGCGGCGCAGGAACCGCAGGAACCGTGTGAGAGCCGGAAGCGTTTCAACGCGCCGATCCTGGCCACTCGGTGGGCATGTCCAGACGCTATGGCGGAAACCCCGCCGCGACGATCATCCTCATCATCGCGGACATCACCGCGGTCATCCTGATCCTGTGGATCGCCTTCTTCCTGTTGGACGCCAACACCGCGAACGATCTGGTCTCCTGGGTCCACCACGCGGCGAACTGGCTCTCGGGCTGGTCGCGCGACATGTTCAACGTCGAGTCGGACAACTGGCGCACGGTGCTCAACTACGGTCTGCCCGCGGTCGTCTACCTGCTGATCGGGCACGCGGTGGCGGGCCGGGTCAACCGTACGTAGCCGCCTCGCACGGGACCGGGCCGCGGGCCGGCTTCCATGGCCCGGTGCCCGGTGCCCGGTGCCCGATCCCGTACGGACTTGGGCTGTTCGTGAGTGAGGGGCAGGACTAGGGTGAGGGCAGCGCCCCAGCCCCCGGCAGCGTGCCCGATCCGCTCCGAGGAGGCCCAGGGTGTCCACCAGTCCCCGAACTTCTCCCTCGCCCGCCGGCGCACTGCGCCTGCACTCCGGCGGGGAGGGTGTCCGTGCGTCCGCACGCGGCCGCCGTTCCCGGCCCGCGCCGACCGTCCCGGGCGGCCCGCCCCCGCTCCCGCACGTCACCGAGGGATGCGCGGTCATCATCGTCAGCGGACATCTGAACCTCACCACTGTTCCAAGGCTGCGCGAGCGCCTTCTGCGGGTGGCCCACGGTCCCGGAAACCTCTTGGTCCTCGATCTGTCGGGCGTGACGTCCTGCGACGCCCTCGGCCTCGGACTGCTCGTCGCCACCGCACGCCGGGCCCGCTCCTTCGGCGGCGGCCTGTGTCTCCTCGCACCGAGCCCCGGTGCCGCCGCGGCGCTGGGCAGCGCCGGGCTCACCCGGCTCCTTCACATCTATCCCGATCTCGCCACAGCGACCGGGACCGTGCCCGCCGCGCCTGTCCCGCAGTTCGGGAAAGCGGCATAGAGGGGCGCAGGTCAGCATGTGCTCCCGAAGAGCGCGCTAACTGCTCTGCGCTGAGAAGGTCCTGGGCGCGCCCCCGCGCACGTCAGTGCGGTCGGCGCGCTCCGGACAGCCACCAAGGCGCCATCTGCGCACTTCACTACCGAAGGGGCTCGGCGGAGAGTATCCGCACCCCTCCTGCGGGTCTACGCTGCCGAGTGAGGCCCCAGTCCCCGGTTGCGATGACCCGTTCCACGACCGGAGGCCTGCCATGATCGTGCTGCTCGTTCTTCTCGTCACGGTCCTGTTCGGGCTCGGCTTCCTGAACGGCATGTGGTGGGTGGTCGCGGCCGTGGTGGTCTTCGCTCTCCTCCGCTACGGGCGGGACGGATACGACGGCTGGGGCCGCGGTGACGATTCCGGATTCCGGAACTACCGTGACTACCGGGATCGCGTGGACCGCTGGGACCGTCGCTACAGTCGCCAGCGCCGGAACCGGTGGACCCGCCAGGACCGTTGGGACCGCGAGCACCGCGGTTGACCGCGCCGGCGGTGGACAGCCGCGCAGCATGGTGGCGGTCCTCGCACCGTGCTCCCGCGGCGAAGCGACGATGAGGGGCGCACCTGCCCGGTGCCGCCGGAGGCTGAGGCCACGGCGCGGTCCCGGGCCACTGTCCTAGCGGTGAACCGCGGCAGATCTCCGGCGTGGCGAACGGGGTGGTTCGAGGCTGCTGTCGAAGGGAAAGACCAGAAACCGCCACACGGTCCGACTGGACGGCCGCCGTAGTTCGCCGAGGTCTTCCCATCCCCAGGACCGGAACGCGGCGTGGGTCGTACGATCGGCCGGGTTCACCAGGGTCGCGCCGAGCGAGGCGTGGCGGGCGGCGAGCAGCTGCTGCTGCAATTGCCGGGCGAGGCCGTGGTCCTGCTCGTGCGGATGCGCCACGATCTCCGTGACCGCGAGGACACGCCCGGATGTGGCGAGTTGGATGACTCTCCGTGGAAGTGCTCCCTCGAAGCCGAGCCACCAGACGCCGTCCGTTCGTACGGGATGGCCGAAGGCGTACCCGGCCAGCGCCGTCGTCTCCGCGATCAGCATGGCGAAGCCCGGCTGTCGGATGTTGGCCGCGAGACGGCGCAGGAAGCCCTCTCGGCTGGGGAACTCCGCAGCCGACGGGCAACCTGGGTCCACCATGTACAGAAAGGACTCCACATACAGATCCGCGAGGTCTTCTCGCAGGTCCTCGGCCTGCCACCGGCTCAGCTGCCGCAGACGTATCCCCTCCATGGGGGCTGCGCCCGCACCGGGAGACCTCTGCTGCCGCCCGCGCCCGGGCCAGGCCGTCATCGCACACCGCCCGCGCCCGCGATCGCGACCGGAACGGGCTGACGCGACACCGCGCCGGGCCGGGGGCCGGTTGGATTCGGCGGGGCGGGCAGGACATGAAGCAGGTCGATCTCACCGGCCAGGGTGCTGAGGGCTCGGGACTTCCGGTCGTGGCGGTAGACGTTCGGCTCGGGGACGGGCATGGCGCCTCGGTTCAAGTGGCCCCCCGCGCAATGCGGTACGGCGGTGCCGGAGTCGGCGCCTCGTCCTGCATGTCGCGGTACGGCTTTCGGTGCGCGCGGAGGCAGATGACCGGCTTCGGCGATGGGCCCGCATCCAGGCCCGGCACTCCGGGGTCACTCCTCGAAGGATGCGCCTGTCGGGAGGACCGGGGTCCGTTCCGACGGGGCATCGTGGTCAACCGACATGTGCCGCCGGGGGCTCGGGCGTCCGTCCAGCAGCATAGCTCGCAGATGGAGCCGACCAGGGGCACGGCAATCGGCCTTCCGATGCCGTCCGGCATCGCCGACGCGGTGACCTCTCGGGTCCGAGTCAGCGCAGGGGGCGGCGCCGTGAGCGCCGGAGCCAGCGCCTGGTGAAGAAGGCGACGTCGGCCACCAGGACGACGACGCCGATGGCCAGCAGATAGCCCAGGCCGTCCGCGACCGCGCCGATCAGTCCCAGGACGACGGCCACGAGGATGAGGAACAGGAACATCGCCATGATGTGGCCATCTCCTTCTTCTGTGGAGGACGGTCGGGTCGTGGAAGGAGGTCGGCGCGGTCATGGGCGTGCGAGCCGGCGTTCGCCGGCCGCGCCCGGCCGGTACTCCATCTCGTAGTGCTGGAAGATCGCCTCCTCCTGATCGGCGGGCAGCACGTCGTCCGTCCCGATGGACGGGGCCTGCCGGACCAGCCCCCGGGGGTACGGGACCTTGACGTAGTGCGGGCCGAGGATCGCCTCGTCGAGGGGGACGAAGACCAGGCGGCGACGGGTCGGCAGGCCGGTGAGGACGGTGGCCATGGCCGGTTCGTCGGTGCTCGTGTCCACGTACACCGCTTCGAGCACCCCGATCTTGTGTCCTTTCGGGTCGACCACGTCCTGGTTGCGCCACTCACGGACATCGGCTGCGGTGATCATGGTCGTTCCCTCCGGTCGGGACCCGGATCGGCGGGTCTCCGCCCTTCCAGCCTGCCCCCGATGGCGTACGACCGCCACGGTCGCCACGCCCACCGGCCCCCGAAGTCACCCGAGTCGCGTCACCCGAGCCGCGTCAGCTTCGACCCGAAGGACGGCTCGCGGAGATCCTTCTGGAGGGCGACCGGGACCTTCGGCGCGTCGGGACCGGTGCCGATCGCCAGCGTGGCCACCACCGCACCCGCCCCGGCCGAGTGCGGTACGGGCTTGCCGTTGTCCGTGATCCGCAGGGGCAGCCGCTGACCCGGTACGCCGATCGCCTTGAGGTCCTTGGTGGCGACCAGCGGCGTACGGCCGCCCAGACCGTCGTCCACGTACCCGACCACCTGGCCCTTCTTCACGGCGACGGCGGAGGTCAGGGCGTCGCGGACCGCCACGATGACCTTCTTGCTGTTCTCCTTCACCAGCGTGAGGCTGTTGCCGCCGTTGGGATCCGGGCCGTCGACGCGCTGGTCCAGCATCGTCCCGAGGATCAACGGCGTCCGGTCGTCGACCGTCTTGTACGCGGCCCACATCAGCGCGCCGCCCGCCGCTGTGTTGGATCCCGTCTTGATGCCCTTGATGCTCAGCCCGGCGAGCAGCAGGTTGTCATTGTTGTTGTTGATCGGCTGCGGCAGACCCTTGATCGTGGCGTTCGGCAGCGCCACGATCGGCCGGAAGGCGTCGAACCTCATCACCGCCTCGGCGAGCTTGAGCTGGTCGACGGCAGTGCTCACGGTCTTGGCGTCCAGACCGCTCGGATCGGTGTACGTGGTGTCGTTCATGCCGAGCGCCTTGGCGGCCTCGTTCATCTTCGCCACGAACGCCGTCTCGTCACCGCTTCCCGTGGCCCAACGGGCGAACAGCCGGGCGATGTTGTTGCCCGACGGGATCATCAGCATCTTCAGCATGTCCTGCTGGCTGAACTTCGCCCCGGCCGTCAGACCCTCGATGCGCGACTCGTCCTTGGCCTCGCCTTCCCGTACGGCTTTCTCGTCGATCTCGATCGTCGGCCCCGTCTCGTCCTTCTTGAGCGGATGCTCCTTGAGGATCACGTACGCCGTCATCACCTTGGCGACACTCGCCGTCGGCACCGGCTTCTGCTCCCCGAACGTGCCGATGCTCCCCGAACCCTGGACCTGAACCGCGCCCTGGCCCTTCGCCGGCCAGGGAAGGCCGAAGCGCCCGTCGAAGGTGTACGACGCCGTGTCGGCGCCCAGCTTCAGGGACGGGGTCGGCAGAGGGCGGACCGCCTGGACGATCACGAAGACCAGGACCAGGAGGAGGGTGATCGGCACCCAGATCTTGAATCGGCGCGCGAGAGTACGGGCCGGGGTCTCCGGCGGTTTCGGGGTGTTGGTGAGCTCCGCGAGCAGGTCCAGGGGCGGGAGAGGGGCCGCTGAGGGCTTTTCGGATACGGGCGCGGGGGGTTCGGTATCGGGGGTGGGCGCGGTCGGTGCGGCCGCCTCAGCCGTGCCCCGGGCGCCGAGCGCGGGACCAGCCGTCACCGGTCGTGGCGGCTTCAGGACCGGCATGTCGACCGGCTTCAGCGCCACGAACTCGCTCGTGCGCTCGGCGTCCGATTCGTGGGTCGCCTCGGAGGCGTCGGAGGCTTCGGAGGTGCCGGAGCTGCTGCCCGAACCGCCCTGCTCCTCCGCCCCGCCGCCTACCTCCTCCACCTCACTCGTCGCCTCCGCGTCGATCTTCCGCTTGCTGCCCTCGTCGGGGGACTGGTCCGCCACTGCTCTCTTCCTTGTCCGATCTGAAACCGTCGTGGCACCGCCCGTGCCACCCGCCACCAACCGGCGCTACTTCTTCAGCACCGCCTGCATGACCGCCTTCGCGATCGGCGCTCCAAGGCGCCCGCCCGCGATGGCGTCGCGCGAGATGTCCATGTCCTCGGGGTCGACGAGCACCGCCACCGCGACCGGCGAAGTGCCGTCGCTCTGCTTGGCGTACGACACGAACCAGGCGTACGGGCGCTCGTCGCGCACATCGGCGCCGTGCTGCGCGGTGCCGGGCTTGCCGCCGACCGTCACGCCGTCGATCCTCACCTTGCTGCCCGAGCCGTCGGTCACCGTGAACTCCATCATTTCCTGCACCTTCTTCGCGGTGGCCTCGGAGACGGCCTGGTTCAGCACCTCGGGCCGGGTCTTGGCGAGCGGTGACAGGTCGGGGCCGCGCAGCTCCTCCACCATGTACGGCTTCATCACCTTGCCGTCGTTGGCGAGCCCGGCCGTGACCATGGCCATCTGCAACGGGGTGCTGGTGAGGCTGCCCTGGCCCATACCGGTCAGCGCGGTCTGCGGCTTGTCCAGCTTGTCGGGGTAGCCGCTCGCCACCGCGCGTACGGGAGTGAACTGCTCCTTGTTGAAGCCGAACTTCTCCGCCGTCTCACGCATCTTGTCCTTGCCGGTCTTCAGCGCGGCGTCGAGGAAGACGTTGTTGCAGGACCACTGGAGCCCGGTCTTCATCGAGACCTTGTCGCACTGGGAGTTGGGGACGACGTTGCCGATCTTCGTCGTGCTCTGCGGCAGCTGGTACGGGGCCGGGGCGCCCGAAGGCGCGTTGATGTCGGTGACCGTGCCGTGCTCCAGGGCGGCCGCCGCCGTGAGGATCTTGAAGGTCGAGCCGGGCGGATAGATCTCCCGGGTCGCCCGGTTGCTCAGCGGCTTGCCCTTGTCCTGATCGAGCTTCTTGAACACCTCGCCCTCCTTGTGCGAGATGCCCGCGAAGGCCGACGGGTCGTACGAGGGTGTGCTCGCCATGGCGAGGATCCGGCCGGTACGCGGGTCGAGCGCGACCACCGCGCCCTTCGCCTTCAGGTCGCTGAGCCCCTTGTACGCGGCCTTCTGCGCCTTCGGGTCGATGGTGGTGATGACGTCGCCGCCGCGCGGCTTGACCCCGGTCAGCATGTCGAGCGGCCCGGCGAGCAGTCGGCTGTCCTTGCCGCTGAGCACATCGCCGTGGACGCCTTCGAGGAACGTGGCGCCCTGCGCCTGCGAGAGGTAGCCGGTGACCGGCGCGTACATCGGGCCGTCCTTGTAGACGCGCTTGTACTTGAGGTCGGAGCCCGGCGTTGCCACCGAGCCGGTGATCGGGGCGCCGCCCACGATGATGTTGCCGCGCGGCTGGGCGAACGTCTCGATCCGCACCCGGCGGTTGTCGGGGTGGTTGGCGAGGGTGTCGCTCTGCGCGAACTGCACCCAGGTCGCCCTCACGAGCAGGGCGAGCGTGAGTACCCCGCAGAAGACGGCTATGCGTCGAAGTGGCCGGTTCATCACTCTCCGTCGGGCGTCGTGGGGTCGGCGGTGGGCATAGGAGGAGGAGAGCAGCACTCTGTGCCGTATGTCCAAGTTCACTATCAGTCCCAGATTGATAAAATTGCGATATCGTCGCTGGTCGTGGACTTGATTCGGCATCTGGAATGTTTTGCGGCTGTTGCAGAAGAGTCACATTTCGGTCGGGCCGCCGAGCGGCTCGGCATGGCCCAGCCGCCCCTCTCGCAGCGCATCCAGCGCCTGGAGCGCGAGCTCGGCGTGCGGCTCTTCGAGCGCACCAGCCGACAGGTGACGATCACCAAGGCCGGGACCCTGCTCCTTGAGGAGGCCCGCGAACTGCTCGCCGGCTCCGAGGCGCTGATGGCCACCGCGCGCCGCATCCGGGACGGTGAGAGCGGGCTGCTGCGCGCCGCGCTGCCGCCGGACATCGCGGGCGAGACCGTCGCCGCGATCCTCGCGGACTTCGCCCGGCACCACCCCGGCGTGGAGCTGGAACTGCGCGAGCTGACCACCACCCAGCAGCTGGCCCAGTTCGCCTCCCACGACTTGGACGCCGGGCTCATCTACCACCCCTGCGACGTCTCCGGCCTCGAACTGGGCCCGGTGCTCCGCCGCGAAGTGGGCGTCCTGCTGCCGCGCGAGGCGCCGGAGGCGGAGCTCGACGCGGTCCCCCTGGCCTCCCTCTCCCCGTACGACCTGATCCTCTTCCACCGCGCCGCCGCGCCCGCGCTCCACGACGACGTCCTGACCACCTGCGCGCGCAACGGCTACACGCCCGCGGCCGTACGGCACGGCCAGGGCGCCAGTTTCATCCGCGGCCTGATCCTCTCGGCGAACGCCGTCGCCTTCAGCCCGAGGGACGCGCACCCCGCGCACACCGCCGACCGGGACCCGGACCTCGTCTGGCGCCCGCTTGCCGGGGCGCCGCTGTCGTGGCGGCTGTCGGTCGCCTGGCCGCGCGGGCGCAGCGACACGGCGGTGAGCACGTTCGCCGAGGCGGCCACGCGCGCGTTGCGGGAGACTTCGGCCGTGAGCACCGAACTGCCCCCGCGCCCGCTCCATCTGCGCCCGGCCGCGGAGTACTGGCTGTGACCGCCGCCGCCCGCATCCGCGAGGCCTTCGACGAAGCCGGCGTCACCGGCCGGCTGCACGCCCTCGACATCGACTCCGGCGCCGAGATCGGCATGGGCGGCGACCAGGCGGTGGTGACGGCGAGCGTGCACAAACTCTGCGTGCTGGTCGCGCTCCACGAACAGGCGGCGGCGGGGCGGGTCGACCTCACGGAGCAGGTGGAAGTCCCGCTGGCCGACCGTGAGTTGGGCCCCACCGGCGTCGCTGCGATGCTGGATCCCGTACGGATGTCGCTACGCGACGCGGCGTACCTCATGATGGCCGTCAGCGACAACACGGCCGCCGAACTCCTCCTGGTCCGCATCGGCCTGGACGCCGTCAACGCCACCACGGCCCGGCTCGGCCTCGCTCACACCTACGCCGTCCACACCTTCCGCGAACTCCTCGCCACCATCAAGGAGGACGCGGGCCCGGGCGGTGCCCAGGCGCTGGCCGACCCCTGCGTGATCGCCCGGCTGCGGGCGCTGGACCCCGCCCGCACCAACCGCAGCACACCCCGTGACATGACCCGCCTCCTGAGCGCGGTGTGGCGGGACGAGGCGTGCACCCCCGAACACGGCGCCGCGATCCGCCGCCTCCTGGGCCTCCAGGTCTGGCCGCACCGGATGGCCTCCGGCTTCCCCTTCGACGACGTCCACGTGGCGGGCAAGACGGGCAGCCTGCCGACCCTGCGCAACGAGGTCGGCGTCATCGAATACCCCGACGGCGGCCGCTACGCCGTCGCGGTCTTCACCCGCGCCGCCAGCACCGCCGCGACACTGCCCCCGGCCGACGCGGTCATCGGCACGACGGCCCGCATCGCGGTGGAGGCGCTGCGGGCCGGGTAGCCGCGCCGGACCCTCAACGGGGTGCGGTGACGGGGAGATCGCGGGCCGTCGCCGACGACCATCACACGGGGACACCCCCTACGCATCCGCCACAGAATCGAACTCCACCTCCCCCCGCCCCACCCCCTGCGCATCCGCGTCCACCGACCGGCGCAGAGCCTCGTGGAGCTTCGCGGGGGTGAGGACGCCCGCGAAGTGGGTGCCGTCCAGAACCGCCACCCAGCCCGCGTCGTACTGGAGCATCTCGCTGAACGCCTGCTTCAGGGGCGCCCCCACCGGTACCCAGGCGTCCATGCGGCGGGCCAGGTCCGCCACCGTGGCCGGGGTGCCCGCCAGCGAGAGCTCGTCCGTGGAGACCCAGCCGTGCAGCACGCCCGACGCGTCGAGGACGACCGCCCAGCGCGCCCCGGCCTCGCGCAGGTGCGCGGCGGCTGTGTCGGCGGGCTCGTCGAGGCGGGCGAGCGGCGGCTGCTCCAGGTCGGCCTCCTCGACCGTGGTGACCGACAGCCGCTTCAGGCCCCGGTCGGCGCCCACGAACTGGGCGACGTACGGGGTGGCCGGGGCGCCCAGGACCGCCGCCGGGGTGTCGAACTGCTCGATGCGGCCCTCTCCGTACACCGCCATCCGGTCGCCCATCCGCACCGCCTCCTCGATGTCGTGCGTGACCAGGAGGACGGTCTTGCGCACGGTCGCCTGAAGGCTCAGGAACTCGTTCTGGAGCCGCTCGCGCACCACCGGGTCCACCGCGCCGAACGGCTCGTCCATGAGCAGTACGGGCGGATCCGCCGCCAGCGCCCGGGCGACCCCGACGCGCTGGCGCTGGCCGCCCGAGAGCTGCGCCGGATAGCGGGAGCCGAACGTCTTCGGGTCGAGGCCGACCAGGTCCAGGAGCTCCGCCGCCCGCGCCCGCGCCTTCGCCCGTTTCCAGCCGACCAGCGCCGGAACCGTCGCGGTGTTGTCCAGAACCGTGCGGTGCGGGAACAGGCCCACCTGCTGGATGACGTAGCCGATCCGGCGGCGCAGTTTCACGGGGTCGACCGACGCGATGTCCTCGCCGTCCACCAGGATCCGGCCGGACGTCGGCTCGATCAGGCGGTTCACCATCATCATGGTCGTGGTCTTGCCGCAGCCCGAAGGGCCGACCAGAGTGACCAGTTCTCCCTCGGCCACCTCGAAGGACAGGCCGTCGACGGCGCTCGTGCCGTCCGGATACACCTTGCTGACCCGCTCGAACCTGATCATGGATCCACGCTAGGAGCCACCGTGGCCGTACGCACACGGACCGCCGCCGGGGGAGTGCGCTCCCGGTCGGCCGGATGGCAGCGGGCGGGGAAGTGCGCGGACCGGTCGGTGTGATCCACTGGGCCGAGCCGGACGTACGACCGAGATCAGGAGCCCGCACCCTTGACCACCGCCAGCGCGCCCGCCTACCGCCAGCCCGGAACCGTCCTCGTCGACCACCGGTTCGCCGTACCGCTCGACCACGCCCGCCCCGACGGCGAGCAGATCGAGCTCTTCGCGCGCGAGGTCGTCGCCGCCGGACGCGCCGCCGACCGGGAGCGGCTGCCCTGGCTGCTCTATCTGGAGGGCGGCCCCGGCTTCGGCGCCCGGCGTTTCATCGGGCAGCAGGCCTGGCTCGGACGCGCCCTGCGCGACTTCCGGGTGCTCCTGCTCGACCAGCGTGGCACGGGCCTGTCCACCCCGGCCAACCGCCAGACCCTCCCGCTGCACGGCGGTCCCCACGAACAGGCCGACTACCTCGCCCACTTCCGCGCCGACTCGATCGTCAAGGACTGCGAGCTGATCCGCCGCAGGCTCACCGGCGGCGCGCCCTGGACCGTCCTCGGCCAGAGCTTCGGCGGCTTCTGCGCCACCCACTACCTCTCCGCCGCGCCCGAAGGCCTCGCCGCCGTCCTGATCACCGGCGGACTGCCCTCGCTCGACGCCCACGCGGACGACGTGTACCGGGCCGCGTTCCCCCGCATCGAGCGCAAGAACGCCGCGTACTACGCCCGCTATCCGCAGGACGTCGAGCGGGTGCGCCGGGTCATCGAGCACCTCGCCGGCGAAAACACCGTCCTGACCAGCGGATACGTGCTGACCCCGGCGGCTTTCCAGTCGCTCGGCATCCTCCTCGGCGGCGGCGACGGCGCCCATCAGCTGCACTACCTCCTCGAAGACGCCTTCGTGCGCACGGCCGCCGGTCCCGCGCTCTCCGACGCCTTCCAGGAAGGCGTGCACGCGGCCCTCTCGTTCGCCGGGCACCCCCTCTACGCCGTCCTCCACGAGGCGATCTACGCCCAGGACGCCCGCCCCACCGACTGGTCCGCCGACCGGGTCCGCGCGGAGTTCCCCCAGTTCTCCGCCGAGAAGGCCCTCGCCGGAGACGGGCCCGTCCTCTTCACCGGCGAATCCGTGCACGCCTGGCACTTCGAGACCGACCCCGCGCTGCGCCGGCTGCGCGAGACCGCCGATCTGCTGGCCGCCCGCACCGACTGGACCCCGCTGTACGACCCGGCCGCGCTCGCCGCCAACGAGGTGCCGGTGGCGGCCGCCGTCTACCACGACGACATGTACGTCGACACCGCGCACTCACTGGCCACCGCCCGCGCCGTCCGGGGGCTGCGCACCTGGGTCACCGACGAGTACGAGCACGACGGCGTACGGGCGGGCGGCGAGCGCGTACTGAACCGGCTTCTGGGCCTCGTACGGGGAGAGTTGTAGGACAGAGGCGGCGCGGCGGCGCCTCGCCCGGGCTCGTAAGCTGCGGCTATGACAGAGCAGTTGGAGCAGTTGGAAGAGATGCCCGACGACTGGCAGCGGGCCCTCGCGGTCGTCGCCCACCCGGACGACCTGGAGTACGGGTGCGCCGCCGCGATCGCCGGATGGACCGACGCGGGCCGTGAGATCACGTATCTGCTCGCCAGCCGTGGCGAGGCGGGCATCGACGGCATCGAGCCCGCCAAGTGCGGCCCGCTGCGCGAGCAGGAGCAGCGGGCCAGCGCGGCGGTCGTCGGCGTCTCGGCGGTGGAGTTCCTCGACCACCAGGACGGGGTGATCGAGTACGGGACCGGCCTGCGCCGGGACATCGCGGCCGCCATCCGCCGGCACCGCCCCGAACTGGTCATCACGCTCAACCACCGGGACACCTGGGGCGGCGTCATCTGGAACACGCCCGACCACCGGGCCGTCGGCCGGGCCACCCTCGACGCCGCCGGGGACGCAGGCAACCGCTGGATCTTCCCCGAGCTCACCGAGCAGGGCCTCCAGCCCTGGAACGGTGTGCGATGGGTGGCCGTGGCCGGTTCCGACTCCCCGACCCACGCGGTCGACGCGACCGCCGGGCTCGAACGGTCGGTGGACTCGCTCATGGAGCACCGCAGTTACATCGAAGGCCTCACGAACGACGAGCCCGAGACGTACTGCCGCAGCTTCCTGACCGCCAACGCCGAGCGCGCGGCCGCCCGCTTCGGGGGCCGCCCGGCGGTGGCGTTCGAGCTGTTCCCCCGGTAGGGGAGGGAACGGGAGAGTGGAGCGGTCTCCCCTTTCTGCCTTCGGCTCGCCTATTCTGACGGTTCGTCAGCTGGCTGTCGTCGTACGGCAATTGGGGGCCCGCGATGATCGACACCCTCGACCGTGAGATTCCGGACGGCGAGGAGCGGATGCGCCTGGAGGTCACCGCCGAAGGGGTCGGCGTGCTCACCCTCTGCCGCCCCGAGAAGCTGAACGGCTGGAGCTGGGAGTCCAGCCGTCAGCTCGGCCTCCTCGCCGACCGGATCCGCTTCGACGACGCGATCCGTGCCGTGCTCCTGCGCGCCGACGGCCGGGCCTTCTGCGCCGGGATCGACGTCACCGCTCCTGGTGGCGCCATCACCGGCCGCTCCCTGGCCGAGCGCACCCACCGCTACTACGAGGGCATCCGCTGGGTCCACGAGCGCTTCGCCGCGTTCGCCCGGCTGCCGCAGCCCGTGGTCGCGGCCGTCCAGGGCTACTGCCTCGGCTTCGGCTTCGAGCTCGCGCTGATGGCCGACATCAGGATCGCCGCCGCCGACGCGGTCTTCGCGCTGCCCGAGACCGGGATCGGGGTCGCCGTGGACGCGGGCGGCGATCTGCGGATCGCCCGGGACGCGGGTGCGGGCTGGGCGAAGCTGCTGGCACTCACCGGCCGCCGCATCGACGCATCCACCGCCGAGCGACTCGGCCTCGTCCAACAGGTGGTCGCTGAAGCGGATTTGGAGAAGCAAGCGCGAGCGTTGGCGGTGGAGATCGCGGCCAATGCCCCGCTCGCCGTGCGGGCGGTCAAGCGGAACATCGACGCCTTCGCCGACGCCGGACTGGCCGCCGCCCTCGACCGTACGGCCATGGCCGCCGCCCTCACCCTGACCTCGGAGGACGCCCGCGAGGGCTACGCGGCGAAGGCGGCCCGCCGCCCGCCGACGTTCGAGGGAAAGTGACGCCGGTGGCGCTGGTGAGGCACACTCCTGGCTCACCCCTGGAACGGCCCCCGCCCCAGCTGCTCCCGTACGGGTGTCACCGGCGCGGCGACCACCGTACGGCGCTGCCAGTTGGCGCCGTCGACCACCAAGGTGTGGCCGCTGATGAAACGGGCGTACGGGGAGGCCAGGAAGGTCGCCGCCCAGCCGAGCTCCCGGGGCTCGCCCACCCGTAACGCGGGCTGGCGGAGGTCCAGTTCGCCGCGCGCCGCCGCGTCCTCCAGGCCCGACCAGATGGCCTCGGGCATGTCCGGGTGCGGGAAGAGCCCCGGAACGAGCCCGTTGACCTGGATGCCGTAGGGACCCCACTCCACCGCGAGCGTCTCGACCAGGTTCCGCACCCCGGCCTTCGCCGCCGCCGAATGGGCGTACCCCGGGCCGCCCGTCCAGGCGTACGACGCACCCACGTTGATCACCGACCCGGGCGTCCCGGCCGCGAGATGGCGGCGGCCGAACTCGCGGGTCGTGAACCAGGTCCCGGTCAGCGTGATGTCCACGACCGCGCGCCAGGCGTTGGGCGACAAGTCCTCGGCGGGGGAGGGGAAGTTGGCGGCGGCGCTGTTGACGAGCACGCCGGGTACCCCGAACTCCCGCTCGGCCAGGTCGAAGGCCGCGCCGACCCGCTCCGGATCCCGGACGTCGCACACGGCGACGACCACTCGCCCACCCAGCCCCACCAACTCCTCCCGAGCCGCCTTCAGCCGCTCCTCGGAGCGCCCCACGATCACCAAGTCCGCCCCCAAACGGGCGAATTCGGCGGCCATCGCCTTGCCGAGCCCGGATCCACCGCCGGTCACCAGGACCACGGTGTCGTCGTAGGTCCCCGGTGGCAGCGCGCGGGAGCCGGGCGGGGGAGGGGCGGGGAGGCCAGGGAGCGGGGCGGTGGGAGGTGTGGTGTCGTCCGTCATGGCCGCATCCCTACCGCTGAGACCCCGAATCCACCAGACAAGACCACTGAGGAGCCGTCAAAATCCCTACCGTGGCACTGACTCAGGACGAATCGGCGATCGCGGCGGTCTGGGACCAGCAGAACGTCTGGTCGCGGAGCGCGGACCGGCTGAAGAAGGCCGTGGAGGGGGCGCGCAGCAAGGCGCTGCTGCTCGCCATCCTCGCGGCGGTGCTCGGGACCGGCTCCGCCCAGACGATGGGCCACAGCGAGGTGGCCGGCAAGGCGCTCGCCTTCGCCGCGGCCCTGGCGGCGGGGGCGGCGCCGCTGCTCGCCCAGCGCGGCGGGCCGACCCGGCTCAGCGACTGGATCCGAGTGCGCGCCGTGTCCGAGGCACTGAAGGCCGAGGTGTACACGTGCCTGGCGCGGGTCGGGCCCTACCGGGACCTGGCGGGCGCGGGCGCGCTGCTGGCCGAGCGCGGGCGTGCGTACCGGACAGACGGCGGCGACCTGATCCGGTACACCGCCGGGATCGCCGCCCTCCCGAGGCCGCTGCCGCCGGTGACCGACCTCGACTCGTACGTCGAGTACCGGCTGCGTCGCCAGATCGAGACGTACTACCGGCCCAAGGCAGAGTGGATGCGCAGGAAGGTCGTGCTGGTGGGCCGCGTGGAACTGGGTCTCGGTGGTCTGGCTGCCGTGCTGGCGGCGTTCGCGGGCGTGTTCTCGGCCGGGGGGTTCGCCGCGTGGGTGCCGGTGGTGGCGTCGGTCTCGGTCGCGCTGACCGCGCACGCCATCGCCCAGCGGTACTCGTATCAGCAGCTGGAATTCATGCGTACGGCTGAGGAGTTGGAGAGGTTGCTGGCTCGCTGGGAGGGTACGGCTGGCGCTACTGGGACGCCCGAGGCGTTTGTCGCCGAGTGCGAGCACGTCATCTCGATCCAGAACGAGGCGTGGATGATTCGCTGGACGGTGGGCTGATGGAACCGTCTCCGGTGTTGCTGCGGGACGCGGAGTTCGAGAGCCGGTACCTCGACTTCGTGGCCAGGAAGTACGACCGGGTGGAGGTCTTCGGTTTTGACCTCGATTCGAGACGGCCCAGGGGCGGCTGGCCGTTGCTTGACCTGTACACCGACCTGATGACCGTCGGTGAGGCCGGGGCGCCCGCGGAGATGACGGCGGGGATGGCACTGGCCGGGCGTCGGCGAACGCTGGTGCGCGGCGCGGCGGGCTCCGGAAAGACGACGCTGCTGTGGCGCATGGCCGTCTCGGCCGCACAGGGGCAGCGCACCGCGAGGGACCATCTGCACGAACACATCCCCTTCGTCCTGCCGATGAGATACATCCAGCTGGGTGGCGGGCTGCCACGCCCCACGGGGTTCCTCGCCTCGGCGGGTCTGATGATCGCGGACGAACAGCCTTCGGGCTGGGCGGAGCGCGTCCTCGCGGCAGGGCGGGGCCTCCTGCTCATCGACGGCGTCGATGAGGTGCAGGAGCCCGAGCGGTCCGCGATCCGCTCCTGGCTGGGCGAGTTACTGACGGCATATCCGCTCTGCTCGTACGTCGTGACCACGCGCACCCAGGCCGTGCCCGAATCATGGCTGGCGGAATGGGAGTTCGCCGCCCTCGAACTGGCCCCGTTCGATTCCGAGGACATTCAGCAACTCATCACCCGCTGGTACGCGGTGACCTCGGCGGGCAGGGGCGACCCGACGGAAACGGCCGCTCTGGAGCGCAGGCGGGACGCACTGCTGGCCGCCGTCGTCGAACGGCCCGACCTGAGGGAGATGGCGAGCAACCCTCTGCTGTGCTCGTTGCTGTGCGCCGTGCACGACGAGCGCGGCGCCCTACTGCCCCACACCCGTTGGGAGCTCTATGACGCCGTGCTCTCGATGATGCTGAGCCGACGGGACGAACAGCGGCGCATCTCGGCGCACGACATCACCGAATTCGGGCGAGAACCCCAGATCCAGGTGCTGCAACACCTCGCCTACTGGTTGCAGCGCAACGGTCAGACCGACGTGGACCTCGCGAGAGCCCACGATCTGATCGCCGGGCTGCTTCCGTCGCTTCCCAGGCTCGCCGCCCAAGGGACCCCCGAGACGCTGCTCGCGTATCTACGGGAACGCAGCGGCCTCCTCGCGGCGTCCGCACCCGACCGCATCGGCTTCGTACACCGGACCTTCCAGGCCTACCTCGCGGCGAAAGCGGCCGTCGAGCAGGGGGACTTCGGGCTGCTGTTGGCCAGGTCGGACGACCTGAGCTGGCAGGACGTCGTGCTGATGGCGTTCGGCCATGCCCGGCGGCGCGATTCCAGGCAGCTGTTCGTCAACCTTCTGCACCGTGCCGAAGAGAATCCCGCGAGCCGCGTCCGCCTCCAACTGCTGGCCGCGGCGGCGCTGGGTTACACCACCGAAGTCGAACCCGAGGTGCGCGAACAGATCGAGCACCGATTGGCCCAGCTGATCCCACCCCGGACGCCCGCCGAGTCGGATGCTCTGGCCGAAGTGGGCGAACTGGTACTGGAGTTCATGCCGTCGCCCGACAATCTCGACCCCGACGGCCCCGAGGCGCGCATGATCGTGCGCACCGCCCAGCGGATCGGCGGCCCCGCAGCCCATGAGCTGCTACGACGTTTCGTCGAGGCACGCAGGCTGCGGGCCGCCCAAGTGCAGCGTCCGCCCGCCCGGCCCGCCCCGGATTCCGTCCGGGTCGATTCGTGGCCCACCGGGCCACGCCAAGTGGCCTCCACACGACGGACATTGGAGCTCTCCGGCACCGATGTCCCGCCAGACCTCGACCGGCTCGCCGCGACCGTCCACCACGTCGTCTGGCGCGCCGCCGCGCCCCCGTACACCGTCCTGCGTCGACTGCCCCTGCTGCGCACCCTGGTCATTGCGGATACCCCGGCCCTGACGGACCTCGACGGCCTCGCCCGGCTGCCCCGCCTGCGTGCGCTCCGGATCACCGGCTGTCCGCTCCTCGTCGACCTCACGGCCCTCGCCCTCACCGGTGTGGTGTTCCTCGACGTGTCGCCGAACCCCGGGGCCGCCGCACTCGCCGCGCTCGCCGGTGCGCCGCGTTTGCGGGTGCTCGGATTCCCTTGGCCCGCAGGGGACTTCGACCTGGAGGGGCTGCGGCGCAGTCTGCCGGGAGTGGAGCTGGTGCCGCGTCACGTCGTCCGCATGTGAGGCGGGGCGCGGGCGTGCACAATGACTTCCGGACGCACCGTTGAGGGAGGGCCGCGTGCTGCGGTACGACAAGGAGTTCGACCCGAGGAGCGACGGTCAGGGGGCCGACGGCCCCGGTGATCCGGCCGCGAGCCCGGGGCGGTACGCCGCCGACGACGAGGTGTACGTATTCGACGACGACGAAGTCGTCCTCGCGGTCAACGTCGCGCTCAAGACGGGGCGCCCCCTGCTGCTGTTCGGCCCGCCGGGCTCCGGCAAGTCCACCCTCGCCCCCAACGTGGCCAGGATCCTGGGCTGGGAGTACTACGCGCACGTGGTCACGGCCCGCACCGAGCCGGAGGACCTGCTGTGGCGGTTCGACGCGCTGAAGCGGCTCAACGACGCGCAGGCGCAGCAGTTGGACGACGACATGGGGCACTACTACACCAAGGGTCCGCTGTGGCGGGCCTTCGCGGCCCCCGGTGGCAAGCGATCGGTCGTCCTCATCGACGAGATCGACAAGGCGGACCCGGATCTACCGAACAGCCTGCTGGGACCGCTCGGTTCGCTGTCGTTCCCCGTACCGTGGGACGACGAGGATTCGATTTCCGTACCGCCGGAGCGAGCGCCGTTCGTGGTGATCACGACCAACGACGAGCGTGAGCTTCCCCGGCCGTTCCTGCGCCGCTGCATCGTCTTCGAGCTGGGGTCACCGACCAAGAAACACCTGCTGAAGGTCGCGGGCTCGCACCTCGGGGAGCGGTACGAACCGGAGCTCGCGGACAAGGTCGCCGATCACATTCTGGACGTCCGCAAGAAGCTGGAGGATCCGGCGGCCGGCCCCAGTACCGCCGAGTACCTGGACGCGCTCAAGGCCAGCCAGCAACTCGGTGTGGTGCCCGGCACGCCCGAGTGGGCCGCGCTGGAGGCGGTGACCCTGCGCAAACGGCGCGACGGAATGGAGCCCACCGCGTGAGCGGGCGCGGTGAACTCTTCCTCGGCGATCTGGTGCGGGCCATGGCCGAGTTGAAGCCCGCGGACCTGGCCACCGCGGTCGCCATGGCCGCTCTGTTGGGGCAGGGGCACCGTACGCCCACGGCCCTGCCGCAGGGCCGCGTCGTCCAGGCCGTCGGCCGGGGCACGGGGACCGGTCGAGCCAGGGCCGTACGGCTGGAGGAGGCGTCCGGCGGTCCTCGTCGCGGCACGCCC
The DNA here is from genome assembly GCF_041435195.1 of Streptomyces sp. NBC_00224. Classification (NCBI taxonomy): domain Bacteria; kingdom Bacillati; phylum Actinomycetota; class Actinomycetes; order Kitasatosporales; family Streptomycetaceae; genus Streptomyces; species Streptomyces sp. NBC_00224. The sequence continues at coordinate 7,670,570 of NZ_CP108106.1, forward strand.
GCATCACCTCCCCGGGTCGTCACCGCCGAGCGGGGACCGCGCACGGAGCGGCCGGACGACCCTTCCGGAGCGGAGGGGGAGGACACCGAGCACGGCGGCGGGGAGCGGGCGGTCCTGCTGGCCGACAGGCCGGTCGACTTCTCGCTCACCGCGATCGGCGGACCTCCGCCGCAGCCTGCGGTGACGGACGGGGCGAACGGTTCAGCCGCCGGCGCCGGGCTGCCGGAGCGCGGGACCGCCGCCGCCCCGCTCTCCCACGAGCCGCCCTGGAAAGGGGACTGGGCCCGGGGAATCATGTTCGCGGTGGTGGCCACTCCGGTGCAGAGCAGAGAGGTCGACCAGCGGGCTCTGCTGCGGGGCGTCGCGGGCCGCCAGGCGCTGCGGGCCGTACCGCGTCGACGCCGGTTCAGCACCCGGCGCGGTGCGCAACTGCTGCTCGACCACGGCCCGGGCATGGCGCCGTTCCGCGACGACGGACTGTGGCTGCGCGAACTGGTGGGCAGCATCGCCGGACGCGACCGGGTCGAGGTGCTGAGGTTCCGGGGCGCCCCGGGACGCGGGGTGGTGCGCCAGGATCCCCTCACGATCGACCCGTACCGGCCGCCGCCGCCCGGCACACCGGTGATCCTCTTCTCCGACCTCGGCCGGATGCGGCCACCGTTCGCGGGGCAGGGAGTCGCGGGTCCGCAGGAGTGGCGCGCGTTCGTCCACACGGTGGCGCACTCCGGCTGCCGCGTCATCTGCCTGACTCCGTACGAGAGCGCCGACTATCCGGCCCTGCTGCGCAAGAAGGTGGCGTTCGTCCCCCTGGACCGGCGTGTGTCGCTGCGGCACGCACGGGAGGCGACGGCGCGGGTGCGTGGCTGGCTGGAGTGCCCATGACGAGCCACCCCGAGGTGCCGGAGGCGTACCTGCCGTCACAGGCCGACCGCGCCATGGAGGAGTACATCCCGCAGCTCGCGCGGAGCCGGCCCCAACTCGTCCATCTCGCCGAGTGCCTGTCGCTCGCGGCCGGAGTGGAGCGGCCGCTGCTGCGACGCGCCCGGCTGCGCTTCCTGCCGCGTTCGTCGGCCGGTCTGGAGGCCGAGCTGTGGTTCTCCCCGCTGGTGGAGTCGGCGAGCGAGAATTCTCTGCTGCTCGACCCGGCCGCGGCGGCCGTCCTGCGGCGACGCCTCGCACTCCGGCCTCGTCAATTCGTTCAGGACGTACGGGACTTGATGGTCGAGGCGCATCTGGGCGCGCAGCCGGTCGCCCGCTGGTTCGAGGACCTGCTGTGGGCCGACCTCTTCCCGGCCACGTCGACGCCCGAGCACATCGGCGAGCAGTTGCGGCGGGTGCTGCACGCGGTCACGGCGACCGGGCATGCGGCCGACGAGATCGGGCGCTGGGCGCTGCACTATGTGCCGCGCCTGCCGAGTGGGGTGCGCCGGTACGACGACGCCTGGCGGATTCAGGTGGCCTCCTCCGAACGCCTCGGTCTGGCGCCGCCGGAGGACCACTTCCCGCGCCCGTCCGGCACGACGGCCGCGGCGCGGGCTTTGGTGCAGCGGGACATCCCCGTCGGCGTGGTGGCCCGCTCCGACGGCTTGGTGCTCAGCCGCCCGCCGGTCGAGGGGGCGCGGACGGTTCTGGCTGCGGGGGTGCGTTCGGCACGGGTCGAGGCGGCGAGTGTGCTCGCGCCCCAATCCGCGCCCGTGCAGCTTGAGTTGATGGATGATCAGAGTGTCCATCTCCCGTTCACCGTGGTGCAGCGGCTGTCCGTGAGCGGCGAGGCCGTCCAGGGGTTGGCACACGCGGGGGCGGCTTACGAGGTGGCGGTCGCGTCGGGTGCGGAGGTGCGTGCGCGGTACGCCGTACTGCTGGGGGACTGCACGATCGTGCTGCATGCGGACGACGGGACGGAGACGGGCCGCATCCCGGCCGCTGTCGACGGCGTGCCGAGGCGGTCCCTCACGCTGTCGGCGGACGGGGTGGCTGTGGCCTGGACTGAGGGGGGACGGGCGATCGAGTACGAACTGGCCACGGGGAGGAAGGTCGTCTACGAGTGGCCTCGTGAGGAGGGCGCCGCAGTCCGGGTGCGGTTCCTGACGGATCACGCGGCGGGCTTGGCGCAGCTGTGCGTCCGGGGTGATCGGCTCTTCCTGACCGGGCCGACAGGAATGCGGCAGGTCGGCGGCCCCGAGACCACTGGGGCACGGGCGTTGTGGCTGTCGGCACGCGGGGAGTATGCGGCTGTCGTCGACGGATCGGGCGCGTTGTCGGTGCATGAGGGGGAGGCCTTGGTGACGGAGTTCACGAACCGGGAGGTCACCGCCGTCGCCGGAGCGCCGGACGAGGCGCACATCGTCTGGGCGGGCGCGGACGGGACGGTTGAGGGGTGGTTCGTCGGCGATGGTGGCGAGGTGGTGAGCCACGGCGTGGCGCCCTGGCAGATCACCTCCCTGGCCATGAGCGCGGACGGCCGCCGGATCGCGGCCGTGGGCGGCGACTCCAGGCTCCTCCTCTGGGACCTCGCCAGCGGGACGGCCGTCGCCAGCGAACGGCGGCTGGCCTTCTGCGCAGACCGAGTCTTCGCCCTACCCGACGGCGAATGGGCGGTCTCCGGCACGGGCGGCCCGGTCGAGCTCACCACCGACGACGGCCGTCAGTACGTCATCACCCCGGACACCGAGGCCCTGTCCGCCCCGGTGGGCGTGCCCGGCTGGATTCGGGGCGAGGTGATCGCCGTAGTACGGGCGGGCCGGGACCCGGTCACGTTCGTCGATCTGGCGGAGGCGATGGAGTCGATCCGGGCGGCGGGCGTCACGTGCCTGACGGTGGGGCCGATCACCCCGACCGTCAGGGGCGACGTGGAGGGAATCCCCGGCGACGAGGAAATCCCCGACTCCCTGGGCAACTTCGGAGACTTCGTGTCCCTGCTCATGTCCGCCCACCACCACGGCGTGCGGATCGTCGTCGACATGGATCTGCGGGCCGTGTACGCGGTCGGCCGGATCCTCCACTCGATGCGCCAGTGGCTGGACCATGACGTCGACGGCCTGCGCCTGGTCGGCGACCGCCGCCTCGACGCGGACGTACTGCGCGATGTGCGCCACCTGCTGGACGGCTACGACGACCGGGTGCTCATCGGTACGCACACCACCGGGCTCCCCGCCACGGCGGACTCCGACTTCGGCGCCACCGGCGCCTTCGTAGCCTGCGATGTCGTGGTGCGGGCCCTGCAGGGGGAGCTGATCATTGGTATGACCGAAGGCGCCCTGGTCAGGAACGCGCTGGTCAACGCCCAGTTGCCCCTGGGCGCGGCCAGGCCCGGAGCGCAGTGGGGCCATCTGCTGCCCGACGACCTGACCGCACCCGGGCGAACGGCGTTGGCCCTGCGCGTGCTGCTCGGCCTGCCGGGATGCCCCATCGTTCCGCTGTCGCTCCTCCAGAACCAGGACCTGGAGGTGGTGAGAATGCTGGAGCTGCGCCGGGATCACCTCGCCCTGTCGCGGGGCGACTGCCGTGAACTCCCGTTGTCCCGACCGCACTTGCTCGGATTCGTACGGCGGCACGGCGACGAGATCGTGCTCTGCGTCGCCAATGCGGGGGTGCACCGCGAGACGATCGACGTCACCCCTCGCGCACTGGGCGCCCCGGGCAACGCACGGCTGCTCGACCTCTTCGACGGAACCGTCGCCCCGTGCACCGACAACACCCCCGCCCCCGTTGCCGTCGACGCCGGCGCCGTCCGCTGGTACCGGCTGCTCCCGATACCCCGCACCGCCGTCTCCGGCCTCGGGGAGTAGTGGCCATGGCGCGTCCCCGGATCTTCCTGAGCCACAGTTCGCAGTGCACCCCCGAGTCCGGGTGCGACTGCCGGGCCTATTTGTTCGCGCTCGAAGCGCATCTCGTCGACCTGGGCTGTGAACCGATCGTCGACAAGGGCATCCTGAGCGGCGGCGACACCTGGTACGGCAAGGTGCTGACCGAGATCAAGAAGTGCCACGGCATGATCATCCTGCTGTCGCCGCACGCACTCGACTCGTACTACGTGATGGTGGAGGCGATCGTCGCCGACGCCGAGCGGGCCGGGACCGGCGACGCCTTCGTGGTCCTGCCCGTGACCCTGCCCGGAGTCCGTCGCCGCCAGCTACCCGACAGCGGGCTCGGCAAGCTGAACCTCGGGCGCTTCGACATGGTGGACTGGAGACGGCAGTACGGTCCCGACCGGCCCCCGAAGAAGATCGCCACGTCGCTGCGGCCGCTGATCGAGCGGCAGGGTGCGGTGCCGTACCCGGAGGTCACCGACTTCATCGCGGGGCGGATCTCCGACCTCTCGGACGCGGCCCTTGAGCACACGGCCGAGATCCTGGGAGTCGCCACCTTCGCCTACGCACGCGGCCACTCGCGCTACGCGGTGGCCCAGGGGCTGCTGGCGGAGCGGCCGGTCCAGAACGTCGGCGACAGCTGCGCGATGCGCAAGGCCGTCAAGCACTTCCTGCCCAAGGTGAAGAGCCGGGAGCACCGGCAGGAGATCGTCGACCTCGTCGTGCCGTTCGCCCGGGTCCCCAAGGAGGCGGCCGATCAGCTGCGCCTGGTGGGGGCGAGCGGCGGCGACCGGGTGGCGCTGCTGGGGTCCACGCTCAAAGAGACCGCGGACATGTACGTGCGCAGGGCGAGCGAGGCCCCGGACTCGTGGCGGGTGCGCAAACCCGCGCCCCGGCACGACGCGGCGGACTTCGTCGAGGGCGTGATCGCCGAGGTGCGCGCCTGCGTGGTCGACTCGATCGGGTGGGGCTTCGAGTGCGACGACGAGGCTCTGCGGCGGCTGCTCGCGCGTCACGAGGAGGAGTCGGGGCCGTTCACGATCGTGCTGTACCAGCCGCCGGACGCCGACCTCCTCGACCGTCTGCTCGTCGCTTTCCCCAGGCTGTTGTTCGTCTTCGCCCACCAGCAGGCGGCCGCCGCGCGGGGGCGGGCGGGCTCGGTCCGGCTGGCTGGGCTGACGCCGGGACAGGAGCAGGACATGGTGATCACGCACTGGGAGTTCCAGGAGCTGGCCGTCGCGCGGGACCAGCGTCCGGCGAGGCAGGATTGACAAACCACCTTGCCGATTCTGCAATGGGTGGATGGATGAGCAACGCGCACTCGACGACGTGCTGACCGAAGTCGGCCCCCGGCTCCGGCGGATCCGCAAGGAGCGCGGGGCCACGCTCGGGGATCTGTCCGCGGCGACCGGGATCTCCGTCTCCACGCTCTCCCGCCTGGAGTCCGGGAACCGTCGGCCCAGCCTCGAACTGCTGCTGCCGATCGCCCGCGCCCATCAGGTGCCGCTCGACGATCTGGTGGGCGCGCCGCCGGTCGGCGACCCCCGGGTGCGGGCCAAGCCGATCGTGCGCGGCGGCAAGACCCTGGTGCCGCTCACCCGCCAACCCGGCGGGCTCCAGGCGTACAAGGTGGTGGACCGGGAGGTGGGCGGTGCGCCCGAGCCGCGCATCCACGAGGGGTACGAGTGGCTGTACGTCCTGGCGGGGCGGCTGCGGCTGGTGCTCGCCGGGAACGACGTGGTGCTGGGGGCGGGGGAGGCGGCCGAGTTCGACACCCGGCTGCCGCACTGGTTCGGGCCGGCCGGGGACGCGCCGGTGGAGTATCTGAGCCTGTTCGGGCCCCAGGGTGAGCGGATGCACGTACGGGCGCGGCCCCGGGGCGGGAGCTCGTAGCGGGGCGGTCGCGCGGCGCGAGGCGAATTCGTCGCCTCGCACCCCCTTCACCTGTTCCCTCAGCCACAAGCGACCGCTTAGTATGCCGTGCAGCAAGGGTACGCAGCCGTACCGCCTACAGCGCGTGGAGGCCCCGAATGCAGGCATGGCGAGTGCACGAGAACGGCGAGCCGGGCGAGGTGATGCGGCTCGAAGAGGTCGACCGTCCCACCCCGGGCCCGGGGCAGGTGCTGCTGAAGGTGCGCGCCGCGAACATCAACTTCCCGGACGCGCTGCTGTGCCGGGGGCAGTACCAGATCAAGCCGCCGCTGCCGTTCACGCCCGGGGTGGAGATCTGCGGGGAGACCGAGGACGGGCGGCGGGTCATCGCCAACCCCGTGCTGCCGTTCGGCGGGCTCGCGGACCATGTGATCGCCGACGAGCGCGCGCTGCTGCCCGCGCCCGACGCGCTGGACGACGCCGAGGCAGCCGCCCTGCACATCGGCTACCAGACCGGCATGTTCGGGCTGCACCGCAGGGCCAACCTCCAGGCGGGCGAGACGCTGCTGGTGCACGCCGCCGCCGGAGGGGTCGGCAGCGCGGCCGTCCAGCTCGGCAAGGCGGCCGGGGCCAGGGTCATCGGCGTGGTCGGCGGGGCCGAGAAGGCGGAGATCGCCCGGCAGTTGGGGTGCGACCTCGTCATCGACCGGCGCTCCGACGACATCGTGGCCGCCGTGAAGGAGGCCACCGGCGGGCGCGGCGCGGACGTGATCTACGACCCGGTCGGCGGCGACGCGTACGCCAAGTCCGCCAAGTGCGTCGCCTTCGAGGGCCGCATCCTCGTCGTCGGCTTCGCCAGCGGCAGCATCCCCGCCCCCGCCCTCAACCACGCGCTGGTGAAGAACTATTCGATCGTCGGTCTGCACTGGGGGCTGTACGCGCAGAAGGACCCCGCGTCGATCCTGCGCTGCCACGAGCAGCTGACCGAGCTCGCCGCGAAGGGCGCCGTCAAGCCGTTGATCAGCGAGCGCGTGCCGATGAAGGACGCCGCCGCCGCCGTTCAGCGGGTCGCCGACGGCACCACCACCGGCCGTGTGGTCGTGCTCCCGGACGGAGCCGCCCGATGAGCGAGCAGCGGCCCGACGCCGCCGAACTGCGCGCCCGTACCCAGGAGTTGCTCGCCGCGCACCCGCCCACCACCACTGGGGCGATCGACTTCCTCAAGGCCCGCTTCGACGCCGGGCTCGCCTGGGTGCACTACCCGGTGGGCCTCGGCGGGCTCGGGGCGCCGCGCTCTCTCCAGCCGGTCGTCGACGCCGAACTGGCGGCGGCCGGTGCGCCCGACAACGATCCGCGCCGGATCGGGATCGGGCTCGGCATGGCCGCGCCGACCGTGCTCAAGTACGGCACCGACGAGCAGAAGCGGCGGTTCCTGCGGCCGCTGTGGGTCGGCGAGGAGGTGTGGTGCCAGCTGTTCAGCGAGCCGGGCGCCGGGTCCGACCTGGCCGCGCTCGGCACCCGGGCCGTCCGTGACGGCGACAGTTGGGTCGTGACCGGGCAGAAGGTGTGGACGTCCAGCGCCCATCTCGCCCGCTGGGCCATCCTGATCGCCCGCACCGACCCGGACCTGCCCAAGCACCAGGGCATCACGTATTTCATCTGCGACATGACCGACCCCGGCGTCGAGGTGCGGCCGCTGCGCCAGATCACCGGCGAGGCCGAGTTCAACGAGGTCTTCCTCACCGATGTCCGCATCCCCGACGCCCACCGGCTCGGCGCGGTCGGCGACGGCTGGAAGGTCGCGCAGACGACCCTGATGAACGAGCGGGTCTCCATCGGCGGGATGCGGCTGCCCCGCGAGGGCGGCATGATCGGGCCCGTCGCGCGCACCTGGCGCGAGCGCCCCGAGCTGCGCACCCACGACCTGCACCAGCGGCTGCTCACCCTCTGGGTGGAGGCCGAGGTCGCCCGTCTCACCGGCGAGCGGCTGCGCCAGCAGCTCGTGGCGGGCCAGCCCGGCCCCGAGGGCTCGGGCATGAAGCTCGCCTTCGCCCGGCTCAACCAGGAGATCAGCGGTCTGGAGGTCGAACTCCTCGGGCAGGAGGGGCTGTTGTACTCCGACTGGAGCATGCGCCGGCCCGAGCTCGTCGACTTCACCGGCCGGGACGCCGGGTACCGGTATCTGCGCTCGAAGGGCAACTCCATCGAGGGCGGCACCAGCGAGGTACTCCTGAACATCGTCGCCGAGCGCGTCCTCGGGCTGCCCGCCGAGCCGCGCAACGACAAGGACATCGCCTGGAAGGACCTGGCCCGATGACCGAGACCGCCCCCGACCTGCTGTACTCCGAGGCCGAGGAAGACCTCCGGGCCGCCGTGCGCTCCCTGCTCGCCGACCGCACCGACACCCCGTCCGCGCTCGCCCGCGCCGAGTCCGACACCCCCTACGACCCCCGCCTTTGGCAGGCGCTCGGCGCCGAAATGGGGCTCGCGGGTCTCCTTGTGCCGGAGAAGCTGGGCGGCCAGGGCGCGGGACACCGCGAGGCGGCCGTGGTCCTGGAGGAGATCGGCCGGAGCGTCGCCCCGGTTCCGTACCTCACCAGCTCCGTCGTCGCCACCGGGACACTGCTCGGACTCGACATCACAGCCACCGAAGTCGCCGCGCTCATCGGTGAGTTGGCGGCCGGTCGCAAGACCGCGGCGCTGGTCGTGCCGTTCTCGTACGGGCCCGACTCGCTGCGGCTGCGCGGCGGGCTCGACGGCGTCACGCGGACCGTGGCCGACGCCGCCACCGCCGACGTGCTGCTCGTGCCGACCGGGCAGGGGCTCTACGCGGTCGAGGCGGGCGAGGCGGTCATCACTCCGCTCACCCCGCTCGACCTCACCCGTCCGCTGGCCGACGTCGTCCTCGACGGTGCGCGCGGCACGCTGCTCGCCGAGGCGGACACCGGCCGGGCCGCCGTCCGCCGTGGTCTGCTCGCCGGGGCCGGGCTGCTCGCCTCCGAGCAACTGGGCGTCGCGGAGTGGTGCCTGACCGAGAGCGTCGCGTACACCCGGGACCGCAAGCAGTTCAACCGGCCCGTCGGCTCCTTCCAGGCGCTCAAGCACCGGATGGCGCAGCTGTGGCTGGAGGTGGTGTCGGCGCGGGCCGCCGCGCGCAATGCGGCCGACGCGCTGGCGGCCGGGAGCCCGGACGCGCCGCTCGCGGTGGCGGTCGCGCAGGCGTACTGCTCGCGGGTCGCGGTGCGCGCGGCCGAGGAGTGCGTCCAGTTGCACGGCGGCATCGGGATGACGTGGGAGCACCCCGCGCACCTCTACCTCAAGCGCGCCAAGTCGGCGCAGAGCGCGCTGGGTTCGGCCGGTGAGCACCGCGCGTCGGTCGCGGAGATCGTGGGGCTGCCCGGACCCGCATAGTCTGCGCCGAGTGTCCCGTTTTTGACCGCCCCTTTTGCGTGCTGTTTAAATGGCGAACTGTTGCGATCAGTTCGCAATAACAGTCGATCTTCAATAAGGGGTGTGGGGCATGGTCGCCCGTTCGATCCACGGGGCGATGCGAGGAGCGGGCGCCGCGGCGCTGGCCGGAGCACTGGCCCTCACCGCGGCCGCCTGCTCGAACCCGGGTGGGGAGAGCGGCGGCCAGGGCGCCAAGGACACAGCCGTCGTCGGTATCGCGTACGAGCCCGAGACGCTCAGCCCGCTCCTCGGCTACGGCAAGGACGGCAACTCCAAGATCTTCGACGGGCTGCTCACGCAGGACGTCGACATGAAGCTCAAGCCCGCGCTCGCCGTCGCCCTGCCCGAGGTGAGCGCCGACCGGCTGACCTACACGTACAAGCTCCGCAAGGGCGTGAAGTTCAGCGACGGGCAGCCCTTCACCGCCAAGGACGTCGTCTTCACCTACTCGACGATCCTCGCCCCGAAGACCAACAACCCTTCCAAGGGCGAGCTCGACGCCATCAAGGACGTCCGCGCCGATGGCGACGACACGGTGGTCTTCACGCTCAAGTACCCCTACGCGCCGTTCGCGCAGCGCACCGTGCTGCCGATCGTGCCCGAGCACGTCGCGGGCAAGCAGGACGTCAACACCGGCGACTTCGCCACCGCTCCCGTCGGCACCGGCCCGTACAAGCTCGCCAAGTGGTCCAGGAGCGAGAAGATCGCGTTCGAGGCCAACCCGTCGTACTGGGGCGGCGCGCCCAAGGTGAAGAAGTTCACCATGGCGATCATCAAGGACGACGACGTGCGCGCCACCCGGCTGCGCTCCGGCGACCTCGACGGCGCGATCCTGCCGCCCAACCTCGCCCAGGGCTTCGAGAAGGACAAGCACAAGAAGACCTACACGGCGAAGACCTACGACTACCGCAACGTGACCCTGCCCACCGGCAACAAGGTCACCGGCGACACCGCCGTGCGCCGCGCGCTCGACCTCGCCGTGGACCGCAAGGCGATGGTCGACAAGATCCTCGACGGCGCCGGCAAGCCCGCCTACGGGCCGGTGCCGACCGGCAGCCCCTGGTTCGCCAAGGGCACCGAGCGGCCCCACGACCTGGCCATGGCGAAGAAGATCCTCGACGAGGCGGGCTGGAAGCCCGGCGCCGACGGCATCCGCGAGAAGGACGGCGTCCGCGCCGCCTTCCCGCTCTGGTACCTCTCCGGCGACAAGCTCCGCCAGGACCACGCCCTCGCCTACGCCTCCGACGCCAAGAAGGCGGGCATCGACATCACCACCCAGTCCGGCACCTGGGAGGTCATCGAGCCGAAGATGAAGGACGAGGCGGTCCTCGCGGGCGGCGGCTCGCCCGGCGACCCCGACTTCGACCAGTACACGCTGCTCAAGTCCTCCCTCGGGGGCGACGGCTTCAACAACATGGCGTGGTACGCCGACCCGGCCGTCGACAAGGCGCTCGACGACGGCCGCAAGAGCGGTGACACCGCCGTGCGCAAGGCCGCGTACGACACCATCCAGCGCGAGTTGGTGAAGAACCCCGGCTACACCTTCCTCACCCACATCGACCACCTGTACGTCGTGAACGACCGCTGGGACGGGCTCTCCACCCAGACCGAGCCGCACGACCACGGACTCGCCTCCGGCCCGTGGTGGAACGTCGAGACCTGGGCGCCGAAGAAGTGAGCCGCCGCCTCCCCTGGGGGCCGATGGCACGGATGGCGGGGCGGCGGACCCTGTTCGCCGCCCCCGTCCTGCTCGTGGTGACCTTCGGCGTCTTCGCCGTGGCCGCCGCCTCGCCCTTCGACCCGGTCAAGGCCTACGCGGGCAGTGCCGGGCTCACCGCCTCGCAGGAGAACCTCGACCAGCTGCGCGCCAACCTCGGCGCCGACCAGCCGCTGGTCACCCGCTGGTGGGACTGGCTGACCGCCGCCCTCACCGGCGACCTCGGCGACTCCAGCGTGCTGCGCCAGCCCGTCGCCGACGTCATCGGCGAACGGCTCGGCTGGTCGGTGCTGCTCGCCGCCACCGCCTTCCTGGTGGCGATCGTCCTCGGTACCGGGCTCGGCGTGCTCGCCGGGCGCCGCCCGGGCGGCTGGCTCGACCGGTGCGTCAGCTCCCTCGCGTACACCCTGGAAGCCGCGCCCGCCTTCTGGCTGGGGCTGCTCGCCATCTGGTTCTTCGCGCTGAAGCTCGACGTGCTGCCCGCCGGCGGACTGACCGACACGGCGAGCGACACGGTCACCTTCGGCCAGGTGGCGAGCCACCTCGTCCTGCCCGCCGCCGTCCTCGGCGTCTCCCAACTGCCCTGGTTCTACCTGTACGTACGCCAGGGCGTCGCCGACGCCCTGGAGGAGGACCCGGTGCGCGGCGCCCGTGCGCGCGGGCTGAGCGAGCGGACCGTCCTGCTCGGGCACGCCCTGCGCTCCGGCATGCTGCCGATGCTGACCCTCGTCGGCTCGCGCGTCCCCGAACTCATCACCGGCGCCCTGCTCGTCGAGACCGTCTTCAGCTGGCCCGGCATCGCCGCCGCCACCGTGCAGGCCGCCACCTCCGTGGACTTCCCGCTGCTGGCCGCGCTGACCGTGCTCGCCACCGCCGCCGTGCTGCTCGGCAACCTCCTGTCCGATCTGCTCTACGGCATCGCCGACCCGAGGGTGGGCTTCGATGGCTGACACCACGCGTCCCGCGGACAGCACAGACATCGTCTGGCGTCCGCGCGGGCGTACCCGCCGTTCCACCCGGACGCTGCGGGTCCGCATCTCCGCCGTGATCCTCGCGGCGGCGGTCCTCGCGGTGCTCCTCGTACCGCCGCTGGTCCACCTCGACCAGCAGGCCGTCGACCTCTCGCACAAGCTCCTTCCACCGTCCTGGGAGCACCCGTTCGGCACCGACGACGTCGGCCGCGACCTGCTGCTGCGCTGTGTGTACGGGCTGCGGATCTCGCTCCTCGTCGGCGTCGTGGCAGCCCTCGTCGCCACCGTCGTCGGTACGGTCGTGGGCGCGGCGGCCGCCGCCCTCGGCGGCTGGACCGACCGTCTGGTGATGCGGCTCGTGGACGTGTTCTCCTCGGTGCCGCACCTGCTGCTCGGCATCTTCGTGGTGGCGATGTTCCGGCCCGGGGTGTGGCCGGTGATCGCCTCGGTCGCCGTGACGCACTGGCTGTCCACGGCCCGCATCGTGCGCGCCGAGGTGCTGTCCCTGCGCTCGCGCCCCTACATCGACGCGGCGATCTCCGGCGGAGCCTCCCGGCTGCGGGTGACACTCCGTCATCTGCTGCCGGGCGTGCTGCCGCAGGCCGGGCTCGCGGCGGTGCTGATGGTGCCGCACGCCATGTGGCACGAGTCGGCGCTCTCCTTCCTCGGCCTCGGCCTGCCCAGCCACCAGGCCAGCCTCGGCAACCTCGTCCAGTCCGCGCGCGGCTCGCTGCTCGCCGGGGACTGGTGGCCGACCCTCTTCCCGGGCCTGCTCCTCATAGTCCCGACCCTCGCCGTCGCGGGCCTGGCCGGCGCCTGGCGCGAACGCCTGGACCCGCGCCGCCGATCGGAGCTGATGCTGTGACCAAGGTTGATGTGACCACGGTCCTTTCGGTGCGCGGCCTGTCCGTGCGCTTCCGGATGCGCGGCGGCCACCACGTCGCCGCCGTCACCGACGTCTCCTTCGACCTGGCGGCGGGGGAGTGCCTGGCCCTGGTCGGCGAGAGCGGCTGCGGCAAGTCCGTCCTGGCCTCGGCGCTGCTCGGCCTGCTGCCGGGCAACGCCCAGACGGCGGGCAGCGCGGTGCTGCACGCCGGCGGCGACCCCGTCGACCTGCTCGCCGCCGAAGAGCGCACCCTCGCCCGTACGGTCCGGGGGCGCCGCATCGGTCTCGTACCGCAGAGCCCGGCCGCCCACCTCACACCGGTGCGGACTGTACGGGCGCAGCTCGCGGAGACCCTGCGCGAGCTCACCCGCACGCCGAGGCGCCAGTTGCGCGCGGCGACCGAGGCGGCCGCCGAGCGGGCCGCGTTCCCGCTCGGGCACCTGGACCGCTACCCGCACGAACTGTCCGGCGGCCTCGCCCAGCGCGCCGCGACCGCGCTCGCCCTCATCGGGGACGCGCCGCTGCTGCTCGCCGACGAGCCGACGACCGGGCTCGACCGCGATCTGGTCGACCGTACGGCCGACGAGCTGCGCCGCACCGCCGACGACGGCCGGGCGCTGCTGATGATCACCCACGATCTGGCGGCCGCCGAGCGGATCGCCGACCGGGTCGCCGTGATGTATGCGGGGCGCGTCGTCGAACTCGCCGACGCAACCTCGTATTTCGGCGGGAGCGGACCCCGTCACCCGTATGCTCAAGGCCTGCTCGACGCGCTCCCGGAGCGGGCGTTCGCGCCCATTCCCGGGATGCCGCCCGAGCTGGGCGATCTGCCGGACGGCTGTGCGTTCGCGCCCCGCTGCGAACGGGCCACCGGCCAGTGCGGCACCCTGCCGCCGTTCGACGGCAGGGTCGCCTGTCACCACCTGGAGGAGCCCGGCCGTGCTTGACCTGAAGAACATCACCGCAGGGTACGAGCGCGGCACGCCGGTGGTCCGCGAGGTGAGCCTCACCGTCGCCCCCGGCGAGGCGGTCGGTCTGCTCGGCCCCAGCGGCTGCGGCAAGTCCACCCTGGCTCGGGTCGCGGCGCTGCTGCACCGGCCGGACCACGGCACGGTCACCCTCGACGGCGCCCTCGTCACCGAGTGGCGCCACCGAGCCCCGCGCGCGCTGCGCACCACCGTCGGCGTCGTCTTCCAGTCGCCCCGGCTCGCCGCCGACCCCCGGCTGCGGCTGCGCGACATCGTCGCCGAGCCGCTGCGGGCGACCGGCCGCCAGATCGAGGTCCGCGAGCGCGTCGACGAACTCGCGGACCTGGTCGGCCTCGGCGGGGACCTGCTGAACCGCCGCCCCCACGAGGTCAGCGACGGCCAGCTCCAGCGCGCCTGCCTGGCCCGCGCCCTGGTCCTGCGGCCCCGGCTGCTGGTCTGCGACGAGATGACGGCGATGCTGGACGCGTCGACGACGGCGGCCCTGGTGGCGGCGGTCGAGCGCTACCGCACGCAGACGACCGCGTCCCTCCTCGCGGTGGGCCACGACCGGACGCTGCTGTCCCGGTGGTGCGACCGGGCGGCGGAGTGGGGCGAACTCTCGCGGTGACTGACTCGCAGTAACGTCCCTGCGACGGTTGTTCCCCGTGTGCGGCCCCGCCGCCCGGCCACCGGGTGACCGGGCGGCGAAGTACCGGCCAACTCTGCGAAGCAGCCTGCCCGTCGGGGCCGGTGCGCCCGCATACTCGGTCGCGTCCGCCCGTCCCACCGCCCCGGGAGCACCCCCATGGCTCGACTGACCCGCCGCAGCGCCGTCGCCGCCCTCGCCGCGGCCGCCGCCTCCGCCGCCATCGCGCCCGCCGCCGCGGCCGAGCGCGCCCACCCCGCCGGGCCCAGACCGCTGCGCCGGACCCACGCGCACAACGACTTCGAGCACACGCACCCCCTCTTCGACGCCCTCGCCCACGGGTTCACCAGCGTCGAGGCCGATGTCTTCCTGGTCGACGGGCAGCTCCTGGTGGCCCACGACCCGACCCAGCTCGACCCGACCCGTACGCTCGAAACGCTCTACCTCGACCCGCTGTCGGCCCGCGTCCGCGCCAACCACGGCTCGGTGTACCGGGGGCATCACCGCCCCGTACAGCTCCTGGTCGACATCAAGACCGACGGCGCCGCCGCCTACCTGGAACTCGACCGGCGGCTGCGCCCGTACCGGCGGATGCTGAGCAGGTACGCGCACGGCCGCGTCTCGACCGGCGCCGTCACTCCCGTCATCTCCGGCGACCGCGCCGCCCGGGTGCCCATGGAGGCGCAGAAGGTGCGCCACGCGTTCTACGACGGACGCCTGGAGGACCTCGGCACGGCCGCCACCGCCGCCTTCATCCCCCTCATCAGCTCCAACTGGACGCAGAGCTTCAGCTGGCTGGGCGCCGGACCGTTCCCGGCCGCCGAGCGCCAGAAGCTGCGCGGAATCGTGGCGCAGGCCCACGCGCACCGGCAGCGGGTACGGTTCTGGGCGACCCCCGACCTCGCCGGGCCCGAGCGGGACGCCCTGTGGCGCGAACTGCTCGCCGCCGACGTCGACCACATCAACACCGACGACCTCGCGGGCCTGGAGACCTTCCTCCGCGCGCACGGAGAGTAGTCCCGGGCGCATCCCGGGGTCACCACGCGTCACTCACCTCACGGGCCGTCACCCGCAGTCAACACCCGTACGGCGGACATGCCATACGCCCGACCGGCCCGCCTCCTCCGCCACACTGGCCGCCGAATGCCGCAATTCCGGCGCGGTGGAGGAGGTTGGCCATGGCCGTTTCGATCTCGGTGGTGCTGTTGCTCGTGGTGCTGGCGGTGATCTTTCTGCGCAGCGGCGGGCTCAAGGCCTCGCACGCGATGGTCTGCGTGCTGCTCGGCTTCTTCCTCGCCGGGACGAGCATGGCCCCCACCATCCAGGACGGTCTGAACGCCACCGCGAGTGTGGTCGGTAGCCTCAGGCCATGACGCCGGCCCGCCAGAGGATCACCGCCGAGGCGCGGCGCGCGCGCCTCGGCACCCGCCACCTCCTCACCCCCGCCGCCCGCGCGGCCACCCCCGAGGCGGTGGCGGACGCACTGGTGGCGCTGCACGCCACCGACCCCGCCACGGTGTATCTGGCGGTCGCCGCCCGGATGGGGAACGCGTCGGTGGGGGAGCTGGAGCGCGCGCTGTACGAGGACCACTCACTCGTACGGATGCTCTGTATGCGCCGCACCATGTTCGTGCTGCCCAGGGCGTTCGCGCCGGTGGCCGACGCGGCGGCCGCGCGGGCCGTCGCCGTCCGTGAGCGCGCGGGTCTCGCCAAGGTGATCGAGGAGCAACTCGGCTTCGATGCCAAGTGGTTCGCCGCCACCCAGGAAGCGGTCCTCGCCGCCCTCGCCACGCGCGGAGAGGCGACGGCGGCCCAACTCGCCGACGACGTGCCGGACCTGAAGTCGCAGATCGTCCAGGCCCCGGGCAAGCCCTACGAGGCGAGGCCCCGCATCACCAGCCGCTTCCTCGGGGTCCTGGCCGCCGAGGGTCGCATCCGGCGCGGCCGCCCGCTGGGCACCTGGGCGTCCAGCCAGTTCCGCTGGACGGTCGCGGAGCCGCACCCCGAACTCGCGGCCGACGAGGCCAGGGCCGAGCTCGCCACTCGCTACCTCGACGCCTTCGGCCCCGCCACCACCGAGGACGTCAAGTGGTGGACGGGCTGGACACTCACCGACACCCGCAAGGCGCTGGCCAGGACCGACGCCGTCGACGTCGACCTGGACGAGGGCCCCGGGCACGCCCTGCCCGGCCAACTCGCCGCGCCGCCCGCCCCCGAGCCCTGGGCCGCACTGCTCCCGGGCCTCGACCCGACCCCGATGGGCTGGCGCCACCGCGACTGGTACCTCGACACCGCCCACAAGGCCGAACTCTTCGACGGCACCGGCAACATCGGCCCCTCGGTGTGGTGGAACGGCCGCATCGTCGGCGGCTGGGCCCAGCGCCCGGACGGCGAGATCGCCACGCACGTCTTCACGGACCAGGGCCGCGAGGCGGGCGCCGCCATCGAGGCGGAGGCGGCCCGCCTGTCCGCCTTCTTCGGTGACACGCGGATCCGGCCGAGCTTCCGCACCCCGCTCGAACGGCGGCTCTCCGCCTGAGAGCTTGTCTTTGAACCCCCGTCTGCGCCCCGACGCCCGGCACGCACGCTCGGCGCACCGGCCGATCATGAAGCGTGTGTGAAGCGGCCATCGATTCCATGGACACTTCACCCCCGCGGCTCTAGCGTCGGGCGCCGGCGCGACACCCGACGCATGTGCACGGCGTACGTACCCCACGTGCGTGCACGACGTACGCACCCGGAGGAGCCGTATGTCCCGCAGAGCGCTCGCCCGCGCACTGGCCCTGACGCTCACCGTCTCCGCGACCGCCCTCGCGGGCCCCACCGGCGCCCGGGCGGACGGGATACCCAAGGCGCCCGGCCACCGCCTGGTCAGCCAGTACGAGGGCGCCCCCGCCACCGCCGCGCCGGTCCCCGGGCCGGCTCCCGCCCAGCACCCCTACCTCGCCTCCAACGGGCGCAGCGGGATGCACAGCGACGCCTGGGGCAGCGGCACCCACCCGTACGCGGGCCCGCTGGGCCGGGATCCACAGGTGACCAGCGAGCAGATCGCGGCCCTCGGCGGTGAGTGCGCCACGGCGACGTTCGACGCGGCCGGGCGGCTGATCACCGTCTGCGGCACCTTCCAGGGCTTCGAACTGAAGCTCCTGGAACCCCGCACGCTCGCCACGCTCGCGGAGTACCGGCTTCCGCAGCGCTCCTCCACCGTCGAGGCGATCACCCGCCTGGACTTCTCGAAGATCTTCAAGGACACCTCGGGCGGGGCCTACTTCTACCTCGACAACGAGGACCGCGTGGTCCTCGCCGACTCCCGCCACCACATCCTGCGCATCGCGCACGAGCGGAGCGCGGACGGCAGTTGGCGCTTCGCCGTCGTGGACGACTGGGACCTGACCGGTGCGGTCCCGCACGACTGCGTCAGCTGGACCAACCTCTTCCCCAGCGGCATCTGCGACCCGGTCACCTCCGTGATGCCGGACTGGCAGGGCCGCATCTGGTGGGTGACGCGGCTCGGCCGGGTGGGCACGGTGGACCCCGGCACGGGCCGGATCCGCTCGGTCGAGCTGCCGGGGGAGGAGATCCAGAACTCCTTCTCGGTGGCCGAGGACGGCGTCTCCATCGTCTCCGACCACGCCCTGTACAGCTTCCGCGCGGGCGCCGACGGCACACCGGTGGTGCGGTGGCGCCAGACGTACGACCGCGGCACGGGCACCAAGCCCGGCTCGGTGAACCAGGGTTCGGGCACCACCCCGGACCTCTTCGGCGACGGCTATGTGGCCATCACCGACAACGCGGACGACCGTATGAACGTGGTCGTCTACCGGCGCGGCACGGACATCCCGGACGACCGGCGCGTGGTCTGCAAGATCCCGGTCTTCGGGTCGGGCCGGTCGACCACGGACAACTCCCTGATCACCTGGGGCAACAGCATCGTCGTCGAGAACAACTACGGCTATGAGAACGTCACCTCGCTGACCTTCGGTCGGAGCGTGACCGGCGGGGCGACCCGCATCGACGTGCGCCCCGACGGCAGCGGTTGCGACACGGTGTGGGAGAGCGCCGTCCGCTCCCCCTCGACTGTTCCGAAGCTCTCGACGGCGAACGGGCTTCTCTACTTCTACGAGAAGGAACCCAACGCCCTGGGCATCGACGCCTGGTATCTGACCGCCGTCGACTTCCGTACGGGCGCGGTGCGCTGGAAGCGGCTGACGGGCACCGGCCCCGCGTACGACAACAACTGGGCGCCCGTGACGATCGGCCCGGACGGCACGGCGTACGTGGGGGTCTTCAACGGGATCGTGGCGGTGCGCGACCGGGACTGAACCGGGGCGCGGCCTGTCAGATGAGGCGGGAGCGGATGAGGAAGCGCACGCCTTCCGGGGCCTCAAGAGAGAAGCCGCTGCCGCGCCCCTCGACGACGTCGACGATCAGCCGGGTGTGCCGCCACACCTCGTGCTGACTCGTCGACATCCAGAACGGGACCGGCTCCTCGACCCCGTCGACGGCGAGGCTTTCGAGCAGGACGTCCGACCCTCCCGTACGGAACTCGCCGTCCGGGAAGCACATGGGCGCGCTGCCGTCGCAGCAGCCGCCCGACTGGTGGAACATCAGCGGCCCGTGGGCCGCCCGCAGCCGCCGTAGCAACTCGGCGGCCGCGGGGGTCAGCTCCACGCGCGCGTGGCCCGTGCCCGCGTCGCCCGTACCCGTATCGCCCGCGTTCCTGT
This sequence comes from Streptomyces sp. NBC_00224, assembly GCF_041435195.1. Taxonomy (NCBI): domain Bacteria; kingdom Bacillati; phylum Actinomycetota; class Actinomycetes; order Kitasatosporales; family Streptomycetaceae; genus Streptomyces; species Streptomyces sp. NBC_00224. The sequence goes on from NZ_CP108106.1 coordinate 7,689,613, forward strand.
CGGACATGAGGTTCACGGCCCTTCGGTCTGCGTGTCGTACCGGCCCCGCCAGCCAAGCACGGGCGGGGTTGCGGCGACGTTGCGGCGGGGCGGGCCTACGCCGGCGCCTGGCGCGGGTGCGGGACCGGAGCCGGGGCGGACATCAGGGAGGAGGGTGTCTGCTCGTCGTGCTGGAGCGAGACCGTCCGGGTGGGGGCCGGGATCGCGATGCCCTCCGCGCGGTAGCGCTGGTGCAGGCGCTTGATGAACTCGTGCTTGATCCGGTACTGGTCGCTGAACTCGCCCACGCCCAGGATCACGGTGAAGTTGATCCGCGAGTCGGCGAAGGTGTGGAAGCGGACGGCCGCCTCGTGGTGGGGGAGCGCGCCGGTGATGTCGATCATCACGCTGTCGATGACGTCGAGGGTCACCCGCTCGACGTGCTCCAGGTCGCTGTCGTACCCGACACCCACCTGGACGAGGATCGACAACTCCTGCTCGGGACGGCTGTAGTTGGTCATGTTCGTCCGCGCGAGACGGGCGTTGGGGATGATGACCAGGTTGTTCGACAGGTTGCGCACCACGGTGTTGCGCCAGTTGATGTCGACGACGTATCCCTCCTCGCCGCTGCTGAGCCGCATGTAGTCACCGGGCTGCACCGTCTTGGAGGCGAGGATGTGCACACCCGCGAAGAGGTTGGCCAGGGTGTCCTGGAGCGCCAGCGCGACCGCGAGGCCGCCCACGCCGAGGGCGGTGAGCAGCGGGGCTATGGAGATGCCCAGGGTGTCGAGGGCGACCAGCGAGCCCATCGCGACCACCACGACCCGGGTGATGTTGACGAAGATGGTGGCCGACCCGGCCACCCCGGTCCGCGACTGCGCCACGGACTGCACCAGGCCTGCGATGACACGGGCCGTGGAGAGCGTGGTGACCAGGATGAGCACGGCGGTCAGCGAATGGTTGACGATCGCCGCCATCCGCGTGGTGAGCGGCAGCGCCGAGGCCGCCGCCGCGGTGCCCGCGATGACGGCGGCCCAGGGGGCGACGGTGCGCAGCGCGTCGACGATGACGTCGTCCCCGCTCCACCGCGTTCTGAGGGCGTGCTTGCCCAGCCACCGCAGCAGGGCGCGCAGGAGGACCGCGGCGACGAGCCCCGCGGCCAGCGCGATGGCGGCGACCACCCAGTCGTGCACGACCAGGCCCCGGGTCAACGGACGCCCTCCGAGCCGCACCGGGCCGGAGAAACACCGTGCGGGGCCGGAGAAACACCGTGCGGGGCCGGAGAGACTCCGCGCCGGGCCGGGGAAACGCCGTGGGTGGCCACCGGCCGCCGTATGTGAAGTGTCGCCATCTTGTCACCTGTCAGTTCGTCGTGCGTGAAGCCTCGTTCGGGGTCCGCGTACACGCCGAACGGGCTGCCATCCTGCCCCATGGGCAGAGTGACGTCGCAGGTGGGCCGGGGTGACACCGGGCACCCGCTCAGCCGCGCAGGGTCTCGCCCAGATCCCGGGCCACCGGGTCCTCGGGAGCGGTGAGTCCGGCGCGTTCGGCGAGCACACCGCCCTGGAAGCGGCTTTCGGCGCCCAGCTCCTCAAGGAGATCCGCGATGTGGCGGCGGCAGGTGCGCAGGGACATGCCCATGCGCCGGGCGATCACCTCGTCCTTGGCGCCCTCCGCGAGCAGCCCCACCAGCGCCCGCCGCAGACTGTGGCCGACCTCCTTGTACGCGGCCTCGCTGGTGCCCAGGAACGGGGTCGCGCCGGACCAGTGCTGCTCGAACACCCGGCAGAGGTAGGCGACCACATCGGGGTCCCGGACGAGCACCGCGCCCTCGCCCGACCCGCCGTCCGCCCGCCGGGGCAGAAAGGCCACGGCCCGGTCGAACACCACGGCGCGGTCGGGCAGTTCGGCGGCGGTGCGGTACTCGGCACCGGCCTCGGCGAGCGTCTCCACGTACCCCTGGGTGGACAGGCTGGCGCGCGCCGAGTGCTGGTAGAGCGTGCGCATCCGGATGCCGCGGCGGAGCATCGCCAGATCGCGGTCGATGGCGTCCCCGAGGCGGTGGGGTGCGCGGCCGCCGCCCGGCTGGATGCTGAACACCTCCTCCCGGCAGCCCGCCGCCGCCTCGGTGAGCATCGCCGACGCGGCCGACAGGTCGGGCAGCAGGTCGATGCCCTCCTGGTGGTTGCGCCGGCGCCGGGCGGCGCGGTAGTGCGGCATGAGGGAGTGCAGATCGTCGCGTACGGACTGGGCGTGCGCCGCGTCCTGTGCGAGCCGCGCCTCCAGTGGACCCACCACCTCCGCCGCGGCGGCGTCGGGACTGACCGGTATGAGCTCCTCGGGTCTGCCCGGAGCGGGGCGCAGCAGCCGGAGCAGCAGCAGGGTCCGGCAGGCCGCCTCGACCTCCTCCTGGGTCAGGCCGAGTGCCGGGGGCGCGTCGGGCGGCCACCGCTTGAGGCTGCCCCGTGACAGCACGTACTCGAAGACGGCGACGGCTCTCGCGTCCAGCTGCGGCAGCTCGTCCAAGTTTGCCCCGATAGTCATGAGTTTCCCCCGCAATGCGGCCGTACTACTTCGTTGCCATGCAGGCTATTGCCAGGTCAAAGCGCTGGACCAACGGGGCCCGCCGGGATGAACTTTGGGCGTCGGGCCGGGCAAACCCCGCCAGGACGACATTTGGGACCCCGCGTGTCCGTGAGTTCATGATCTCCCGACCCTGGAGCCGTGCCATGCCCGGAGCAGTCCGCTGTCTACTCGTCCTCACAGTCCTGATGGTCGGGGGCGCGTGCGTCACCGCGGCGAACGGCGGGCCGGGGACGGCGGTCGGAGTGCACGGTGGTGCGACGGCGACGGTCGCCGCGGACATCCTCGACACGAGCTGGGGCGACGACTACATACGGCCCGAGCGCTAGGCCCAAGACCCCACCCCTTCTTCTGCGAACAGTGAGGTCGAACAGCGTGTCCACCCTCCCCGCGGCACCGCCGCCCGCCCCGTTCCCGGCTCTCCCCGGGCCCCGGCGGGCACGCGCCGAACGTCCGGCGGACCTCGCGCTGTTGCCCGATCTGGTACGCGCGGCCATCGCCCGGTCCGGGGAGGGTTCGGCGCTCCGGGGCGAGCCCGAGCCTGACGGGGCAGCGGACTGGACCGTGGAGCCGGGCGACTTCTGGTGCCACGTCGTGCCCGCCGGGGCCGCCCGCCGCACCCAGGGCTGGAAACTCCATGTCTCGGCCACCCCGCTCTCCGCGCCCCTGGCCCTGGCCCGGTCCGCCGAGGTGCTCGTCGCCCACCGGGCCGCCTTCAAGTTCGCGGGCAGCCCCGCCCGGGTCGCGGCCCTCGTCTCCGGGCGCTACGAGCGCGGTGGGGGCGGCAAGTTCATCACCGTGTACCCGGCCGACGACGACCACTTCCGGCTGCTCGCCGAGGAACTGCACCTCGCCACCGTCGGGCTGCCCGGCCCCGCGGTCCTCTCCGACCGTCGCTATCTGCCCGGGAGCCAGGTCTACTACCGGTACGGCGTGTTCGCCGCCGCCCCCGACCTCACCGCCGACGGCTGCTTCGCCACGCGGCTGACCGACCCCGAGGGGCGCCCCGTCGCCGACGAGCGGAACGCCTGGTTCAGCCCGCCGGCCTGGGCGGGCGACCCGTTCCCCGACCGTCCGGCGGCCCCGGCCCGCAGCAAGGCCACGGCCAAGCCGGTCCTGCTGAACGACCGCTATCTCGTACGCGGCGCGATCCAGCACTCCAACAAGGGCGGGGTGTTCCGGGCCGAGGACACCAGGACCGACACCCAGGTCGTCGTCAAGCAGGCGCGGCCCCACGTGGGAGCGGGCCTGGAGGGGCTGGACGTCCGCGACCTGCTGCGCCGGGAGGCGGCACTGCTCGACCGCCTCGGGAGGGTCCGCCCGGACCGGGTCCCGCGCCTGGTCGAGGTGTTCGAGCAGCAGGGCAGCGAGTTCCTGGCAACCGAGTCGGTACCGGGCGCGACCCTGCGGCGCACCGTCGCCGAGCGCCTGATCCAGGACGGGACCGGCTGCCCCGACGACCGTACGGCCGACTCCCTGGTCTGGCAGCTCGTCGAACTGGTCGGCACCGCCCATGAACTGGGCGTCACCCTCCACGACTTCAACCCCAACAACGTGATGGTCACGCCGGACGGCCAACTCCTGCTGATCGACCTGGAGATGGCGGCGCGGGAGGGCGAGCGCTGGGTACTGGGCGCCACCCCCGGCTACACCGCCCCCGAACTGCGCGCCCTGGACCAGGTGGCGCCCGCGTCGGCGCCGAGCGTCGACCTGTATGCCCTGGGGGCGACGGTCCTGCACGCGCTCAGCGGCGCCGACCCGCTCTTCGCGCCGGACCGGCCGGGCGCCGGGGCCCGGCCGGAGGAGGAGCGCCTGGCAGGCCTTGTGGGGCTGCTGGCCCGCGACAACCCGCTGGTACGCCGCTTCTCGCCGCTGATACGGGGGTTGATGCGGGACGACCCCGCCGACCGCTGGACGCTGGAGCGGGCGCGGCAGTTCGTCACCGGGTCCGCGGCGGCGGACGCGGACGCCGTCGCGGTGCAGGCGGCGCCCGCGGCCTCGGTGTTGCCGCCTGCCACCCGTACGTCAACCGACGCGGAGCCGACCGATGCCGCGCACACCCGCGCGCGGCTGCTGTACGACGGTGTCGCCCACCTCCTCGCCACCATGCGTCCGCACGACACCGAGCGGCTCTGGGCCTCGGAGGCGTTCGGCGAGACATGCGACCCGGTGGCCGTGCAGCACGGTTCGGCGGGCGGCGTGAGCGTACTGGCCCGGGCGCTGCGACACTGGGACGAAGACGCCGAAGGAACAACAGACATACAGACGACGCCTGTTGGGCTTGCGGCACTCGTCACGCGGGGCGCGCTGCGCGAGGGGCTGCGGTCCGCCGCGTACTGGACCGCGGACCGGCAGGACGCCCTGCCCGGGGACCTCCCCGGCCTGCACTTCGGCCGCTCGGGCACGGCGTGGGCCCTGCTGGACGCCGCCCGGGCGCTGGACGACACCGCGCTCGCCGCACGCGCCGCCGCACTCGCCCTGGCGCTCCCGGTCGAGTGGCCCAACCCCGACGTCTGCCACGGCGCGGCCGGATCCGGTCTGGCCCAGCTGCACTTCTGGCGCACCACCGGGGACCCGCGCTTCCTCGACCGTGTCACGCGGGCCGCCGACGGGCTGCTCGCGGCGGCCCGGCGCACCCCGGAGGGGATCTTCTGGCCGGTGCCGGAGGACTTCGCGTCCGCCCTCGCGGGAGCCTGGCACTACGGCTTCGCGCACGGCGTGGCCGGCGTCGGCACCTTCCTGCTGCTCGCGGCCGATGCCACGGGGGAGGAGCGCTTCCTCGGCGCGGCCGTCGAGGCGGGTGCCACGCTGGCCGCCGCGGCCCGCAGGGGGCCCGCGGGTGCGCTGTGGCCGGTCGACCGCGCCCGCCACCTCGCCGACTCCCCGGAGCTCGCCCGGCACTGGTGCAGCGGCTCGTCCGGAGTGGGCACCTTCCTGGTCCGGCTCTGGTCGGCCACCGGCGCGCACGACGACGCCCTGCGCGAGCTGGTGGAGGGCGCGGCCCTCGCCGTACGGGCAGGCAGGGTGACCGACTCGACCTCTACCTGCCACGGGCTTGCGGGCAACGCCGAATTCCTGCTCGACGCGGCGGAGTTGACGGGCGACGCGCACCACCTCGCCGGAGCGGAGTCGCTGGTCGAGCACCTGGCGGCGCAGGCGGTCCTGCACGACGGCCGTCTGCTGGTGCCCGACGAGAACCGCAAGACGGTGCTCGCCGAGTACGCCACCGGCCTGGGCGGAAGCCTCTCGCTGCTGCTGCGCATGCGGTTCGGCGGCCCCCGCGCGTGGCTGCCCGAGGGCGAACGCGCCCACCCCTGAACGTCCGGTGGCCACCCGGCCACCGGCAGCCGGACCCGCCCGGGTCCGGCCCACCCTCCCGAACGAAGGAGCCCATCATGATGGAGCACGACATCGACGCCCTCCAGGTCCTGCCCGAGGACCTCCGTACCGAGAGCCTGGGCGGCGAGGAGCACGCCGCCGCGCTGATCACCGCCTGCCGCATCCACACCAGCGGCTGCTGACGCGCCGGTGGAGGGGGCGGGGCCCGCCCGGCCCCCTCCACCGCACACCGTCTCCAGGCCCTAGCGGTGCAGCAGTTGGGTCGTCGCCAGTTCGCGGTACAGGCTGTCGTTGTCCATCAGCTGGGCGTGGGTCCCCACCGCTCGTACGCGCCCGGCCTCCATGACCACGATGCGGTCGGCCGTCGTCACGGTGGACAGCCGGTGGGCGACCACCAGGACCGTGGTGGTGCGGGCGGCGTCGGTGACGGTGTCGCGCAGGGCCGCCTCATTGGCCGCGTCGAGCTGCGAGGTGGCCTCGTCCAGTAGGAGCAGTCTCGGCCGGCGCAGCAGGGCACGGGCGATCGCCACGCGCTGCCGCTCGCCGCCGGAGAGCCGGCAGCCCCGATGGCCGACGTGGGTGTCCAGGCCGTGGGGCAGACGGTCGGCCACGCCTTCCAGCCGGGCCAGTCGAAGGATGTGCCGGAGCTGGTCCGGCGTCGCCTCGCCGACTCCCAGCGTCAGGTTGTCGCGCAGGGTGCCCGCGAGGACGGGGGAGTCCTGTTCGACGTAGCCGATGTTCGCCCGCAACTCGGCCAGCGGCCACTCCCGTACGTCCTTGCCGTCCAGTGACACACGGCCGGCATCGGGCTCGTAGAACCGCTCGATCAGGGAGAACGCGGTGGTCTTGCCCGCCCCCGACGGCCCCACGAACGCGGTCAGGCCGTACCCGGGAACCGTGAAGGAGACCCGCCGGTGGACGTCGGGCAGCCCCGGGCGGTAGGCGAAGCGCACCTCGTGGAACGCCACGGTGGCGGGCAGAGGCTTCCGTTCGCGCACTCCCTCTGCCTCCAGTTCCTCCGCCTCCAGCTCCTCCACCTCCCGGATGCGGGCGGCCGCGGCCGAGCCGATCTGGAACTGGCCGACGCCTTCCACCAGTTGGCCGATCCGGGGTGCCAGCGCGAAGAGGTAGAGGAGGAAGGCCACCAGCGTGGAGACACCGATCGCGCCGGAGGTGACCCGCGCGCCCCCCACTCCCAGTACGACGAGGAAGCAGATCTGTACGACCACCGCCGACACGGTCGCGGACAGCGCCTCCCACGCGGCGGCGCGCACACCGGTGCGGCGGGCGTGTTCGGCCGCCTGGTGCAGTACCGCGGCCTCCCGCTGCTCGGCGCCGGACGCCTTGACCGTACGGAACGCGCCCAGGGCCCGTTCGAGTGCGGCCGCCATGCGGCCGACCGCCTCCTGGGTGTGCCGGGTGGCACGGCCGATGCGCGGGGAGACCACCGCGACGACGACGCCCACGAACGCGATCACGGCGAGCGTGACGCCGAGCAGCACGGCGTCCAGCAGCCCCATCATGACGAGCGTCGCCGCGGTGATCAGCGTGCCCGTGACGGCGGCCGACACCGCCTGGGGGGCGGTCTGACGCAGCAGCGCGGTGTCGGAGGTGGCGCGGGTGATCAGATCGCCCGGCTCGGTGCGCTCCAGCACCGGCACACGCAGCCGCAGGAGGCGGTCGGCCAGCCGGCGGCGGGCGGCGCAGACGACGGACTCGGCGGACCGGTCCAGTACATAGTGGCCGAGGCCGGCGAGGATTCCGCCCGCCACGACCAGCAGGCTGAGCGCGAGGACGGGGCCGGCCGCCAGGTGCCCACGGCGGCCCATGTCGTCCATCACGTGCTTCGCCGCGAGGGGTTGCGCCAGTCCCATCAGGCTGCCCAGCAGGCCGAGGAGGACCCCGGCGAGCATGCGGGCACGCTGTGGACGGAGGTGGCCCATGAGGGCGCGGTGGCCGGACCGGTAGGTGCGCCGCGGTTCGTCCCGCCGGGCCGTCGCGGGATCGTCGTCGGACGTGCGGCCGGTCTCGACGGGAGGCGCTGCGGTCACGGCCTCACTCCACGGCGAAGAAGCGCTGGAAGTAGTCGGCCGGGGTGCCCTCGCCGACGAGTTCGCCCTCGGCCTCCACCCAGGCGTGTGCGGCGAACGGCGGACGGGTGCGCACCCCCACGCACCAGGTGGGCCACTGACCGCGGCAGCGGCAGAGCAGCACGGTGGCCAGCGACCGGGGCAGGCACCCCCGGTGCCCGCCCGCGGCCAGGCTCACGGCGAGCACCGTCTCCCGTGCCCGCGTCGCCTCGGTGAGGGTCGCGGGCCGGGCTCCTCTGCGCAGCAGCCCCAGGACGGCCCGGATGCGGCCGGGTGGCAGGGTGGCCAGCGCATGCGCGCAGCCCACCACCAGCCGGGCCGCGACCCGGCGGGCCGGCGGAACGGAGCGAGGGTCGTAGGGAACCGCTTCCGGCGTCGACATTCCGTTCCTCTTCTCTGCGGACCCGCGGACCCGCGGATTCTCTGCGGACGGCCATGGTGTCCACGGGCTTACGGGGCGATGAGTCCCGCCGAGCTCAGGTCGTCCACGATGCGCGTGACGTCCCGCGCCGCCGTCTCCGCGTCGACGCCGTCGTACTGTTCGAGCAGGTTCGCCACCGCCCGCTCGGCGCCGTGGCCGTCCAGCAGGGTCTGCAGGACCAGTGCCGCGGTGGGGTTGAGGGTCCAGTACTCGGCGCGCTTCTGGTCGAGCAGGGCCATGCCGTACTCGGTCTCGGTGAGCAGGACGTCGGGCTTCAGCGTGCACATCGGCTCACCCTTCTCGGCCGGCCGTGGGTCCGGCCTGGGACGGTGTCATCTCCCGGGAGCGCAGCCACACTTCGCAGGCCACGGTCGAATGCAGCAGATAGCTCTCGGTCTCCGCGGACAGGGAGCGGCGGCACCACTCGCGCAGGACCCGCTCGTCGACGAGCCCGAGCCGGGCCAGCCGGGAGTCCTCGCACAGCGCGAGCAGCCGGGCACGGTGGCGACGCAGCCCCGCCTCTTCCTCGAAGGTGGCATTGGCCTTGGTGCCGCGCGTACGGCTGGCCTCCGGCACGATGCCGCGCATGGCCTCGACGATGAGCGGCTTGTAGCGCCAGGGCGTGATCCGCTCCTGCGGCCGCACGGCGAGGGCCGCCTCGATCACGCGGTCGTCGTAGTACGGCGCCGCCACGGTGATCCCGAGCGGCGCGGCCATCTGCCCGATGTGCCGGGTCCACTGGGAGATGCCGTCCATGGCGACCAGCTCGCGGTGTTCGCCGTGGTCCCGGCCGCGTGGCCCGACGTCGCGGAGGCGGTCGCGGAGCAGGGCACGCACCGCCTCGACGGCCTCGGGGGTGGCCCAGGGCGGCATCCTGGGCGGCACCGACCAGTCGAGCAGCGGCTCCTGCACGGGGACGGGCGGCGCGGTCAGGTCGCGGGCGACCCGGCCCAGCCAGGACCGGTACGAGCGGCGGTCGAGCAGCTGGTGCGCCGTCCGCCCCCGCGCCCACTGGTACTTCGCGCCGTACCCGCGTATGTGGCGCAGGGCGATGAAGGGATGGGTCCGTACCAGGGCGTGCAGCCGGGCGGGTGTTCCGGCGAGGAGCTCGTCGCCTCCCAGCCCGGTCAGATGCAGCCCGGAGCCCCGGGCCGCCGCCAGCGCCACGATGTGCATGCGCCGGTTGCGGTCCACCGTGAGGATGCTGGGGGTGTCCAGGAGGTCGTCGAGCACGTCGATGCCGTCGAAGGTCATGGCCACCTCCCCGGCCGGTACGACGTGGTGCTCGATCGTTTCCAGGGCCTGGACGGTCCGCTGCGCCCAGTGCACGTCGTCGCCGAGCTCGTCGTGGAGGGCGGCGGTGTACGCGACGACCTTCGCACCGCCGCGTGCGGCGGTGCAGCACACGGCGGTGGAGTCAAGCCCGCCCAGGTCCGCCGTCACCAGATCGCGCCCCCGCGTGCGCGCCTCGACAGCGGCGGTCAGTGCCTCGCGCAGTTCTACGGCACCCTCGGCGAGGGGGATCTCGGGTTCGGGCGGTGACCACCAGCGGGTCGTCCGGGCCCGGCCGCGGGCGTCCAGGGTGAGGCCGTGGCCGCCGGGCACGGCGTGCACGCCGTGCCACATCGGGGATCCGGAGAGCGGGTACGGCACCGATGCGAGCAGTTCGAGGGCGAGCCGGTGCTCGTCCAGCTCGGCGCCGACGAGTTCGGCGAGCACATCGGCCCGGTCGGACGCCAGGCTCACGCCCGCGGAGCCCGGCGACGCGGGATCGGTGTGGAACACGCGCCGCAGACCGACGACACCGCCCCGTACCAGGACCCGCCCGCCGCAACTGGCGACCAGGTGGAAGCTGCCGGTCCAGGCGGCGGCGAAGCGGTCGAGCGCCGTGAGGGAAGACGCCGCGGAGGTCGCGGTGGCGGCGCGTTGCACCTCCTGGGTCGTGACGGTGTGCTCCCCGATCAGGGCGACACGCACGCCGCGGTGCTTCGCCGCGACGATCGTCTCGGGCGCCCAACGGCCCACCAGCCAGGGCCGGCCGGAGGCATGGCACAGACTCCGGTTCGCGTGGGCAAGCGCTTTGGCGGCGAGGGCGGCGGCCGCGTCCGTATCGGGCAGGACGGCGAACCAGGCGGGCAGAGCCCGCAGGGACAGGAACTCTTGCACGGCTATGGCCTCCGGTCGGCAGTGTCCAAGGGGGAGGGCTCACGCTTCACGGCAAAGGGATCGGGTGGCGGCTGGATGCCGCCACCCGATGGCCGGGCCGGTTCAGCGACCGGCAGGCCTACGGCAGGACTCGCACCGCGCGGCGGTCACGAGCCGCCCGCGTCAGAGGAGCTGCTTGCCGCCGAGGACGTCCTTGGGCCCGTGGTCCTTGATTCCCGTGACCTTGCGGAAACCGCCGGCCTTGGCGAGGGTGGGGCGCTCGTACGTCATGGTGGAACTCCTTTTCCCGTTGGGGATGATGAGATTCACAGGCGCGCCTGAAGCGGATTCGCGATGCGCGAAAGGGCTGCCGTTTCCGGCTTTCCCGAGCGGTGAAATCCGCATCGCCACCGTAATTACGATAAGAACATCATCACAACGAGCGTCCGGGGGTGGTGCGCAGCGCGCGGAGGGCGTGACTTTCGCCCGTGCGACCGTGGTCCGGTCGCACCCGCCCCAGGGTGTGACCAGTGGGGCTGTGAGGGCCGCTCGGGTTTCTGGTCAATAGAACCGCCCTTCGGCCGAAGAACCGCCCTTCGGCCAAGGACTCATCCGATCGGCAGGTGGAGCCGGGTCGGCGCCGCGGACCGCGCGTTGGGCTGTCCAACACCGCGCGTCCTCTCTACGGTGGTGGTCGACCGGCCCGACGGGCGGGAGACACGAAGGGGGCCGGGTGGAAGCCGAGTTGACCGCGCTCGCGGCATCGGGTGCGACGAGCCTGGTCGGGCTCATGGTCTCGGACTCCTGGGCACAGGCCAGGGAGCGGTTGGGACGCTTCCTCGCTCGTCGGCGAGGAGACGCGGACGGCGCGGACGGGACGCGCGGCGCCGGGGACGCGGAGGACTCCGGGGACGCCGAGGACGAGCTCCAGGCCACCAGTGACGAGCTGGAGGCGGCGCGCGCCGGACGGGACGAGCGTGCTGTGGCGGACCTTGAGGAACGCTGGTCGCGGCGGCTGCTGCAGATCCTCCGGGAGGACCCGGACGCGGCCGGGGAGTTGCGGCGGCTGCTCGACGAACTCGCCCCGGGACAGCCGCACTCGCCTCGCCCCCGGCCCGAGGTGCGGCCGGACCAGGTGCCCGCCCTCACCGTCGCGTTCGTCAACCGCACGGCCGACCTCTCGGCCCTGGACCGGTGCTTCGCGGGCGGCGGGACCCGCGCCGCACAACACATCGGGATCGGCGTGCTCCACGGTCTGCCGGGCGTCGGCAAGACCGCGACCGCCTGCCACTGGGCGGACAGGTCCCGGGAGCTGTACCCCGACGGCCAGATGTACGTGGACTTCGCGAGCCTGCACGGGCAGACCGGCGGCGACGTCTCCGAGGCCGTCGCCATGTGCCTCAGGTCGCTCGGGGTGAGCGACGACTGGATGCCGCGCTCGCTCGCCGAGCGCACCGCCCTGTTCCGGTCGCGCTCCGCACAGCGCCGCATGCTGGTCGTCCTCGACGACGTCAGCCATCCCGCGCAGGTCAGACCACTCGTCCCCAAGGGGCCCGGCAGCGCGGTGCTCGTCACCAGCCACGGGAGACTCGGCGAACTGGTCCTGGACGGCGCCCGGTTGATCTCACTCGACCCACTGGACGGGGACGGCGGGATGCGACTCCTCGCCGACCGCTGCGGCGAGGACGCCGTGGCCGCGGAGCGGTCGGCGGCCGAGCGGCTGGTGGAGCTGTGCGGCGGCCTTCCGGTGGCGCTGCACGTGGTGGCGGCCCGGCTGCTCACCGACCGCCGCCTGACCATGACCGGCCTGGCGGAGGAGCTCGCCGACGAGACCGGACGGCTCGCCGGAATGTCGATGCGAGGGGAGCGCCCGGTGTCCGCCGTACTCGGCCCGTCGTACCGCATGCTGCCGCCCGACGCGGCCCGGCTCTACCGGCTTCTGGGGTGGGCGCCGATGCGCACCTTCGACACCGCGACGGCCGCCGTCGCCGCCGGAATCGACACTCCGCGCGCGGCGGACCTCCTGGACGTACTGGAGAGCGCGAGCCTGCTCGAAGGCTCCGCGGACGGCCGGTACCGCCTGCACGACCTCGTGCGGCTGCACGCCCGCGCATGCGCGGAGCGGGAGGAGGCGGACGGCGAGCGGGCGGCGCTGACGCGGCGCGTCGTCACGCACTACCTCGCCCTCACCGCCTCGGCGGACCGGGCGATCCGGGCGGACCGCCTGCGCATCGCGGACCTCTCCGAGCTGCTGACGGAGACCCCCGACCCGTTCGCCGCGTCGGGTGGCCCGGCGCCGCTGGACTGGCTGGAGGCCGAGCGTACGAACATCCTCCAGGTGCTCCGGGCGGCCTCGCGGCTGCAATTGCACGAGCACGTATGGCAGTTGGCCGAGGCCTTCACCGTCCTGTTCCTGCACCACCGCCACCTCGTCATGTGGCGGGAGTCCCTGGAGCTGGGCGCGGCCGCCGCGGCGGCGGAGCTGATGCCGGCGGCCGAGGCACGGCTGCGCAGCCTGCTGTCGCGGCCCCTCCTCGACCTCGGCGAGGACGACCGGGCGCGCGCGGAGCTGGAAGCGGCCGTCAGCTGCGCCGAGATCGCCGACCATGTCGTCCTGCGGGCGTCCGTGCAGGAGTTCCTCGGGCGGTCCTGGGACCGCGCCGACCCCGCTCGCGCCATCGAGGCGTACCGGCGCTCCCTCGAACTCAACCGCCGGGCGGGAGAGGCGCGCGGCGCGGCCATCGCGGCGTACTTCCTGGGATGCGCGCAGGACGCCCACGGCGACCACACCGACGCCCTGGTCACGCTGGGCCGGGCGCGGGAGGAACTGCTCGGCTGCTCGGACGCGCGGATGGCGGCGCGGGCGACGGCCGCCATCGGGACCGTCCACGACCACCTGGGCGACACCCAGGAAGCCCTGCGCGCACTGCGAGAGGCCGCACGCACCCTCCGGGGCCAAGACGCCACCCACTACGAGGCACAGGCCCTGGTCCAGCTGGCCGACATCACCGAGCGGACCGGGGGCGCACGCGGCGCCGTCCGCCCGTACCTCACCAGGGCCCTGGAGATCCACGAGGCGGGCGGCAGCCCCTCGGCGCAGGGGTTGCGCGAGCGGTTGGAGCGCTTGGACGGCGAGGGGTAGACGGAGGGCAAGCAGGGGGTCAGGCCGGCGGCGCGCTCGTCCGCGCCGAGTGCGGTCGCAGACGTACGTCCGTGTCGTGCGGCCCGCCGACCCTCAGCGTCACCGTGATGTCGTCCACTGGGTGCCCCGCGCGCAGACAGCCGTACACGGCGGCCGCCAACAGCCCCGCATCGAGGGCCGAGCCGGTGGCCGCCGCTTCGACGACCCGCCCGTCCCGAAGCCCGATCAGCCACCCGGCCCCGGCCCCGGCCTCGTCTACGCCGGTCGCGGCCAGGTGGCTGCCCGGCAGCCGAGTCAGCGTGTCCCGGATCCAGTCCAGGGCCGTGGCCACCGTCACGGCCGGGCGGGCGCGGACGACGACAGACGCGCTCTCCGCCAGTCGCGGGTCGCGTTCCTCGTCGGTGCACGCCAGATGGACGTACGGGCCCGGGCCCTCGGCCCAGTCGTCGCGGAGGGGGGCGGGGAACCGGTGAACGATGACCACCGGCCGGCCCGCGCCCTTGGAGACTGCGGTGGTCACCCGCCATGAAGTGACCGCCGCCGACGGGGGATCCGGCGGGAGCAGGGTCAGCGCGGCGGGCGGAGGTGAGGGTGGCTCGGGCAGTTGGAGCAGCTGGTAGAGAGCGGTGCGGAGACGGGCGAGCGCCTGCCCGGAGTCGCTGAAGGCCCGCCCGGCCACCTCCGCGTACCGCTGCGGCACATGGCCGTGGACGGCGTCCTCGATCTGCCGGCGCAGGTCTCCGGCCGGATCGAGCCGGGGCGCGACGCGCGCGAGGTCGGCGCCCGCGGTCCCCGGCACGGCGTCGCTTCCGAAGGCGCCGAGCAGTACGGGCTTGTCCAGGGCGGCCCCGTACAGCGTCACAGAACCGTGGTCGCCGATCACGACATCGGCCGCGACCAGCGCGGGGCGCCAGCTGTGGACCGGCGGCATCAGCAGCAGCCCCGCGTCCAGCGCGGTGGCCTGCGCCGTACGGACCTGCCAGGGGCCGTGCGCCGACCACACATTGGGGTGGACGATCGCGCCCACCCGGTACTCGTCGTACGGCAGCGCGGCGAGCAGGCGCGCGGGCAGTCCCGGCTCCCGGCCGATGAGGGAGGTCCGCCCCCAGGTCGAGCTCACCATGACCAGCCGCTGCCCGGCGCCGACGCCCAGCGCCTCCCGGTACGCGTCCCGGTGCCGCATGCTCACGACCAGCTCGTCGAAGCACGGATCGCCCACCAGCAGGGTGCGACCCGCGGTCTTGGGGTGGCTGGCGAGCAACTGGGCTTCCTGGTCCGGGTGCGACACGGCCAGCCAGGCGCGCCCCGCCTCCAGGAGGGAGTCGGGGACCACGCCGGACAGTCGGCTGCGCTCTGCCCGGGAGTCCGGTACGAACTTCTGGAAGCCGATGCCGTGCGGCAGGACGAGGACGGGGCAGTCGCCTTCCGGCACGTCGATGTTCTCGCTGGCGGAGACGATCAGATCGGGGTCGATCTCGCCCAACTGCCGCCAGGGCATGACCCGGCAGCCGGAGTCGTGCAGCAACTCCAGGACGCCGTTGTCGAAGGCGGACGTCGGGTCGTACGCGAAGACCACGGCCACGCGGGTGTCGTCGCGGAGGAGGGCGGGCAGCGACTCCAGGACGCGGGCGGTCGAGGTGACCGTGCGGGCGGCGACGACCAGCGTCCGCCGGGCGTGGAACGTGCTCCACCGCTCGGCGTCGTGCCCTACGGGGACGCGCAGGGGCGGGCTAGGGTGCATGGCCACCCCGAGAAGCTACGCGCCGAATGTCCCATTCGGCCGCGCGGCTCGCGGCTCGCGGCTCGCGGCTCGCGGCTCGCGGCTCGCGGCTCGCGGCTCGCGGCTCGCGGCTCGCGGCTCGCGGCTCGCGGCTGTGGCCATCGTCGCTCTATCGCACTTCAAACCGCGGAACAACCCTTCTGGGGACGTGGCCTGACCGGGCTACAGGTTACCGGCAGGGCCCTGACAGGGGTTCAGCCTCGGCGCGGGAGAGTGAAGTTCGGTCCGGCGGGGGTACGCGCTCGGCGGACGGTGCACATGTATGCGCCATGTGGAAGTTCCCCCGAGCCCGCCGCACCCTGCGGGCGCTGATCCCCGCCGCGCCCCTGGCGCTGACCGTCGGCGTCCTGCCCGCGTACGGCGTCGCCGTCGCACCCCCGGCGCCAGGGAGCGCCCCGCTGAAGTGCTCGACGGCCGACGGCCCGTATCAGCGCGAGGTCGAACAGCTGCTGGGGCTGGAGGCGGACGGCTCGCAGTCGCCCGCCGACTGCCTGGCGATCCAGCGGTACCAGGAGAGCCAGCTCATCGTGCCGGCCGACGGCTCCGCCGGACCGATCACGTACACGGCCCTCTACTGGGAGTGGGCCCAGAACTATCCCGAGCAGCTGCGCGGCTGCCCCGAGCGCAAGGGCCGGGTCGCCTGCGTCGATCTGGGCCACCAGATCATGTGGGTCGCCCTGGACGGCAAGGTGGTCTTCACGCCCGTCGCCATCCGGTCAGGCCGGGCGGAGCTTCCCACCCGTACGGGCTGGTTCAAGGTCGAACGGCGCAAGCAGGACGACTGGTCGACGCTCTACAACTCGCCGATGACGTTCAGCCAGTACTTCAGCGGCGGCCAGGCCATCCACGGCGTCTACAACAACCTCTACGAGGGCGTCGGCTCCCACGGCTGCGTCAACCTGCGCTACGAGGACGCCAAGCGCCTGTGGACCGCTCTGCAGCAGGGGGACGCGGTGTACGTGTGGGGGCGGAAGCCGGGGGCGTGACCCTTCGGCCGCCGCCCTTTGGTGGTACCCCGATGGCGGCCTCCCAGCGGCTGGGGCATCGTGACAGGCACTCACTCACAGTTATCAACTGTGGGGTTTCCGTCACTGTCGCGCGCGGCCCGGTGCCCCTCGCCGAAGGAGAAGACCATGAACGCTCGCAGAGTGGCTCGCATGGCCGTGGCGGTGGCCGCGGTGGTGGGTGCGGCAGCGCTGTCGGCTCCGACGGCCTTCGCCGCTGGTGGAGGCGGCGACGAGTGCCGGAGTACGGAGGAGTCGGTCCTCTGCGTCGGACCGCAGGGCCCGGCCGGTCCGCATGGACCCGCCGGCCCGGCGGGCAAGGACGGCTCGGTGGGCCCCAAGGGGGACAAGGGAGATAAGGGGGACCCGGGGCAGGTGGGACCTACCGGTCCGAAGGGAGACAAGGGCGACAAGGGCGATAAGGGTGACCACGGCGAGCAGGGCGCCACGGGTCCGGAGGGTCCGGCCGGCGTGGCGAAGGCCCCCAGGATCGTTCACAGCGTTCAGACGACCGTCGCCCCCGGTAAGACCGAGTTCGCCATCGCGAGGTGCCCGACCGGAACGACGCCCACCGGCGGTGGCTTCTTCTACCGGACCGAGCCCAGCGGTCTTGCCGCGGTGACCTCTCGCACGGTGGGAAGCGACTGGATCGTCGCGATGACCAACACGTCGACCGCGGACCGCGTCTTCCAGGCCCAGGTGGTCTGCCTGCCGATCGCCTAGCCCCGCTCCCGTACACATAGCTGCACGTCCGCTCCACCTCCGCGCGCTAGGCGGCACCCCTTGAACGGCCGAACAGGGGTCGGGTTAGCATATGAGCGCCGCCTAGCTCGAAAGATAAACTCGTGACTGTCAATGACGACTCGTTCACCAATTGGAAGAACCGCGAGGAGATCGCGGAGTCGATGATCCCGATCATCGGGAAGCTGCACCGGGAGCGGGACGTCACCGTCCTCCTCCACAGCCGCTCCCTGGTGAACAAGTCGGTGGTCAGCATCCTGAAGACCCACCGATTCGCCCGGCAGATCGCCGGTGAGGAACTCTCGGTCACCGACACGCTTCCGTTCCTGCAGGCTCTCACCACCCTCGATCTCGGCCCCTCGCAGATCGACATCGGCATGCTCGCCGCCACGTACCAGGCCGACGACCGCGGCCTGTCGGTGGCGGAGTTCACCGCCGGGGCCGTCATCGGCGCCACGGGTGACAACAAGATCGAGCGCGGCGAGGGCCGCGACGTCGTCCTCTACGGGTTCGGCCGCATCGGCCGCCTCGTGGCGCGCCTGCTCATCGAGAAGGCCGGTTCCGGCAACGGCCTGCGACTGCGTGCCATCGTCGTCCGCCAGGGCGGTGACCAGGACATCGTCAAGCGCGCCTCGCTGCTGCGCCGCGACTCCATCCACGGCCAGTTCCAGGGCACGATCACCGTTGACGAGGCGACCAGCACCATCGTCGCCAACGGCAACGAGATCAAGGTGATCTACGCCAACGACCCGTCCGAGGTCGACTACACGGCGTACGGCATCGAGGACGCCATCCTCATCGACAACACCGGCAAGTGGCGCGACCGCGAGGGCCTCTCCAAGCACCTGCGCCCCGGTATCGACAAGGTCGTCCTGACCGCCCCCGGCAAGGGCGACGTGCCCAACATCGTGCACGGCGTCAACCACGACACGATCAAGCCGGACGAGCAGATCCTGTCCTGCGCGTCCTGCACCACCAACGCGATCGTCCCGCCGCTGAAGGCGATGGCGGACGAGTACGGCGTGCTGCGCGGCCACGTGGAGACCGTCCACTCGTTCACCAACGACCAGAACCTGCTGGACAACTACCACAAGGCCGACCGCCGCGGCCGCTCCGCGCCGCTCAACATGGTCATCACCGAGACCGGTGCCGCCTCCGCCGTCGCCAAGGCGCTGCCCGAGCTCAAGGCGCCGATCACCGGCAGCTCGATCCGGGTCCCGGTGCCGGACGTCTCGATCGCGATCCTCAGCCTGCGGCTCGGTCGCGAGACCACCCGCGAGGAGGTCCTTGAGTACCTCCGCGACGTCTCGCTGAACTCGCCGCTGAAGCGTCAGATCGACTTCACCACCGCCCCCGACGCCGTGTCGATGGACTTCGTCGGCTCGCGCCACGCCTCGATCGTCGACGCGGGCGCCACGAAGGTCGACGGCGACAACGCGATCCTGTACCTCTGGTACGACAACGAGTTCGGCTACTCGTGCCAGGTCATCCGCGTGGTCCAGCACGTCTCCGGCGTGGAGTACCCGACGTACCCGGTGCCGATGATCTGAGCGTCATGATCCACGGCAAGAGGCGCCCGACCTGGGCTTTGTCCAGGTCGGGCGCCTCTTCTCGTGGATCGGGCGATCAAGCGTGTCAAGCCTCGATCAGACGAGGTCGAACCGGTCCAGGTTCATGACCTTCTCCCACGCCGCGACGAAGTCCTTCGCGAACTTCTCCTTCGCGTCGTCGCTCGCGTACACCTCCGCGACCGCGCGCAGCTCGGAGTTCGAGCCGAAGACCAGGTCGGCACGGGTGCCGGTCCACTTGACCTTGCCCGTGGCGGAGTCGCTGCCCTCGAAGGCGGTCGCGTCCTCGGAGGTCGCCTTCCACGTCGTGCCCAGGTCGAGCAGGTTGACGAAGAAGTCGTTGGTCAGCGCCCCGGGGGTCTCGGTGAGGACGCCCGCCGGCGACTGCTGGTGGTTCGCGCCGAGCACCCGGAGGCCGCCCACCAGGACCGTCAGCTCGGGAGCGCTCAGGTTCAGCAGGTTCGCCTTGTCGAGCAGCAGGTACTCGGCCGGGAGCCGGTTGCCCTTGCCGAGGTAGTTGCGGAACCCGTCGGCGGTCGGCTCCAGCGCGGCGAACGACTCCACGTCGGTCTGCTCCTGCGAGGCGTCCGCGCGGCCCGGCGTGAAGGCGACCTCGACGTCGAGGCCCGCGTCCTTGGCTGCCTTCTCCACGGCGGCGGACCCGCCGAGCACGATCAGGTCGGCCAGGGAGACCTTCTTGGCGCCGGAGTCGAACTCCCGCTGGATCCCCTCCAGGGTGCTCAGCACCACGGCCAGCTGGTCCGGCTCGTTGACCTCCCAGCCGCGCTGCGGCTCCAGGCGGATGCGCGCGCCGTTGGCGCCGCCGCGCTTGTCGCTGCCTCGGAAGGACGAGGCCGACGCCCAGGCGGCGGACACCAGCTGGGACACCGAGAGGCCCGAGCCGAGGATCCGCTCCTTGAGGGAGGCGACGTCCGCGGCGGAGACCAGCTCGTGCGTCACCTCGGGCAGCGGGTCCTGCCACAGGAGCTTCTCGGCCGGGACCTCCGGGCCGAGGTAGCGGACGACGGGGCCCATGTCGCGGTGGGTCAGCTTGAACCAGGCGCGGGCGAACGCGTCCGCGAACTCGGCGGGGTTCTCCTTGAAGTGCCGCGAGATCGGCTCGTAGACCGGGTCGTACCGGAGCGAGAGGTCGGTCGTCAGCATGGTCGGCGCGTGGGTCTTGGACGCGTCGTGGGCGTCGGGGACGGTGCCCGCCCCGGCGCCGTCCTTCGGCCGCCACTGGTGCGCGCCCGCAGGGCTGTCGAACAGCTCCCACTCGTAGCCGAAGAGGATCTCGAAGAAGCTGTTGTCCCAGGTGATCGGCGTGGTGGTCCAGATGCCCTCAAGGCCGCTGGTGATCGCGTCGCCGCCCGCGCCGGTGCCGTACGAGCTCCGCCAGCCGAGGCCCTGCTGCTCCAGCGGGGAGGCCTCGGGGTCGGGGCCGATGGCGTCCGCCGGGCCCGCGCCGTGGGTCTTGCCGAAGGTGTGGCCGCCGGCGATCAGCGCGACCGTCTCCTCGTCGTTCATCGCCATCCGGCGGAACGTCTCTCGGATGTCGCGGGCCGCGGCGATCGGGTCCGGGGTGCCGTTGGGGCCCTCCGGGTTCACGTAGATCAGGCCCATCTGCACCGCGCCGAGGGGGTTCTCCAGCTCCCGGTCGCCGGTGTAGCGCTGGTCGTCGAGCCAGGTGGTCTCGGGGCCCCAGTAGACGTCCTCGTCGGGCTCCCAGACGTCCGGGCGCCCACCGCCGAAGCCGAAGGTCTTGAAGCCCATCGTCTCCAGGGAGACGTTTCCGGCGAGGATCATCAGGTCGGCCCAGGACAGGCTCCGGCCGTACTTCTTCTTGACCGGCCACAGCAGACGGCGGGCCTTGTCGAGGCTCGCGTTGTCCGGCCAGCTGTTGAGGGGGGCGAAGCGCTGCTGACCGGCCCCGGCGCCGCCACGGCCGTCACTGATGCGGTACGTGCCGGCGCTGTGCCACGCCATACGGATCATCAGCGGGCCGTAGTGGCCGAAGTCGGCGGGCCACCAGTCCTGCGAGGTCGTCAGCACCTCGGCGATGTCCCGCTTCACGGTCGGCAGGTCGAGGGTCTTGAACGCCTCGGCGTAGTCGAACTCCTCGCCCAGCGGGT
Organism: Streptomyces sp. NBC_00224; assembly: GCF_041435195.1. Lineage (NCBI taxonomy): Bacteria > Bacillati > Actinomycetota > Actinomycetes > Kitasatosporales > Streptomycetaceae > Streptomyces > Streptomyces sp. NBC_00224. Next base: position 7,710,537 of record NZ_CP108106.1, read on the forward strand.
TGGCCACGGCGGGGTTCTTGGCGAGGATCTTCAGGTTGAGCCGCTCCGGCCACCATTGACGGTTTCCGCCGCCCTGCGTCGGGTGCGGGGCGCGACCGTGCGCGACCGGGCAGCCGCCGCTTCCGTCCTCCGTTTTCGGGTCCGTGACGATCGCGTCGTGGTTCTCAGACATCGGAATCCTTCCGGGCTGGGTGGATCACACTGCTCAGGGGACTTCGGGGGTCGAGCGGTTCGATGCGGCGGACGGGTCCCGTCGCGGTCATGGATGGACGGTGGACGGTCGGTCCGGAGCGGGGCCCGGAGGGGCGGATTGGTCCAACCGGACTTGTCCGCTCCCTTGGCCGTCTCTGGGAACCGATCCTACGATGGACGGAGTCCAGGTCAAGAAGCTCACCGGTTTCGTCCTCGGTCGGAAGCTGTACGGCCACCGGTGAACGGGTACCCCGTCACTGCTCCACTCGATCTCCACCGGGCCGAAAGGGAAGGACCACTGATGAGTGATCTGCTGGAGCGGCTCCGCGGACGAGGCTGGCGGGTGACCTCGCAGCGGCGTGTCGTGGCGGAGGTCCTCGACGGCGACCACGTGCACCTCACGGCCGACGAAGTGCACGCCCGCGCGGCGCGACGGCTGCCGGAGATCTCCCGGGCGACCGTCTACAACACACTGGGCGAGATGGTCTCCCTCGGCGAGGTCATGGAGGTCTCCACCGACGGCCGCGCCAAGCGCTACGACCCCAACGCGCACCACCCCCACCAGCACCTGGTCTGCACCGGCTGCGGCACCATCCGCGACGTCCACACGACGGGCGACCTGCTCACTCAACTCCCGGCCCAGGAGCGGTTCGGGTTCACGGTGTCGGCGGCGGAGGTCACGTACCGGGGCCTGTGCCCGTCGTGCGCCTAGGGCCTGTCCGGTGGATCTGGTCGGCTAGCGTCCACGGGTGTTCGTCATCGCCCGTCCAGGAGGGGCCGCAGAGCCGCCGTCAGACGTTCGTACTCCGCGGGCACGTTGTAGATCTGCCCGCTGACACGGATGCCGCCGCCGCCCGGCCAGGGCCAGATCAGCACCCGGAAGCCGAGGCGGGCCGCGATCTCCTCGCGCAGGGCGGCGGCCTCGGCCCGGGTGCGGGCGAGGCCGGGCGGCAGGCGCAGGGCCCGCATGGCGAGGCGGTCGTCGGCGGGCAGCGGGGTGATGCCCGGGAGGCGGGCGAGGAGTTCGGCGCCGTAGCCCGCCAGGGCGCTGTTGTGGGCGCGTACGCGTTCGGGGCCGAGCTCCGCGAGCAGATCGAGGCCCTCGGGGGCGGCGAGCCGGCCGGTGTAGTCGACGGTGGCCCGGTACTCCAGCGCGCGGGGGAAACCGCGGTCGTCCTCCCAGGAGGGAACGGGAGCGGGCACCCGCTCCCGATGGGCGGGCGAGACCGCGAGCAGGGCGCTGCCCGGCGGGGCGTACGCCCACTTGTGCAGGTTGCCGAACCAGAAGTCGGGCCCGCCGGCGAGAGGTCGGGCGAGCATGCCGGGGGCGTGGGCGCCGTCGACCACCGTGGTCACGCCTCGCGCGGCGAGGTCGGCGAGGAGCCCGGGGGTCGCGATGAACCGGGCGGTGGGCGAGCTGATCTGGTCGAGCAGGGCGACCCGGGTACGAGGGGTGAGGGCGGCGAGTACGGCTTTGCGCACCGCCTCCTCGTCGGGCAGATCCGGAGCGAGGGCGACGGTCGTGACGCGGGCGCGGCGGGCGGCCGCGGCGACGACCGTGCCGTAGCCGTGGTCGGTGACCAGGACCTCGTCGTCGGCACTCAGGCGCAGTGCGTCCAGGGCGAGGTGGGCGGCCTCGGTGGCGTTGTCGACGAGGGCGGCCCCCTCGGGGTCGGTGCCCAGATGGGCCGCGATACGGGTCCGCGCCCCGGCGAGCCGGTCCGGGACGCCCAGGAAGAAGGCGTCCGGGTCGGTGTCGGCCTCCGCCGCCAGCCGCCGGTGGGCGGCGGCGACAGGGACCGGGACGGCGCCGAAGGACCCGTGGTTGAGGTGGGCCACGTGCGGGCCGAGCCGGAACAGCTCGGCGCCGCCCGGGAACGCGGCGGGCGCGGTCACCGTACTTCGACGGTGACCGTGCGGCCGGGGGCCACTCGGGTGCGGACGGTGGTGAACGTCGTGCCGTCGATCGTCTCGGTACGGGCCGGTCGGGGCACCCCGTCGACGGTGACGGCGGAGTGGGCGCCCGGGAAGCGCGCCTCCCAGGTGTAGGGCGCGGTGCCCGAGGTGTGGGTGAGGGTGGAGCGGCGGCGGGTGTCGTGGCGCAGGGTGAACGCGGAGTCGCCGACGCGCAGGTCCTCGACGCTCAGCCACTCCATGCCGGAGGGCAGCCGCGACTGGGTGGTGAGGGTGCGCGCGGGGGCGTCGGGGCTGACGCCCATCAGCCCCTGGACGGTCTGGCTGACGAGGGTGAAGGAGACCTCCGGGTAGTCGCCGTTGGTGCCCTGGCGGGTGTTGACGTGCTGGACGTCCTTCTGCGCGTAGATCTGCCGCATCCACTTCCAGGCGGTGTCGGGGCGGTTGTTGGTGAAGAACGTGTCCGGGAGGTAGGTCAGCGCCTCGATGTTGTCGGGCCGCCCCGCGCCCTCGGCCTGCGCGTCGATGTAGTCCAGGTACGCCTCGCGCCGGGCCCCGGGCGCGAGGATCTGCTTCATCGGCATGAACCAGCTGTTCTCCTTGCCCCAGCCGGTCAGGGCGCGCCCGTCGGTGGTGTAGCCGCGCACCATGTCGGCGCCCGAACCGCCGCCGCTCCAGGTGGTGTTGAAGTACGCCTTGAGGTCGCGGGCCCGGCGTTCGAAGCGGGCGGCCGTCTCGCGGTCGCCCTTGGCGCGGGCCAGCGAGGCCATCGCCCGGTAGGCCTGGTACTGGGAGCCGATGGCGTCGCCCGCCTCGGCGAGCGGCTCGTCGCTCTGCTCGTTGTAGCTGGCGACGCCCTGGAAGATGCCCCGCCCGGTGCCCTCGGCGACGCGTACCGGGCCGTTGTCCTTCCTGCCGTCGTGCAGGGCGACGAACTCCTCGGTGGCGTGCCGGTAGAAGTCCCACAGGGCCGGGTCGTCGAGGTAGGAGCGGTCCCCGCTCCAGCGGTACGCCTCCTCCGCCTTCTGCACCAGCTCGAAGACGGCGGGCACCTCGCGGACGAAGAGGTCGGGGGAGCGGTAGTCGATGGAGAGATAGGTCCGGTTGTCGAAGTTGAGCGCCCACGCCGGGTAGTAGGCGTGCCGGGCCGTGGCGGACGCGGCGAAGGCGCGCAGCATCTCCTTGTCCTCGGCGCGCAGCCCGAGCACCTCGGCGCCGCCGAGCTGGTGGGTCATGTCGCGTGAGTAGTAGCCGCTGCGGTTGGCGTAACCGGCCCAGTAGGACGGGGCGTAGACACCGGAGCCGGTGCCGCCCGTCTGGCGTTCGTCGGCGTTGAGGGGGCCCACGGTGCCGGGCGACTGGACCCAGCTGTTGGCCTTGCGCGTGGCCCAGCCGAACATCTCGGCGGCCCGGGGGTCGCTGGAGGTGACGCGGGGGCGGGCCGGGGCCGCGGGGGAGACCATCACGTCGTCGGCGTTCATCCAGCCCTGCCCCGACTCGAAGGCGATTTCGAGGCGGTCGCCGGGGGCCAGGGTGATCGCGCCGAGCGTGTAGCGGCGGTAGTTGGCGGAGGAGGGCAGGTCCAGGGAGGCGGCGCCGGTGCCGTTGACCCGCAGGACGTACCGGCCGCCGGGGCCGCCGGTGGCTATCCAGGCGGAGACGACGTACGCGCCGCGGCCGGTCGCCGTCACCGTCTGCGAGACCTTCATGCCGCTGCCCGCGTCGAGGTAGGCCAGCCGGTTTCCGCTGTGCGGGTTGTTGGTCGCGACACCGGTGCCGGAGGTGAACTCCCAGGCTGCGCCGCCCGTTTCGAAGCCGGGTTCGCCCACCGCGAGCAGAGCGGGGGAGGCGGGCGCCTTCGTGACGGGCGCCTTCGCGACGGACGGCTGGGCCGTGGCGAGCGGAGCGAGCGTGGCGAGCAGCGCGACGGCGGTGAGCAGCGTCGTACGGGATCGCGACGAATGCGTCATGGGGGTGTCTCCCGGAGGGACTGGTTCGGTCGGAGCGGGGCGCGCGGCACGCTAGCAAGCGACTACGAATGATTGCAATGGACCAGGCAGCATTTTCCAGTTGGTCAAACTGAAAGTTTTCGTCAGTAGATTGCAAGTTGATCGTCGAGGCTTGTAGTGTCCGGCCCCGTCAACGTCGTGACAGCGTGAACAGAGGGGATCCGACGTGAGGGACGACAGAGAGCCGGAGAGACGGCCGGGACGCCGTAACGTGCTCCTGATGGGAGCCGCAACCCTCGGGTCCGTCGGCCTGGCCGCCTGCTCCGGCAGTGGTGGCGGCGGGGACGCGGGCGCGGCCGGCGACCCCCGCAAGGGCCGGATCACCGTCTGGTCCTGGCAGGGCCCGGCCGCCGAACTCAAGGCGCTCATACCGGAGTTCAACAAGGCGTACCCCGACATCCAGGTCACCGTCGAGGACATCGGCAACCCGGCGATCTGGGACAAGATCACCGCGGGGATGGCGGCGGGCGGCCGGGGGCTCGCCGACGTCCTGCACATCGGCGTCGACTACCTGCCCGGTTACGCCGAGCGCTTCCCGGGCGGCCTCGCCGACCTCGCCCCGCTCGGCGCGAACACCCACAAGGACGCCTTCGCCCCCGGTCTGTGGGGGACCGTCTGCCCCGACGGCAAGCGGGTCAACGCCCTTCCCTGGGAGGCCAACTCGGCCGGCTTCTACTACCGCGCCGACCTCTTCGAGCGCGCCGGAGTCGACGTCGAGGCGCTCCAGACCTGGGACGAGACCATCGAGGCGGGCAAGAAGCTCAAGGAAAGAACCGGCGTCCACCTGCTCGGCATCGACAAGCCCGCATCGCAGCCCGACGCCGCCAACTTCTTCCAGATGCTGCTCCAGCTCCAGGGCGCCTTCTACTTCGACCTGGAGGGCCGCATCACCCTGGACTCCCCGGCGGCCGTGCGGGCCATGACCCTGATCAAGACCATGAACGACGCCGGTCTGGTCAGCGACCTCGCCGGCGGCTGGAACGCCCTGATGAGCTCGCTGAAGCGGGGCACGGCGGCCGTGCTGCCCTGGCCCACCTGGTTCGGCGGGGTCATCGAGGAGCAGGTGCCCGCCGAGGCGGGCAAGTGGAAGGTCCGGCTCCCCCCGGCGGTGCGACGGGGCGGCCCCACCGCCGCCACGGTGAACTCCACCCACCTCGCCGTCGCCGGAAGCAGCAAACACCAGGCCGCGGCCTGGTCGTTCATCGAGTTCGCCCTCACCCGTCCCGCCTCCCAGGTGCGGATCTACCGGGGCAAGGGCATCGCCCCCGCCCTGATGAAGGCGTACGACGACGCCGTCTTCCACAAGCCGTCGGCATTCTTCAGCGGCGGGCGCAAGGGCGAGACCTTCCTCGCCGCGCTGAAGGCGCCCTCCCCGGCGGTGAACTACACCTCCGACTACGCCCGGGCCCTGAAACTCGTCACCGACGCCCAGTCCAAGGTGCTCCTCAAGGGCGCCGACCCGGCGAAGGTGCTCCGCGGCGCCGCGGACGAACTGGCCCGCCAGACCGGCCGGAAGGCCGCCCGATGACGCTCGCGCCGCCCGCACCGGCCCCGGCCAGGACCAAGGCCCCGGCCGCCCGCGCCCGTCGGCGCGGCCGGGCGGCCCCGTACCTCTTCGTCCTGCCCGCGCTGCTGCTCTTCGCCGCGTTCAAGCTGTACCCCATCGGCTGGTCCTTCGTGATGAGCCTGCACCGCACGGTCGCGGGCGTGGACACCTACGTCGGCGCCGACAACTACACCCGCATGCTCGACGACCCGCTGATGTGGACCGCGCTGCGCAACACCGGAGTGATCCTCGCCGTCCAGGTGCCGCTGATGCTCGCGCTCGCCACGGCCCTCGCCGTGGCGCTCAACTCCACCGTCCTGCACGGCCGTTCGCTGTTCCGGCTCGGCTTCTTCCTGCCCATGGTCACCGGCCTCGTCGCGTACGGCATCGTCTTCTCCGTCCTGCTCAACAAGGACTACGGCCTGGTCAACTGGTTCCTCGGGCAGCTGGGTGTCGATCCGGTGCCCTGGCTGACCGACGGACTGTGGGCGCGGATCTCCCTGGGTCTCGCACTGACCTGGCACTACACCGGCTACAACGCCGTGCTCCTGCTCGCCAGGCTGCAGACCGTCCCGCAGGAGCTGTACGACGCCGCCGCGGTCGACGGCGCGGGTGCCTTCGCCGCCTTCCGCCACGTCACGCTGCCGGGCCTGCGCCCCGCGCTGCTGCTGACCACAGTCCTGTCGACGATCGGCACGCTCCAGCTCTTCGACGAGCCGTACGTCCTCACCGGCGGCGGCCCCGACAACGCGACCCTCACCATCGGCGTGTACCTCTACCGCAACGCCTTCACCTACTTCGACTTCGGCTACGCCTCCGCCCTCGCATACGCCCTGACCGTGCTGATCGGCCTCCTCGGCCTGCTCCAGTTCCGCCTCCTGGGAGAGAAGCCGTGACGACCAGAAACCCCGGCCGCGGCATCCTGCTCACCTCCGGCCTCGCCCTCGCGCTCGCGGCCGTCGCGGTGCCCTTCTACTGGCTGGCCGTCGCCGCCACCCACAGCTCGCAGGAGATCTTCTCCAGCCCGCCGCCCCTGCTGCCCGGCGGCCACCTCCTGCAGAACCTCAAAACCCTCCAGGAATCGGCGCACTTCGGCCGGGTGATACTCAACTCCCTGGGCATCGCCGTCGTCTACACCCTCCTCGCGGGCGTGGTGTGCACGCTCACCGGCTACGGCTTCGCCACGTACGACTTCCGCGGCCGCGAGCTCCTGTTCGGGCTGCTGATGCTGGGACTCGTCGTCCCCACCCAGGTCACCCTGGTGCCGCTGTTCAAGATGATGGCCGACCTCCAGTGGCTCGACACCTATCAGGCGGTCATCGCCCCCAACCTGGCACTGCCCTTCGGCATCTTCCTCATGCGGCAGTCGATGGCCGCGCTCCCGAAGGAACTGCTCGACTCGGGCCGGATGGACGGCTGCGGCGAACTGCGGCTGTTCTGGCGGGTCGCACTGCCGCCCATGCGCCCGGCCCTCGCCGCCCTCGGCATCTTCCTCTTCCTCTACCAGTGGAACGACTTCGTCTGGCCGCTGATCGTGCTGCGCGAAGGCACCTCGTTCACCATCCCGGTCGCGCTCGCCTCGCTCCAGGGCCTCGACGAGACCGACTACGGCGCGATCCTGGCGGGAACCTCGATCGCCGCCGTCCCCATGGCGGTGGTGTTCCTCCTCCTCCAGCGCCACTTCGTCTCCGGCCTGCTCGCGGGCGCGGTGAAGGAATGACCATGAACGCACTCCCGTACGACGCCGTGACCACCGCGCACGAGGCCCCGGCCCCCTGGAAACCACTCCTCGACGAAGTGTCCATCGCCGTCCTCGCCCCGGACGGCGACCCCCAGTGGACCCTGGCCGAACTCCCGGGCGGACTGCGGATGCTGGAGGTCCACGGCCGGGGAGCCCCCGTCGAGATCCGCCTCTCGGTGCCGCTCGGCGACGCCGCGGGCTACTGGCACCCCCAGGGCGGCTGGCGGCGGACGCTCGTCGCCGACTGGGAAGGCCGCAGCCGGGTCAGCCTGGTCGACGGCCCCGCCGCCGGCTGTCTGTACGAGCACTCCGGCGCCACCCTCCTCACCTTCGCCGCCGCCGACCCGGTCTTCGAGGCCACGGTCCGCTTCGGCGTCTCGGAGGAGAACGACACCCACGTCGTCCACCTGCGGATACCGGCCCGGACCGGCCCGCACAGGCTCCTGCTCGTACCGCGCGCGCCGTCGGTCGCCGCGGCCCTGCGCCCGCTGCGCGACTGGTTCGCCGCCGCTCATCCGCCGATGCCGGTCCCGGACGCGGCCCGGCGGCCCGTCTACTCCACCTGGTACGCCTTCAACCAGAACGTCACCGCCACCGCCGTCGAGACCCAGGCGGAACCGGCCGCCGAGCTGGGATGCGGGGCGCTGATCCTGGACGACGGCTGGCAGCGCCACGGCAACGGCCGGGGCTACGCCGGGTGCGGCGACTGGCAGCCGGACCCGGCCAAGTTCCCCGACCTCGCCGGACACGTCGCACGGGTGCGCGCCCGCGGACTGCGCTACCTGGTTTGGGTCGCGCCACTGCTGCTCGGCCCGGAGGCCGACTGCCACGACGACTGGGCCGCCTCAGCCCCGGCCCCGGCCACCGTGCCCGGCGCCCGGGTGCTCGACCCCCGGCTGCCCGAGGTGCGCCGACACGTGATCGACCTGTGCGTCCGACTCGTACGCGACCACGGCCTCGACGGGCTCAAGCTCGACTTCCTCGACGAGGCCGCGGTGTACGCGGGCGACGGCGCCGGGGACGTGGGCCCGGCGATGACCGAGCTGCTGAGCGGCCTGCGTCGGGAGCTGGAGGCGATCCGGCCCGAGGTGCTGCTCGAACTGCGCCAGCCGTACGCCGGTCCGGGCATGGCCGCGTACGGCAACATGCTGCGCTCCTTCGACTGCCCGGCCGACGCGACCGCCAACCGGGTGCGCACCCTGGACACGTCGCTGCTCGCGGTGGGCGCGGCCGTCCACTCCGACATGGTGATGTGGTCGCGCGACGCGAGCGCCGAGGCGGTGGCCAGGCAGCTGATCGGCGCCCTGCACTCCGTACCGCAGATCTCGGTACGCCTGGACGAGATCCCCCCGGAGCACCGGGAGGTGGTGCGCTTCTGGCTCGGGCGCTGGCACCGGCACCGCGAGCTGCTGCTTGACGGCCGGGTCGAGCCCGGGCGGCCGGACGAGCTGTACCCGCTGGTGGCGGCCGCCCGGGGCGACGAGTGTCTGCTGAGCGTGCACGGCGACCGGGTGGCGGTCCTCGACTTCGCCGCCTACCGCCGCTTCCACCTGGTCAACGGATCGGACCGGGACCGGTTGGCGGTGCAGGTCACCGGGGGAGGCGGCCCGGTGCGGGCACGGGTTCACGGGCCCGACGGCCGTATGATGGATGATCCTCTGACGCTCCTGCCGGAGGGGCTCCGCCTGCTGGCCGTCCCGCGCGGCGGTCTGGTGTCGCTCACACACACGGAAGGACCGCGATGAAGGTCGGTATCACCGACGTCGCAGCCCATGCACAGGTCAGCGAGGCCACCGTCAGCCGGGTGATCAACCGGCGTCAGGGGGTGTCGCGCAAGACGAGGGAGACGGTCGAGCAGGCCTTGGCGGAGCTCGGCTACGAGCGCCCCACCCAGGGCCAACTCGTGGCCGTGGTGACGGAGTTCGTCTCCAACCCGTTCTTCGCCGACGTCGCCGAACGGATCGAGTCCGCCCTGGCGCCGCACGGCCTCAAGACGATCCTGTGCCCCGTCTTCCCCGGCGGCGTGCAGGAGCTGGACTTCCTCTCCGCCCTGGTGGACAAGGGCGTCGCGGCGGTCGTCTTCCTGTCGGCGTCCAACACGGTCGAGGGCGCCGACACCGACAGCTACGAGCTGCTGCGCCAGCGCCGCGTCCCGTACGTGGGCATCAACGGCGAGTTCGCCGACGGTGTGCCCGTGCCGGTCTTCTCCACCGACGACGCGCTCGCGGCCGAACTGGCCGTGGACCACCTCCACCGCCTGGGCCACCGGCGCATCGGCATGGCCTCGGGCCCGTCCGGCAACCGGCCCGCCGACCGCCGGGTGCGGGGCTTCGTCGAGGCGATGACCCGCCGGGGCGCGGACGACGCGGAGCGGTGGGTGGCGAGGCAGTCCTACACCGTGGAGGGCGGCCAGGCAGCGGCCGTGTCCCTCGTCGCGCTGGGAGCCACCGCGATCGTCGCGGCCAGCGACTACATGGCCCTGGGCGCCGTCCGGGGCCTGCGCCGGCAGGGTCTGTCGGTACCGGACGACGTCTCGGTGGTGGGGTACGACGGCTCGTCGATCACCGAGTTCACCGACCCGGCCCTCACCACGGTCCGCCAGCCCGCCGACCGCCTGGCCCTGGAGGTGGGCCGCAGCGTGCTGTCCCTGGTGAGCAACCGCGAGGTCCCCACCGGCGAGCTCCTCTTCGACCCGGAACTGGTCATCCGCGCCTCGACGGGGCCGGCACCTCGGTGACGCGGTCGCGGACGCGGCCGAATATGGTGAACAAGTAGACCTGGTACCGCTTCCATCTGCAGATTGACGGAGGATACTGGTCTGGCCCCGATCACCTAGAGAACGACTCCATGGCCAAGAAGAGCACCTCCTCGACCACCGTCCCCGACACCGCGTGGCTGGGGCGCGCGCGCCACCTCGGGCCCGAGCCCGAACAGGACGTCCGGCGCAACCTGATCGCCCTCAAGGCGGCCGGGGTGCTCGACGGCTTCCTGGACCTCGACCCCGTCGAGGCGGCGCGCTCCACCGTCCTGCACCCGCGCGACGAGTCCGCCGACCCCGGCCCGTCGGCCCGCCGCCTCTTCGAGGCCCGCTGGCGCGTGGCCGACGACGTCACGGTGCGGGCCCAGCTGACCCTGTACGACCCCGAGGGCCGCCGCAAGGAAGGCGAGGGCGTCACCTGGGTCCTCGCCGCCGAGGCGGAGCGGGCCTGGGAGACACACTGGCCCTCGCCCGTCACCATGTTCTGGCCCGACAGCGACCGGATCGCCTGGGACCACGACACGGTGCCGGGCGTGCGGCTACGGACGACGAACCAGCTGCCGAAGGACGACGACGAGCTGCGCCACCGGCTGCGGGACTGCAGCCGGCAGAGCTGGTTCATCCATGTCGTGGTGCACGAGGCGATGACACCGGACGCGGCGGGGCAGCAGCCGGTCTCGGCGTTCCTGCCGCCGAGCCTGCGCCACCGGGTGGTCGAGCACCGGAGCACACCGGAGCAGGCGCAGATCGCCGACTTCGCGATGAAGCGGGAGCTGGGCGTGCGGATGCCGCGCGGCGGCGCCGTCGTCCTGCCCACGACGCCACAGGGCCCCGAGTACGACGCGGACCGCTTCACGGTGCGCAGTGTCTTCCTCGACGGCTCGGAACCCACCGAACTCCTCGACAGGATCAAGGAGTTCGCCGCCCTGCCGCGCCCGTTGCCGGCCGACGCCGAGAGGGCCCTGACACGGCTGCGCCAGGGCTGGCACCTGCTCACCCCGGACGAGGAACTCGTCCACGCCCAGGGCATGGTCACCAAGTACGCCGAGGCGCTCGACGCCATGACGAACTCCCGTGACCTGTACCGGGAGGCAGCCGAGGCGGCGCAGGCCGCGCTGGCCGAGGCGACCGGTGGTGACGGGGTGCCCCGGCTGCCCGCGCCGAGGCCGGCCAAGCCGGACGGCTCGCCGCTGGGCGCCCTCACGAAGGCGTTCGGCCGCTTCCGGGACCCGAACAAGTAGGACCCGCCCTGGCCTGCCGGGCCTACTCGTGTGCCAGGCCGGTCAGGCCGCACCGCCCGGCCCGCATCGCCACGGCGTGGTTGAGGTGGAAGAACGGGCGCGCCAGCGGCATCCAGCGCCGCAGCGCGGCCTTGCGGACGGTGACGTGCTGGGCGAAGTGGGCCACGCAGCCGCTGCGTTCGTCGGGGATCACCGCCCAGCGGACGCTGCCGGCGATGTCGCCGTCGAGCGCCGCCTCCAGCACGCGCGCGGCGGGGTCCTCGACGACCGGCGTCATGCGGAAGGTGAGTTCGTACGGCAGGAGGGACCGGATGGTGACCTCGTACTCCCGCTCCCCGGTCAGCCGTACGGAGCGGAAGCTCGGCCACCACTGGGGGTAGGCCGCGATGTCGGCGAGCTTGGCGTACACGGTGTCCGGTGCGAGCGGTGTGCGCCAGGTGTCGGTGAAGCGGATGGCGTGGCGGTTCACACGGGGCTCGCTGTCGGTGGTCAGGACGGAACCCGAAGGTGGTTGCGGGTCCGTACGAAGAAGGCCGCTGTCCCGAGGGCCCACATGAGCAGGAACCACGCGGGACCGAGCAGCAGATGCCCGAACGAGGCGTCCGTGGACGTGAAACCGGCGGCGAAGCCGACCTGCGTGGGCCCGTAGCCGGGCAGGAACTGGAGCCCTTGCTTATCGGCTTCCGCGTTGCTCATCGGGTTCTGGAGCATCGTGTCCAGCAGGCTGGTCATGATGATGACGAAGAGCCCCGCCAGGTCGCTGCGCAGGAACGCGCCCAGCAGGATGCCGATGCCGCCGTAGCTGAGGGCGGCGGTGAACAGGCCGAGGGCGAGGAGGGCGGGCCGGACCGGGTCCCAGTACCAGCACACGACGAGCGTGGCGTACCCCGCGACCAGGGCTGACGCGACCGTCATGGCGATGACCTTGCTCACCAGCAGACAGGCGCGGGGGTATCCGGCGAGCGCGAGTCTGCTGTCGAAGGCGAGAGCCTTGAAGGTCGTCATGAACATCATGAACCCGACGATGAGCGTCACCGTGTTGACGGCCCCGGACACCATCGTCAGGTGGTTGCCGTCGACGGTCACGGTACGACCGGTCGCGCGCAGCAGGAACCGCGCGGGCACCGGCGTGACGAACCAGTGCTCCAGCGTCAGCCAGAGCGGGATGTAGACGACGACCAGGACGATGGCGAGGCGGTTGCGGGCGTGTTCGAGGAGCGCGAAGACGGCGCCGGTACGGAACACCTCCCACGCCCGTGTCAACGCGACGCTCCCTGCGTGACGGCGGTGTGCTCCTCCGCGTTCCAGGGCGCGGCCACTCCGTCCTTCAGCCGGTGGACGACGTCCAGCCGTCCGGCGTCCCAGGCCAGATGCGACACGACGAGCACACAGCGGCCCCGCTCACGCAACCGCGCGGCGACGTCCCAGAACCGCAGATACGTCTCCCAGTCGAACCCCTGGTACGGCTCGTCGAGCAGCAGCACATCGGGGTCGTGCATGAGCGCCAGGGTCAGATTCAGCTTCTGCCGGGTCCCTCCGCTGAGCACCTCGACCCGGGTGTGCCGGTACTCGGCGAAGCGCAGCTCGTCGAGCAGTTCGTCGGCGCGGCCGGTTCCGTCCAGACGGTAGGCCGTCCGGAACCAGCGCAGATGCTGATGCACGCGGTGCGACCGATAGGCCTTGTGCAGGTCGAGCACGCGCAGGGCGAACGGTCCGGACGTCAAGGTGTCTCCTTCCGCTGTCCCCCTTTGTCCCCTTCCGGCGTCAGCTTCGGCGCTGCGACAGCCCACCGATGAGCGAGTGCCACTGCTGCCGTACGTCCGTGGGGAGTTCGGCGGCGTCCAGGGCGGCCATGGCCGACGCCACATGGCGAGCCGCCACCTCCTCGGCGCGTTCCCGGCTGCGCGTGGCGTCGAGCAGGCCCATGACCTCAGGGACAAGGGCGGGCGGCAGTGGGGCGGGCCCGAGGAGGGCAGCGAGCCGCCGCCCGTCGGCCGTGTCCGATCCGGCGGCCAACACCAGAGGAAGGGTCTTCTTGCCACGCACCAGATCCGTGCCAACGGGCTTGCCGGTAAGCGCCCCGTCACCCCAGAGCCCAAGCACATCGTCAAGGATCTGGAACGCCACGCCGAGATCGCTACCGGCGGCGCGCAGGGCCCGTACGACGGGCGGGGACGCCTCCGCGAGAACGGCGCCGAGCGCCGCCGCGCAGCCGAACAGCGCCCCGGTCTTGCCGCGCGCCATGCCCACGTACCGGGGCACGGACACCTCATGGGCGGAGCGGTGTTCCAGGGCGAGGTCCTCCGCCTGTCCCGCCACCATCTGCTCCACGGCGGCGATCAGCTCCTCGGTGGCGGCGGAGGCCCCGGGGGCGCGTGCGTGAAAGATGGTGGCGACGGCCTGGACGACGAGGGCGTCACCGGTGAGCACGGCGGCTCCGGTGCCGAAGTGCGCCCAGGCGGTGGGCCTGCCGCGCCGCTCCGTGTCGCCGTCCATGATGTCGTCGTGAAGCAGGGAGAGCTGGTGCACGAGCTCGACCGCGGTGCCCGCGACGGCGGCGAACCGCTCGGGAGCACCGGCCGAACGCACCGAGAGGAGCGCGAGCACGGGCCGGACGCGCTTGCCGGTCCCTGCCACTGAAGGCGCGCCGTCCCACCCCAGGTGGTACCGGCACACCGAGGCGAGGGACACGTGCAGCCGCCCCACGGCCTCGCGCAGTACGGGTTCGACGAGCGCGGTCCCCGCCCGCAGGAGCCCGAGGAACTCCTCGTCCTCCGCCCCGGATTCGACACCGCGCCAGAGCCCGGCGTCATGCGGCAGCGTGTCAGTCATGTTCTCTCGGCCACCCTGTCCTCGTCCCCGGTGATCGGGTCGGTGCTCTCGGCCCGCATAACGATGCTGACGATCACGGGTTGCGGGATGTTCAGGGACCTGTCCGGGTGACAGCAGGACCCGGATGCGTCCGGCGCAGGGCGGAGGGAGGCGCCTGGCGGGCAGGGCACAGGTCGGGCGCCGCTCAGGGTAGTGCTCTTTTCAAGAACCCATCGGCTCAGCGAACGAACGTGCTGAAAAGCGTCCTTGAACGCTTTCCAGCACGTCGTCGTCACCCGAAATACGTCACCGGGGCAACGTCACTTGCCGTAGTACGCGTTGTGGATCGTTAGCGTCGACTTGTTGCCCTGCTTGTCCGTGACCGTGGCGAGGAACGAGATGGCCTTGTCCTTCGCGGGGTTCTTCACGGAGATCCTGCCGTTCTCGACCTTCACGAGCTGCCAGGTCTTCCCGTCGTCGTAACTGACGGACACGGTGAGCGACTTGAGGTTCTTGCCGGCCGCCGAGCCCTGCACGGTCACCGGGATCTGGACCGGCTTGCCCGCCGGAGCGCGCGAGGCGAGGTCGACGGGGGCCGCGAAGCGGACCGTGGAGACCGGGAGCGCCGTGGTGGCCGCGACCTGCTCGGAGCGGAACGTGAAGCTGGTGTCGACGCGGGTGGAGGCCTCGGCGACCTTCGCCGAGCGCTCGACGGAGGCCGTCAGCCGGTACTCGGCGTCGGTGGAGTCGACCTTGAAGGGCTTCTGGCCGCTCAGCGGGTCGTCGTTCTCGCCGACCTTGACGCCGTTGCGGTACAGCGTCGACCTGGCCGAGGTATACGTCGAGGAGCCCGCGTGGCCCTGGCCGTCGGCGAAGAGCGGCAGGGAGCCGTGGATCCGCTGCTCACCCGTGGCCGGGTCGGGGGCGGTGCGGAAGACGCCCATGCCCTTGCCGAGGAGCGGGCCGAAGACGCCGGTGTTGAACGTCTCCTGGTACTTCCTGCCCGCCTCGTAACGCTTCGCCTCGACCATCTGGTAGGACGCCTCGGTCGGATAGCCCCACTCGCCCCGCTCGCCCCACTGGTCGAACTTCGTCAGCCACTTGATGCCATCGCCCGTGGAGAGGAGAAGCGTGCGGGTGCTCGCCGCGGTCTGCAGGTCCGAGAACCCGATGGTCTCCGGCGCGCCCGGCAGATGCGGGTGGGGGTAGGCGAGCGTGGTCTTCCCGGGAGCCGAGGCACCGAGGCCGACCTTGAGCGTGGCCAGCTCGCTCGCCTTCACGTGCTTGCTGTAGCCGGTCCCGAGCCTGCTCGTCCTGCCGCCGAAGGCCACCGCGTACTGGGTGGTGGCGTCCTTGAGGAAGTTGGCGCTCCAGGTCTGCACGAGCGACCCGTCGGTCACGGCCGGACCCATGTGGGCGGTGCGGAAGTTGGTGTAGTCGCGCAGCTCCCAGCCGTTGCCGACGGAGCCGATGTCGGTCGCGAGCTCGTAGTACGGCACTCCGAAGTCGACCTTGCTGAGGCCGGGCACGGTGATGTCCACCGGCTTGGTGGTGCGCGCGTCGGCGGTGACCGTCGTGTCGCCGGTGACCTCCAGCTTGGGCTGGGCGATCCAGTCGGTGCCCTTGGTGAGGTCCTCCGGGTCCTGGTAGACGGCCGCGTTGAACACGTACGAGCCCTTGGGGACACGGATCTTGTGCGCGCCCGGCTCGTCCCTGATGTTGGCCTGGAAACCCTTGCCGGGGCCGGCGACGCCGATCAGGGAGTTGGAGAAGTTCTGGGCATCGGTGCCGTCGCGGCCGATGGTCCGGAGCGTGAGGTCGTAGGACTCCGCCTCGCGTACGGCCGCCGCGGCCGTACGGACGGACTGGCCCGCGCCGGTGGCGGTGACGTACCCGGAGGAGGTGCCGTCGGCGTCGCCGATCCTGGTGTCGGCGGTCAGATCGACTTCGGCCTTGCCGCCGGCGGGCACGGTGACCTTGGTGGCGCCGAGCTTGAAGAACCCGGCCGGGGCCGGCTTGCCAGCCGGGTCCAGCGTGGACACCGACAGGTCGAGGGTGACGTCGCTGGTCCCGAGGTTGCGGTAGCTGATCTTCTTGGTGAGGGGCTGGTCGTCGGTGTGCGGCCACTGCGCGACGCCGAAGCTCAGCGAGACCGGGTCGGCGATCACGCTCTGGGCCAGTGCCTTGTCGACCCGGACGCGGCCCGAGCCCTGCTGGTACGCGGTGTAGTCACCGCCCTTGGTGGACGCGGTCAGCGCGCCCTTGAGCTCGGTGGACTTCCAGCCCGGGTGCTGCTGCTTCAGGATCGCCGCTGCCCCCGCCACGTGCGGGGTGGCCATGGAGGTGCCGTCGATCGTCAGGTAGCCGGGTGCCGGGTGAGGCGTCCCGGGGCGGGTGTCGATCGCGCTGCCGGGGGCGGCCGCCGCGGTGATGGCGACGCCGGGCGCGGTCACGTCCGGCTTGACGGCGCCGTCGCCGGTGCGCGGGCCGATGCTGGAGAAGGGCGCCGGCTTGTCGTCCTTGTCGACGGCGCCGACGGTCAGCGCGGCGTCCGCGCTGCCCGGCGAGCCGACCGTCGAGTCGCCGGCCTCGCCGTCGTTGCCCGCCGCGACGGCGAACAGGATCCCCTTTTCGGCGGACAGCCTGTTGACCGCCGCCTCCATCGGGTCGACGCCGGGGGAGTCGGGGCTGCCGAGGCTGAGGTTGACCACGTCCGCGCCCTCGGCGGCGGCCCACTCCATACCCGCGATGATGCTGGAGTCGTCCCCGTTTCCCTCGTCGTTCAGCACCTTGCCGCTGATGACCTCGGCGCCGGGGGCGACACCCTTGTACTTGCCGCCGGACTTGGCCCCGGTACCGGCGGCGATCGAGGCGACGTGGGTGCCGTGCCCGACGTGGTCCGCGGTGTCGGGGGAGGCGGAGAAGTTCTTCTCACCGACGACCTGGTCCTTCAGGTCGTCGTGGGTCTTGTCGACGCCGGTGTCCAGGACGGCGATCTTGACGCCCTTGCCGTCGTACCCGGCCTCCCACGCCTTGTCGGCGCCGATCTGCCTGACGCTCCGGTCCAGGCTCGCCGTGCGCACTCCGTCCAGCCACACCTTCCCGATGCCGGAGGCGGTGGCGCGCACGCCGTTCTTCCGCTGGTCGGTCAGCGCCGCCCACACCCTGGCCACGTCGTCCCGCGACGTACGGATGGCGTCGGCGTTGATGGACGGGAACGTGCGCCGCAGCTGGGTGTCACCGGCCGAACGCACCGCGGCCCGCACGGCACCGGCGCCCCCGTCGTACTGCACGATCAGCTTGAGCCCGTCGCGATGGCTCTTGCGCAGCAGCGGGTTGGTGAGCTCGGTGACATCGAAGAGCCGCTGGTCCAGCTTGCCCGTGGCGATCAGGCGCTGCGCGTCACTGGGCAGCACCAGGGTGTGGCCCCTGGCCCTCTGCACCTGTACGGGTATGCGCTCACGGCCCTTGGCGGGCTCGAAGCCCACCACCTGCCCCTCGGCGCCGACCACCACGCGGTCGCCCGTGATGAGCTGGATCCGCTGGTTGCCGTCGATGCGTGTGGTCTGCGGTGTGGTCGTCGTGGACGCGGCGATGGCCGCCGCGGGGCCGGTCATGCCCGCCACGAGGGCCACCGAGGTGGCCGCTGCGATGGTGAGGGCGCGTGCTCTCTGCACGTGTGCGCGCAAGTCTCCCCCAGGAGCTTGGGATGAGGTCGAGTGGTCATTTCCAGCCGGGGGCGCAACGGCGCCCGGCGGGCCGGTCAGCGCAGTATGTGAGGTGCGAGAGACGTGATCAACGGCGGTACGGGAGTGGGGGGTTGAGTCGCGTGATTCAAGCCATCCAGCAGCCGGTGAGTTCGATGGGACGACGACAGCGGTGTGACGACCGTGTGACGGCCGAGCGATGCTTGTGCGACACCGGCGCACAGTGGCTCCTCCGGATCGCGGTCCAGGGCATGCCCCGCGCACGTTTCGAGGCCCGGTGCGCTCGCGGTCGGCGCGTGCCCCTCCGATTGGCCGTATCCGCACCCCGCATGGAACCTGCTGCCACCCGGGTCCGGGCCCGGAAGCGCCGTCTGTCCGGGCCCAGGACGAACGTCGCCTGGCTGCACCGCAGCGGGCAGCTCACCCCGCGCCCCGCTCTCGTGGCCGTGGCGGGCTGACGCACCGGCATGGCTCCGTTGCGGTGACACGCGGACTCTTGTCAAGATCGGAGCAGTTGCACAGCTCGGGCCCCGGACGCGGCGGCCATGCCGCATGATGGGCGGGCCATGCGCCCGCACCGTAGGTCCGAATCACGCGCACCGCTGCCCGCGACCCGGGCAACGGCGTTCGCGGTGGTCGCCACCGTGCTGGGGATCAGCGCGCACCATCTGGTCGCGGACGGTCCGGTGCCGTGGGTACGAGCGTTGCCCGCGGCCCTGGCGCTGTTCGGGGTGGGCCTGCTGGGGGCGCGGCGGCCGCGCTCCCTCCTCGCCGTCGCGGCGGTGAACGCCGTCGCACAGGCCGCTCTGCACACCTGGCTCGGGGCGGGTACGCACCACGGGGCGGGTACGGCCGACATGCCCGCCATGCACGGCGGTGCACACGGGGCCTGGCACGAGCGCCTGCACCACTCACTGGCGATGACCGCCGCGCACGCCGTCGCGGCCGTACTCGTCTCCGTACTCATGCAGCGGGCCGACACCGTGTGCCTTTGCCCCCGCGGGTGCAACCCCCGCCGCACGCCGGTGTGCTGAGGGATGTGGTGGTACGGCGGGGTCCCCCGGCGGCGCGTCCGACGCCCGCCTTCTGACCTGCCTCGGGAACGGCCGCGCGCCCCCGGGATTCCGTACACCCACTTTTCGGAGACACCCATGTCCCGTTCCACCGTGCCCTCACGCGTACTGCGCCGCACCGGCTTCGCCACCACGCTGGCCGCCGCCTCCGTCCTGCTCACCGCCGTCCCGGCGCTCGCCCATGTCGAGGTCGAGTCGGAGGGCGCCCAGGCGCTCGCCCAGAACGTGAAGGTCAGCTTCGACGCGGAGTCGGAGTCGACCACGGCCGGGATCACCGAACTGCGCGTGGTCCTGCCCCAGGGCATCGCCCCCGGCGATGTGAAGCTCGCCGAAGGGCCCAAGGACTGGCAGCTGACCGCCGACCCCGACGGCTACACCGTCAAGGGACCGGCCATCGCCCCGGGCAAGAACGCCCAGTACGCGATCACCGTGCGCCAGCTGCCGGATGCGGCGGAGCTGGCGTTCAAGACGCTCCAGACCTACAGCGACAAGCGTGTCGACCGCTGGATCGAAGTCGGCGCCAACAGCGAGTCCCCCGCCCCCGTCCTCAAGCTGAAGCCCGCCGCGCAGGGCGCGAAGCCGGCCGCCGGCTCCACGCCGAGCGGTTCCCCCACCGCCTCGGCTCCGGTCACGGCCACCGCGTCGCCGCGTACTACGCCCGCCGAGGCGTCCGCGAAGGCCGACAAGGACGATGACGGCGGCCTGTCGGCCGGTGCCTGGACGGGCATCGGTGTCGGTGCCGTCGTCCTGGTCGGGGCGGCCGTCTACTTCGTACGCCGTCGCAGCAGCCAGCAGTAACGGTTCTGCCGATAGGTGGGGCCGTGTCGCACGGCGCGGCCCCACGCGAGGTCAGACCGCCGGGCCCGGACCGCTGTGGTGGTGGGCCAGCGCGGCGTGCGGGTCCGGCCCGCCGTCGACGGGGGGATGGTCGACATGGACGGTCGCGGTGGCAAGTCGCGGAACCGCGTGGATGAGGGCGTGCTCGGAGGCGACTGCCAAGCGGTGTGCCTGCACGACGGTCAGCGACGGATCCACCACGATGTCCGCCTCGGCGTGCAGCGTGTGGCCGATCCACCGCATCCGCACCCGACCGGTGCCGCGGACCCCCTCCACTTCGGCCAGGCACCGCTCGGCGGCGTCGACCAGGGCCGGGTCGACGCAGTCCATCAGCCGCCGGTAGACCTCGCGGGCCGCGTCCTTGAGCACCAGCAGGATCGCCACGGTGATCAGCAGGCCGACGATCGGGTCCGCCGCCCGCCAGCCGATCGCGGCACCGCCCGCTCCCAGCAGCACGGCGAGCGACGTGAAGCCGTCGGTGCGGGCGTGCAGCCCGTCGGCCACCAGAGCCGCCGATCCGATCCTCCGGCCGGTGCCGATCCGGTAGCGAGCCACCCACTCGTTCCCGAGGAAACCGACCACCGCGGCGACGGCGACGGCCCACAGATGCGTGATGTCGCGGGGGTTGAGCAACCGGGCGACGGCCTCGTAGGCGGCGAGTGCCGAAGAGGCCGCGATGGTCAGCACGATGGCGATGCCCGCCAGGTCCTCGGCGCGGCCGTACCCATAGGTGTAGCGCCGGGTTGCCGCCCGCCTGCCCAGCACGAAGGCGATGCCCAGCGGGATCGCGGTCAGCGCGTCGGCCGCGTTGTGAATGGTGTCCCCCAGCAGGGCCACCGATCCGGAGAGCGCGACGACCGCCGCCTGGATCACGGTGGTTACGCCGAGAATGGCCAGCGAGCGCCACAGCGTCCGCATGCCCTCCGCCGATGCCTCCATCGCGGAGTCGACCTTGTCCATGGCCTCATGGCTGTGCGGAGTGACCAGGTGGGCGGCCCGGTGGTGCAGCCGGGCCCAGCGGCCGACGGTGGGGCCGTGCCCGTGGCCGGAAGCGCGGGCGTGGCTGTGCGTTCGGTCGGTATGGGTGTGGTGGTCCATGGGTGTCGCTCCTCCCACGGCGGTCGTGCCTGGGGCACGTCCCTACCCCACCATCGTCACAGGCACGCCCGTCCGCACCTTTCCCATGTGCCGGCCCGTGCCCCGGATCAGTCGTGCGGAGCCTGGCCGCTGACGCGGTGGTCGGCGTGGCTGAGGGCTTCCAGGACGAGGCGACGCAGATGGCCGTCGGTGAGGCGGTAGACGATGTGCCGCCCCTCGCGGCGGGTCTCGACCAGCCCGGCGAGCCGCAGCTTCGCCAGGTGCTGGCTCACCGCGGTGCGGGACGCCTCGCACTGCTGGGCGAGCGACCCCACGTCCGCCTCGTCCATGGCAAGCAGCCACAGCAGATGCAGCCGGGTCACGTCGGAGAGCAGGGCGAACACCCCGGTCGCCGCCGCCAGCCGTGCACTGTCGGGGACATGCAGATGCGCACTTGGTGCAGGTGAAACGGGGTCGCGGTCAGGCATGACTACAGCGTAGGGCCCGGGCGAGGGCATGCGGACACCTCCGGGGGAGAGCTCGCGTTCTATAGGTGCGCAGCTGCGCACATGTACGTATAGTGGCTTACCTCAGACCGTACGGCCCAGGGACTCGCCGCATGCTCTCCGTACTGCGCAACCGCGCCTACCGACACCTCTTCGCCGCCCAGGTCATCGCCCTCGTCGGGACCGGCCTGGCCACGGTCGCGCTCGGCCTGCTCGCCTATGACATGGCGGGCGCCGACGCCGGGTCGGTGCTGGGCACCGCGCTCGCGATCAAGATGGTGGCGTACGTCCTGATCGCCCCCGCGATCGGCGCGATAGCCGACCGGCTGCCGCGCCGCACCCTGATGGTGGGCGCGGACCTGACCCGGGCCGGTGTCGCCCTCTTCCTGCCGTTCGTCGACCAGGTCTGGCAGGTGTACGTCCTGGTCTTCCTCCTCCAGTCCGCCTCCGCCGCGTTCACCCCGACCTTCCAGGCCGTCATCCCCGACATCCTGCCCGAGGAGCGCGACTACACCCAGGCGCTCTCCATGTCCCGGCTCGCCTACGACCTGGAAAGCCTGTTCAGCCCGGCCCTCGCCGCCGCCCTGCTGACGCTGATCACGTACAACTGGCTGTTCGCGGGCACGATGCTGGGCTTCCTCGCCTCCGCCGCGCTGGTCGTCTCCGCCGTCCTGCCCAAGCCCGCCCCGGCCGCGCTGCGCACCGGCGGTGTGTACACGAAAGCCACCGCCGGGACCCGCCTCTTCTTCGCCGTCCCGCGCCTGCGCGCCCTGCTGGCCCTGAACCTCGCGGTGGCCGCCGCCAGCGCGACCGTCACCGTCAACAGCGTCGTGTACGTACGCGACCACCTCGGCCGCTCCGCGAGCCAAGTACCCTTCGCGCTCGGCGCGTACGGCGCGGGCTCCATGGCCGTGGCCCTGCTGCTGCCCCGGATCCTGCAACGGGCGTCCGACCGCGCGGTGATGCTGCGCGGCGCCCTCCTGCTCACCGCGGTCTTCGCCGGGCTCGGCGCGATCACCGCGGCCCACTCCGGCGGCTGGCGCTGGCCCGCGCTCCTGGTGGCCTGGGCGGCGTTCGGCGCCGCCTGCTCGATGGTGCTCACCCCCACCGGACGGCTCATCCGCCGCTCGGTCCCGCCGCAGGAGCGCACCTCCGCGTTCGCCGCCCAGTTCTCCCTCTCCCACAGCTGCTGGCTGCTCACCTACCCCCTGGCGGGCTGGCTCGGCGCGGCGGCCGGTCTCCAGGCCGCCGTGGTCGCCCTGGGCGCGATCGCGCTCAGCGCCGGACTCCTCGCGGTACGGCTGTGGCCCGCACACGACCCGTCCGAGGTCGCCCACCTGCACACGGCGATGGCCCCCGACGACCCGCACCTGACCGGCGCCACCAGCGTGCCGGGCGGCTGGCGGCACACCCACGACTACGTCGTCGACGACCTGCACCCCGCCTGGCCCACCGCACCGGACCGGGCACCTGCGCGCTGAGCGGGATCCGATGAGCGCGTGCCCCGCCGCTCATCAGGACGGCGCATCCCGCGAGCTGGCTGAGAAGGGCGGCCACGCCCGGAGCCTGAGGTGCTGCGAACAGTCTTCAGCCTCAAGGGAATTCGCGGGACGGCGCCGCGCGCGGCCGGGGCGCCCCCCACCGTCGACACCCAACCCGTCGCCACCATCTGGCACTTCAGTGTCGCTTAACACAGGCTTTAGTTGTATCCGGCACGGTGAATCACGGGTGAGAGGCGGCGTCCGGGCTTTCCGCGGCGGGGCGGGCGCTGGCTGGGCATCCCGATGCCAACGCCGCGATCCGCGGGCGCCTGCGACCGCGGATGGCATGGTACGAGTCGGTAAACGGGAAGATCGCGCTGGACAAGACCATCAACGGCCAACGGGTGGTGGTCTCGACGGTTCTGCAGGACGTGCACCGGATGGGCATCGACGCCATACAGCAGCGGGTACAGCATTTCCGGGTGGGCGACCCAGTCACTATGCCCGAGTTCGCCTCGATGCGGATGCTGCACCGCCTTCCCCGACCGCTGGCCCGGCTGGCCTTCCGACTCAGCGTGCGGCCGCTGGCGGGGCGCGCGGCACTGATGGGGACCTTCGCGGTCACCTCCTTGGGGCACCGGCCGGTGGACGGTTTCCACTCGGTCGGCGGGACCACGGTGACCCTGGGATTGGGGCAGATAGCCGAACGTGCCCTGGCCCGCGACGGCCAGATGATGGTCGCCCCGGTGATGCGGCTCAGCTTGACCTTCGACCACCGGGTCATCGACGGGGCGGAGGCGGCGGATGTACTCACGGAGATCAAGTACGCCCTGGAGACGTGGCAGGCCCCTGTGGCCCAAGTGGCCCGGATGAGCGCCCACGCTGTCCGTTCACCGTGGGGAGGGGCCTCCCCACGCAGGCAGCGAGCTTCTCCAACCGCAGGTTGAGGGGTGGTGAAGGACGACGGCGCCCCTGCACGAAACGGTTCCGGACCAAGGACGTCTCTTGGTCGGATGACGCGTGCACGGTAGGCTCGCCAGGTTGATCAACGACGGCAGGACGGAAGCCCGGTGAGACTCCGGCACGGTCGCGCCACTGTGTAGCCGGGACCGCCGCCGTCAGCGGCAGGAGCCGGCCAGTCAGACCCGATGGCCGTCGTCCATGCTCCACCCAATGGGACGCGTCGTTCCCAAGGAGGTTCTGCCGCCATGGCTCAGTCCACCGCTGTCCCCGCCGTCGCTCCGGTCCTCGAAGCAGGCTCCCCGCTCCCCGTGCGCTCGGTCCTTCCGTGGGCGCTGTTCGTCGGCACGCTGATGCTGATCGCCCTGTACTTCGTCGGCGCCGAACAGGGCGCCACGGCCGTCTTCTCCGGCGAGGACGTGCATGAGTGGGTGCACGACGGCCGCCACATCCTCGGCTTCCCCTGCCACTGACGACGCAGAGGTAGCAACACCATGCATGCAATATCTGTCAGGCAGCTCCTCGTCCGCGGCATGCTCGCGGGCCTGCTGGCCGGTCTGATCGCTTTCGCGTTCGCCTACGTCGTGGCCGAGCCGTCCATTGATGACGCCATCGCGGTGGAGCAGGCCCAGTCCGCCGCGCACGCCGCACCGACCGGCAGCCACAGCGGGCACCACGGCGGCGATGCCGCGGTACCGGCGGCGGACGAGGAGGAAGAACTCGTCAGTCGCGCCGTCCAGTCCACCTTCGGCCTGGCGACCGGCCTGCTCGTCTACGGCGTCGCGCTCGGTGGGATCGCCTCGCTGGCCTTCGCCTTCGCCCACGGCCGGACCGGCCGCTTCGGTCCACGGGCCACGGCCGCGTTCACGGCAGCCGGTGTCTTCGTCACCGTGTACCTGGTGCCGTACCTGAAGTACCCGGCGACCCCGCCGGCCGTCGGCAACCCCGACACCATCGGGAAGCGGACCACGCTGTTCTTCTTGATGATCCTGCTCAGCGTCCTGGTCGGGGTGGGGTGCGTGGTCATAGGGCGGCGGCTCGCTCCCAGGCTGGGGAACTGGAACGCGAGCGTGGCGGCGGGAGCGGGCTTCGCCGTGGTCATGGCCGTTCTGTTCGCTGTGTTGCCGGACAACGGCGACGCGGTGAAGGGCGCCTTCCCGGCCGCTGTGCTCTGGGAGTTCCGGATGGCCTCTCTCGGCATGCAGGTCGTGCTGTGGACCGGATTCGGCCTGATATTCGGCGTGTTCGCCGAGCGACTGCTCGCACCGCGGCCCGGTACCTCGGCCGCCGCGGCCCCGGCCGTCTGACGACACAGCCGAAAAAATGGGGGCGCCGGACCATCCGGCGCCCCCTCGTCGCACCCGGGCTCCCGTCGCCCTCCGGCGGTCGCGGGAGGCAGCGGGCTGGACGCCGGGCTGCCGGGAAGCATGTGGTTGTACGTTCTGGGACACGGGTGCTCCAACGCGGCTCAGGGCGGAGCGTGTGGCATGTCGTCCGGGGTGTGCGTACGGGATTGGTGTGTGGTGTGCTCAGTTTTCGCCGGTGCCTTCCGGTCGGCTACTCACCGGGGTGACAATTCCGGATCCCGGTGACTCCGGTGTTTCGCCCCTTCGTGCCAACCGTGGCGATTTCCGCAGTCCGAACACCACCAGGCCCGCGCTCGTTGCTGTGAGCAGGGTGCCCGCTCCGGCCCCGGTCAGCGGCGCGACGGTGCCGATGAGGAGCAGTTTGCGGTTGTCCTTCGCCGCGAGGTCCACCTGTTGGCGCTGGGTCTGCCCGTCGAACTCCAGCCGGTCGCCCTGGAGCAGGGTCACCGCGTCCGTCGCCCCGCCCGGAGCGCGCAGGGTCTTCACCGGTGAGATCGCGGCGTCGAGCACACGGCCGGTGCGTGGGTCGACCACCAGGTCGATCGCCGGGTTCGCGTACCACTCCTCGGCCTGGACCTGCGGGCTTCGCGGCAGGCCGACGAGGATGCCGGGGACCTGGCGGGTGTCGACCCGGGTGGGCGGCACGGTTCCGGTGTAGCGATAGCCCTTGTGTCCGAGGACTGCACGGGTGCCGGTGTAGTGCAGCGGCACGGTCCCCCTCAGCGCGGCGTCCCACCACTGGTAGGTGTGTTTGCGCAGGTCGAAGGGGAATTTGAGGTACGCGTCCCCCTGGTGCGGAACCGGGGCCTCCTGGCAGCAGTGGACCGGGGCGTTGGTGCGCCGGTCGGTGACCCAGCGTTCGGTGGTCCACTGGAGCGATTTGTGCGGGTCGGCCAGGGGCAGGGTGCGCGGGGTGTCGATGGTCGTCGAGACGTCCCATACTGCGCGGCCGCTGCTCTTGCTGGCGGCCACGTTCCCCAGGACCCGCCGAGTGATGGTGAGCGTCTGGTCGTGGCGCACGGAGAGCGAGCCGATGTCGAAGTAGCTGCCGTTGCCGGTGGAGACGGTCGTGATGTGCACGTTGATGGGGGTGCGCTTCGCGTGCGGTGTGACGTACCAGGCGAGCAGGGGCGCGAGGGTCAGCAGAAAGACGCCGAGCCCGAGTGAGACGAGCGTCAGGCGTGACACAGTGCGGCTCATATGTGTGCCTCCGGGGGAGGGTTCGGGTATCTCAGGTGTGTGCACGTGGGGGGCGTCGCCGCAAACGGCAACGTATGGGCCGGGAACCGTAGGGCGGACTTGACGGAGTGTCAATGTCACGTCCATGCTTGCCTGTTGTCGAAACCGGGCCGGTGCGTTGCCAGATGGAAGGGCTTCCCGCGCCATGCCCAGACTCCCCATCGTCGTACTCACCGCAGTACTCGCCGCCGCGCTCGCGATCGCAGTGTCCTTCGGCATCGTCGCCCTGCTCGGCACCACCCCGGATCAGCCGAACGACCCGCTGGTCACCTTCCCGGCGGCCACTTCGGCGTCGGGATCCCCCTAGTGCCCACCACGGCGACCGACTCCGCCTGGCGCAAGGTGCCCCGGCCGCAAGTGCGCCGGTTCGCGGAGCTCGCGCTCGCCGAGGTCCCCGACCTCGCCCGGTCGATCCTGCGCCAGATCCGCCGGGAGTACCCAGGACTGCCGCTCACCCTCGACGAATCGGGTGAGCCGCTGGCACTCGTCGGCATTCGGCGCGCACTTGAGCAGTTCGTCGGGAGCATGACCGACGGGCTCGACCCGCACCGCGAACTCCCCTATGTGTTCCAGGAGTTCGGCCGTGGCCAGGTCCTCTCCGGCCGCAGCCTCGACTCGCTCCAGGCCATCTACCGGCTCGGCGTCAAGCTCGCCTGGCGACGCCTCGCCGAGCTCGGCGACAAGGTCGGCATTCCGGCTCCCGCCATGTACGAGGTGGCCGAGTCCGTCTTCGAGTACCTGGACGGCATCGTCGCCGAGACCATGCGCGGCTACGCCGAGGCCGTGGCACGGCAGGCCAGCGAACGTATGCGGCTGCAACGCCAGTTGCTGGACCAACTACTCACAGAATCGCCGCGTGCGGACCGGTCGACCGCGCTCGCCGAACGCTGCGCCAGGATCGGCTGGCCCCTGCCCCACCGGGTCGCCGTCGCCGTGCTTTTGAGGCCCGCTCGTGAGGCCCTGGCCCCGGCCGTCGGCCAAGACGTCCTGCTCGACATGGAGCGCGAGCAGCCCCGTATGGTCGTCCCCGAGCCGGACGCGGCCGGGCGGTCCGAACTGCTGCGACGCGCCACCGCCGGCTGGTCCGGGGCGCTGGGTCCCTCCGTACCGCTCGCCCAGGCGCCGAAGTCGCTGAGATGGGCGGCCACCGCCGTACAGCTCATCGAGCGCGGCCTCCTGCCCGGTGGCGAAGTGATCCAGTGCACGGACTACACCGAGATGCTGATCCTGCTTCCGGCCGAGGAGCTCCTCGGCGACCTCGACCGGCGCCGACTGGCCCCCCTGCTCACCTGCGGCCCCGCCCAGGCCCGCCACCTCGCCGAGACGCTGCTCGCCTGGCTCGAAACCCGGGGCGGCGCCACGGAGATCGCAGCCCGGCTCGGGGTGCATCCGCAGACCGTACGCTACCGACTGCGCCAGATCCGAGAGCTGTGGGGCGACGAGGTCGCCGACCCCGACCGCCGCTTCGAGCTGGAACTGGTACTCAGGGCCCGACGGCTGCGCGGCGAGCTGGGCTCACCCCCTGAGTGACGGCGTGCGCCGGGGCGTTGCATGGCCGGGCGATGGCCTTCGCATGAGCATTTGGTCCGTGACTGGTCCGGAAGTGCTGGTCAGGAGCGGGATAGCCGTGGGAAAAACTGGGAGTTACCCCATAAACCGGATCTCGCTCCGAGCGAGTCGAACGGAAGGCGCCTTGCGGGCAAAAGCCCAGGTCAGGCGCCTTCTCTCGTACCCTTAGAAGAAGCCCAGCTTCTTCGCCGAGTACGACACCAGCAAGTTCTTCGTCTGCTGATAATGATCCAGCATCATCTTGTGGTTCTCCCGCCCGATCCCCGACTGCTTGTAGCCGCCGAAGGCGGCGTGTGCCGGGTAGGCGTGGTAGCAGTTCGTCCAGACGCGGCCCGCCTGGATCGCTCGGCCCGCGCGGTACGCCTGGCTGCCGTCGCGGGTCCAGACGCCGGCGCCGAGGCCGTACAGGGTGTCGTTCGCCGTGCGGATCGCGTCGTCGAAGTCCGTGAAGGAGGTCACCGCGACGACCGGGCCGAAGATCTCCTCCTGGAAGATCCGCATGCGGTTGTCGCCTTCGAAGATCGTCGGCTGGACGTAGTAGCCGCCCGCCATCTCGCCGTCGTACTCGATGCGCTGACCACCCGTCAGGATCTTCGCGCCCTCCTGCTGGCCGATGTCCAGGTAGGACAGGATCTTCTGGAGCTGGTCGTTGGAGGCCTGGGCGCCGATCATCGTGTCGGTGTCCAGGGGGTGGCCCGCCACGATGGCCTCGGTGCGGGTGATGCCCGCGTCCAGGAACTCGCTGTAATGGCCGCGCTGGATCAGGGCCCGGGACGGGCACGTGCAGACCTCGCCCTGGTTGAGGGCGAACATGGTGAAGCCCTCCAGCGCTTTGTCGCGGAAGTCGTCGTCCGCCGACCAGACGTCGTCGAAGAAGATGTTCGGGGACTTGCCGCCGAGTTCCAGCGTCACCGGGCGGATGTTCTCCGACGCGTACTGCATGATCAGGCGGCCCGTCGTCGTCTCGCCCGTGAAGGCGATCTTCGCCACGCGCGGGCTCGACGCCAGTGGTTTGCCCGCCTCGACTCCGAAGCCGTTGACGATGTTGACCACGCCCGGCGGGATCAGATCGGCCACCAGGCCCAGCCAGATGTGTACGGACGCCGGGGTCTGCTCGGCGGGCTTGAGCACCACCGCGTTGCCCGCCGCGAGTGCGGGCGCCAGCTTCCACGCGGCCATCAGGATCGGGAAGTTCCACGGGATGATCTGGCCGACGACCCCGAGCGGCTCTTGGAAGTGGTACGCGACCGTGTCCTCGTCGACCTGGCTCAGCGAGCCCTCCTGCGCGCGCAGCGCCCCCGCGAAGTAGCGGAAGTGGTCGATGGCGAGGGGGATGTCGGCGGCCAGCGTCTCGCGGACCGGCTTGCCGTTCTCCCAGCTCTCCGCGACTGCCAGCTCCTCCAGATGCGCCTCCATCCGGTCGGCGATCCTGTTGAGGATGTTGGCGCGCTCGGTCGGGGCGGTCCGGCCCCAGGCGGGCGCCGCCGCATGGGCCGCGTCGAGGGCGCGCTCGACGTCCTCCGCCGTGCCGCGGGCGATCTCGGTGAAGGGGCGGCCGTTCACGGGGCTCGGGTTCTCGAAGTACTGGCCGCCCGCCGGCGGTACGTACTCGCCGCCGATGAAGTGGTCGTAGCGGGACTCGTACGAGACGATCGCACCCTCGGTGCCGGGCGCTGCGTAACGGGTCATCTCCGTGGCCTCCCTCCGGCGCCGCCCGCCCTTGGGCGGCACTCGCAGCGGAGGCTAGGGCCGTCGACGTTGCGGGCTCGTTGCGAGCGGCCCGGTGCCCACGGCGGTTCGGGTGCTTGCGGCGAGCCCGGTGGCCACGGCGGTCAGGTGCTGCCGGCGAACCCCGTTCCCTGCTCCGCGTCCAGCTCCCGCACCCTCGCCCGCGCGGCCCCCCGCCCGCACTCCGGCAGCGCCTCCGCCAGCGCCCGCCACACCCTCACGTCCTCCTCGCCCCACGGGCTGCGCGCCCAGTCCGCGAGGAGGCCGGGGTCGGCGCGCTCGATCAGGGCCGTGCGCAGCTGTCCGGCGAGGCGGGACCGTATCCGTACCACCGCGGGTGCCTGCGACGCGGGCAGCAGGGGGCCCGCGTACGCGCCCATCGCCGCCGCCACCGCGCCCGAGCCCAGGCGGCGGGCGACCATGTCGAAGTCGGTGTCGACGGGGAGGGCGAGGCGGTACGGGCGGGAGGAGAGGAGGTCGGGGCCCAGTAAGCGGCGCAGGCGGGACAGTTCGGCACGGACCGTCACCGGGGTCACCGACTCGTCCTCGTACAGGTCGACCAGCAGTTGATCACCCGTCAGTCCCTCGGGATGGCGCGCGAGCAGCACCAGGAGCTCGCTGTGGCGGCGGCTGAGGCGGACCTTGCGCCCGGCGGCGACCAGCAGCGCCTCGTCGCGGCCGAGGGCGCTCAGTCCGATCGTCTCGCCGGTCGGCCGCGGGGCGAGCAGGGCGAGTTCCGCCTCCGCCGCCCGCGCCACCGCCTGGACGAACGCGAGGCTGTGCGGATGCGCCAGGCCGTTGCCGCCGGTGATGTCCACCGCGCCGAGCAGCCGGCCCGTGCGAGGGTCGTGCAGCGGGGCCGCCGCGCACGTCCAGGGGTGCACCGGGCGCCGGAAGTGCTCGGCGGAGAAGACCTGTACGGCCCGGTCCTCGGCCAGCGCCGTCCCCGGCGCGTTGGTGCCCACCGCCGACTCCGCCCACCGGGCGCCGGGCACGAAGTTCATCGCGCCCGCCCTGCGCCGGGCCCCCGGGTGGCCCTCGACCCACAGCAGCCGTCCCCGCGCGTCGCACACGGCGACGAGATGCTCGCCGTCCTTCGCGTACGTGCCCATCAGCTCCCGGATCACCGGCATCGCCCGGGCCAGCGGGTGCCCGTCCCGGTACGCGGTCAGCTCGTCCTCGCCCAGCTCCACACCGGCCGTGCCGTCCGGGTTCACCCTGGCCCGGGCCGAGCGCCGCCAGGACGCGGCCACCAGTGGGCGTACGGGCCGGACCACCCGTCCGGCCGAGGTGAACGCCTCATGGGCGCGGCGCAGCTCGCCGGTCCGCTCGGCGGGGTCGGCTCCGGCCTCCAGGGCGACCCAGGACTCGTAGCGCGTATCGGTCAACTGGGCCTCCGGGCGGGCGGGGCGGGTGAGGACCGGTCCATCGTCGGCCCGCCGGGCGCACCCGGCAAGGCACCCCGCACGTCCTCGGCGCATCCCTGGCGACGCAACCCACCTGCCACTCGGTGAATCGCCGTGCCGTCAGGCGAAGTTGACCAGCCGGATGTAGCGCACCCAGTCCCAGTTCGGCCCCGGGTCGGTGTGGTCGGTGCCGGGGACCTGGTAATGGCCGATAATGTGCTCCCGGTCCTTGGGGATGCCGTGCCGGTCGCAGATCGAGGCGGTCAGCCGCGCCGACTCCTCGTACAGCGCGTTGGTGAAGTAGGCGGGCCGGTCCACCCACCCCTCGTGCTCGATGCCGACGCTGCGGGTGTTGTAGTCCCAGTTGCCCGCGTGCCAGGCGATGTCCTGCTCGCGCACCATCTGCGCCACATAGCCGTCGGCGGACCGCACCACATAGTGCGCGGATACCTTCTTCGCCGGGTTCTGGAAGATCCCGAGCGTGTTGCCGAACGTCTCCTGGGTGACGTGGATGACCACCCGTTCGACCGGATACGTGAAGGGGCGCTGGGAAGCGGTGTAGTTGGCGGTCGAGGCGGGGACCCAGTGCGCGCCCGGGTAGTCGGTGTCGGCGGCGGCCTCGGCACGCGTCGCGGGGAAGAGCGCGCCCGCGGCCACGCTGGCGGCGGCGCCCTGGAGGAGTCTTCGACGGTCCACGGGTAACGAGCTCCTGTATGTCGTGTCGTGTGTACGTCGTGTCGCTTGTACGTCGATACGTCACGTTCAACCGGCAAGAACCTCGCCGAGGTTACGGTACGGGGAGGCGCAGGAGGGTGGAAGGGCCGCGGCCGCGCGCGGCGGCGGCCGGGGCGCGGAGCGGCGCGCCGCCACGGCCGGGGCGGCTCCGGCGAGCGCCGCGGCTGAGCGACTTTGGCGTAAATTCCGGCCAGGGGTGGCGAGATGAACCGTTTCGGGCCGACTCTGGAGGCTATGGCCACGCCGCCCGTACCTCCGCGCCCACCCGGGCCGCCGTCCTCGCCGGGCGGGGGCTTCGGTCCCCCCGCCTGGCAGCCCCCGACGCCGCCGCCGTCACCCCCGGCCCCACCGGCCGGGGGAGGTCGCAGGGGCGTCTTGATACTGCTCGCGGTCGTGGTGGCCGCCGCGGCCGTCGTCGCCATCGTGCTGGTGGTGAACGGCAGCGGCGACGGGGCCGACGACAAGCCGACGAACACCCCGACGAGCAAGGGCGCCCCGACGCCGTCGCTGAGCCTTCCGAGCGGGGTCCCGACGGAGCTGCCCTCCGAACTCCCCACTAGCCTTCCGTCGAACCTTCCGTCAGGACTCCCCACGGAACCGCCGAGCGGCTTCCCGAGCGACCTGCCCAGCGAACTCCCGGACCTGCCCACCGAGTTCCCCGGCGGCATACTCCCGTCGGCGGCGAACGGGACCGGCGACGACGTGCCGTTCTACGAGATCAGGGCGGGTGGGACACCGGGCCACGCGGCGCCTGCGAGGACATAGGCGCCGCCGCCCCCCCCACCACCGCACCCCTACCGCTCCAGCACCGCCCCCGGATCCGGGTCGGCGGGACCCGCCGGGACCCACGCCCCGCGCTCCTTGCGGTACGGCCACCACCGGCCGTCCCGGCCGAGCCGCAGCTGCGCGCCGCCGCCGACCACCGTCCAGCGGTTCGCCCCGGACGCGCGCAGTACCGGCCGGTCCCCGTCCTGCCAGGCCCGCGCGAGCGCGTCCCGGGCCCGGGCCAGGGCCTCCGGCCCGGGGGTCCACTCCTCCTCCAGTACGGAGAGGGCGGCGGCGCCCCCGTACCGCCACGCTCGTACGGCGAGGTCCAGCTCGGCCGACCGGCGTCCGGAACCGGCCGCCAGTCGGCCCGTGATCCCGCTGTCCGCGCAGTCCGCCGCCAGGCGAACGGCATCCTGCTTCTGCGTCAGGCCGGTTGTCGGCGGCTGGTGTTCATGGCCCGGCGCCAGCGCCTCCGCCAGCATCTCCCGTGCCCGCCGCGCCGCGTCCGCCGCCAGGAACTCCAGCGCCGCGGGATCGACGCCGGGCTCGGGGGCGGCCTCGGTGTCGAGGTGCGGCGGCGCCCCCGCCTCGGCCGGTACCTCGGGCGCCCCGGGCAGCGGCGGCACGATGTCCCGCGCCGCGAAGACCTCGGCGGCCGGCACCCCGGCCGGAACGTCCAGTTCCGTGGAACGGGGCGCCGCGCTCCGCTCCGCCAGCTCCGCAAGCAGCGCCCGCTCACCCCGGCCCCGCATCAGCAGCAGGACGAACGGGTCCTGGTCGAGGAGCCGCGCCACCTGGTAGCAGAGCGCCGCCGTGTGCGGGCAGTGGTCCCACGCCTCACAAGTGCACTCGGGTTCCAGGTCGCCTATGCCCGGCAGGAGTTCCACTCCGGCCGTCGCCGCGTCCTCCACCAGGTGCGGAGGCATGTCGCGGTCGAGGAGCGCCGCGATGTGGCCCGCCCGCTCCACCGCCATGCCGAGGAAACGGTCCCAGTCGTCCTCGGAAAGCCGCTGCCACAGCACGTCGCTGCGGTGGGAGGTGCCGTCCCGGTCGCGCACCACCGCGGTGATCCGCCCCGGCCGTACCGACACCGCCCCGACCGCGCCCTCGCGCGCGTAGCGCCGGCCCGTCTTCAGCTGTTGGCCGTCGAGCGCCGTGTCCTCAAGGGCCTTGAGCCACGCCTGGCCCCACCACGTCTCCGCGAAACCGCGCCCGTGCGCGGGCGGCAGCGCCGCGAAGGTGCGCTCCTCGGGAGCACGACCCTCCTCGGCCCGGTCCCCGTACATCCGCTCCTCCGAGAGATCCCCGTACCCGCTCATCGTCCGCTCCCTCGCAGTGCCACCAGATCCGCCAGCTCGGCGTCGGACAGTTCCGTCAGCGCGGCCTCGGCCGACTCGCCGGTGCCGAGGACCGCGTCCGCCAGCTCCCGCTTGCGCGTCAGCATCTCGGCGATGCGGTCCTCGATCGTCCCCTCCGCGATCAGCCGGTGGACCTGCACCGGCTGCGTCTGGCCGATGCGGTACGCACGGTCGGTGGCCTGCGCCTCGACGGCCGGGTTCCACCAGCGGTCGTAGTGGACGACATGGCCCGCCCGGGTGAGGTTCAGACCGGTGCCCGCCGCCTTCAACGACAGCAGGAACACCGGGACCTCACCGTCCTGGAAGCGCCGCACCATCCGCTCGCGCTGCTCCACGGGCGTACCGCCGTGCAGGAACTGCGTGGCGACCCCGCGTGCGGCCAGATGCTGCTCGATGAGCCGCGCCATCTGTACGTACTGGGTGAAGACCAGCACCGCACCATCCTCGGAGAGGATGGTGTCCAGGAGTTCGTCGAGCAGCTCCAGCTTGCCGGAGCGGTCCGCGATGCGTGGCTGCTCCTCCTTGAGGTACTGCGCGGGGTGGTTGCAGATCTGCTTCAGCGCGGTGAGCAGCTTCACCACGAGCCCGCGCCGCTCGAAGCCGTCGGCGCCCGCGATCTCCGCGAGGGTCTCGCGCACCACCGCCTCGTAAAGCCCCGTCTGCTCCTTGGTGAGCGAGACGGCCCGGTCGGTCTCCGTCTTGGGCGGCAGCTCGGGCGCGATGCCGGGGTCGGACTTGCGGCGCCGCAGCAGGAACGGGCGGACCAGGCGGGACAGCCGCTCGGCCGCCGCCGGGTCCTTGCCGCTCTCGACGGCCTGTGCGTACTTGGTACGGAACGTACCGAGGCGGCCGAGCAGCCCCGGTGTCGTCCAGTCGAGGATCGCCCACAGCTCGGAGAGGTTGTTCTCGACCGGCGTTCCGGTGAGCGCCACGCGCGCGCGGGCGCCGATGGTGCGCAGCTGCCGGGCGGTCGCCGAGTACGGGTTCTTGATGTGCTGGGCCTCGTCCGTGACGACCATGCCCCACGCCACCTCGCCGAGCTTCGCGGCGTCGAGCCGCATCGTCCCGTACGTGGTGAGGACGAACTCCCCGTCCGCGAGGCCCTCCAGGCGCCGCGCGGAGCCGTGGAAGCGACGCACGGGCGTGCCCGGCGCGAACTTCTCGATCTCCCGCTGCCAGTTGCCCATCAGGGACGTCGGGCAGACCACGAGCGTGGGGCCGGCGGTCGCCGGGCTGCTCTGGCGGTGCAGGTGCAGGGCGATGAGGGTGATCGTCTTGCCGAGGCCCATGTCGTCGGCGAGGCACCCGCCGAGGCCGAGCGAGGTCATGTCGGCCAGCCAGTTGAGGCCCCGCAGCTGGTAGTCGCGCAACCGCGCGGCGAGCGCGGCGGGCTGCTCCACGGCGTCCTGGCGCGCGCCCTCGGGGTCGGCGAGGCGGTCGCGCAGGCCCGCGAGCCAGCCGGAAGCCTCGACGTCGACCCGGCGTCCGTCGACCTCCGTCGAACCGGTCAGGACGGCGCCGAGCGCGTCGACAGGGGTCACCTTGCGGTCCTGTGTCGCGCGGGCGCGGCGGACCTCCTCGGGGTCGATCAGGACCCACTGGTCGCGCAGCCGCACCACCGGGCGGCTGGCCTCGGCCAGTTGGTCCAGCTCCGCGCGCGTCAGCTGCGTGTCGCCGAGCGCGAACCACCACTCGAAGGCGAGCAGGGCGTCCGCGGAGAGCGTGGACGGGGCCGCGGACTGCGTACTGTCCGGCCGCGCCTCGGCCGTGCTCCGCTCCGCTGTGTCCGGTACAGGCCCGATCACCGCGCGCGTGGTGAACTTTCGCGCGAGGTCCTTGGGCCAGTGCACCTGGACACCGATCGCGGCGAGCGTGCGCGCGGCCCCGCCGAGCAGCTCGCCCACCTCCTCGTCGGCCAGTTCGATCGCGTCCGGCACGGCCGCCGAAAGCAGCGGCGCGAGCGGCGCCCACGCGCGCGTGGCGCGACGCAGCGCAAGGAGCGCGTCCATCCGCGCGTGCGGACCGAACGCCCCGGAGGTGGCCCCGGGCTCGCCCCACACCTCGGCCGCGTCCGCCACCAGAGCGGGGTCGCTCACGCTGTGCAGCTGGAGCACGGCCCGGAAGGCCGGTCCCGCCGCGTCCGGGTCCGCCGACTCCAGGCCGGGCAGTTCGACGCGGAGCGAGATGCGCACGCCCGCGTCGTGTCCGGCGGCCACCTCCGTGGCCCAGGCGCGCTGTCCGGGCAGCCGCTGGGGCGGGTCCGCCGCGAAGGCGGGGGAGCCGGTCGCCAGGGCGGCGGCGGGCGTGCGCGGCAGCCCGTCCGCGACCGCGTCGAGGAACTGCCGTACCAGCACCTCGGGTTCGGGCAGCAGCAACGGTTCGCCACCGGCGTCGAGCGGCACCGCGTGCGCCTCGGGCGGCATCGAGGCCGCCAGCTCACGGACGCGCTCCAGCTCGTCGGCGCCCAGCGGCCCGATCCGCCACGCGTCGTGGTCGGTGGCGGTGAGCCCGGGCAACAGCAGCCCGCGCGCGGCGAGTTGCAACGCGCGCAGCGCGGCCGTACCCCAGAAGGCGGCGGCCCGCGAGGCGTCGGCGCGGGGCCGGGCCCTGGTCAGGACGGGCAGCGCGTCGCGTACGGGCAGAACAACCGCACGCACCGCGTACGGCTCGGCATCGGCCCCCACCACCGTCAGCTCCTCGGCAGGCTCCTCGGCGCGGCCGGAGAAGACCTGCGGGGCGGAGCCGTCGGCGTGCCAGAAGGCGACGCGGCCGAGTCGGGCGGGGTCGGCGGGCAGGAAGGTGACGTGGCAGTGGGCGAGTTCGTCGATCTCGGAGGGTGTGGGCGCGGGAAGCCTGTGTACGGCGATGACACATTCCTCAAACTTGACTACTGCGGTTCCGGAATCGCCGAGAATACACCGGGCGACGTGCTGCCGGGCGGATCTACGCCGTGATCTGGATCACTTAACCCATGTGCTGGACTCGCTCGCCTCGCCCGTCTCGCTCGCCGGGGTGGCGTCAGCACCACCATGCCGCCGGGACAGGCCCCCGCCCGGTCCGGGTGGTGGCGCCATAGCGGCCAGGGGCCCCGGATTCGTACGTTTCATGAGGTCAGCGCAGGGGACTGCGGGAAACCAGCGACCGGAGACCGACCATGCCCCAGGCCATTGCGAACGCCGAGACCGGCGCGAGCGCCACCCTGCTCGCGCCCCCGCGCCCCACCGCACGGGGCAGCGAATTCGCGCCCCTCCTGAAGGCGGTCAAGGGACAGGGGCTGCTGGAGCGGCGCACCGGCTGGTACGCGCGGGGCATCGCCGCCAACCTCCTCGCCCTCGCCGCGACCGCGACCGCGATGGCGCTCACCGGAGACACCTGGTGGACCCTGCTGTACGCCGTGCCGCTCGCGGTGTTCTGGGCCCGGACCGCGTTCTTCGGCCACGACGCGGGCCACGCCCAGATAACCCGCAGCCGACGCGCCGGCCGGACCATCGGCCTGCTCCACAGCAATCTGCTGCTCGGTATGAGTTACGCCTGGTGGAACGACAAGCACAACCGCCACCACGCCAACCCCAACCACGTCGACAAGGACCCGGACGTCGGCGTCGGCGTGCTCGTGTGGACCGAGAAGCAGGCCGAGCGCCGTGAGGGGTTCGCACGCCGGCTCACCCGCAACCAGGCCCGGCTGTTCTTCCCGATGCTGCTGCTCGAAGGCATCGCCCTGAAGGTGTACGGATTCCAAGACCTGCGCAGGCAGCCCCGGCGGGAACGGGCCGTCGAGGGCACGCTCCTCCTGGTGCACCTCGCCGCCTACGCGGGCCTCCTGCTGACCGTGCTCCCGCCCGGCAAGGCGCTGGTCTTCGCGCTGCTGCACCATGCCCTCTTCGGGCTTCACCTGGGGATGACCTTCGCACCCAACCACAAGGGCATGGAGATGCCCGACGCCGACGACGACGGCTGGGGTCATCTGCGCCGCCAGGTCCTCACCTCGCGCAACGTGCGCGGCGGACCGCTCACCGACTGGTTCCTCGGCGGACTGAACTACCAGATCGAGCACCATCTCTTCCCGAACGTGCCCCGGCCCCACCTGCGGCTCGTCCAGCCGCTGGTCCGCGCCCACTGCCGGGCCGTCGGCATCCCGTACGCCGAGACCTCCTTGATCGACTCCTACCGGCAGGCCCTGCGGCACATGCACGCCGTCGGAGCGCCGCTGCGCCGGGGCGCTGCCGCGTAGCTGCCGCATGGGGGAATCGGACACGGAACCGGGCCACGGAATCGAGTCGGGGCACTGTCGCACCGATGCCGCATAGTGGAAGCAGACGGTCGGCGTGCCGCGCGGAAGCGGACGCCCGGCCGGGAACCGGAGGACGCGGCCACGCGTTCCCTGGACAGAGAGCGGCAGCAGCAGCGGCCGCGAAGGAGGCGACGGACATGTCGAAGCGCGCGATGATCGCCGCCGGTGGAGTAGTGGTGGGACTCATCCTGATCCCGCTGATCGGATTCCTGCCGGCGCTGCTGGTGCTCATAGGGGTGCCCGTCGTGGCCTATCTGATGCTGGACCCGAGCCAGCGCCGCAGGCTGCGCCACATCACCCGCAAGGAACTGCGCTGACGGTGGCACTGGGCGCGGGTCAGGCCCCGGATCCGGCCCTGGCCGGGCTCTGACGCTGGCTATGGCTCCCGCCCGGCCCGGCCCTGGCAGGCGTCCCCTCATTCGTCGAGGCTGCTCCCGGATCTCGGCTCGCCCGCGTAGTAGTCCCGCATCAGCTCTGTGGACCACTCCGGCTGGACCGTCCCGCCGCGTGGGCCGAACTCCGCCATGTACGGCTTGATGTCGAGCACCGGGGTGCCGTCCACCGCGTCCAGGCCGGTGACGTGGACGTCCAGCCCTTCCACCTTCACCACACGGCAGCGCGAGACGCCGAGCCGGTTCGGGCGGTTCTTGCCGCGCTGGGCGAAGATCCCGACCAGCGGCCAGTCGGCGTTTCCGCGCGGACGGCGCGCGCCCGACTCGATCTTCTCGGGCGCCACCCGGTCGAAGTGGTACACGACCTCCAGATGGGAGAAGTCCGTCAGGCCGAACAGCGCCTCAGGGCCGAACTGTTCGGCGTCCAGCCGGATCACCGCCGACTCACCGCCCCAGTGGTCGTCGGCCACTTCGGCCCGCCCGCCGACCACCCGCCCCACCGCCCGGCACACCACTTCCGCGCCGCGCTCGTGGGCTCCGTCCTCCACCATGTGCTTCCTCCCGTACCCGATCCGTATCCGACGGCCGGCTCCGTATGCGATTCGAGGCCGCACTTGGAACAGGGACGTCTCCCGGCCCACCTGCCCGAAATCGCATTGCCCATCGATCGAAAGGCTGCCAGGATCGTACGCATGATGATCCGAAAGGAGGCCTCACGATCCCACGGTGATCGTTGATGGCCCATTCCACTCCGCCCCAGCCGCTGACCCCCGAGTGGATCAGCACCCACTTCGACTCCCTGCCGTTCCCGGCCCGGATGCCCGCCCTCGCGCGCTACGCGCGAACGCTCGCCCCGGACGCGTACGCCACCCTGCACCGCGCGCTCGACGCTGGTGACCAGGACGAACGGCACACCGGACTCTTCCTCGCCGTCGCCCGCCGCGACCTCGACAGTGTGGCCGCCGCACTCGACGACCCCGCGCTGCGCCGCCGGGCGCTCGCCGCGGCCATCAGGCTGCCGGTGCCGGAAGAGCCGCTCGCCGCCCACGTGTTGAGCGACATCCGCGCGGTGCGCCACTCCGCGTACCGCGTACTGCGGCTCAGCCGCCGTCGCAGTCTCGCCGACCGGCTCCTGCCCGAGGTGCACGAACGCCACGGCGCCCAGGAAGCGGCCCGGCTGCTCATCGCCTGCTCACCCGGGACGGTCGCCCGCTGGCTGCCCCGGACGGATGTCCCGCCGGGGGTGCTGTCCACCCTCGCCCGTACCGCGCCGGCCGCCGTCGCGGCCCTGCTGATCAGGGAGTACGGCGAACGGGCCGACGGTCCGTATGCCTACCGCTATGCGCAGGGCAGGAAGCTCGTCGCCACCGTCGTCGCGGAACGCGCCCCGGCGGCGGGCCTGTCGCTGCTGCGCGACGCGCCCCGGCTCATCGGGGAACGTGCGGCCGTCGCACTCCTGCGACGCCCCGCCGAACTCCTCGACGTCCTGCGGGGCCTCCGTGCACTCTCGCCTGTCCCGCCGGGGGAGGAGGCCGGTCCCTTCGAACTGACCGTACCGGCGGGCCCCTTGGGGCAGGCGACCGTCGCCGCGCTCCGCGCCCTCCCTGCGCCCGACCTCGTCGAACTGGCCACTCGTTGCCGTGCCACCGGCGGCCATCTGCGGGCACCGGGACGGCAGGAGGTGGCCGCCGACCCCCTGCTCGCGCTGTTGCCCCCGGCCGAACGGCGGCGGCTCGTCTCCGAACAGGCAGGCGACTGCACGGGGCACCGGGTCCCGCTGGCCGCCCTGGCCGCCCTCGAACCGGCCGACCGCGCCGAGTTCAGTGACGCACGCCTTGAGCGCTGGAAGCGACGCCCGGTCCATCTCATCGCCGTGGCCGTCGGCCTGCCGCTCGCGGACGCCGAACCGATCCTGCGAGAACAGGCTTCCCAGCATCGGATCCACCAGCGAGTGTTCGCCTGGCCCGCGCTGCTGGCCTGCGCCGAACTCAAGGGAGATCCGGACGAGTTCGCCCGTATCGCGCTGAGCTGCGAACGAGCCTGGCACGACCAGGAAGAGGTACGGCGCTACACGCTCCAACAACTGGCGGGAACTGCCGCGCGCCTGCTGACCGCCCTACCCGAACAGGTCCTCCGGGACGCCACACTGACGGCCGTCCAGTCCCGCGACTCCAAGGCGGAGACGCTCGCCGCCACCGCGTCGCTGCTGCGCCGCACGGCGGAGAGCGCCGCCGGACGCGGCGACCGGGAGCGCGCGGCGACCGCCGCCCTGCTCCTCTGCCAGGTCGTCACCGACCCGCGTCACCGTGGCTCGTATCGTCCGCTGCGCGTGGATCTGGCCTCGGCACGTCATATCTGGGCGACGGCATCCCCGTCTGAGCCGGCCCAGCCGGCACCACCCGAAGACCCCGCTCTGCGCATCGCGCTGGCCGAGCTGCTCGCATCGCACCTCACCGAACTGCCGGACGCCGACGCCCTGATGCGCCGGACCGCGCTCACGGACGACGACCCACGGGCCGCCGCCCGGGCGGCCGCCGTGTGGGTGACCCCGGCCGGTGTGCGGGAGGACCGCTGTGCCCAACTGATCGCGGCGGACCCGTCGTTCGCCGCCGTTCCCGAAGTTCTGACCACGATCACCGAACGCCGCACCGACCTGCTCGCACCCGTCCTGGCGGCCGTGGAAGCGGGCGACGCGCGGGGACTGCGCGGCAGGATCCGGCCACGAGGCGGAACATGGGTGCCCCGGCCCAGAGCCGGAGCCACCGGACGCTGGCGGCCGAAGGAACGCCAGGAGTGGTACGAGGTGCTGGCGGCGGCCGCCACCGACGAGCGGGCGCCGATGCGCGTCCGCGCCGACGCGGCGACCCACCTCCGCTCACCCGCCCACCTTCACCCCCTCGCCGAGCACGCGGCCCAGCCGGTCTCGGCCGCCGCCCTCACCGCCCTCGGTGAGACCGGTCCGACCACGCCGGAGCTCCTGGCCACGCTGCTGCGGCACGCCGGAACCGGTGGTGTGCGCGGCCGCGCGGCCGTCGCCTCCCTGCGCCGTCTCCTGGCCGAGGCTCCCGACGGCCAAGCGATCGCACTGCTCACCCCTCTTCTCAACTCCCGGGCTGCGCCGGTTGGTTCCCGCAAGGAGGCGGCTCGTACGCTCGGAGTTCTGGGCGGGGAGGGCGTCGGCGCGGCACTGATCGAGGCGTGGGACCAGCCGCACCAGCACCGGGACGTACGGGCCGCGATCGCCCCGTTCCTGCTGCGGCTCGCGGACCGGGACGACATCGCCCGCCGACTGCTGGAGGGCGTGGGCGAACCGGCCATCCGGGACGCGGTCATCACGCGATCCGTGACGTCCGCCGTGTACATCGCGTTCCTCGCGCGCGTGGTCCGCGAGGGCGACGACGACAGCGCCGCCGCGGCCTGCGCCACTCTGGCCGGGCGGGTCGTGGGGGAGAGCCCCGTCATGCGCGACGCGGCCCATGCGCTGGGCGAGGCCGCGGTTGAGGAGAGGCGGCCGTGGAAGGTGTGGCATGCGGCGGTCGCGGCGATTGCGGGGATGAACTCAAGTGCCGTAGGTGCCGAGGGTGCCGAGGGCGATGAGAGTACCGACGTTGCCGTGGTCGCTGAGGCGGCTGAGGTCACTCGGGCTGCTGAGGTCGCGATGGGGCGCCCGTCGAGTGATGTTCTGGGGCATGTCCTCAGCGTCCTCGTGGAAACGGCGACGGCGAGTTCGAACACGGAGCACGTGAGGAGGCGAGACGCCCTGCGGCGACTCGAAGGGTGCGCGAACGCGGTCAGTTCGGGCTACGGCTCGTACGTGGAGGTGCGCCGCGCCGACGCACTGGCGACAGCTCTGGAGGACGCCGGGCTGCTGCGCGAGGCCGCGCGCCTCGCCCTCGACGCGGCGTGGGCCGCACTCCGGCGTGGCGACCCGGCGCCCGAACGGTGGGCGAAGGCGCTGCGGCTGGCCGACGACCACCCCGGGCGGCTGCCCGACCTGAGCGGGTTCAGCCTCGGAGCCACACCCGTCCGCCATGCCGAGACCACGCTCCGCACGGCCCGCATGCTGCGTGAACGCGGCACGCCGTCCGCCGGACTGCTGGCGGTGGTCCTCGTACGGGCATCGGGGGCGCGTACCGGTTGGGACGCGGCATGGCGCACCGAACTGTCCGCGCTCCGCCGCCATCCCGACCCCGATACGGCGATGGCGGCGCTGCTGACCGAGCCTGTCAGGGGTGGGTGAGGGGAGCGGAGCCGGGGCCGGGCTGAGACGGCGGGGGGCTTTGGGCGCGCGGGCGTCGCTCAGGACGGCCGTACGGCGATCGCGTCCAAAGCCTCCAGGAGCTCCGGCAACTTGGGCCCGCGCCCCACCGGCGTCACCTCGCCCGGCTCGTCGTCCAGCAGCACGAACGCGATGTCGTCGGTCCTGGCGACCATCGACCACCCAGGACCGTCAGCCCGCAACATACGCGCTCCACCCGGCGCGAAGCTCGACCGGACACGCCCGAGCGGGGGAGGGGAGTCGAGGTACTGACGTACCTCGACGAGGACTCGCTCTACGCGCGCGTTGAGGTTGAGGATGCCAGTGGCGGCGGAGGTGTCGGCGTCGGGCTCCTGCGGAGTCTCGGAAGCCGACGGTTCGGCAGAGTCATCCGATTCTGCGGACGCCGTCGGCTCCGCGTCCTCGCCGCCGCCGTTGCTGTCGGCCTCGCCTTCGTCCTCATCGTCGCCGTCGGCTATCTGACCGCGCCACATCGCCCACTGGAGGGCGACTTCGTCGGCGCCGAGACGCCGTTGCGCCGAGCCCCACACGCTCGTGTCGGGCGGTGAGAGCGGCGGCCGCATGGTGCCGTCTTCGTCCGGCTCGGGCTCGGGGTCGTGCGGCGGCGCCACTCCGGGCGCGGCGACGGCGAGTTCCAGCGGCCAGCCCGGCAGCGCGGCCAGCACCGTACGCTCGTCCGGAGACAAGTCGTACTCCATCCCGCAGTCCCACGACGCGATCGCCACCGCGACCAGCGACACGTCGTGGATGACCACGGTCCAACGGGCACCGCTCCCGTCCTGGCCGAGGACCAGGCCGTAGCCACCCGGGTACGGTTCGAGGCCGAGGGCCGCGCACGCCTCCGGGAAGTCGTCACCGAGCACGCTGGGGAACTGCGCGGGCGTGAGCAACACCGCCGTGAGCACATACAGCGCGTCGTCATCGACCGCGTCGGCTGCGGCTGTGGCAGTCGCGGCCTCGTCCGTCCCGGTCACGGAACCCTCCCCTTCGGATCGCTCGTCGGCGCACCATAACCAGTCGGTAACCCGATCGTCGAGGGTTTGCCGCACCGGAGGACGCCGCGAAGGAAACCGATGGGACCGGACAGGGCGAGAGGTCGGGCGCGGCGCGCGGAGAGATCGGGTGACATCGGAGGGGATGGGACGAGATCACATGGAATCGGCCCAGATCGCGTGTCCTGACCCCGCACCGACCCAGCCGGTACGGGGTCAGGCGACCGGCAACCCCATCAGCGAGCGCGCAACGGCCTGCGGCGACTCGTCGCGCTCCCGCGCCAGCGCGATGAGCGCCCGGCACGCCAGCTCCTGCACCCCGAAGGACATCGCCTCCGGCGACACCCACCCGACCGCCTCGTCGAGCGCCTCCTGGTCGTCGTCCGCGCAGGCCGCGACGTAGGTGGCGGCGGCCTCGAAGATGTTGTGCTGCCGCACGGGCTCGCGCCGTTCCGGCTTCCGGAATTTGCCGAACATACGAAACATCCGGACCGCCTTCCCTACGGGTGCGCTCGCCTGGTGCGAATCAACGTGCCTTTCTCAAGCTAGAGTTGACGACCTGGTGACAGATAGGGGTCGGAGCGGGTGGTTTGACGTGAACCGCCGGCGAGTGCCGTGCCGTGAACGGCTCACGAGCGGTTCGAGCCGCGCGACCCCGTTGCGCCGGTTGCGTCGGCCGTATCGGTCGCACCGCCCGGTTCGGGTGATCCAAGCGACCGGAGCGTGGCACGCAGCCACTTCAACTCCGCCGCACTCGTGGCCCGGGCCACGGTAAGAATCCCCTGCCGGAACGGGTCGTCCAACTCCTCTGCCCTGAGCGGCCGTTCGCCTTCGTAGAAGAAGCTCGCGGGCTCCTCAAGGAAGCGCAGTCGTCGCCGCAGCACCTCGGCCTGCCGGGCGGGCTCGGGCAGGTGCCGCAGAAACGCGAGCAGCGTGAACCACCGGTTCTCGTCCGTGATCTCGACCTGCTCGGGTTC
The DNA here is from genome assembly GCF_041435195.1 of Streptomyces sp. NBC_00224. Classification (NCBI taxonomy): domain Bacteria; kingdom Bacillati; phylum Actinomycetota; class Actinomycetes; order Kitasatosporales; family Streptomycetaceae; genus Streptomyces; species Streptomyces sp. NBC_00224. The sequence continues at coordinate 7,755,491 of NZ_CP108106.1, forward strand.
CGCGAGCCGCCGCACCAGCTCCGCCCTGCCCTCGGCGGTGAGCGTGAGCGTGTGGCGGGGCGCAGCCACCGCGCCGGGCTGCGTCTCCCGCGCCAGTAGCCCCGCCTTCTCCAGCCGCTTGATCGCCGGATAGAGCGTGCTCTCGGCAACAGGTCGTACGTGCCCGGTCAGCGCGGTGATCCGTTTGCGCAGCTCATAGCCGTGCAGCGGCGCTTCGTACAGAAATCCCAGGATGGCGAGCTCAAGCATGCCCGCATTCTGCCGTATGAGCGCTGTACATCGGTGTCGTAATACATCGGTGTCGATGTATAGTCGCCGCACCGGAGCAAGCACTGGAAGCGCCTGGCGGGCGCGAGCAGAACGGGGGACGGAACCGTGCGACAGACGGCATTCGACAAGCAGGGCAGTCAGATCCGCTGGACCGAGTCGGAGGGACTGCCCGAGTTGGGGGGACTGCCTGAGGCGGAGCGGGTCGAGACGGGTCGACCGGAGGCGGAGGCGAGCCGTGGCGAACGCGGCCCGAACGCCCCCAAGCCGCCACTCGTGTACGTACACGGCCTCGGCTCGACATCAACCGTCTACCACGCCCACATCGCCGCCGACCCCCGCCTCGCCACCCGCAGGCAACTGTTCGTGGACCTGCCCGGCCACGGCATCAGCGACCGCCCGGCCGACTTCGGCTACAGCCTGGAGGAGCACGCCGACGCCCTCGCCGCCGCACTCGACGCGGCGGGCGCCGCCGGAGCCGACATCGCCGGGCACAGCATGGGCGGCGCCGTGGCCATCGTGCTCGCCGCCCGCCGCCCCGACCTCGTGTCCCGCCTCGTCCTCACCGAGGCCAACCTCGACCCCCACCCCACCCCGACGGCCGGGAGCAGCGGAATCGCCACATACACCGAGGACGACTTCGTCCACGGCGGCGGCTTTGCGGCCGTCCTCGACCGCATCGGGCCGCTGTGGGCGGCGACGATGAGGCTCGCCGACCCGCTCGCGCTGCACCGCACCGCCCTCGGCCTGGTACGCGGCACCCAGCCCACCATGCGCCACCTCCTGATGGGCCTGCCGATCGACCGCACCTACCTGGTAGGCGACGTCGACAACGACCTCCCCGGCCGCGAAGAACTCACCGCCTCGGGCGTCCACATAGAGGTCGTACCGAACGCCGGCCACAACATCATGTTCGACAACCCCCAGGCCTTCATCAACGCGGTGGCAGGCGGCAGCAGTCCGGCGGCGGGCCGCTACCAGTCCTGACCGGAACCGTCAGGCAGTACGGGACGGGGGCCCCTCCCCCCCTCCCTCCCCCCACCCCCGTCACCCCTCCCGCACGGCAATCGCAAGAAAGCGCGCGTCCTCGTCCACGTACGACACCATCCGCCAGCCCGCCTCCGCGAGCAGTGGCCGCAACTGCGGCTCCGCCCGGAGGTCGTCCGGTGTGATCTGCCGTCCCTGGCGTGCGGCGAGGGCCGCGCGTCCGATGGGGTGGAAGAGCGCCAACTGTCCACCCGGCCGCACCACCCGCGCCAACTCCCGGAGATTCGCCTCCGGTTCCGGAAGGTGTGAGATCAGGCCCGCTCCGAACACCGCATCCAGCCCCCCGGCTCGCAGCGGCAGCCTGGTCACATCGCCAAGCGCCAGCCACCCGGCCCGGCCACGCCCGGCCCGTACCGCCGCTTCCAGCATCTCGGGTGTCAGGTCGAGGCCGAGCACCGTGCCACCGGGTCCCACCGCGTCCCGGAGCGGCGGCAGTGCGCGTCCCGTCCCGCACCCGGCGTCCAGTACGACGGCTCCGGATCGCAGCCCCAGCTCCGCGACCGCCGCCGCGTACGCCGGCCCGTCGTCCGGAAAGCGGCTGTCCCAGTCCGCTGCCCGAGCTCCGAAGAATTCCTGAACGTGCATGTGGTCATCGGCCATATGCCCATGATCTCTCACAGGCGCGAACGGTCCACCGCTGACTAGTCTGGCTGAAACAAGTCCTCGGTGCGCACGTTCGAACGCGGCACGATCGTTCAGAGGTGCAGTCGTGTCAATTTTCAACAGCTTTCGAAATGCGCCCCAGTCGTGCGCCCCCGGCCGGACTACCGTCCCGGGGCCATGGGACACCTGGACCACGCCGCCTTCGGCTGGCTGACCCCCGTGCTGTCGTACGCGATGGCCTGTATCGGCGCTGCCCTCGGGCTGCGCTGCACCGTCAGGGCGCTCTCGGCGACTGGCCGCTCCCGCCGCAACTGGCTTGTCACGGCGGCGTCCGCGATCGGCACCGGCATCTGGACCATGCACTTCGTGGCGATGCTCGGCTTCGCCGTCACCGGCACGGACATTCGCTACAACGTGCCACTCACCCTCCTCAGCCTCCTCGTCGCGATGCTCGTCGTCGGCGCCGGGGTCTTCGCTGTCGGCTACGGCAAGGACCGAACCCGGGCCCTACTGCTGGGCGGCCTCACAACCGGCCTCGGCGTCGCCAGCATGCATTACCTCGGCATGGCGGCCCTGCGACTGCATGGCCAGGTCCACTACGACCCCGCGCTCGTAGGTCTCTCCGTGCTCATCGCGGTCGTCGCCGCCACCGCAGCCCTGTGGGCCGGACTAAACATCAAGTCGCCTGCCGCTGTTGCCGTCGCAGCCCTGGTCATGGGCGCGGCCGTGAGCAGCATGCACTACACCGGCATGATCGCCGTGAGTGTGCACGTCACCCCGTCTGGCGCAGATCTGCCCGGAGCGACTGCCATGCAGTTCATCTTCCCCCTCGCGGTCGGTCTCGGCTCCTATCTCTTCATCACCTCCGCCTTCGTCGCGCTCTCGCCCACCGCCGGTGAGCGCAGCGCCTACCGTTCCGCCGAACTCACTGATGTGGACGTGCCGCTGGCTTCCCCTCGTGACGCGATCGCCCCCTGACCGCATTCGAGCCTCTGGCCCCGTTCACCCCTCGCCCATCCACTCTCCACAACGACCGCTCATGGCCCGAAGTTCCGCTCGCAGAACAGCCGTTCCCAGATTTTTTGCAGAACCGTTCCCGTAAGCGAGGCGATCCGTGCGCACACCCCGCAAGGCCCCGGGCGCCGCCCCTGGGCCGCTTCCCCCGTCACCCTCACCCGCACGCGGCCGACGCGCGCACGCCGGGCCGCCCGCTGCCGAGGACCACTCCGCAGGGGCCGGCCGGATCGAGGGTCCAGGGGTGTATGAGCGAGTTGTTCGCGCTCGCACGGAATCAGGGGAGCCGGGGGATCCAGGGGTGCGCGGGCGGCTCCGCCCGACGACCGTCCGGGCCAAGATCGTGTCTCTGCTGATGGTTCCGGTCGTCTCGCTGCTGGCCCTCTGGGGATTCGCCACCGTCACGACCGCGCAGGACGTCTCGGCCCTACGCCAGTTGCGCCGCGTCGACGAGCAGGTGCGCACGCCCGTGGCCGCTGCGGTCGCTGAGCTCCAGGCTGAACGGCGAGCGGCGGTAAGGTACTTGGCCTCCCCGGCCGACGACCGTGCGGCCGCGTTCACCCAGCAGGCCAAGCGCACCGACGGCGCGCTCGCCGAGCTTCGCCTCGGTGACAAGAACACCGTCGCGGACGGCGGCGACCTTCCCGGCGGCGCGGCCGACCGGCTGCGGCAGTTCGTGTCCCGCGCCCGGCAACTGCCGGCCCTGCGGGCGAACGCCCTTGGCCGGAAGGCGGGCTGGGGTGCCGCCTACCAGCAGTACACCGACACCATCGCTCTCGCCTACGACGTGACCGGTGCGCTCACCGGTATCAAGGACGGCTCACTCGGCTCCGACGCGCGCGTGGTCCACGAGTTCAGCCGTGCGGCGGAAATGCTCGCCCGTGAGGACGCCCTGCTCAGTTCGGCCCAGCTCGCGCGCACGTTCACCTTTGCCCATCACACCGCATTCGCCGGTGCCGTCGCCTCGCGCCGCACTCTCACGGAAGCCGCCGCAGCCGACCTGGACGGCGCGGAACGCGCCGCCTGGCGCACCCTGAGCGGGCAGCCCGCGTACGCAGCGCTCCGCGCAGCCGAGGACAAGGTGCTGACCGCGACGCCCGGACGCGACGCGGCCCAGGCCGTACCGGAGGCTTCCTGGGACGACTCGCTCACCACTGTTCAGAAGGGCATGCGCGACATCGAGTCCGGTGCCGCGCGCGATGTCGTGGGCCGGGCCGATCCGTTCGCCCGAGGGCTGCTCACCCCGGCCGGGGCGGCCGTCCTCTTCGGACTGGTGGCTGTGGCCGCCTCCCTGGTCATCTCCGTCCGGATCGGCCGCGGTCTCGTCGTCGAACTGGTCAGCCTGCGCAACACGGCCCTGGAGATCGCCCGGCGCAAACTCCCCGCTGCCATGGGTCGGTTGCGGGCGGGCGAAGACCTCGACGTCGAGGCCGAAGCACCCCAGGGCCCGGCGTCCGAGGACGAGATCGGCCAGGTCGGGGAGGCGCTCGGCACCGTACACCGGGCCGCGCTGGCCGCCGCCGTGGAACGCGCCGAACTCGCCAGCGGCATCTCGGGGGTCTTCGTCAACCTCGCCCGCCGCAGTCAGGTCCTCGTCCACAGACAGCTCAACCTCCTCGACAACATGGAACGCCGTGCCGAAGACCCGGGGGAGCTGGGCGACCTGTTCCGCCTCGACCACCTCACCACCCGGATGCGCCGCCACGCGGAGAGCCTGATCATCCTGTCCGGGGCCGCCCCCGGGCGCGCCTGGAGCGTGCCCGTCCCGCTCACGAGCGTCGTACGGGCGGCGGTGTCCGAAGTCGAGGACTACGCGCGCGTAGAGGTGCGCCAGCTTCCCGAGGCGGCCGTCACCGGAGGCGCCGTCGCCGACCTCACCCATCTGCTGGCCGAACTCGTCGAGAACGCGGCGCAGTTCTCTCCTCCCCACACCAAGGTGCGCGTCAGCGGTGAACCCGTCGGCAACGGCTACGCCCTGGAGATCGAGGACCGGGGCCTGGGCATGGGCAGAGAGAGCCTCGACGAGGCGAACCACCGGATCGAACACTCTGAAGCCGTCCACCTCTTCGACACCGACCGCCTCGGCCTCTTCGTGGTCAGCCGACTTGCCGCACGGCACGGCATCAAGGTCCAGCTGCGCACCTCGCCGTACGGCGGCACCACTGCCGTCGTCCTTCTGCCCACGGCGCTGCTGGACAGCGCCATCACGGCCGTCGCGCGACAGGCAACGCGCTCTGGCCCCGACGCGGAGCGGGTACCGCTTGCCAGGTCCGGCGCAGAGCGCGATGACCGAGCGCCCACTGCCGCGGGACAGGAACAACGTAGGACGCTCGCCCCGGCGCCGGGCCCTCTGTCCGAAAGGGCAGACGACGATCGCCTTGAGAGCCCCAACACGGTCGCCTCCACCGCGCCGGCTGCGGTGCGCCCCGCCCTCGTCGCCCAGCCCGGTACTCCATCCACGCGCGCGGCGACCGTGCCCGCGACGGTCCCCGCGCCGCCGCCCGGTGTGGCCACGCTGCGTCAGCGGGCCCGGACTGTCGCTCCCGACAGCGCCCATGGGGACGGACTTCCGCGCCGCGTACGCCAGGCGAGCCTCGCCCCCCAACTGCGCGAAGCCCCCACCGAGGAACCCCCGACCGACGAAGCCGCCGACACGCGCACTCCGGAGCTGGTCCGGGACCGTATGACCGCGTACATGGGCGGCTGGGCCCGTGGCGGCGCTTCCCATGGAGGTGTCTCCCGTGTCGGCGTGGCCCAAGGCACAACCTCTCGCGCCGGTGCGATCGGTGCCGATACCGATCGCACCACCACCGGCCCTTCCACCGTCGAAGGCGCCTGCGGCGACGACCACACGAGCGAAGGAGACCATGCATGATCGACCACCAGAGGCTCGATTCCCCGCTTCGCGCCGGGGAAGTCGACTGGCTGCTCGACGACCTGGTCCTGCGGGTCGGAGAGGTCCGGCACGCCGTCGTACTGTCCAACGACGGACTGGCCGTCGGCGCGTCCAACGGCCTCAGCCGCGAGGACGCCGAGCATCTCGCGGCCGTCGCCTCGGGGTTCCACAGTCTCGCCAAGGGAGCCGGACGCCACTTCCACACCGGAGGTGTGCGACAGACGATGGTCGAGATGGACGAAGGTTTCCTCTTCGTCGCCGCGGCCGGGGACGGTTCCTGCCTCGCCGTGCTGAGCGGCCTCACCTCGGACATCGGGCTCATCGCCTACGAGATGGCCCGCCTCGTCAAGCGTGTAGGCGAGCATCTGCACACCCCGCCCCGGCACACCGCGCGGCCGCCGGCCGCTGGTTGACCGGACGACGAGGGACGTCACATCCCATGACCGAGTACGAGGAGGCCGCCCGGGGTCCGGTGGGAAACCGCTGGTACGACGCCGACGCGGGTCCGCTCGTCCGCCCGTACGCCATGACGGGCGGCCGCACCGAGCCGGCCGCCGGTGGCATCCGGCTCGACTTCATCGCCCTGGTCTCCATGGCGACCGACGCGCCGGGCGCCGCCGAGGAGTCGTTGCTGGGGCCCGAACACCGGTCCCTGCTCACCCTGTGCCGGACGGAGACCCAGTCGGTCGCCGAACTGGCCGCCGACGCGGATCTGCCCGTCGGGGTCGTCCGGGTCCTCATCGGCGACCTCCTCGAAGCCGGTCACATCAGCGTGCACCGGCCCGTACCGCCGGCGCAGTTGCCCGACGAGAAGATCCTGAGAGAAGTGATCGATGGCCTCCGAGCACTCTGACCCCACTCCCGCCCTCGCGCTGAAAATACTGGTCGCGGGCGGATTCGGGGTCGGCAAGACCACCCTCGTCGGCGCCGTGAGCGAGATTCGGCCCCTGCGCACCGAAGAACTGCTCAGCGAGGCGGGTGAGAGCGTCGACGACACCGATGGCGTCGACCACAAGACGACCACCACGGTGGCCATGGACTTCGGCCGCATCACCATCCGGTCGGGTCTGTCGCTCTACCTTTTCGGTACCCCTGGACAGGACCGCTTCTGGTTCCTGTGGGACGAGTTGTCGCAGGGCACGCTCGGCGCGGTCGTCCTGGCCGACACACGCCGCCTGGAGGACTGTTTTCCCGCCGTCGACTACTTCGAGCACCGCCGCATCCCGTTCGTCGTCGCCGTCAACTGCTTCGCGGGCTCGCGCGCCTACGGTGCCCATGAGGTCTCCCAGGCCCTCGACCTCGACCAGGGCACCCCCGTCGTGCTGTGCGACGCCCGCGACCGCGACTCCGGAAAGGAGGTTCTGATCCGCCTCGTCGAGTACGCCGGGCGCGTTCACACCGCCCGGCTGCTCGACTCCGTCGGGTGAGCGGTGCCGTTGTCGCCCGGAAGCCCTGCTTGCCCCTACGCGAACCATGGGTAAGGCTTGCCGCAGACCTGGGGGGAAACGGGGAACGCATGAGTGGGGTGAGGCTGTAATGGCACTGAACAAGGAACTCGACTGGCTGCTCGACGACCTGACCAAGCGGGTCGAGCACGTGCGGCATGCCATCGTCCTGTCCAACGACGGTCTGGTCACCGGCGCCAGCGCCGATCTGCCCCGCGAGGACGCGGAACACCTCGCCGCGGTGTCCTCGGGGCTGCACAGCCTGGCCAAGGGGTCCGGCCGGCACTTCCGGGCCGGCCGGGTGCGACAGACGATGGTCGAGTTCGACGAAGCGGTCCTCTTCGTCACGGCGGCCGGCGACGGGAGTTGTCTGTGCGTGCTGGGCACCGCCGAGGCCGACATCGGCCAGATCGCGTACGAGATGACGCTGCTGGTCAATCGTGTCGGTGAGCACCTCGGCGTCGCGGCCCGGCGGCCCGGCCCCCCGGTTTCCGGCCTCTGAGCAGCGGTTCTACGGCGCAGACTGTCCCGCTTGCGAAAGTTATCCACAGGCCCAGCGGGATGTCTGCACGGAGGGTTACGGTCGTCACCGAGAGTATTGGCAACTCGCGGGGGAGGACCTCATGACCACCACGACCACGGCCGAAGTGAGCGGAAAGACAGCCGCGTTGGGCCGAGCGGCCCAGCAACTGGAGCTGAAACGCGGCGAATTCGACCTCGCCGTGCAGCTCGGCCATGTCCGCACCGTGCGGGAAGACCTCAGCGCGCGCCCACGGGTCGCCCAGGAAGAGATCGAGCGGATCCGTTCGGCCGAAGGCTTCCCGGAAGCGCTGCGTGAGCGAGTCCGTGTGGTGGGCACGGCGGAGGCATCGCAGCTGCTCGACGTTCCCGCCCACCGTTTCACACGGCTCGCCCGCGGGGGCCACTTCACGCCGGTCAAGTGTTACCTCAACCGCTATAGGGCTGTCGTCTGGCTCTACCTCGCGGAGGAGGTGACCGACCTGGCCCTTCGGTATCCGGAGCTGCTCAACGACCGGCAGCTGCCCAAGGAGACGCTGGTCCGACTGGGCGCGGGCGAGGACCGGCGGCCGCGCAACTGGCGCGGCCGCCGCGCCGCCATGCTGCTGCAGCAGACCGAGGACCCCTGGGAGCGCGCCGCAGGCATCGCCTCCGCGCTCGACGCCGCGCATCTGGCAGAGGTGGTCACGGACCCCTATGAGCGGGCGTATCTGAGCCGGCTCCGACCTGAAACGGTCCGGGTCGGCCCGGATTCGCCCGCCGCTCGGGAGATCATCGAGCGGCTGCAACTGGCCCAGGACCCGGACGAGGTGCTGTGGTACCGCATGGATCTCGCCCAGCACCTGGGCACCGCCCGCTCGGCCCGTCAGGCACCGAGGCCGGAGTGGGGGCGACCCGCGATCGATGCGGCTGTCACCGCGCGCCCGGTCCAGGTGCGTGGGCCTGCTCCCACTCCCGGACCGGCGGAACCCAAGCAGAGTGCGCCCAAGCAGAGTGACCTCAGGCAGAGCGAACCCAAGGGGAGGGAACTTGAGCCGGTCGGGGTCGAGCGGGTGGAGCCGAGGGCCGGCCACGGAAGGCTGAGGCGCGGCCTGGCACGCTTGCGGCGGCCCAGGGCGTCCGCCCGCTCGACGACCACCGCGCCCTGATCCCGGCGGCAGCCATGGCAGGGAGAGGAATCCTCAGCGGAATCGGAGCTGCGGTCGGATCAGCTCTGCAACGAATGCTGTGCGGTGGCCGGAGGCCGTCCGCGCCGCCCGTGTCCGCGCCTGCGTGTGCGGTCCCGCTGCGGCCACACCAGCACGTACGTCGTGGAGATCACCACGAACGCGAGACGTATCAGGCCCTGTGTCGAGTCGTCCGGGATGACGAAGACACTGCCGTACAAGGCGATCAGCGCGAGCCAGCTCCACCACGGCACCAGTCGGCGCTGCCCGATCACGTCCCAGAGCAGTGTGCCCAGCAGGACGGACGCCGTGTAGTACGTGTAGACACTCGGGTCGAGGACGATGCGGGCGTTGGCACCGAGGAGCACCACGGCCGTCCAGCGTTTGCGCCAGACCGCGATGCCGCCGAGCGCCAGGCTCAGCGCGGCCTGGGCGGGCCGGTCCCAACCGGGGGTCTCGGCATCGCCGACGCCCAGCCAGCGCAGCGCGGAGGCGGGTTGGTTGGGTATCGCGAATCCGGTGGCGGCGAAACTGTCCGCGTTGCCGAGGAAGAACGGCAGCCAGGCCAGGGCGACGAGCGCCGCGCACCACAGCCCGGCCCGCAGCCACGACCTTCTGGGCAGCGCGAAGAGCAGCATGGCGAAGCCCAGCGCGGTCGGTTTGGAGTCCATGGCCAGGGCGAGCCAGATGCCCGTCCCGGCGGCGTTGCCACGGGTGACGGCCCGCACGGCGAGGGTAGTGAAGAACAGCGCCAGCACATCGTCGAGGTGGCCGAACCGGACCGAGACCTCGATCCACATCGGGATGAAGGCCAGTCCCGCGATGAGGACGCGCTGGCGCAGCCGCTGATGGTTGGTGCCCGTGCCCAGGAAGTGCCAGGCGGCGCTGCGGCCGACCAGGACCAGGATCACCAGGCCGAGCACCGACATCAGCGCCGCGGCGAGGAACTGCCCCGTCGAGTCGGGGAACGGGTTGAACAGCCCGGCGATCAGAAAGCTGACCGGCCCCATCTGCAGCTCGGGATGGTGGGCGTACAAGTTGAGCCCGCCGGTGCCGTCGCCGGACGGCCCCTGGTAGATCAGCTCCCCGCCGGTGCGCAGGTAGTGCCAGGAGAAACCGCCGTTCGGCTCCACCACGACGAACCAGAGAACGGTCCATGCGGTGAGCAGCACGAGGTGCATCCGCTGACTGATGGCCGGCACGTGTGTTCAGCTCCTGTTTCCCCACCGGGTACGTCGACTGCTCGCAGGGGCCTGCGGAGCCCGGCAGGGAAGACGGGAGTCCGGTACGACTCGTTCATCGGGGCGCGCAATTGTGCTTCCGCCCACACCCGAAGGGTGACGAATGGGTCAGCTCACGCTGATCACCTTGGCGAGGCTCGGGACGCCGTCTGTATTGAGGGCGAACAGGAGGTACGTGCCGGGGAGCGCGACTCCCGGGTCGCTCGGGATGGAGAGGTCATAGGAGCCTTCGCCGACCTGCCGGAACGTCAGCGGCACGCGCCGCTGGTCGTTGTCGATGGAGTGGGTCGCGGCCCCCGAGCGGACCAGGGCGAAGGCGCTGACGGGCGACCCAGTGGTGACCGGCAGCGTCGAGCCGAGCGCCACATGGGTCGGTGGGGTGCTGGTGATCACGGGCCGGGGCCGCTCGCTGCCGTCCGGGTTCAGCAGATAGGGCGGGGTGAAGATCGCCCCGTCCAGGTGATTGGTCGCGCAGTTGCCACAGAGCCCGCCGCCACCCGAGAAGATCCGCCCGTCGGGCAGCAGGTTCGCGGTGCTGTGGTAGTTGCGGGGGACCGCCATCGTGGCGAGCGGTGTGAAGCGGCCGGTGACCGGATCCCAGATCTCCGGGGTCATGACCGACGTGGCGTCGCTGAACGGAACCGGGGTCTCCTGGCCGCCGAAGACCGCGACCTTTCCGTCCGGCATCACCACGCTGTTGCTGAACGCGCGGGCGGCGGCCATGTCGCCGGTGCGGGTCGCCGTGGGCCGTCCGCCCCCGTTGAGGTCGACCGTGTAGGCGCGGCGGGTGGCGGGGGTGTCCTGGTAGGCGGGCGCGCCGCCCAGGGTGAGCAGCTTGCCGATGTCGTACGAGATGGCGTTGCCGTTCATGGCGTCCTGGCTGTCGGCCCGTGTGCCGGCGGGAGTGATGCTGCCGTTGCCGTCGGTGGTGATCCAGTTCATCTGCTTGCTGGGGCCGAGCTGGAGGACGCGCCCCTGGGAGGTGGCGTGCAGCCACATGTGGTTGTCGGCCCGGTAGGCGCCGGCGGGGTCGGCGGTCATGGCACTCTCGACCGGCACGCCCGGGAGTCTGCGCCAGGTGTGGGTGGTGGCCGACCACACTTCGCCGTCCTTGGGTCCGCCCCCGCCGCTCCAGGACCCGCCGAGGACGAAAGCGTCACCGTTGGAGAGCAGCGTCATCGCCTGGTAGCCGCGCGCGATGTTCATGTCGGCCGTCGAGGACCAGGTGTCCGTGCGCGGGTCATAGATGCTCGCGCGCGACGCGTTGCTGCCGCCCGTGACCAGCACCCGCCCGTCGGCGAGCATGGCGATGCCGGGGCAGAACATGTCGTGCCCGGTGTTGTCGACACGACGCTGGGTCACGCGGCCGGTGGTGAGGTCCATGACGGCGGTCTGGGTGTAGCCGTTGCTGCCGCCGTATCGGTCGACGGCGTACGCCGACCAGGCCAGCAGTTTGTTGCCGGGCAGGACGGCCGTGGCGACCGGTACCAAGGGGAAACCGGTGACCGGACCCCAGGAGCCCGACACGGAGGGGTCGCTCGGGCCGCTGAGCCGGATCTCGGCGGCGGAGCTCCAGAGGCCGCGCTGCCCTGCCTCGCTGAGGGCGACGAGTCGTATGTACCGCGCGGAGACGGTGCGGGTGAAGGTGGCGGTCTTCACGGTCGCGTCGTCCTTCCAGTGGCCGCTCGCGACCGGTGCGTCGAACGAGGCGCCGTCGAGGCTGGTGGAGACGGCATAGGTGCCGATGCGGCCGTTCACGCCGGTCTGGCGCGGCTGATAGGTGAGTGCGGAGACGGCGGTCGTGCGGTGCATGTCGATGACGAGGGCGTGCGGGAGCCGTACGGTCTTCGGTGACCATCTGCTGTGCCACAGGGTGCTGGGATCACCGTCCAGGACGTTGGCGGCGCGGTCGTTCCCCTGGGCCGTCTCCTCATCGGTCGCGGAGGCCGTCCAGCCGTCGACCGGCAGGAAGGTGGTGGACGGCGCCGCGAGGCCGGGGTCACCCAGGAGTTGGACATCGGCTCGGGAGGCGGGGGACGCGGGCGGGGAGCTGGGGGATGTCCGCTCCGTTCCGGCGGCCCAGCCGACGCGACCAGCGGCCGGTGTCGTAGCCGAGAGACGTACGTAACGGGTGCCCTGGGCGGCGAAGTTGAGGGTCTTGGCGGTGGTGTCGTCAGCCAGGGTTCCGGTGGCGACGGGTTTGGTCCAGCGCCGCCCGTCCGTACTGAGACGGATGGCGTACTCGGTGACGCGGCTGCCGCCGCCGGTCCTGCGCGGTTGGTAGACGAGCGCGGAGACGATGTCGGTGCGGTGCATGTCGATGGTGAGGGAAGTGCCGCTCGTCGTGACGCTCCAGCCGGACTCGGCCAGGACGGGGGCGGTGGGGCGCATGGCGTCGGCGGGTGCCACTCCGTGGTGGGGAGACATCGGAGACGCGTTGGGGTCGATCACAGGGGAGGCCGGGCGGCCGGGGACGGCCGCGTCGCTCGGGGTGACCAGCGGCAGCAGCGCGGCGGTCGTCGTCGCTGTGGCGAGGAGGACGAGAACACGTGGTCTGAGGCGGGTGAGACGGAACGACGTACGCGAGAACCTGAATGTCACACGAGCCCCCCGGCTGAGGTGCGGCGGCAATGTTCTGGCTGAAACTAAGACATGTGGTTGCCATGTCAAGGTGAGTGGCCGGAATTGCCTCGGGGGCCGGGCTCGGACAAGTCCCGGCGCAGGAGCTGCGGGTGCCCCCTCTTGACCCTTGATGGTCCAGACCAATAGCGTCGCCGGCGTACGCGCACCGCATGTCTCTTCGCACCCTCGGGCACCGTCCGCGCGCCTTTCGGCAGGCGAATCCATCCGCATACGTACGTACAGAAGAGAGCCTCATGCGTCGAAGACTTCTCGGCAGAGCGGCCGTCACTGGCTGCGCCCTCGCCCTCCTGGCGGCGATCGCCCCGGTGGCGTCGGCCCGCGATGGACAGAGCACGGAACGGGCCGCCGAACACGGCTCCGGTCAAGGTGCCTCGTACAAGAAGGTCGGCTACTTCACTCAATGGGGCGTCTACGGGCGGAACTTCCAGGTCAAGGACCTGGACACCAGCGGTGCCGCCGGCAGGCTGACCCATGTCAACTACGCCTTCGGGAACGTCTCGGCCGACGGCAAGTGCTTCACCGGCAATGTGCCGGGTGAGGCGGACGCGTGGGCCGACTATGTCCGGCCGCTGGACGCGGCGAGCTCCGTCGACGGTACGGCGGACACCGTTGAGCAGCCTCTCGCGGGCAACTTCAATCAGCTGCGCGAGCTCAAGGCCAAGCACCCCGGACTCAAAGTCATGATCTCGCTGGGAGGTTGGAGCTGGTCCACGCACTTCTCGGACGCTGCCCGTACCCCGGAATCGCGCAAGGCGTTCGTCTCCTCCTGCATCGACCTCTACGTCAAGGGCAATCTGCCGGTGGACGGGGCGCGCGGCGGAGCGGGTGCGGCGGCAGGGCTGTTCGACGGGGTCGACATCGACTGGGAGTGGCCCGGCTCGGCGGGAGACACGGACACGGTGTTCCGGCCGGAGGACAAGCGGAACTTCACGGCGCTGGCGCACGAGTTCCGGACGCAGCTCGACGCGTACGCGCGATCGCAGAAGTCGCGTAAGTACTATGAGCTCTCGGCGTTCGTGCCGACCGCGCCCGCCAAGATCGACGCGGGTTTCGAAGTACCCAAGATCATGCGGGACTTCGACTTCGTCAACCTCCAGGGATACGACTTCCACGTCTCCGGCGAGCCCACCACCAACCAGCAGTCGGCTCTCTACGCCCGCGACGACTTCAGCGTGGACGGAACGGTCGACGCGTGGCTCAGGCGCGGTGCGCCCGCGCGCAAACTCGTCATGGGCATACCGTTCTACGGGCAGGGCTGGACCGGTGTGGCAGGTGGCGGCGACGGCCTCCATCAGCCGGCGGCAGGTCCCGCTCCCGCCACCTGGCAAGCGGGTTACGAGGACTACAAGGCGCTCAAGGAGCTGGCTGACTCCGGGGCGTACAAGCTCTACCGCGACCGCAGGGCCGGGTCCGCGTGGCTCTTCGACGGCACGACGCTGTGGACGTACGACGATCCGCAGGTGCTGCGGACCAAGACCGCGTACATACGCGGCCGGGGGCTGGGCGGGTCCATGGTCTGGTCGCTGGACGGCGACACCGCGAACGGCGAGCTGATGGCGGCCATCGACCGCGGGCTGTCCCACCGGTGAGGCGCCGGCCGGCAGTTACCCGAAGCGGGGGCCACTGCCGGCCAGACCATCGCGCAGGCTGGACCGGCGGGGGTGAGGCGGTTTAGCGCGCCGCCGTGCGCCGCTAACGTGGCCGCGCTGCGTAGTGCTCTGCAGAGCAGCCACTCCGCCTCGCCCCTCCGAGCAGAGCCCCCGCCCGGCCCGGCAGGCTTTAGCGGGCGACCTCGTACGCCGCCACGCCCGCTCGGCGGCCCGCGAGGGCCAGCAATGCGGCGCCCGTCAGGGTCCCGGCGACGAGTACGGTCGCCCCGGTCCACGCGGCGTGGCCCACGGCGTCCGTGAAGGCCGCGCCCGGGTTGTTGGCGCCTGCTGCCAGCCGGTCCGTGAAGCGGGAGGTCATCAGGGTGCCCAGGATGCTGGTGCCCAGGACCGCGCCGACCTGGCGGGCCGCATTGACCGTGCCGCTCGCCTCGCCCTCGCGGCCGCGCGGGACATGGCTGACGCCGAGCGCGGTGGAGGGCGCGTTGGCCAGTCCGCAGCCGAGGCCGAAGACGACGAGGGCGGCGGCGTACCCGCTGAAGGTGTCGCCCGGCTCGACGGTGGCGAAGAGCGCCGCGCCGAGGGCGGCCAGGAGGAGCCCAGTGATGATCAGCGGCCGGGGACCCCACTTGCGTACGAGGATGCCCGCCGCTACCGACGCGGCGATGAAGGTGCCGAATTCTGCCAGGAGTTGGACGCCCACCTCCAGGGCGCTCAGTCCGCGTACCTGCTGGAGCCACAGGACTTGCAGCAGTGAGATCCCGACGAAGCCGAAGAGGACGGTGGCTGCGAGCAGCAGGGAGGCGCTGTAGGACGGGTCGCGCATCAGGCGCAGGTCGACCATGGGACGGTCGCGACGGAGTTCCACGGCGATGAAGGTGCCGAGGAGTGCGACTGCTCCGGCGAGCGAGGAGAGTGCGCGGGCGGAGCCGTAGCCGTGGTGGCCGCCGTCTATCAACCAGTAGATGAGCAGGGCGAGTCCGGCCGTGCCGAGTACCTGGCCGGCCCAGTCGGGGCGGCCGCCGGGGACGCGTGACTCCTCCACCCGGGTCAGCGCCACGAGGACGGCCAGGGCGCCGAGTGCGAGGTTCAGCCAGAAGGCCGCGTGCCAGGTCCACCATCGCAGTGCGAGCCCGGCTGTGACGGGGCCGATGGCCAGGCCGAGCCCCGAGGCCGCGGCCCAGGCGGAGATGGCGCCCGCGCGGCGGCGCGGGTCGGGGAAGGCGTGGCTGACCAGCGCGAGCGAGCTCGGCGTGATGAGCGCCCCGCCGAGGCCCGCGAGGGCCTGGCCGACCAGGACCGTCGGCAGGCTGGACGCGAGGACCAGGACCAGTCCTCCCGCGCCCATCGCCACGGCACCGGCCAGGAAGACCCTTCTGCGGCCCCACCGGTCCGAGAGGGCGCCGGCGCCGAGGACGAAGGAGGCGACGACCAGGGTGTACATGCTGGGCACCCAGACGAGGTCGGCGGGGGCGATGTCGAGGTCGTCCTGGACCGCGCTGAGGGTGCCGATGGTCTGCGTGGTCTGGAGGAAGACGGTGAACAGACCGAGGCAGGCGGCCACGAGGACGGCCATGGGGCTGCCCTTGGAGCGGAGTTCAGTGCGCGGCATGCGGAACCCCCGAGAGCGCGGCCTTGACCTGGCGGGTGATCTCGTCGGCGAGCACTTCCTCCCGGCCCGCCTCGACCGCGTCGAGCACCTGGTGGGCGACGTCGACGGGGCTCGTCTTCGGCTGGTCGACGCCCGCCGCCATGTCGGTGTCGATGAAGGCCGCGTGTACGGCGACGGTCAACGTGCCCTGCGGGCGCAGCTCTTCGCGTATCGCGTTGGTCATCGACAGTGCGGCCGCCTTGGAGACACCGTACGAACCGATCTGCGGGAGGGTGTGCCACGACAGTACGGAGAGCATGTTGACCACGGCGCCGCCACCGTTGTCGGCGAGTACGGGGGCGAAGGCGCGGCACATCGCGAGGGTGCCGAACAGGTTGGTCTCCAGCTCCGCCCTCGCCCCTTCGAGTGAGTCCGTGCCGATCAGGGAACTCCCGCTCAGAATCCCCGCGTTGTTGAGGAGAAGGGAGGTGTCGGAGCAGAGTTCGGCGGCTGCGGCGACCTGAGTGGGGTCGGTGATGTCGAGTGCGACCGGGGTGAGACCCGGGTCGGTCACCGTGTGCGGATCGCGCGCCGCCGCGTAGACGGTCTTGGCGCCCCGCTCCAGCAGGGCGAGGGCGAACGCACGCCCCAGTCCTCGGTTTGCGCCGGTCACGAGTGCCGTGGTGTTGCGCATGCGTGTCTTCTCTCGGGAGTCATGGAAGGCCGTCCGGTCCGGAGCCCAGTGAGTTGGAAATCTGGACTCACCATAGCGGAGTGGGTTGGATATTCAAATGGATAGGGGTCCGTGTGGACGAGGGGCGACTGATGGGCGCGAGGAAGGTAGGGGAGGGGAGCGTGAGAGGTGAGGGGTGGTTGAGGGGGAGGGTGTTGTGGTGGTTGATGTGGTGGTGTGCGGCGGCGGGGGTCAGATCGCCGCTTCGACCTCCAGGTGGCGGTGGCGGCGCGCTCCCCGGTATTCCAGCGCCTCCCAGCCCAGCGGCCGCAGTGCGTCCGCGCACCGGCGCAGCGCCTCGGGTTCCTCCTGGGGCGCGCCGCCCCCTGCCGGACCCAGCCACTCCACGCGTACGACTCCAGGCTGATCGGCCGGGCCCACGCGGTAGCCCGTCGCGGTCCGCTCTCCGGCGGTGTCCACGGCCGACGGTGGAATGCCCGCGGCCTCCAGTGCCAGGGCGACCGCGCGCACCATCTGGTTCCGCTCCCAGGCGGCGGGCGCGGAGAGCGGGTCGGGGTGCTCGGTGTTCATCAGGCGCCGGATCTGTCGCAGCCCCTCGAAGGCGACCCGTACCGCGGCCTCCCGTAGGGCGGGCGGCTCCGTCGGCGCGGGCCCGTCGCCGGTCGCCGCCTCGAAAGCCGCCGCCGAAGGCCGGTCGCCGTGCTCGTGGGGAGGCGTCACCGTAATCCCTTCTCCGGGTGTCGGGGGGAGGGCAAGTGTCGCCGACTTGGCGGGGGTGTGGAGCCTGAGGGCCGCGAGGGCCACTTTAGTGAGCAAAGTTTGCACCATGTGAGACAGATTTGTATCATGTGAGGCATGGGAGGATCGTCATGCTGAAAGATGAAGCGCTGCTCGACGCGGCAGCGCGCGTACTCGCGGACAATCGCGGTGCCTCGCTGGTCCAGGTCGCCACTGGCGTCGGCATCAGTCGCGCGACGCTGAGCAGGCGCTACCCGACCCGGGAAGTGCTGATCAGAGCCGTCGCGGCGCGGGCCATCGACGTCATCGACGAACGGCTGGCCGCGACCGACCTGCCGGACGACGCGGACGCGGCGGTGTTCGACGCTGCACTCGAACGGCTGATCGCGGATCTCGCGCCCGCCGTGGACCTGTACGGCTTCACCGCCCACGACGGCCTCGTCCTCGCGGACCCCGTCTTCCGGGCCGGCCTGGAGCGGCACGACCAGCGCGCCCTGCGTTTCGTGACCCTCGGACAGCGGCTCGGGCGTCTCCGCGGCGACCTGCCGCCGTACTGGATCTGGTACATGCTGTGGGGACTGCTCGACGCGGCCGCCGAGGGCGTCCGTGACGGTCACCTCGGGCACCGGGAGATCCGCCGCCTGGTCAGCACCGTGTTCCGCAACGGCGCGGAACCGCCGGACGCCTCGCCCTGACAACAGCGTCCCCTCGCCCGTATCGCCTGGGCAACACCTCACAGGCCGGTACGGCACTTCGAACGAACCGCTTCGAACAGCTCCGAACGGAACACCCATGTACGCCCCTGTCTCCCGGCCCGCCGCCGACCTCACCGAACGCCTGGATCCCCGGCGCTGGATCGTCCTGACGATCCTCTCCGGGAGCCTTCTGCTGATCGCGATGGACACCACGATCCTCAACGTGGCCTTCCCGTCGCTGGTGGCGGACCTCCAGCCCGGCTCGGTCGAGCAGCTCTGGATCATCGACGTCTACGCCCTGGCCCTCTCGGGCCTGCTCGTCACCGCCGGTGGCCTCGGTGACCGCTGGGGGCGCAAGCGCCTGCTCCTGGTCGGGTTCGGCATCTTCGCGCTGGCCTCGCTGCTGGCCGTGTTCGCCACCGCGGCCTGGCACGTCATCGGCGCGCGGGCCCTGCTCGGCGTCGGTGGCGCCGCGATCATGCCGTCCACGCTGTCGATCCTGCGGGACGTCTTCACGGACGCGCGCGAAAGGGCGTTCGCGTACGCCGTGTGGGCCGCGGTTCTCGGCGGCGGTATGGCCCTCGGGCCGATCATCGGCGGCCTGCTCGTCCAGGACCACGGCTGGCAGTCGGCGTTCCTGCTCAACATCCCCGTCGCGGCGCTGGTGATCGGGTTCGGGCTGTGGTTCCTGCCCGAGTCGCGCTCCGCGCGGAGCGGCAAGTGGGACTGGTGGGGCGTGGGGCAGTCGATCGTCGGCATGCTCGCCCTCGCGGGCGGGATCAAGCAGCTCGGCAAGAGCGGCGTCGGCGACCCGGTGCCGTGGATCCTGCTGGCCGTCGCGGCGCTCGCCCTGACCGTGTTCGTACGCCGCCAGCTCCGCCTGGAGGTTCCCCTTCTCCAGGTCCGGCTCTTCGCCAACCGGTCCTTCAGCCTCGCCGCAACCGCCATCTTCCTCGGCATGGTCGGCATGGGTGCGGTGCTCTTCCTGGTGACGCAGTGGTTCCAGTACGCACAGGGGTACACACCGCTTCAGGCCGGTCTGCGGCTGCTGCCCGCGCCGCTCGGCCTGATCGTCACCTCGATGACCACACCCGCGCTGATGCAGCGCTTCCCCATCCGGCATGTGATGGGCGCCGGACTGGTCGCGATGGCGGCGGGGCTCGTGCTGCCCTGGGTCGTCCAGCAGTTCGCCGAGGTGGGCTACCCGGCCTTCGGCGTCGCCCTGGCGGTGCTCGGCCTCGGCGTCGGAGTGGCCACCACGGTGGCGTCCGTGACTCTCATGGCCGCCGCACCCATCGACGACGTCGGCGGCGCGGCCGCGATCGAGGAGACCTGCTACGAACTGGGCGCGGCCATGGGCGTGGCCATCCTCGGCAGCCTCGCCACCGTCCTGTACACGGCCAACCTGCCGTCGCTCGATCTGACCGGGCCGGGCGCCGACAAGGTGCGTGACTCCGTAGGTGAAGCGGCGCACGTGGCCGACGAGATAGGCGGCCCGGCCGGCAAGGCGCTGCTTGACACCGTCTCGCACGCCTACAGCACGGCCGTGACCCCGGCCTTCCTGGTCGCCGCGGGTCTCGCGCTTGCCGCCGCCGCGATGGTGTGGGCGTGGATCCCGAGGAACCTGCGCCCGACGGAGAACGCGCACTGAGGGCACTGAGGGAACTGAGGCATACGGCCCGCGGCCCCGGCCCGGTCAGTCGCCGTGACCGGGCCGCAGACCGTCCAGCTTGTCGGGGTTGACCTGGAAGCGCAGTTGGTGGATGCGTCCGTCCAGCAGATCGAAGGTCAGCGCGCCCACCGGGTGGCCGCCCACGCTGAAAAGCAGGCCCTGCTCGCCGTTGAGGGACGCGGACCGGGCCTCCAGGGCTTCCAGGCCGGGCTTGGCGAGGACGCCGAGCATCCACCGCGCCACATGGTCGCGGGTGTGCAACGGCCGGCGGGCGGCGGTGACCTTGCCGCCGCCGTCCGACCAGGCGGTCACGTCGGGGGCGAGCAGCTCCATCACGGCGTTGAGGTCGCCGCCCTGGCAGGCGGCGATGAAACGGCGGGTCACCAGGGAGCGCTGCTCCGCGTCGGTGTCGTACCGGGGGCGGCGCGCCTGGACGTGCTCCCGTGCCCGGTGGGCGATCTGACGGATCGTCGGCTCGGGGCGTTCGAGGACCTCGGCGATCTCCGCGTGGCTGTAGCCGAAGACCTCGCGCAGCAGGAACACGGCCCGTTCGACGGGGCTGAGGGTTTCCAGGACGACCAGCATCGCCATGGCGACGGTGTCGGCCAACTCCGCCTCCTCGGCGATGTCTGGAGTGGTGAGCCAGGGTTCGGGTAGCCAGGGGCCGACGTATGCCTCGCGGGTGACGGCGGCCGAAGTGAGCCGGTTCAGCGCCAGGTTGGTGACCGTGCGCACGAGGTACGCCTTGGGGTGCCGGACCTCGCTCCGGTCGGTCTGGGACCACTTGAGCCAGGCGTCCTGGAGGATGTCCTCCGCATCGCTGACGGTGCCGAGCATGCGGTAGGCGTTGGCGAACAGCAGCCGCCGGTGCTCGGTGAACGGGTCGGGGGCAGCGTCTTCGGCGGTCGTACGGATCACGGCGGTCAGGCTGTCAGACGCCCAGGGTGCGGGCAAGCGAGCGCACTCCTTCGACGCTGTCGGTGTGGCTCGGCTTCCAGCCCAGCTCTTCCTTGGCCTTGCTGCTGTCCAGGCGCAGATTGGTCGCCATGACGGTGTGTGCGAGCGGGGCGGGCTTGAGCAGCCACAGCGGGATGCGCAGTGGAGCCGGTGTGCCGAACGCCTCGGCGACGGCGCGGACGTGGCTGCCGAAGCCGGTCGGCAGGTCGTCCGCGATGTTGTACGCCTGCGAGGGCCGGCCCCGCTCGACGGCGGCCGCGACCGCGCGGGCCGCGTCGTCCACGTCCACCCACGCCAGCTCCCGGCCGTGGTCGGCGACGACCGGCAGCCTGCGCTTGCGCAGCATGGTGAGGACCGTCGTGTCGGTGACGTCCTTGCCGTAGAAGAGGCCGAAGCGCAGGCTGACCGCGTCGATCCCGTCGGCGGTGAAGGCGAGTTCCTCCTTGGCGCGCATCGCGCCGACGTGCTGCTCCAGCCAGGGGTTGGTCCCCGCCGGGCCGAACGGCGTGCCGTCCTCGGTGAGGAGCCGGTCGCCGTGGTCGCCGTAGCCGTAGCCGAACATCATGTTCTCCAGGACGATCCGGCGGGCTCCGGTGGCCCGGGCGGCGGCCAGCAGGTTGGCCGTGCCCTGGACGCGCAGGGCGTTGGTGCCCGCCATCTCCTGGTGGCGGATCAGGGACGTGCCCTGAAGCGCGGTGGCCGCGTGGATGACGACGTCGAACGCCATCCCGTCGACCGCCCGCAGCACCGCGTCCCCGTCCAGCAGGTTCACCCGTACCGTGTTGGACGCGCCGCGCCCGAGTCCGGCCACCTCGTGGCTCGCGGCGGTCAGCTCCCGCACGGCCCGCTGCCCCAGCACCCCGCTCGCCCCTGCCAGCAGAATCCTCATCGCCGTTGCCTCCGTCTCGCGTCTCCACCGTGGTGACGTCTATGGGACAACCGGGGGAGCGCGGACGTGACAGCCTTGAATGTGACCTACGTCACACTCTTCAAGTGGTCGATGCCGATCTTGTCGGTGGTGTCGGGATCGCCGCCGAGCCGGTGGACGAGGACCCAGGTGCCGTCCGGCAGGGCGCCCGCGAAGACGGAGGCGTCCTTGGTGGCCCCGTTGTGCCAGAGCAGGCGACCGGCGCGCTGCCAGGACGGGGCGGGCTCGCCCAGCCGGCGTTCGACGAGCAGCGAGGTGACCAGCCGGGAGGCCGCGACCGGGGTGGCCCACAGGCCCCCGGCCGGGAGGATCGCACCGGTCATCGTCCACGGTCTGACGGGGCGGCCGAAGAGCCGCGCGACCAGGCGCCGCTCCGGCGCCGGAGCGGAGGTGACGTCGGTGATGTCGAGCGGGCTCAGGACGTACTCGTTGAGCAGTTGCTCGTACGGGGCGCCGCCCGCGGCCGCGAGTGCCGAACCCAGCACCGCGTAGCCGAAGTTGGAGTACTCCTCGTCCTGGCCCGGGGGTGCGGTGGCCAGGGTGTCGAGGCGGCGGACGAGCGCGTCGAGCGCCTCGGCGTCGAACGGGGCGTACGGATCGCGGCGGTTGAGGCCGGGAGGCAGCCGGGGCAGGCCGGAGGTGTGGGTCGCCAGGTGCCGCAGGGTGATGCCGGTGCCCGTCGGGGCGGGCAGAAAGCGTTCGAGGGGATCGTCGAGATCAAGCGCGCCCGCGGCGGCGAGGCGGACCAACAGCGTGCCGGTGAGGGCCTTGGTCAACGAACCTATCTGGACGAACAGTTCGGGGTGGTGTCCGTGCTCCACCCGAGGCGGGGCGGAGCTGCTGAGGACGCAGAGGGGTATGGGGCGCACCCTTCCATGATCACTTATTTCGGTGCGCGGGTGTGCGGCGGGCCCGCCCCGATCGAGGCGAGGCGGGCCCGCGAGCTGCTTCCGGCGTCAGCCGCGGGGCAGCGTCAGGCCCTGGACCTGGGGAAGCGCGGTCCAGTCGTTGGACGCGATGGTCGCGTGGGACTTGGCGAGCAGCGCGATACGGGCCTGGGCGTCGGCCGGAGGCGGGTTCTTGCCGTCCAGGGCCGGTGCGACGTTGTGGGCGTCGGTCATCACCAGCAGATAGTGGTGGGCGTCGTACCAGGCGGTGTCGATGGTGCCGTTGAGATAGGTGGCGGCGTCACCGTCGAACAGGACGAACCACGGGCGCAGCGAGGCGTCCGCGTAGCGGGCGCGGGGGTCGCCGGACTGGGCGCCGTGGACCGTGGGGAAGATCTGGGCCTGGGCGGTGCGTCCGGCGGTGTGCAGATCGCGGAGGTACGTCGCGTACTCCTTGTCCGTCCACAGGGTGTCGGTCGGATTGCCCTCCTCGACCGTGCCCGGGATGATCTCCAGGATCACCTTTCCGGCGAGCTGTGCGCGGGTGGGCCAGTTCCCGGCCGTGGCTGCCTCGTCGAGGGTGGCGTACTGGCCGCCGCCCGGCTTGGCCAGCAGGTCGGCCGGGCGGAAGACGGCCGACCCGAGGTGGGCGCTGATCGCCTGGTCCAACTGGGCCGGGCCGAGGCCGAAGCGGGACTGGAACCCTGCCTTCATCTCCAGCTTGATCATGAGCGGCGCGTGCCCGGGGTGGGCGCCGAGCCAGACGCGTACGTCGTCCAGGCAGCTCTCCAGGTTCTTGTTGGCGCCACCGGAGTAGAGCTGCGCGGGCGTGCTCGCGTTGACGCAGTTGTTGCTGTTGCCCAGGGGGTTGGAGTGGCTGACCTTCCACTCCTTGGTGATGAAGTCGTCCCACACGTCGAGCTCGATCATGGAGGTGCCGGTGTCGAGCGCCTGCGCCAGATACGGGAAGGCGGCCGGGTCATAGGTGTTGTGCAGGCCCGACGAGGTGGCGCCGGACAGCGGCAGGCTCTCGGCTCCGGCGGCCGAGGCGCTGGTGCCGCCGCCCGCGCCGACGAGCGCGAGGCCGAGGCCGATGGCGGCGGCGCCGGCCAGCGCGGCGCGCAGACGGGGAACACGGCCTCTGGGCAACGGTTCTGACACGGGGACCTCCTGTGGGGGGACGACTCTTCGTCGGACGGTGACAGCAGAGTGTGAATCGACGAAGTCATGACAAGCAACACAAGCTGCATTCCGGTTGTCTCCGCAGAAACGAGCGACGGTGGAAGGGGGTTGGGTGGGCGGCACACTCGGCGCCCCGTCGTCGGCTGTTCCGGCCGCGGCCGTTCCCGCTGACCGAAAGGCGCTCTGGCCGCCCCGCGGTCCGCACAGCAGGATGCTGTCCGGCTCGGGTGGTGCTCGGCGCGTCGCCCACGCGGCCGGGAGAAGGGGGATGTTGATGACCGGAAGAGCGCCGGCCCGAAGAGGGCTGGCCCGCGGGGCGAGGAACCGGAGGTTGTTGATCCGTAGGCCGATGGCCCGTAGGCCGTTGACTCGTCGGCCTGTTCGGCAACTGCTGCGCGCGGCCGTCGCGTTGGGCCTCCTCTGTGTGGGCGGCACGGCCACCACCTCGGCCGCCGCCGCCTCCGCAGCCCGCCCCACCCCGGCCGTCGCCGCCTGCACCCTGGACACCGCGGCGCACGGGCTCGCCGGCAGCCCCGTCGCGGGGAGCCTGCTCTCGGTGCCGCGCGCCGACGGGCGGGTCGACGAGTTCCAGCTGTTCTACGACTCCACCGCCACCGGCGGGCTGCCCTTCGTCTGGCATCGCGACCAGTCCGCACCGGGCGGCGCCTACGGGCCGTGGACCCGGGTCAGCGCCGCGACGGTCGGGCCCAAGGCCCCCTATGTCACCGCCGCGGAGAACACCCAGGGCCACATCGAGCTTCTCTTCGCCACCTACGGCCAGTTCTGCCACGCGGTGGAGGACGACCGGCACGGCTGGACGGCGCCGGAGCCGTTCGGGCTCGCCCCCGGGCCGTACATGGGCGGTGTCGTCCTGTTCAAGGAACGCGACGGCAGCCTCGACGCCTTCGCCTCGACCACGGCCGCCGGGCGTTCGATGGAGGTCCGCACCCAGCGGAGCCCGAGCCCGGACTGGGGTCCGGCGCAGTCCATGGGCAAGGTGCCCGACCTCAATGTCGGGCTCAGCCGGCCCAGTACGGTCACCGAACTCCCCGACGGGCGGCTGCATGTGACGGTCCGGGAGTGGAACCGCGACCGGTACTGGCAGAACACCCAGCTCGCCGCGCACGGCACCTGGGGCGCCTGGGAGCTGTGCGGCAACGCCCAGTGCACCTGAGGAGTGCCCGCACACCGGAAAACGCCCGCGCACCGAAAACGCCCGCGCGCCTGAGAAGCATGCGCGCGTCTGAGAAAACACCCGCGCACCTCAGACCCGTACGTCCCTCAACCGGCTGGGAGGCCGAGGCAATGACCCGTACCGCATCCCGTACCGCACGTTCCAGACGCAGACGCGCGTTCCTCGGCGCGGCCGCGGCCTGTGGCACCTTCGCGCTCGCCCTCGTCGGCGCGCAGCCCGGTTCGGCCGCGCCCGCTCCCGACGGGCCCACCCTCAAGGTCGACCGGACCACCGGCATCCGCGACGGCGACATCGTCAGCTTCCAGATCACCGGCGGCCCGCCCAAGGAGTACGTCTGGGTCGAGCAGTGCGTGGCGGCCCCCGGCGGGGGTACGGCCTGCGACGAGAACACCGCGCGCCAGTTCCGCGTCTACCCCGACGGCACCTACCAGGTCTCGCCCAAGAAGCTCTATACGCGCCTGGACACCCCGGCCGGGCCGGCCGACTGCCGGGCCGCCACCGCCGCGAACCGGTGTCTGCTGGCGCTCACGGACAACGCGGGCGCCGTGCTCACCACCGTGCCCCTGCGCTTCCTGCCGCTCGCCCCGCTCGAAGCGCCGCCGACCCTGCGCGCCACGCCGAACAGCGGGTTGACGGACGGCCAGAGCGTCCACCTCAGCGGGCAGCGGTACGAGCCGCAGTACCACATCCCGATCCTGGAGTGCCTGGCCGGAGCGACCGACACCTTCGCCTGCCGCCCGGGCGGCCGTCCGCCCGCCACCACCGACCAGGGCCGGATCGACCAGGAAAGCACCCTCTCGGTCGCCTTCACGACGATCGACGGGCGCGCGGTCGACTGCCGCAAGGACAACTGCGAGCTGGTCGCGTTCGCCTCGCGCTACCACGGTCCTTCGACGGTCCGCACCCCGATCAGCTTCGCCCCGGTGCCGTCCGCGTCGCACTGACGCCACCCCACCCGACGGGTCCGGCCGTCCGGGTGCGGGGCGGCGGCGCCACTTCGCCCCCACCCGGATGGCCACCCCCGGCCGTGTCGTACGGCCGGGGCGGGCTCTTTCCCGTCGATGATGCGCAAATGCGCAGGTTCAACGCCAAACAGGTACTGGTCGGGCGTCCGCTGGACACCTCGCGGCTCGGCGAGACGCTGCTGCCCAAACGACTGGCCCTGCCCATCTTCTGCAGCGACCCGCTCTCCTCGGTGGCGTACGCGACCGAGGAGATCCTGCTCGTCCTGGCGCTCGGCGGTGTCACGCTGCTGCACCTGGCCTGGTACGCGGCGGCCGCGATCGTCTTCCTCCTCGTCGTGGTCGTCGCCTCCTACCGGCAGACCTGCTACGCCTATCCCGGCGGTGGCGGCGCCTATGTGGTGAGCGCCGAGAACCTGGGCGCCACCGCCGCCCTCACCGCGGCGAGCGCCCTGCTCGTCGACTATGTGCTCACCGTCGCCGTCTCGGTGGTCTCCGGTGTCGCGGCCATCACCTCCGCCGTGCCCTCGCTCCACGACCACCAAGTGGCGCTGTCCGTGGGCTTCGTCACCGTCCTGACCCTGCTGAACCTGCGCGGCGTGCGCGAGTCCGGCCGCATCTTCGCCATTCCCACCTACGGCTTCGTCGCCGTCATCTACGTGATGTTCCTGATCGCCGGCGTCCGTCTCGCCACCGGCACCACCATCCGGGCCGAGTCGGCGCACCTGCCGATCCACCAGGCGGGCACCTACACGGGGATCGCCCTGGTGCTGCTCGCGATGCGGGCGTTCGCGTCCGGCTGTACGGCGCTCACCGGCGTCGAGGCGATCAGCAACGGGGTGCCCGCCTTCCAGAAGCCCAAGAGTCGCAACGCCGCGGCGACCCTGGCGGCGATGGGCTTCCTGTCGGTCACCATGTTCGTGGGTATCACCATGCTGGCCCTGGTCTACAAGGTGCACGTAGCGGCGGACCCGACCGAGCTGGGGCTGCCGCCCGGCACCGCCACCTCCACCGCGCTCGCCCAGATCGCCCGGGCCACCTTCGGCCACGTCGACATCCTCTTCTACCTGGTGCAGGCGTTCACCGCGGGCGTCCTGGTCCTCGCCGCCAACACGGCCTTCAACGGCTTCCCGATGCTCGCCTCGATCCTCGCCAGGGACCGGTACGCACCGCGCCAGCTCTACAACCGGGGAGACCGGCTCGTCTACTCCAACGGCGTGGTGCTGCTCGCCCTCGCGGCCATCGCCCTGATCATCGCCTTCGACGCCGAGCTCACCCGGCTGATCCAGCTCTACATCATCGGCGTCTTCGTCTCCTTCACGCTCTCCCAGGCGGGCATGGTCCGCCACTGGCGCAAGGAGCTGAGCACCGGCCCGGCGGCCCCGCGGCGGCGCAGGATCCACCGCTCCCTCGCCATCAACGCCGTCGGCGCCGCCCTCACGGCTCTCGTCCTCGTCGTCGTGCTCATCACCAAGTTCACCCACGGCGCCTGGCTGGTGATCATTGCGATGCCGGTGCTGTTCGCCGGGATGAAGGGGGTTCGGCGGCACTACGATCAGGTGGCCCGGCAGGTCGCCGTCTCGCCGCAGGACAGGCCGCGCAAGCCCGCGCGCCACCATGTGCTCGTGCTGGTCGCCTCGGTGCACGCCCCCACCCTGAAGGCGATCGGCTTCGCGCAGGCTCTGCGGCCCAGCACGCTGACCGCGCTCACCGTGGCGGCCGACGAGGACGTGGAGCGGCTGAGGCGGGAGTGGGACGAGCGCGATCTGGACGTACCGCTGAAGATCCTCCACTCGCCGTACCGCGAGGTGGTCGGGCCCGTCATCGCCCATGTCCAGGAGCGGGCGGCGGCAGACCCGGACGCGATGGTCTCCGTGGTCATCCCCGAGTACATCGTGGGCCACTGGTGGGAGCAGCCGCTGCACAACCAGAACGCGCTGCGGCTCAAGGCCAGGCTGCTGTTCACCCCGGGCGTCGCCGTCATCGACGTGCCGTATCTGCTCCAGTCGGCGCGCCCGAGGGAGACAGCGGCGGTTCCCGGGCCGGGCGGCGACTGAGTCTCCCGGCGGCGAAGACGCCGAACGGGCCGGACGCGTGTGCGTCCGGCCCGTCGTCGTGCGGGGGTTGTCAGCCCGTGATCGAGAAGACGACCCGTATGCCGTTGGTGGAGTTGATGCGCTCGTTGATGCCCCAGATCCGTCCTGTGTCCGGCGAGTAGCCCAGGTTCTGGGTGAGGACCGGGGAGGTGGTGTACACGTGCGGGGCGTCGTCGGGCAGCGCCCGGTGGATGCACGAGTAGTCGATGGCGTCGCCGGATCCGCCGCCGGTGCCGGTGGGGCAGGTGCCGCTCATGTACCAGTACTGGCCGTTCGTCGCGGCGCCCTGCATCGCCCAGACCGGGGACGAGTAGCCGACGGTGGCGTGGCTGACGCCGTGGCCGGACGGGTCGGTGGTGGTGGGGAGCGCGGTGAGGTAGTTCAGCGGCCAGCGCACGACCCGGCCGCCCGCCCCGCCGGGCTTGTACTCGGCGGAGACCAGGCCGTCCTGGCCGGTGCGGTCCAGGCTCAGCGAGTTCAGACAGGGGCTGGTGCCGGTGGCCACCACACAGGCGGTGTTGTCGTCGGCGGTGGTGCGGTAGCGGCCGACCATCGGCAGCGCGTAGTTGCTCCAGCGCGCCGAGGACGTCGTGCCGGTGATGCCGACCGACTCCTGGCTGGAGTTGACCTTCCAGATGTGCTGGAGGTCGTACACCTGCAGCCAGCGGCCGTTGGCGACGAAGACCTTGTTGCCGTACCAGACCACACCGTCGGCGTGGGTGCCCTGGACGGCCCGGAAGTTGCCGTCGCCGCCCGCCCGGGTGCCGGTCGGCTCGACGAGCAGCAGATGGTTGTACGCGATCTTGCCGTTGTCGGCGTTGACCAGGCTGACGCGGGCGAACTCGTTCGCCACCGGGTTCGCCCCGCCCATGCCCCGGCTGAAGTGCCAGGAGGCCAGGAACGCCTTGTGGCCGTCCCACAGGCCGCCCGGCTGGGCGTCGTAGGAGCCGGTCAGGCCCTGCGGCGTCCAGCCGCCCGCGTCGGTGTACGAGTTGGACGTGTCGTCCGCCTTGTCCCAGCAGAAGCCCGCGGGGCTCAGGCCCGACGCCAGACCTGTGGTGTGGCACAGGCCGTTGGTGCCGGTGCGGCCGCCCGAGGTGAGCACGCTCGTGGCGTTCACCTGGGCGACCGCGCCCTTCGCCTCCACCGCCTTGATCGCCTCGTCGTAGACGTCGAAGGTGTTCTGGCGCTGCCCGCCGAAGTCCGCGACCGGGTCGAGGGCGAACTGGCTGACGACGGCGCTGTCGATCGAGCCGAACGGTGTGGCCGCCTGGGCGGGGCCGGCCGTCGCCAGGGAACCGGCGACGGCGGCGAACCCGGCGGCCAGGGCGGTGAGCCCCGTCTTCCATGATCTGGTCATGGGCAGGAAGGGTATGCGTCAGAGCGGCGGGCGCACATCCCGGGCCGGGGACGTGAAGTGATATATGGGGCCTTGTTCGGCATGGGGGAAGGTCAGCAGGGTGATCTCCACCGTGCGGTGGTGCTGGTCGCGCACCTCGCGGTGGATCTCCAGCTGCGGGACGCCGTCGGAGCGGTCGTCGCCGGGGGCCATGGTGAGCTGCTCGTTGTGCTCCAGGCTGAGTCCCGCGTCCGCCGCCCAGGCGTACAGGCGGCGCAGATCGCTGTGGGTGTGGTGGGACAGCGTCCGCTCGTAGCGGGCGAGGAGCGGGATCTGGGCGATGAGGCTGGGGGAGAGGTAGCTGACCGCGTGCTGGATCACCCTGTCGCCGGCCGAGGCCGTGTAGTAGTGGACGAGGGTGCGGGAGCCGGGCCGCAGGCCCAGCTGCGTCGCGTACGTCGCGGGAGCGGCCTCCCAGACCAGCCGGGTCGAGGCGGCGATGCCCGCCCTGGGGCTGAGCGCGCCCAGCGGGAACTGCGCCTCCGGAGGCGCCTGGAGCAGCCGTGCGTGCGCCTCGCCGGGGCGGTCGCCGCGGACGAAGGAGCCGCGCTTCTCGGTGCTGATGAGCCCCTCCTGCCGCAGTACGTCCAGGGCCTGACGGATCGTCTGGCGGTTGCTGCGGTAGTGCTCGGCGAGGATGCGCTCGGCGGGCAGCCGGTGCCCGGGGGTCGAAGTGCCGGACTCGATCGTGGACTTGAGGTCGCGGGCGATCTCCAGATATCGGGGAACGGGGGGCAGGGAATGACCATGTGTGCCGGGCATGTGTCTCCCTAGAGTGATCACTGCGGGTGTCTGAACGGTTCTGTGGAGCGACTGCCTTTGTATCATTGGTCTAGACCGCCAAGGCGATCCGGGCCGTCCGATTGGCGAGATTGCAACACGCCCGACGGGCGGCGCGGGGGTCAGGCGGGCAGGAATGGCCGGAGCGCGTCGTTTGCGTCCGGAAATCCCCTCAGGTCGGCCTCTGTCGCGAACTCGTGGTCCGCGTAGTCGAAGCCGGGGGTGACCACCTCGGCGACGAGGCCCTGTACGGCGTCGTCGACGAGGTGGGAGGCCTTCCAGTGGCCGCCCGGGACGAGCAGGAACCTCTCGTCGTCCGCGCCGAGGCGGACCCGGTCGAGGCTGCCGTCCGGGGCGAGTGTCACATACTCGACCGGACCGCCGTCCACCAGGAAGTGCAGGATGTCGCTGCGGTTGCGGTGCAGGCGGCCGCGCGGCTCGTCCCGGGTGAGCAGGTAGTAGATGGAGGTGGCGGCCGGGCGGGCGCCCCGGGGCAGCGACAGTCTGTGCTCGCTGGTGTAGATCCGCCGGAAGTACCCGCCCTCCGTGTGGGGTTCGAGTCCGAGCTCCGCAACCCAGTCCCGCATGGCGCGCACCCTTCCGATCGCCTTCGCCGCCTCGGAGCCCCATAGTGGCAGGCCCGGCCGGACATCATGGCCCCGAGGCACATGTATCGGTCTGCAAGTCCTCCACCAATGCGAACAGTCTGGCCTCGTTGCCCGCCAGGCCCGCCGCCCGCAGGGACTCCTCCGCTTCGGCCATCGGCCCGGCGAGCAGCGCCAGGGCGCGAGGCGCCGTCGCCGGGTCGGCCAGCACGGCCTGCGCGGTCTGCAGCAGCCGGACGTACGCCTTGGCGGCCGTGCGCTCCGGTTCGGTCATCTCGGCTTCTCCCTCGTGTCCTTGGAAAGGTGTCGGACCGTCAAGCATCTCTCGCGGCACTGACAACGAGGGTCGCGCGGCGCGCGGAGGGGCCGGGGCGGCGTGTCCCGTACGGCTTTACGTCGCGGGCTCGGGGATCACGTCGCAGGTTCAAGGATTCCTCATGGTCTGGTCCAAGTCGTTGACGTGCCCCGGACACGGCTCGATTCTGCTGGGAACCCCTCCCCCCTCCGGCCCCGCCGGGCCCACAACGGCCGCATGTGGAAGGCCAAGTGGTGGACCCGGAACGAGGAGCCCGGGACCACCGGCCAGTGGGGCGGGTGGCAGGACGAGGGGGCGTGCTGATGCGTCCCGACGCGTCCGTGTGTCCGGCGCGCCCCCTTGACCGGGGGCGCGCCTGCACGTTTTCGGGGGTCGATGGGGGCAGTTGAGTCGGTTCGGGCGCGCGGTGCGTATGTGAGGTGGTGGAATCCGTCACTAACACCACTGTCCATTTCGTCATAGAGGACATAGAGACGACGCTGGTGCCCGTCCCGAGGGGGGAGACATGGAAGAGATCTGCGTACCGCTGTATGTGGAGCTGCTGCACGAGGGGGGTGATGCCATGACGCCGGTGGAAGCCGTGATGACCTATGACTCCGACGATCCGCTCGCGGTGTCCGTGGACTTCGTGTGCGGCAACGGCACTCACACCACCTGGACGATGGGCCGGGACCTGGTGGCCGAGGGGCTGACGTCCCGCCGCCCGGTCGGCCTGGGTGATGTGCGGGTCTGGTACTGCGGCGACGGGGGGTTACGGATCAGGCTGGATTCGGACGAAGGCAGCGCCGACCTGCTCGCCGGTCTGGAGGACGTCGCGGAGTTCCTTTCCCGTACGTACCAGCTCGTTCCGGAAGGGAGTGAGTTGGACGGCTACGACGTGGACGCGGTCCTGGACCTCTTGTTCGCGCCGACCCCGTCACCGGCCCCGGCCTGCCGCTGGTGCGGCCGGGAGTGTCCGTGTCTGGACCACGGCGCCCAGTAGACCCGACGGGGGGAACGGATTCCTGAGCCCGCCGCCCGCCCCGGCGCTTCCCGGAGCGGGCGCGGCTCGAAAGCGTCCTGCGTGAACGTGTGTGGCTCCTGCGGCTATTGACAGTCCTGTCAATGACATGGACATTACAGTCGCTCATTCGGTTCCGCCGCGGCGCACCACCCCGCGCCGCCGCCGGACCGTGCTCCGACCCCCCACCGTCGTACCCCATGACGTCCGGACCCCGGGTCCGGTCTGGAGGAGCCACGTGAACAGACACACGCCCACCCGAGCGAGGTCTGCCAGATCCGCGAGAACCGCCCTCGCGGCCGCCCTGCTCGTCACCGCCGCGGCACTGGGCACCGTGCGGAGCGCCGGGAGCGCCGCCGCCCGGCCCGCCGAACGCCCCGGCGCCGCGCCCTCGCCCGACGCCCCGCACCACGGCGCCGTCGCAGGAGCCCGCGCCCCCGGCCACGACACCGGCCGCGACCGCGCCGTCGAGGCGCTCAAGGACGGCCGCGCCGCCCACCGCCCCGCGCGCGCCGCCGCGCTCACCCACAACTGGTGGGGGATCTTCCCCCAGCCCGGCACCCACGACGGCATCACCGCCACCCACAGCGTCGACGCCGCCTATCACGTGAGCGACGCGGACAACTTCACCTACGCGCCCACCACCAAGGCGCAGAACTCCTGCATCGAAGTGGTCACCGCGTACTGGAACAGCGGCAACGAGCTGTGGGCCTGGGACTGGTGCTCGCAAAACGGCGGCCCCGCCAAGATCCTTCCCCTGGACGCCGACTTCCGCGCGAAGTACACCACCGCCGTCGACGGCCGCCCCGCCTTCAGCATCCAGCTCGTCAAGGACACCGGTTCCGGCAACCGCTGGTCCTCGTACCTGTACAACCACCGCACCGCGCAGTGGGAGCTGCTCTACCGCCAGTCCGGCACCGACCAGAGCGACCTGGACTACGGCTGGGACATCTTCGAGATATACGCGAGCGTCAACCCGGTCACCAAAGTGGGCTACTACTGCACCGAGGCGAGGAACACCGTCTTCGACAGCAGCACGATCCAGCTGCGCAAGAACGGCGTCTGGAAGCCCGCGCGACCGGCCGACTCCCCGTGGACCGAGGCGAACCCCTCCGGGCGGGACTTCCTCTGCCCGCCGCTGAAGTTCCTCCAGGCGGGCGCCAACGACCACTGGACCGTACGGCAGTGACCGAGTCCTGACCCGCCGACCGGCGTCCGGCCGTCTTCCCCCGGCGGCCGGACGTCACGGCGCGTCGGCCGTCCACCACCGCGCTTTGTACAGGCTCGACCCCTTGAGCTCCTCCTCGCCGCCGGGCCCGTGGAAGCGGATGCGCGAAGTGCACCAGGAGCAGGGGGCGCCCGGCTCGGGGCTGACGGTCAGGACCTGCCCGGTGACCGGGTTCTGGCTGACGCTCTTGACCGTGGGCCGGTCGACGGCGCTCTGGTCCGCGTACGGGACGAACGCGCCGGTGCGGACGGCGAACCGGCGCACATGGCCGCTCGTCGACAGCCACATCGGGGCGTCCGCGCCGAGCGCCCGCGCCAGATCGTGGCCGCCGGACTCGGGCAGCGCGAGGGTGCGCGCCGCCGTCAGCCGCGGGCCCGCGGCGCCGCCCTCCACGGCGAGGCCCACGATCAGCTCGTTGCCGAGCGCCCACAGCAGCCCGCTGCCCGCGTCCCAGAGCAGCCCGTGCGCGCCGGGCAGCGCGAACGAGGCGTACACCCCGGAGCGCGCGCCCTGCGAGGCGGTGTAGACGCGGACGAAGCCGCCGGTGCTCGCCGCCACCGCGATGTTGCCGTCCGGCAGCAGCTCGACGCTGTGCGGGTTGGTCCACGCGGGCAGCGACGCCGCCCAGTACACCGCCCCGCCCTCGCGGTGGACCGCCGCCACGAACCCGCCGGAGGCACAGGTCAGCAGGAGCGGGCCGGAGGCGGTGGACCGGGCCTTGGCCTCGCTGACGTTCCGCCAGCCGCTGCCCGGATCGAGATCCGCGAGGCCGGGGTCGTCCACGGGCGTCCAGGACCACAGCGGCAGCAGATCGGCGGCCCGCGCCGTCCGGTCGGGATTCCCGGAACGCCAGTAGGCGCTGGTCGCATCGAGGAGGAGCACGGACTGGGACGCCTGGTCGCAGGCGAGGATCAGGGTCTGCGGCGCCCCGGGCGCCCGGGACGCGGAAGCGGTGGACGGGGCCCGCCCGGCCGCGTGGGCCGTCGGCGCCGCCAGCGCGGCGAGCCCGCCGGCCACAGCGGCGCGCAGCAGGGCCCGGCGGGGGGCGCGCGGAGAGGATGCGGATCGCGTCGTGGACACGGGGCCCTACGTTGACAGGCGCTGTCATTTCATACGGCGACGGGGCGCCGAGTCCGCGCCCACTCCACCCGGACGGGCCAGCGGGTCCCCGGGCGCACCGGGCTCGGCGGGCGGTGCCGTCGCGCGCACCCGACTATGGAGCGGTGAACACCACGTCGCACATCGCACCCGGGGGGTTTCTGACGCGCCCGATGGACAAGGCCGACGTGCCCGCCTGGCTGGACCTGCGCGGCGACGCGGAGCGGGTCGACCGCACCGGCCACCACGTCGACGCGGACGACCTCGCCGAAGAGCTGGAGAACCCCAAGCTGGACCTGGAGCGGGACACCCTGACGCTCTGGGACGGCGCGCGGATGGTCGCGTACGCCCTGGTGCACGCCCCGGACGGCGCCGTGGACGCGGCCCGCTTCCGCGGTGACGCGGCGGTCCGGCCCGAGTGGCGGCGCCAGGGGCTCGGCCGCCATCTGGTCGCCTGGATGGACTCCCGGGCCCGCGCGCTCTACGCCGAGGGCTTCACGCACCTGCCCGGCGAGCTCCTGATCAGCGGGAAGTCCGGCGACGCCAACCTGCTGGCGCTCGCCGCGAGCGCCTCCTTCACCGCCTGCCGCTGGTGGTTCGAGATGATCCACCCGCTCAACACGGGCCGCCCGATGACCGGAGGCGTACCGGAGGGACTGCGGCTGGTGGCGTTCGAGCCCGGATACGACGAGGTCACCCGGCTGGCCCACAACGACGCCTTCCGGGACCACTGGGACTTCACCGAGATGGACGGGACCGACTGGCGGACCTGGGTCGTGGGCGCCCGCTCGTTCCGCCCTGCCCTGTCGCGGCTGCTCCTCGACGGGGACGAGGTGGTGGCGTATCTGATCGCCGAGGAGTACGACGCCGACACCGCCGCCGAAGGCACCCGCGACTGCCACATCGGCTATCTCGCCACCCGCCGCTCGCACCGGGGCCGCGGCGCCGCCCCCGCCCTGATGGCCGCCACCCTCGATGCGGCCCTGACCCGCGGCTACGACAGCGCCTCGCTCACCGTAGACACCGCCAACCCGTCCGGCGCCCTGGGCCTCTACGAACGGCTGGGCTTCACCACCCACCGCGAATACGTCACCTACGCCCGGCCGCTGGGGTAGCGCCGAGCCGCCGCACACATGGGGCGGCTCGGCACGGGCAGGGCTCGGGTCAGTTCACGTTGACGGCGCTCCAGGCCGCCGCCACCGCCGCGTACTCGGTGCTGCCTGCCCCGTACAGCTCGCGGGCGGCGGCGAGCGTGGAGGTGCGGGCGGCGCGGTAGTTCGCGTTGGAGGTCAAGTACTGGGTCAGGGCGCGGTACCAGATCGCCGCCGCCTTCGTGCGGCCGATGCCGAGGAGCTTGGCGCCGTTGACGGTGGGGCTGTCGTACGTGATCCCGTTGATCACCCGGGGGCCGCTGCCCTCCGCGAGCAGGAAGAAGAAGTGGTTGGCCACGCCGGAGCCGTAGTGCGGGTCCAGGTTGGGCAGCGACGGTGACCAGTAGTCCGGCGAGACGCCGTCGCGGGAGGGGCGGTCCATGTAGCGCAGGGGTGTGCCGTCGCCGTTGAAGTCGGGCTTCTCGCCGATGAAGTAGTCCGGCACATCGGCCGGGATGTCGGCGTAGAACTCGACCATCGTGGCGAAGATGTCCGAAGTGGCCTCGTTGAGCGAGCCGGGTTCGCCGCTGTAGCCGAGCCCGGCGGTGGCCGAGGTGACCCCGTGCGTGATCTCGTGGGCGCCGATGTCGAGAGCGGTGAGAGGGTGTGCGTTGCCCGGCCCGTCACCGTAGTTGATGCACCCGCACGCGTCGCTCCAGAAGACGTTGGGGTAGTTGGAGCCGTAGTGCACGACGCTGCGGACGCCCTTGCCGTCGTTGCGTACGCCCAGGCGGTTGAACGACGACTTGTAGTAGTCCCACACCGACGCCGCCGCGAACTGGGCGTCCACCCCCACGGACTGGCGATTGGTCGGCAGCCCGTTGCCCCATACGTTGTCGGCGTCGGAGAAGATGGCGTGCGTCTGCCCGTCCACGGTGTTGGTGTTGCCCCGGGTCGGGTCCTGGAGCAGGTACGACGTGGCCGTCCTCGTGGTCGTCAGCGGCACCTTGCCGTCGAAGATCCCGGTGCCGCTGCCCAGGGCGGGGGAGTCGGCCGCGGCGGGCGGTGCGCCGGTCAGGCCCGCGACGGTGGCCGATACGGCGAGTACGGCCGCCGCGAGCGCGGCCCGGCCGCGTCCGGTGGTGTGCGTGGATCTGGTGCCGCGGTTCCTCTGTCGGTCCATCTGCTGCCTGCCCCTCGGTCGGCGACGCGGGCGCGGTGGCGCCTCGCTCTCGGGGCGCCGGGTGGGCGCCGGGTCGCAGCATGGGGGAGCGGGGCGCGGGTTGGCAGGATCCCGTCAAGAAAATGGCTCGGCTTCGCCGCTGGGGCGATGGAATCCGGTCATTGAACGGCGAAGGCGCCCCCGCGGCTCTCGCGGGGGCGCCTCCTCGGATCTACGCCGGACGTCAGTGCTTCGGCGTGTTCGCCGCGGTGACGTTGACGGCGGCCCAGGCCTTGTCGACCGTCTTGTACTCGACGCTGCTCGCGCCGTACAGGTCGGTCGCCGCCTTCAGCGTCGCCGTGCGGGCGTCGTGGAAGTCGGTCGTGGAGACCATGTAGCGGGACAGGGCGCGGTAGAAGATCTGCGTCGCCTTGTCCCGGCCGATGCCGGTCACGGTCGAGCCGTCGTACGTCGGCGAGTCGTAGTCGACCGCGCCGATCGTCTTCTTGCCGCTGCCCTCGGCGAGCAGGTAGTACGCGTGCGAGGAGACGCCGGAACCGGCGTGCACCTCGGTGTCGTACGACGCCGCCGACCAGTAGTCGACCGTGCCCTCAAGCGTGTCGAGCGACGGCTTGTCCAGACGGCGCAGGAAGGTCTGGGCCAGGCCCAGCTTCTCGCCCATCAGGTAGTTCGGCGCGTTGTTCGGGTTGTTGGTCTGGAACTCGACCGCGCTGCCGAAGATGTCCGCCAGCGACTCGTTGAGCGAGCCCGCCTCACCGAACTGGTTGTCGTTCGCGTCGACCCGGGTCGGCTGCAGGTTGGCCGTGGCGTCGACGACGCCGTGGCTGAGCTCGTGGCCCGTGACGTCGAGCACGACCAGCGGCTTGGTGAAGGTCTGGCCGTCACCGTCGCCGTAGAGCATGCAGCCGCAGTCCGAGTACCAGAAGGCGTTGCCGACGTTGGTGCCGAAGTGCACCATCGCGCGGGCACCGGCGCCGTCGTTCTTGATGCCGTTGCGGCCCAGCACCTTCTTGTAGAAGTCGAGGGTGCTGGCGACACCGAACTGGGCGTCCACGGCAGCCGTCTGACGGCTGCTCAGGGCGCTGTTGCCCCAGGTGTTGTTGGTGCTGGTGAACGGCTTGCCCTGGGAGAACTGCACCACCTCGCGGCCGCCCGCGTCGCGCGTCTCGGTGTTGCCGCGCGAGGCGTCCTTGAGCAGGTAGGAGGTTGTGCCGGTCTTCAGCGTGTTCAGCGGGACCTTGCCGACGTACAGCGAGTTGCCGGAGCCGATCGAGGGGATGCCCGCGGTCTTCGGCGGGTTGAACGGCCGGGCCGGGGAGGCCGAGGCGGCCGCACCGGAGGGCGCGGTCGCACCGGTCTGGGGCGTGACCTTCTCGCCGCGCTGGCGCAGCTTCGCCTTCAGCTGCGGCGAGACGAACTGGTCGTTGACCGGGGCGTTGCTGAGCACGGCACCGGTGGCGGCGTCGACGACGACCGTGCGGGCGCCGCCCGCCTCGGTTGTCTTGCTGCCGGTGACCTTGATCTGGTACGCGAGTGCCGTGCGGCCGGCGCGCGCGTCGACGACCAGCTCGGCCGAGTCGGCGTCGCCCTTCGCCACCGAGGCCGCCTTCGCCTTGGCCTGCTCGGCCGTCAGCTTCGGGGTCTTGGCGGGAACGGCGACCTGCTT
Source organism: Streptomyces sp. NBC_00224 (assembly GCF_041435195.1). Classification (NCBI taxonomy): domain Bacteria; kingdom Bacillati; phylum Actinomycetota; class Actinomycetes; order Kitasatosporales; family Streptomycetaceae; genus Streptomyces; species Streptomyces sp. NBC_00224. The sequence continues at coordinate 7,793,902 of NZ_CP108106.1, forward strand.
GCGGGTGGCCCGGGTCACGTCCAGGTACGCGGACTTGGCGTCGAGGTGGACGACCAGGTCGCCGCCGAGGACCGGCAGGCCCTTGTGGGCGCGGACGAACCGGACGTGCTGCTTGCCGTCCGGGTCGATCAGCGTGTCGGTGGCCGTCAGGGTGTCGTCCTTGGAGACACCGGTGGCGGAGGCGTGCGCGAAGGCGGCGGCGCGCGCCGCGTCCACGACCGACTTGGCGGACTTGACGGAGGCGACGGAGGAAGTCCCGGTGGCGGCGGAGGTCGCGACGGCGGTGCCCACGCCCCCTGCCGTGATGGTCGCGGCCGTGGTGACGGCCAGGGCGATCGCCAGTCTGCGTATGTGGGGTGTACGCACTATGGGGGGTCCTTATGTGTTGCGGGGGCGGCCGGCTACAACCGCCCGTACGCGCGGTGCCCTTGAGCACCGCGGGGACTGTGTGGCCCCGAGCGAACCCTGCTACGCCTGACATGTGCATGTAAAGGCGTTTGTTCGGCTTATGTGCCTTTGGAACTCAGATTTAACAATCGTCCCCGCGCAACCGAACGGAGGGCGACGGGCTGTGTGTTCTCTGTGTTCCTTCTGTGTGCCACTGGTCCAGATGCGCGCACGGCGAGGTTGGTTGCGCCGCCCGCGCACTGTGCTGGTGATCACAGTGCACGGGTGGTGCTTCCTCCATGTACGTACGGTGCTTTCTCCGCGTACGGGGCGAAACGCGCATGTTCCAGCAGGTCGGCCGGGGTGTGATCCTCTCACCCCACCCGCTCCACGGTCGGTGCGGGGGTGTCAGCCCCCCGACGGGCCGGTCCAGTCGGCGGCGACATGGCCGATCCGCACCCGCTGCGGATGGTCGCCGACCGCGACGGACACCGTCTTCTGCCCGGTCGCGAAGTCGATCGCGGTGATCCGGTCCGCCCCGGCCTCGGAGATGACGCAGGACTCGCCGTCCCCGCTCACGGTCGCCCAGTACGGCTTGGACGCGGGAACCAGCGGGCCCTCCCGCAACGTTGTACGGTCGACGACCGTCGCGTAGTCGTCCATCGTCCCGGCGACGCAGAGCTTGGCCCCGTCGGGGCTGATCGACAGCCCGTGGTGGCGCGAGTCGTTGACCCAGGTGGTGCGGTCCTCGCTGGTCGCGGGGTTCTTGGGGAGCGTCTTGGACCGGGTGATCCGGTCGTTGGCGATGTCGTATTCGAGGAAGCCGTTGAAGAACGACACCTGGAAGTAGAGCTTCGACTCGTCGGGTGTGAAGACCACCGGCCGGACGGCGTCGGAGAGGTCCTTGCGGCCGAACGCGTCGAGCCGGTCGCGCATGTCGATGGTCTTGACGGGCTTGAAGGTGTGCGCGTCCACGACGGTGATGTGCCGGTCGCCCTTCGTCCAGTCCAGCCACGGTTCGTCGAGGGCCGTGTTGACCTCGCCGATCGCCATGTTCCACAGATACCTGCCGCCGTCGGTGAAGACGTTCTCGTGGGGTTTGTCGCCGGTCGCGAACGAGCCGAGCTGCCGGCCGGTCGCGATGTCGAGCACATGCACGGTGTTCGAGGTGGAGGCGGAGACGGCGACCCGGGTGCCGTCGGGGGAGACGGCCATGTGGTCCGAGCGGTAACCCGACACGGGGAAGCGCCAGTTGATGCGTCCGGTGGCCAGGTCGATCGACACGACGTCGGCGAAGCTGGGCCGGGAGACCACTACGGCGGAGCCGTCGGGCGTGGAGTACATGTCGTCGACGAACTGGTCGTGGCCCTCGCCGGGCCCCTGTCTGATGCCGAGGAAATAGGCCAGTTTGATCGGGTTGAGGTAGATCTCGGCCATCCGCTGGTCCTTGTCCGGGATGACGTTCACCCGCCCGATCCGGGCCAGGTCGCCGCTGGACCTGACGACGTCGGCGGTGCCGTCCCAGTTGTTGCCCACGAACAGGACCTCCCGCAGTACCGCGGCGCCGGAGGGCTTCGCCCCGGTCGCGGAATCGGAGGCCGAAGGGGGCGCGGACGCGGTCGCGGCCGCGGAGGACCCGGCCACGGCCAGGGTCACCACGGCCGCCAGGGAGCCGAGCGTTCGGTAGACGGGCATCGTCACTCCGGATGATCTCGTGGGGGGCATGACAATCACGGTGCGATGTGGCTACGGGACGGTAATGAGCGGCGGCCGACAAGACAAGAGCCATGACGGCGGCGGCTGCCGGGGAAGCGGGCCCGTGTCGGACACACGCGAACCGCCGCCCACCCGCGACGGGTGGGCGGCGGTCCGTGTCGGTGGACCCGGGGGTCAGCTCACATCGAGCGCCGTGTCGTCGATGACGAACGACGTCTGGAGCTGGGAGCCCTCGGCGCCGGTGAACTTCACGGTGACCGTCTGCCCGGCGTACGCGCCGAGGTCGAAGGTCCGCGTCGTGTAGCCACTGGCGGCGTTGAGGTTGGAGTACGTGGCGAGGGTGGACAGCACCGTTCCGCTGCCGTTGACCACCTGCGCCTTCAGCGTGTCGTAGGCCGTCGTCGTGGTCGTCTCGGCCGTGTCGACGTGCAGAGAGAAGCTGAGCTTCGCGCTGGTGCAGCCCGCCGGGATCGTCACCGGCTGGGAGAGCGTGTCGGTGTGCGCGGAGCCGTAGCCGTTCAGCCAGGCCTTGTACGTGCCCGTGCGCGCGGCCTCGCCGGAGTCGGTGGTGATGACACCGCTGGTGCCCGACCACGATGAACTGCCCGACTCGAAACCGGGGTTGGCGAGCAGCTGGGCGGCCGTGCAGGTGCCGCCGCCCCCGCCACCACTCGAGCCCGCGGCGCCCGCGAGCCACTCCGTACCGTTGAGGGCGAGGGCCGCGTCCGTGCCGGCCGGGTCGTTCCAGCCGTCGTAGAGGGTGTTGCCCGACTGGCCGGTGCCGTCGTCGATGGGCGAGCTGTCGCCCCAGAACGCCACCCGGCCGCTGCCGAACGTGCTGGTCGCGAAGAACGCGCCGGTGTTGCCCGAGGAGCCCGTGCGGTACACCAGACCCTTGACGGCCGGGTTGTCCGCGGGCTTCAGGGTGACCGTCGTACCGTTGCGGATGATGCTGCCGGTGACCTTGCCGAAGGAGCCGTTGAGCACCGGGTCCGTCGTGCTGGAGACGGCCCTCGGGTTGTCGGTGCCGATGTTGAGCGAGTCGATGGAGAACCCGAAGGGGTCGGTGCTGTCCACGCTGTTGTTGGTCATCAGGTCGTTGAGGACCTCGACCGCGTCGGCGCCGTCGTTGTTGCGGTCCGCGTCGGTGTGGTCGGAGATCATGAAGAGACCTCCGCCGTTCTGCACGAACTTCATGACGGCGGTTTTTTCCGACGCCGACAGCAACACGTTCGGCTCGGGCAGCACGAACGTGTCGAAGTTCTGGAGGTCCAGCGCCGACGACGTGCCGTAGGTGATCGTGTTGCCGGAAGGCAGTGTCTTCAGCGAGTAGTCGCCCGTCTTCTGGAGCGCGACGCCCCAGGACGACAGTCCACCGGTCCAGTCCTTCTCCGCCGTGGGGTTGGCCTTCTGGCCCAGCGGGTCCGGCTGGCTCGTACCGATGATCCAGTCGGCGTTGCCGGCGGTCTCGGCCTTCGAGTTGTCGAAGAGCACACGGTGCGGGGTGGTGGCCGCGGCGGCCGGGGGAGCGGTGACGGCCAGCGCGGCGGTACCGGCGCCGAGCATGCCGAATACGGCGAGCGTGGTCGTGAGTCTCTGCCGTGACCTTGGGGAACTCCGGGGTCGGAGCATCCTGCTACCTCCATGAGGGGTGGGGGAGAGGCGGTGCGGGCGCCCAGTCTGCGCGCGTAGAACGGCAGTTGGGGTACTGCCGGACGACACGTATTTGAACGGTACATGGCGAGATCGCGTCGGTGCAGTGTCCGGGCGGGGCCGATGTGAACCGGCCACCGTCCACCGCGCCGCGCGCGGCCACGCGAAGGCCCCCGCCGGCCGTGCCGACGGGGGCCTGATGAGCCGTCAAATCACCTAGGGGGTAGGGAGGCTGTAGAAGCCGCGTCCGAAGGTGGCCGCCACCAGCCGGTGGTGGGCCGGGTCGTATGTGATGTCCGACACCGGCACCAGCGGAAGCCCGCCGCCGAGCCGCCGCCAGCCGCCCCGGCCGCTGATGAACACGCCCTGGTCCGTGGCGGCGTAGAGCGTGTTCCGGCCGCCGAGTACCACGTCGTTCACCGGGGCCTGCGGAAGGTTTCCGGACAGATCGCTCCAGCTCGCGCCCGCGTCCCGGGTCCGCAGCAGATGCGGCTGCGACGAGCCCGACCGGTACCCGGAGAGCGATACGTACGCGGTCGCCGGGTCGTCCGGGTCCACCGCGATCCGGGTCACCCATGGCCGGCCGTCGAGGACCCGGGTCCAGTGGGCGCCGAGGTCGCGGGTCACCCACACCCGGCCGTCGTCCGTGCCCGCCCAGACGGTGTGCCCGTCGCGCGCGGCCGCGACCGTGGTGATCGTGCCGTACGGGTAGGAGTCGTGGCCCGGGCCGCCCGTGAGGTCGGGGCTGATGGGCTGCCAGGTCGCGCCGCCGTCGGTGGACCGGTTGAGGCGGTTCCCGCCGTAGTAGAGGACGCCGGGGTTCACCGGGTCGAACTGGACGGGGGTGAGCCAGTTGCGCCGGTCGGCGGTGGTGGAGTCGGTGTACTCGGTGAGCGTGGCGCCGCCGTCCGTGGAGCGGAAGCAGTTCCCGTACTGGTAGCAGGCGTACACCCGGTTGACGTCGGTGGGGTCGATCAGGTTCTGCAGCCCGTCGCCGCCCAGGTACTCGTTGAACCGGTCGCCGCCCCAGGACCGGAGGGAGCCGTTGTCCTGGGCTCCGCCGGAGATCCGGCCGGTGTCCTGCGGGGTCGCCGCCACGGTGTAGAGCTGGGTCCACGGCTCGTACGTCGCCTTGGTCCAACCGCCGTCGCCGCGCGAGTCGGAGCGGTAGACGCCGCCGTCGTTGCCGAGGTAGACGCGGCCGGGAGTGCGCGGGTCCCAGAGCATGGCGTGCTGGTCGGCGTGGACGGCGTCCTCCTCCGTCCAGGTGGTCCCGCCGTCCTTGGTGGTGAGCAGGTCCACCCCGGCCACGTGGATGTGCCGGGCATCGGCCGGGTCGACCCACACCTTGCCGAACCACCAGGAGTAGCTGGACTGGGACTCCTTCAGGGTCGCGTTGTCCGGCAGCTTCGTCCAGCTGTCGCCGCCGTCGGCCGACGTGAGGAAGGAACCGAAGGTGCCGTCGGTGGCGCCGACCAGGGCGTACAGACGGCCGGGCTCGGAGGTGGCAATGCCGAGGCCGATGCGCCCCGAGTCGGCCGTGGGCAGCCCGCCGCCGAGCCGCCGCCAGTGGGCGCCGCCGTCGTCCGACCGGTAGACGCCGGAGCCGGTGCCGCCGTAGGTGCGCCTGTCCGGCTCGCGCCGGTGGTCCCAGAGCACGGCGTACACGCGGTCGGGGTTCACCGGGTCGCGCTGTACGTCGACGGCGCCGGTGAACGCGTTGGGCACGTCGAGCACCCGCTGCCAGGAGCCGCCCGCGTTGTCGGAGAGGTACACGCCCCGGTCGCCGCCCGGGTTGTAGAGCGAACCGGTGGCCGCGGCGAGGACCCGGCGCGGTCGGCGCGGGTCCACGGCGAATGCGCCGATGGCCCCCGAGTCCCGCAGCCCGACCGCCCGCCAGCTGCGGCCCTGGTCGGTGGAGCGGTAGACGCCGGTCCCCTCGTACGTGACGCTGCCGCCGCCCGGGTTGGGCTCGCCGGTGCCGGCGTAGAGGGTGCCGTCGGGGGCGGCGGCGAGCGCGCCCATGGCCTGGGTGCCGCGCTCCGGCCAGGAGGGGGTGAAGGTCCTGCCCGCGTCGGCCGAGCGCCACACCCCGCCGCTGGCGGCGGCCGCGTACAGGGTGTCGGCGTGGTGCGGGTCGAGGGCGAGCGAGACGACCCGGCCGCCGATGTTGGTGGGCCCGACGGGCTGCCAGGTGCCACCGGTGGCGGGCAGGGCGGCGGCCTGCGCCGCCGCGGTGTCGTAGGCGTGCCGGGGCAGCGGCTGCCCGGGTATCGCCTTCTGCAGATAGCTGTATTCGGCGGGGGCGGCCGGGCCGCCCTCGTCGTCCTCCTCCTGGGTCCCGGCACCGGCGGCCGGGCCTCCGGGGACCAGCAGTCCCGCGATCGCCAGGAGGACGACCGCGGCCGTACGCATCCCTCTCGATCTCCCTGTACGCATGGACGGCTCCTTCCGCGGGCCGGTGCGACCGGCGCGCGACGAGTGGAAGAGCGTTCCTCGGCACGTAACAGGGGGAGAGTGTTCATCAACTGCCGCAGTGGCACCAGTAGTTGGGGCGAACGAAGGGCGTGAATCCGCCGCCCGGCCAGCGAAGCGGAAGTCGCCTCCCGAGCCGCCCGTCGCCTCACCCGCTCTGCCGCTCATCTGAGTGCTGGTTCATCACGATCGGGTCTCGGAGCGTGGGAAGGGGCTTGTCCATGGGCCTGTAATCGATTCCAATCCTCCGTGTAATCGATTCCACGGGCTCACAAGGAGGTGGTCCGGCGCATGGCGAGCATCAAGGACGTGGCGGCCCGCGCGGGCGTTTCCGTCGCCACGGTCTCCCGGGTCCTCAACAGCCACCCGTCCGTCAGCCCCGAGGCGCGCGCCCGCGTCCTCGCCGCCGTCGACGCACTCGGCTACCGGCCCAACGCAGTGGCCAGATCCCTGCGAACCGACCAGACCCGCACCCTCGGCCTGGTCATCAGCGACGTGCTCAACCCGTACTTCACCGAACTGGCCCGCTCCGTCGAGGAGGAGGCCCGCGCGCTCGGCTACAGCGTCATCATCGGCAACGCCGACGAGCGGCCCGAACTCCAGGACCACCACGTCCGCACGCTCCTCGACCGCCGGATCGACGGGCTGCTCGTCTCGCCCACCGACGGCGGCTCCCCGCTGATGCTGGACGCGGCCCGCGCGGGCACCCCCATGGTCTTCGTCGACCGCTGGATCCCCGGCGTGGACGTCCCCGTCGTCCGGGCCGACGGCCGCGCCGCCATCCGCGACCTGGTCGCCCATCTGTACGGCCTGGGCCACCGCAGGCTCGCCATCATCGCGGGCCCGGCCGCCACCACCACCGGCAGCGAGCGCGTCGAGGCCTTCCGGGACGCCCTGCGCGAGCACCGCCTCGCGCTGCCCGAGGAGTACATCGGCCACGGCGACTTCCAGGCCGACAGCGGCCGCCGCTGCACCGAACGCTTCCTCGCGCTCCCCGAGCCGCCCGAAGTCGTCTTCGCCGCCGACAACCTGATGGCGCTCGGCGCACTAGACGCGATCCGGGCGCACGGCCTGCGCGTGCCGTACGACATCGGGCTCGCCGCCTTCGACGACATCCCGTGGTTCGTCCACACCGATCCGCCGATCACCGCGATCGCGCAGCCCACCGGCGAACTGGGCCGGGCCGCCGTCCGCGCCCTGGTCGACCGGATCGAGGGGCGGCCACCGCAGTCCGTCACCCTGCCCGCGCGCCTGGTCGTCCGCAGCTCCTGCGGCGAGGACGCCCCGACCCGTAGGAGCAACCCGTGAGCGTTCCCCACGACCTGCTGCGCGTCGAAGGCATACGCAAGGCCTTCCCCGGAGTGGTCGCGCTCGACGGCGTCGACTTCGATCTGCGCCGGGGCGAGGTGCACGTCCTGCTCGGCGAGAACGGCGCGGGCAAGAGCACCCTCATCAAGATGCTCTCCGGCGCCCACCGCCCCGACAGCGGCCGCATCCTCGTCGACGGACGCGAAGTGCGCGTCCACGGCGCCCAGGACGCCGAACGGCTCGGCATCGCCACCATCTACCAGGAGTTCAACCTCGTCCCCGACCTCACGGTCGCGGAGAACATCTTCCTCGGCCGTCAGCCGCGCCGCCTCGGGATGATCGACCGCAAGCGGATGGAGGCGGACGCCGCCGTGCTCCTGGAGCGGGTCGGCGTCGACGTCCCTCCCCACGCGCGCGTACGTGAACTGGGCATCGCCCGGCTCCAGATGGTCGAGATCGCCAAGGCGCTCAGCCTGGACGCGCGCGTCCTCATCATGGACGAGCCGACCGCCGTCCTCACGTCCGAGGAGGTCGACAAGCTCTTCACGATCGTCCGCTCGCTGCGGGCGGACGGCGTGGGCGTCGTCTTCATCACCCACCACCTCGAAGAGATCGCCGCCCTCGGCGACCGGGTCACCGTGCTGCGCGACGGCAGGAGCATCGACCAGGTGCCGGCCTCCACCCCCGAGGACGAACTCGTCCGTCTCATGGTCGGGCGCGGCATCGACCAGCAGTATCCGCGCGAACGCCCGGACGTCGGCGCCCCGTTGCTCTCGGTGCGCGGGCTCACCCGCGACGGCGTCTTCCACGACGTCGGCTTCGAGGTGCGCGCCGGTGAGGTCGTCGGCCTCGCCGGGCTGGTCGGCGCGGGCCGCACCGAGGTCGCCCGCGCCGTCTTCGGCGCCGACCGCTACGACAGCGGAACCGTCGAGGTGCTGGGCGCGCCCCTTCCCCGGCACGACGTGAACGCCGCCATGGGCGCCGGGATCGGCCTCGTCCCCGAGGACCGCAAGGGCCAGGGGCTCCTCCTGGACGCCTCCGTACAGGAGAACCTGGGCCTGGTCACACTGCGCTCGGCCACCCGCGCCGGGCTCGTGGACCGCAAGGGACAGCGGGCGGCCGCCGCCCGGATCGCCGAGCAGCTGGGCGTACGGATGGCCGGGCTCGGCCAGCAGGTGCGCACCCTGTCCGGCGGCAACCAGCAGAAGGTCGTCATCGGCAAGTGGCTCCTCGCCGAGACCAAGGTGCTCATCCTCGACGAGCCGACCCGCGGCATCGACGTCGGCGCCAAGGTCGAGATCTACCAGCTCATCAACGAACTGACCGCCTCCGGGCACGCGGTGCTCATGATCTCCAGCGATCTGCCCGAGGTGCTCGGCATGAGCGACCGGGTGCTGGTCATGGCCCAGGGGCGGATCGCCGGCGAACTCCCGGCCCAGCAAGCGACCCAGGAAGCGGTCATGGAACTCGCCGTCGGCGCGGCCCCCGCGTCCGCCCCGGCAACGCACGAAGAGGAGGGCTCCCGTGGCCACTGACACGCTCCGGAGCACCACGGGCGCGAGCGGCGCCCTCGCGGTCCGCCGACTGCTGCTCGACAACGGCGCCCTCAGCGCCCTGGTGGTCCTGGCGGTGGCGATGTCGCTGCTCTCCGGCGACTTCCTGACCACACAGAACCTGCTCAACGTCGGCGTCCAGGCCGCCGTCACCGCGATCCTCGCGTTCGGCGTCACCTTCGTCATCGTCTCGGCCGGCATCGACCTCTCCGTCGGCTCCGTGGCCGCGCTCAGCGCGACCGTGCTCGCCTGGACGGCGACGAAGCAGGGCCTGCCGGTCTGGTTCGCGGTCCTCCTCGCCATCGGTACCGGCCTGGCCTGCGGCGTCGTCAACGGCGCCCTCGTCTCGTACGGCAAACTCCCGCCGTTCATCGCCACCCTGGCCATGCTCTCGGTCGGCCGCGGCCTCTCCCTGGTCATCTCGCAGGGCAGCCCGATCGCCTTCCCCGAGTCCGTCTCCCGAGTGGGCGACACCCTTGGCGGGCACCTGCCGGTCCCGGTGATCGTGATGGTCGTGATGGGGCTGCTCACCGCCCTGATCCTGTCCCGTACGTACATCGGGCGCTCCATGTACGCGATCGGCGGCAACGAGGAGGCGGCCCGGCTCTCCGGGCTGCGGGTCAAGCGGCAGAAGATCGCGATCTACGCGCTCTCCGGCCTCTTCGCCGCCGTCGCGGGCATCGTGCTCGCCTCCCGCCTTGTCTCCGCGCAGCCGCAGGCCGCCCAGGGGTACGAGCTCGACGCGATCGCGGCCGTCGTCATCGGCGGCGCCAGCCTGTCCGGCGGCGTCGGAAAGGCGTCCGGCACCCTCATCGGCGCGCTGATCCTCGCCGTGCTGCGCAACGGCCTCAACCTGCTGTCGGTGTCGGCCTTCTGGCAGCAGGTCGTCATCGGTGTCGTCATCGCGCTCGCGGTGCTGCTCGACACGGCGCGCCGCCGCGCCGGGGCCGCACCCGGGGCGGCCGCGACCGGTGCGGGAGGCGGCTTCGGCGGCAAGCGCGGCGCGGCGAAACTCGCGGTCGCGGCCGTCGCCCTGGCGGCGGTCCTGGGCGCCCTGTCGTTCGTGAACACCGGCTCGTCCGGCTCGTCCACCAAGATGGGCATGTCGCTCTCCACCCTCAACAACCCCTTCTTCGTCCAGATGGCGGCCGGGGCCAAGGCGGAGGCGAAGGCGGCCGGAGTCGACCTCACCGTCACCGACGCCCAGAACGACGCCTCCCAACAGGCCAACCAGATACAGAACTTCACCGGCTCCGGAGTGAAGTCGATCATCGTCAACCCGGTCGACTCGGACGCGGTCGGGCCGTCCGTGCGCGGCGCCAACAAGGCGGACATCCCGGTGGTCGCCGCCGACCGGGGCGTCAACAAGGCCGAGACCGCCACCCTCGTCGCCTCCGACAACATCGCGGGCGGCAGGCTCGCCGCCAAGACCCTCGCCGACAAGCTCGGCGGAAAGGGCAGGATCGTCGTCCTGCAGGGCACCGCGGGCACCTCCGCCAGCCGCGAGCGCGGCCAGGGCTTCGCCGAGGGCATCAAGGCGTACCCCGGCATCACGGTCGTCGCCCGCCAGCCCGCCGACTTCGACCGCACCAAGGGACTCGACGTCATGACCAACCTGCTGCAGTCCCACGCCGACGTCACCGGAGTCTTCGCCGAGAACGACGAGATGGCACTCGGCGCGGTCAAGGCGCTGGGTGCCAGGGCGGGCGACTCCGTCGCCGTGGTCGGCTTCGACGGCACTCCCGATGGCCTGAAGTCGGTCGCGGCGGGCACGCTGTACGCGTCGGTCGCGCAGCAGCCCGCCGAGCTCGGCCGCATCGCCGTCCGCAACGCGGTGCGGGCGGCGAAGGGCGACGCGGTCCAGAGCACTGTGAAGGTTCCGGTCAAGGTCGTCACCCGGCAGAACGTCGCCGACTTCTCATGACGGACGTCCACCCGCCACTCAGCGAAAGCAGGACAGGGATGTACGACTACGACCTTCTGGTCGTCGGGTCCGCCAACGCCGACCTCGTCGTCGGCGTCGACCGGCGCCCCGGTCCCGGCGAGACGGTGCTCGGCTCGGACCTGGTGGTTCACCCGGGCGGCAAGGGCGCCAACCAGGCCGTGGCCGCCGCCCGTCTGGGGGCGCGCGCCGCGCTGCTCGCCCGCGTCGGTGACGACGGGCACGGGCGGCTGCTGCTCGACTCCCAGCGCGCGGCCGGCGTCGACACCGTCGGCATGCTGGTCGGCGGGGCGCCCACCGGGGTCGCGCTGATCACGGTGGACCCGTCGGGGGACAACAGCATCGTGGTCTCGCCCGGCGCCAACGCCCGCCTCACCCCCCAGGACGTACGCGCCGCCGCCAGCCTCTTCCAGGCCTCGCGCGTGGTCTCCGCACAGCTGGAGATCCCGCTGGAGACGGTGGTCGAGACGGTCCGCAGCCTCGCCTTCGACAGCCGGTTCGTCCTCAACCCGTCGCCGCCGGGACCGCTGCCCGCCGAGGTGCTCGCGGCCTGCGACCCGCTGATCGTCAACGAGCACGAGGCCCGCTTCCTGCTGGGCGCCTCGGCGGGCCCGGCCCCCGAGGACTGGGCGCGGGCGCTGCTCCTGCGCGGCCCGCGCTCGGTGGTGATCACCCTGGGCGCGGCGGGAGCCCTGGTCGCGGCCGGGAGCACCAACTCGTTCGTACGCGTGGAGAGTCCGCGGGTCGACGCGGTGGACACGACGGGCGCGGGCGACGCCTTCACCGCCGCCCTGGCGTGGCGGCTGAGCCGGGGCGAGAGCCTCGCGGAGGCCGCCGCCTTCGCCGCGAGGGTCGGCGCGGCCGCCGTCACCCGGCAGGGGGCGCAGGAGTCCTTCCCCACCGCCGAGGAGGTCTTCGCCCGGTGAAGAAGACCGGCATCCTCAACCGCCATCTGTCCGGCGCGCTGGCCGAGTTGGGCCACGGGGACCAGGTCCTCGTGTGCGACGCGGGCATGCCCATCCCGCCCGGCCCGCGCGTGGTCGACCTGGCCTTCCGGGCCGGGGTGCCGTCGTTCGCGGAAGTGCTCGACGGGCTGCTGGCCGAGCTGGTGGTGGAGGGCGCGACCGCCGCACGGGAGGTGCACGGGGCGAACCAGTCGGCCGCGTGCCTGCTGGCCGCGCACTTCCCACGGCTCGAACTGGTCGCGCACGACGAGCTGAAGGCGCGGTCGGCGGGGGCGCGGCTGGTCGTACGGACGGGGGAGGCGCGGCCGTACGCGAATGTGCTGCTGAGGTGCGGAGTGTTCTTCTAGGGGTTCCTCGGGGGAGTGCCGGTCGTCTCCCGCCGCCCCTCTCCGACATCAATTATCGGCCATACGAGTACATATCCGGGAAGGCGCCCCCTCGCGCCCCCTACCGTGATCCCGATGCGTCGGTCGACGCAGCACCACACGGCCCACGGGGGCCTCGGGCCAGGGAGTTACCGGAATGAACCGACGGTTGGGCACCTTTGTGGCGGTCGGCGCGCTGACCCTCGGCGTGACCGGCGCGGGCACGGCGGCGGCCTCGGCCCCGCCCTCGGCCGGGTCGGGCCACACCAGCGCGACGGCCGAGATCTTCGCCACGAACAACACGGCGACCATCACCGACCCCGCCGACCCCCGCCTCAGGACGCGCCTGAGCCGCTTCGACCGCGAGGTCCGGAACATCATCGGCACCCACGGCGCGAAGGCCGGTCGCTCGACACTCCTGGACGGCGTCTTCTGGTCGTCCGACCTCAAGCAGGCGACGTACGAACGCTCACGCGAGTTCGACGTCAACCACGTCAGCGCGGCCGGACTGCACCACATCGCGGACATCATCCGCAAGCAGTACAAGCAGGAGTCCGTCCTGACGTTCCGCCACCTTCCGCGTACCTCACCCGAGACCAACGCGGTCGACATCGAGGCGCCCGGCGTGACCTCGCGCAAACTGCACGACGCCCTCCTCGCGGACCCCGCCGCCCGCGACGAACTCGGCGGCGGCTCGGTCACCGCCCAGGACGGCCGCCTCATCCTGATCGCCCCCCTCGCCGACCTCCCCCTCGCCAAGAAGTTCGTGGGCGAGCTGGGCGTGGATTGGAACAAGGCGGAGGTGCGGTACGGGGCGGAGGAGTTCGTCGGGGGATAGCGCGCGGCCGGGGCCCTCGTCGACCGGCGTCGACGAGGGCCCCGGCCCCGGTGTGCGCCGGGCGCGCATCCGCCCTTACGACACGTACAGCTTCCCGGGGTGCGGGTAAGTGGACCGGAAGCCCGCCAGGTCGCGGGCGTCGGACGGCTTGAGCTTTATGCAGCCGTTCGACTTGTAGTCGCTGTTGCCGTCCCAGCGGTACGGCTCGCTGCGGCCCGGCTTGCCGTTGGGGAGCATCTCGCTGTGGACGAAGAGCGCGTCGCGGTTCGTGCCGTGGGGCTTGCACGTGTGCTCGCCGACGTACCAGGCGAGGCCGTGGATGCCGTGCGGCCCGCCGTCCTTGTGGGCCTCGAACGAGCGGATCTTGTAGTCGCCGCTCGGCAGCACGCCCCTGTTCTTGAGGCATGAGTTGGTGCTGCCCGTCCCCGACCCGGCGCGCCAGGTCTTCACCGTGTACGTGCGGACCTTGTCCGGGTTGATCACCTGGACGTACACCAGGCTCAGCCGGGAGTTGGAGGTGTCCTTGCGGTTGATCTTGAAGGAGAGGTACGTGTAGCTGCGGGACGCGGCGGCCTTGGTGGTGGCGTTGGTGGTCGGCACGGCCGACTGCTGCTGTGGGGCCTTGGCGGGCGTCGGCGCGGCGTGCGCCGGCAGGACGCCGATCCCGGTGACGGCCATCGCGACGACGGCGCCGTACGCGAACTTGGACTTCCCCCGTACCGTGGTCATGGAATCGTTCCTTTCCTGAGTGATCCCCGGAGGACTCATGTCCTCGGTGTGCGGAACACCCTAGGAATCGCGGCTACCGTCTGGCATTCACCGTGGGATTGAACCCATATGAACTTCGGTGGCAGTCCCGGAAGGCGGCTCATACCTGGGCGGTAGGTCGCTCGCGGTAGACGGCGCGTGCCCGGCGGGCGGCGCCGTGGGGTCGGCGCCGGACAGGAACGCCCTGGCCTGTGCCTCGATGTGGACGGCGCCCAGCGCCCCCGCCCAGCGCGCGACTTCGCGGGCCAGCGCCTCGGCGCCCGCCGCATCGCCGGTGGTACGGGCGAGGACCGCCAGCAGCATCTGCTGCGAGAGCGTGCCCGGGACCAGACCGGCCCGCGCCCCCAACTCGGTCGCCCGCTCCCAGCGTTCGCGCGCCCGCACGGGGTCACCGGCGTCGTGGTCGTGGTCGCCGAGGTGGCGCAGGGCCTCCCGGGCGAGGCGGTCGTCACCGTGTTCGGCGGCGTGCAGAGCTGCCGCGTAATGGGCGGGCGCGACGTCGCGCTCGGCGTACAGGTTGTCCGCGATCAGGCCGAGGTACATCTCCGCCCAGCCCGCCCGTACGGCGTCCGGAGCCCGCTCGCGCAGCGATACGGCTCGGCGCCGGACGCCGGCGAGCTCCTGGGCGTCCTTGCCCTCCGGGCCGAGCCGGAAGCTCCCGCCGACGAAGATCTGGCCCGCGTAGTCGTGCCGCAGCCGCAGGAACGCGAGGTCCCAGCGGCCGTCGGAATCGAGGTCGGCGGCGACCTCCTCGGCGGACGCCAGCCGTTTCCCCGTCAGGCCGCTCCCGCCGAACCAGTCGCTCTCCAGGGCGACTTCGACCGCCGCCAGGGCGATCCGCGCCCGGCTCTCCTCGTCCCCCGGCGCCGTCGCGTCGAGGAGACCCGCCGCCCGCCGCCACCGCCCGCCCCGGGCCAGCTCCAGCGCGGCCGCGATCACCTCGTCGACCAGGACCCGACTGCTCTTGCCCATCTCGGTGTGCGTCATGGCGAGGAAGGTAGTTATCCGAAAAACTATCCACAAGAAAACTACCTTGGGCGCAAAGCCGTAAAGCAATGAGACGTGACGAGGGGGGTGCCATGTCCGAGGACTCGGTCGATCGGCATGTGGCGCGCTGGGCGCGGGAGTTGGGACCGTTCGACCCGGTGAAGGAGGCGATCGTGATACGCCTGGCGATCCTGGGGCGGCACCTCGCCCGGACCCGCCGGGAGACCCTGGACTGCGACGGGCTCAGACACGGGGAGTTCAAGATGCTCCTGATGCTCCGCCGCCAGGGCCCGCCGTACACCACCAGCCCGTCCCGGCTCGCCGAGCTGGTCGGCCTCACCCGGGGCGCGCTGTCGTCCCGGCTCGGGCCGCTGGAGCAGGCCGGGCTGCTCACCCGGACGACCGACGCGACCGACCGCCGCCGGGTCCACGTACAGCTGACCGAGGCCGGGCACGAGGCGCTGCGGGGGCATCTCGACTCCGAGGGCCGGGGCGAGGACGCCCTGCTGTCGGTCCTCGACGACGACGAGAGGCACGCCCTCGCCGGTCTGCTGCGCAAGCTGGTCGTGGGCGTCGAGACCGGGCCCGGGGCGGCTTGACGCGCCCGGTCACTCTGACCGGATCGGGCAGTCACGCCGTGTGACCACGTGGGCATCACCCGTCCCGCCGCCCACAGGGCGGCCCTGGCGCAGCCGGATTGGCCACTTTAAGTGGTCGCACAACCCGTGCATTTCACGGAAGTACGGCGCAAGCTGGAATCGGAGCCGGGCCGTCTATCCCCGAGCAGACGGCCCCGCTCCGTCCGGGGCGCCGCCAGGCCGCGGGAGGACGGCGCCCCGAAAACGCGCCCGCGTGCGGAGGTGCGCTCAGCCCGCGAGCTCCGGGTGGTGCAGCCGCGCCACCTGCGGGTGGGCCCGCAGCCAGCCCTTCAGCTCATTGCGGCCGTACTCGGCGTGCAGCGGATTGTCGGCGCTGGGCGCCACACCCGGCGCATGCGCCAGATAGCCGCCGGGGACCGTGTCGATACGGGCGTCCAGGCGCGGGTTGTAGAAGAACGGCACCGAGTACCGCTCCACCGCTCCGGGCGGCGAGACCACCCGGTGGTCGGTGGCGGAGAGATAGCCCTCCGTCGCGATCTCCAGGAGCTCACCGAGGTTGACGACGAAGGCGCCGGGCAGTGGCGGCACGTCCACGAAGCCGTCCCCGAGCCGGACTTGGAGCCCGCCCACCGAGTCCTGGAGCAGCAGCGTGAGGAAGCCGTAGTCCTTGTGGGCGCCGACGCCCTGGCCGTCGCCCTCCGGCGCGCTGCCGGGGTAGCGGATCAGCTTGGTGTGCAGATGCGGGCGCTCGGCGAAGGCGGCGTCGAAGAAGTCGGCCGGGGCGCCGATCGAGGCGAGCAGCTCCTGCAGCAGCCGGTGTGCGACGGCCGCGAGCCGGTCCTGCCAGTCGAGCACGACGGTGCGCAGCTCGGGCAGCGCGTCGGGCCACTGGTTCGGCCCCTCCAGCCAGCGGTACGCCGGGTCGTCGGGCCCCACCACGGGCGCGGGCCGCTCGGCCCCCACGTCCAGCTGGTCGCGCCAGTCGGAACGCCCGCCCGTCAGCTCGTGGCCGATGCGGGTGTAGCCCCGGAAGTGCGGCGAGCGCAGATTGCTCAGAGCCAGCCGGTCGGCCTCGGGCAGTGAGAAGAACTCCCTGGTCAGCCCCAGTATGCGGGTGACATCGGCGTCCTCGATGCCATGCCCCGTGAGATGGAAGAACCCGGTGTCGCGAGCCGCTCGGTGCAGCCCCTCGCGGAAGGCGTCACGCGTGGCCGGGTCGTCGGCCTGCGCGAGGTCGACCACGGGGAGGGAGGTGGGAAGCAGGGTGGTGCTGGACATGAGCGGGTTCCGTTTCCGTTCCGGGATGTACGGAGGCCCTGTTCCCGGGGTTGGCGGGAGGACGGCCGGGACGGATCGGCGTATGGGTGCGCCGGAACCGGGGGGACCGCGACAGGACCGTTGGCAGAAGGGCGAAGGGCCGGGGCGGGCGGAGAGCCGGGCCGGGGCCGTGGCCGCGAAGGCCGCGAGGGTCAGTCCTGCGGGCGACAGCTCATGCTGGTGACGCGCACGTAGTCCACGTGTCGGCGCATCACGAGAAGAGTCATGCCATGAGGGTACGCCCGCGGCGCCCGGTCGGGGAGGAGACCTTCCCCACACCCCTGCTTCATGCCCGGTTCAGGTGCCGGCCAGGTTGATCCCGGATCGGGCGAGCGTCGCGGCTGCCACCGGACAGCCCCTAGTGGGCCATCCCCTGCTTCCTCGCCTGGCGTCCCGCCGCCCCGTCGCGGCACCCCTCCACCCACAGCGCGGGGTTGTAGCCCGCCTTCTCCCCGCCCCGCCCGGCCGACCGCCACCGCTCGCAGCCGCCCTTGAGCAGCTTGCGGGCCTCGGCGCCCGTCCGGTCGTAGTGGCGCGCGCGGGAACCCGCGATGAACCCCGACTCGTACGCGATGTCATCGGCCCACGGCGGCCGGTCGTTGTACTCCCAGACGGCGTACGAGACAGCCGTCAACAGGAGGGTGACGGCGGCGGCGATCGCGCCGAGTGTCTTCAGGCGCGGGCGGCCGGGGGTGCGGTGCGCGCCGATGGTGTGATGCCCCAACAGAACCATGACCGCACCATGTCAGCCGGGACCTTTCCCGGATGTTTCGCGAAGGGCCACGAGGTTCCGCGAAGAGCCGCCGACGGGTTTCGCGTACGGCCGTCGACCTGCGGGGCAGGCCCGCTGATCCGATCGGGGCAACCCCCAGCCTGCCTACCGCGCCCGGCGTCCCGGGTTGGCGAGAGTCGTACGCGATCAGCCGCACACGCCGGCCCGCCCACCAGCCAAGGGACCCCCATGCTCCGTCGCCTCGCCGTCGTACTCGTCAGCCTCTCCGCCGCGGCCTGCCTCACCGCCGGAACGGCGGCGGCCGCCGTCTCCTCCGACGAACCCCGGGAACTGACGCCCCGTGAGCAGGCGGGCCTCCAGTTCGCGGGCCAGGTGCTCGGCAGCTTCCTCGGCGGTTCGCCGCTGCGCGGTGCGGGCCTCTGACACAGCGAGGCGGGCGCCCACCCCCGGGAGGGGTGGGCGCCCGCTTTCATGCGGTCCGCAGCCGGATCAGCTGACGCTGACCGCGGCCCAGGCCGCGTTCACCGCCTTGTACTCGGCGCTGGTCGCGCCGTAGAGCGCGCTCGCCGCGTTGAGCGTGGCGGTGCGGGCGCCCGCGTAGTTGGTCGTCGACGTCATGTACGTGGTGAGCGCCTTGTACCAGATCTGGACGGCCTTGTCCCGGCCGATGCCGGTGACGGTGGAGCCGTTCGACGTGGGCGAGTCGTAGCTGACGCCGTTGATGGTCTTGGCGCCGCTGCCCTCCGAGAGCAGATAGAAGAAGTGGTTGGCCGGGCCCGACGAGTAGTGCACGTCGAGGTTGCCGAGGCCGGAGTACCAGCTGTCCTTGGAGCCGCCGTCCTTGCTCGGCTTGTCCATGTAGCGCAGCGGCGTGCCGTCACCGTTGATGTCGATCTTCTCGCCGATGAGGTAGTCGCCGACGTCGGTGGAGTTGTTCGCGTAGAACTCCACCGAGGTGCCGAAGATGTCCGAGGTGGCCTCGTTGAGGCCGCCGGACTCACCGCTGTAGTTCAGGTTGGCGGTGGCCGCCGTCAGACCGTGCGACATCTCGTGTCCGGCCACGTCCAGCGAGGTCAGCGGGGCGGCGTTGCCGGACCCGTCGCCGTACGTCATGCAGAAGCAGCCGTCGTCCCAGAACGCGTTGACGTAGTTCTTGCCGTAGTGGACGCGGCTGTACGACGCGACGCCGTCGTTCTTGATGCCGTTGCGGCCCAGCACACTCTTGTAGAAGTCCCAGGTGACCGCCGCGCCGTAGTGCGCGTCGACCGCCGCGGTCTGGGTGTTGGAGGCCAGTCCGTTGCCCCACACGTCGTCCGCGTCGGTGAGGAGCGTGCCCTTGCCGGAGGTCTTGTGGGCGAGGTCGTACGTCTTGTGGGCGCCCCGGGCGGAGTCGCTGAGCTGGTAGGTCGAGCCGGAGAGCGTGGTGCCGAGGGTCACCTTGCCGCTGTACTCGCTGTTGCCCGTACCGGTCTTGACGGCCTGCCACTCGGAGAGCTTCTTGCCGGTGGTGGCGTCCGTGACGACATGCAGCTGGCTCGGGGTGCCGTCGTCCTGGAGCCCGCCGACGACCGTCTCGTAGGCGAGCACCGGGGTGCCGCTCGCCGCCCAGATCACCTTGCGCGGCGCCTGGTCGGCCGTGGCCTTCTGAGCGCCCGCGCCCTTGGCGGCGGTGAGCGCCTTCTGCTGGACGGTGGCCGCGCCGAGGGCGGGGGTGGTGGAGGCGACCTTGATGGCGGCTCTGGTCGCCCGGGTCACGCCCGCCGACTTGCCCGCCTTGGTCTCGTGCACGACGAGGTCGCCGCCGAGGACGGGCAGTCCGGCGTAGGTGCGCTCGTAACGGGTGTGGACGGTGCCGTCGGCGTCCTTGACGACGTCGCGGACGACCAGCTTCTCCTGGGCGCCGAGGCCCAGTTCACCGGCGGTCTTGGCGGTAGTGGCGTTCGCCTCGCGGATCAGCTCGGCCCGCTGGGAGGCGGAGAGGCGGAGCGTCTGCGAGGACGGGCCGTCGGCCGTGGGGGAGGCGCCGGCGGATCCGGAGGACAGACCGGTGAGGCCTGCGGCGAGCAGCGCGGCGGCGGCGACGGAGCCGGCGACGCGCGTAGAACGCGATATACGAGAAGTCACGCGAGCGTCCCTTTCTGAGGGGGGGGAGTTGTGGGGGGTGCGGGTGCCACGTGCGAGCACAGCGTTGCAGGAGGGACGCGTACATGTCATGGAGGTGTCGGCAGAATGACTGGAAAGCGTCAGCTGGGGAGCGGGCCGGGGCGGAAGAGGAAGTCGCTTTCCGGTCAAGGGATTTCGGGAGCCCCAGGTCGTCGGGGGTCAAGCTGTGAACCAGCTGTGACTTTCCGTGGTGGCTGGAAAGCGACCTTCGGTGTGAACGGAGGGGTGGTCGTGGGGGTGAGGCCTGGACGTGCGGCCGCAGACATGACTACTGTCTTCTGCACCTACTCAAAAAATTGAGTATGCGAGGGGAGAGGTGACTGATGGCGATGAGCGCCTTCCGCAAGGCCGTGGAGTCCGGCGACCACGCCGCGATCGAGGAACTGCTCGCGGAGAACGTGGTGTTCACCAGCCCGGTGGCGTTCAAGCCGTACCCGGGCAAGGCGATCACGGCAGCGATCCTGCGGGGCGTGGGCCGGGTCTTCACCGACTTCCGCTATGTACGGGAGATCGTCGGCGCCGACGGCCGTGACCAGGCACTGGTCTTCACGGCCACGGTCGACGGGCTGGAGGTCAACGGCTGTGACTTCCTTCACTTCGACGAGGACGGCCTCATCGACGACCTCACGGTGATGGTCCGCCCGCTGTCCGGCGCCCACGCCCTGGCCGAGGCCATGGGGGCCCAGTTCGACCGCATCCGCGCGGAGGCGGCCGCGGGCTAGGGCCTGTCCGGTGGATCTGGTCGCCTGCGGGGTGCCTTCGCCTTTCGGTCCTGGTGAGCGGGGTCCTGGTGCGTCCAGCTGCAAGGCGGAGGAGGGCGTCGACGCGGAGCGTCGGCAACCGACGACAACGCCGCAGATGGGCGTGCCAGGACCCCGCGTCCCAGACAAGATCCGCCGGACAGGCCCTAGCGCCCGCGCCGCGCACGACGAAGCCCGGGCCGACGAGGGTTGCCTCGTCGGCCCGGGCTTGTTCGTCGCGGGAGCCGTTACTCGACGACGAGCTCGACCTCGATGTTGCCGCGCGTCGCCTTGGAGTACGGGCAGTAGGCGTGGGTCGCCTCGACCAGCTGGCGGCCGGTCTCGCCCGCGAGCTCGTCCGGCAGCTCGACGCGCATGACGACCGCGAGGCCGAAGCCGGTGTCGTCCTTGCCTATGGAGACCTCGGCGGTGACGGAGACGTCCTTGGTGTCGACCTTCATCTGACGGCCGACCGCTCCCATGGCGCTGGCGAAGCAGGCCGCGTACCCGGCGGCGAAGAGCTGCTCGGGGTTGGTGCCCTCGCCGTTTCCGCCGAGCGCCGGGGGCATGGCCAGGGGGAGGTCGAGCCGGCCGTCCGAGCTCACGGCCCGGCCCTCGCGCCCGTTGGCGGTGGCGGCGGCGGTGTACAGCGCGTCCATGGGATGCCTCTTCTTCCGTCCGGTGGTGAGCGGCGGCCGCTCTCCTCTGCACTAAAGAGTTGCACACAACTAAATTGTGCACAACTCAATGATGGGCGACAAGCTACCCTTGGTGTCATGAGCTGCTCGTCGACCCCCGCCGCGTCGCACCCGCCCCTGGCGTCCGACGTCGATCTGCTCCGCCTCGACCACCAGGTCTGCTTCTCCCTGCACGCCGCCTCGCGCGCGTTCGGCGGCGTCTACCGGGACGCGCTCAAGGACCTCGGCCTCACCTATCCGCAGTACCTGGTGAT
The DNA here is from genome assembly GCF_041435195.1 of Streptomyces sp. NBC_00224. Taxonomy (NCBI): domain Bacteria; kingdom Bacillati; phylum Actinomycetota; class Actinomycetes; order Kitasatosporales; family Streptomycetaceae; genus Streptomyces; species Streptomyces sp. NBC_00224. The sequence continues at coordinate 7,815,363 of NZ_CP108106.1, forward strand.
GCTGGTGTTGTGGGAGCACGGCCCGCAGCCCGTCAAGGTGATCGGCGAGCGGTTGCGGCTCGACTCGGGCACGCTCTCGCCCCTCCTGAAGCGGTTGGAGGCGGCGGGCCTCGTGACCCGCGAGCGCAGCGCCGAGGATGAGCGCTCGGTGACCGTCCGGCTCACCGAAGAAGGCTCCGACCTGCGGGAACGGGCGCTGCCCGTGCCCCTGAAGATCCTTTCGGCCACGGGTCTCTCGGTGGCGGAGGTCCTCTCGCTCCAGCAGCTCCTGGGGCGGATCACGACCGCCCTGGACCAGGCGCAGTGAAAGCGCCGGGCCGCGCCGCCCGTACCGGCGGACGGGCCTCGGTCGCGTGGCGGGAGAGGTTCAGGGGCGTGGCGGCTACTTCAGGCCCATCGCGTCGCAGGCGTCCTTGACGTTGGGCGTGCAGATCTCGGAGGTCGAGTAGACGCCGTCGCGGATGACCGTCTCCTTGATGTTGGCCTTGGTGAGGGCCGCGATCGGGATGATCATGGAGGGGATGGCCTTCTTCGTGGGGGAGTCGACCGTGGTCTTGGTGATCATGGTCAGTGGCTGGCCCTTGGCGAGGGCGACGGCCATCTGCGCGGCGACGGGGCCCTCTTGGACGTAGGGCTTGTAGACGCTCATGAACTGCTCGCCCATGACGATGCGCTGGACTCCGGCGAGTTCGGCGTCCTGGCCGGTGACCGGGGGGAGCTTGGCGAGGCCGGCGGCCTTGAGGGCGGTGATGATGCCGCCGGCCATGCCGTCGTTGGCGGAGTAGACGCCGATGACCTTGTCCTTGCCCAGGGCGGAGATGGCGCCTTCCATGTTGGCGTTGGCGTTCTCCGGCTTCCACTCCTTGGTGTCGTACTCCTTGCCGATGTTCACCTTGCCGTCGAGCTCGGCGTGCGCGCCCTTCTTGAACAGGGCGGCGTTGGGGTCGGTGATCGCGCCGTTCATCATCACGATCTGGCCGTCCTTGGCCTTCGCGCCCAGCGCGTCGACCAGGGCCTTGCCCTGCACATGGCCGACCTGCTCGTTGTCGAACGACGTGTACGCGTCGATCGGGCCCTCGGCCAGACGGTCGAAGGCGACGACCGGGATGCCCTGGTCCTTGGCCTTCTTGACCGCGCCCGCGATCGCCTTCGAGTCCACCGCGTCCACGATCAGCGCGTCGACCTTGTTGGTGATCATCGTGTCGACCTGCTGCGTCTGCGTCGTCGCGTCCTGCTTGGCGTTCGCGTAGATCACCTGCCCCTTGCCCGCCGTGAGCTCCCTGACCATCTTCTCGATGAGCGGCTTGTCGAACTTCTCGTAACGCGCGGTCTGGTTCTCCGGGAGCAGCAGGCCGATCTTGATGGCTCCGCCCTTCTTCGCCCCCGAGACCTTGGCGGGGTCCCCGGATTCCTTGGCGCTTCCGCAGGCGGCGAGAGCGACGGCCATCGCGGTGGCGGTCACGGACACGGCGGCACGGCGCGTACGGGTGTTCATCGAGAGACCTCCCTGACATGGCCGCGTCCTCGCGGCCGAGGTGGCTGGAAGTCAACTTGGAGGTGAATGGGGCGTCAAGGAGTTGAGGGTGACCGAGACCGCAATGAGTCTTTTCATTGATTAGTCGAACAAGCAACAACTCTGAGCTGGGGCGCGGCGGTTGGACCGCCTGCCCGGAGCGGGTGGGCTTGCGCGATGCGTCCGACACCGAACGGCTCGCCCTTCACGCGAGCCGGAACGCGTCTGCCAGCGCGTCGGCTTGAGCCATGAGCAGGGTCCGGGCGCGGTGGCCGATCCCGCCGTACTGGCCCGACACCGCGAGGCTCACCGTGCCGTGCAGCTGCGACCAGGCGAGCACCGCGCCCGCCAGCGCCGTGCCGGCCCGGATGTCGTACGCGGGGCGCCCGGTGTGCTCCCCGACCCACGCGGCCAGCGAGTCGTCCTCGCGCACCCACCCGGCCATCTCCTCCACCGTCGGGCGGAACGCTTCGGTGGGATTCCCGGCGGCGAAGACCACGAGGAAGGGGCCGAGGGCGGCCCGCGCGCGCTCCAGAGTGTCCGGCGGCGCGGCATACCCCGGCACCGGGGTTCCCTGGATCAGCAGATAGCGGTGCGGCTGCGCGGTGGCCCAGTCGAGGTAGGCGTCGGCGAGGGCGTGCAGCCTGGTACGGGCGTCGGTCGCGCCCGTGCCCCCGGCGTGCGCGATCGCGTGCGCCAGATCGTCGTACGCGTCCCGCATCAGATCGCCGAGCAGCTCGTCGCGGCTGGCGAAGTAGCGGTAGAGCGCGGGCCCGGAGAGCCCCATGTCCTTGGCGATCCGGGTCAGCGCCACGGCCTGGGCGCCTCCCTCGGCGAGCTGTTCCAGCGCCGCCGCCTTGATCTCGGCGCGGGTCTGCTCCCGGTAGCGGGCCCGGGGAGTCCTCACCTCGGCGGTCATGGGTCCTCCTGCGTGCACCGGTGTTCCCGTGCGGCGCGGCGGCCGGACGCGGTGCCTTTGCGGCGGTCCCCTTCTCCAATGATCCTCTCGCGAGGGCGGCTCGCAATGGCTACGGGTCGTAACAGGGTCAACCGTGACGGCGCGGGAGGGCGCGGGCGGTCCGCCCGCTGGGTAATCATTCGGATGCGTACCGTCCGCATGGGGAAGCGCGTGAGAGATCGCGTGAGAGAGCGTGAGAAAGAAGGCCGCTGGTGGCTCCGCATTCCGAGGGCGGTCTCGACCGGAGGCCGGGCGGCGCCGGTACGGTCGCCGCCGAGCCCCTGTCCGACCGCGGCCGCTGGCGGGCGCTCGCGGTGTGTCTGGTGGCGGGGTTCATGACGCTGCTCGACGTGTCGATCGTCAATGTGGCCCTGCCGTCGATCCGGGTGGCGCTGGACGCCCCGGAGGCCGATCTGCAGTGGGTGCTCTCCGGATACGCGCTCGCCTTCGGACTGTTCCTGATCCCGGCCGGGCGGATCGGCGACGCCCGGGGCCGGCGTGCGGTGTTCATGACCGGCCTCGCCCTGTTCGTCCTCGCCTCCGCGGCCTGCGGGGCGGCGCAGTCCAGCCTGTGGCTGGTGGCGGCCCGCGCCGTCCAGGGCCTGGCCGGAGGACTGATCTCGCCGCAGATCTCGGCCCTGATCCAGCAGATGTTCTCCGGCCCCGAACGCGGCCGCGCCTTCGGGATGCTCGGCAGCGTCATCGGCATCTCCACGGCTGTGGGACCGCTCCTCGGCGGCCTGCTCATCCATGCGGCGGGCCCGCACGAGGGCTGGCGCTGGGTGTTCTACGTCAACGTGCCGATCGGCATCGCCTGTCTGGTGCTGGCCCGGCGGCTGCTCCCCGACACCCCGTCCGCCCGCCGCATCCCGCTGCGCGCTCTGGACCCGGTCGGTGTGCTGCTGCTCGGCGCCGGGATCCTGGCGCTGCTCCTGCCGTTCGTACAGGCCCAGCAGTGGCACGGCCCCGAGAAGTGGCTGCTCCTGGTCGTCTCCGGCGCGCTGCTCGCGGCGTTCGTGGGCTGGGAACGGCGCCAGAGCGCACGGGGTGCGTCCCCGGTCGTCGACCTCGCCCTGTTCCGCGAGCGCAGCTACTGGCTGGGCTGCGCCCTGATCCTGCTCTACTTCGGCGGGTTCACCTCGATCTTTTTCATCACCGCGCTCTACCTCCAGGCCGGGCTGCACCTGAGCGCGCTGCTCGCGGGCCTCGCCATGACACCGTTCGCGGTGGGCTCCGGTGTCGCCGCGACCATCGGCGGCCGACTGGTCGCCCGCTTCGGGCGCCGGCTGGTCGCGGTGGGCCTGGTCATGGTCGCCACCGGGCTCGGCGCCACGGCGCTCGCCGTCCATCTGGCCCCGGGCAGGTCGGCGGCGTGGGCGATGACGGCCCCGCTGCTGCTCGCCGGGCTCGGCAGCGGCCTGGTCATCGCCCCCAACCAGACGCTGACGCTCTCCCAGGTCCCGGTCCGCTCGGCGGGCAGCGCGGGCGGCACCCTCCAGACCGGCCAGCGCGTCGGGTCCGCCATCGGCATCGCCGCCGTCGGGGCGGTCTTCTTCGCCCAACTGACGCACCACGGCTGGGCCACGGCGTACGACCACGGGCTGCTGGTGTCACTCGCGTTCGTGCTGGGCGCGCTGCTGCTCGCGCTCGGCGACCTGAAGGCCGGTATCGGGGAGAGGTGACCGGCCGCGCCCGACCCCGCGCCGCCCGGTCAGGACGTTCCCTTCGCGGCCCGTACGGCCCCGCGCCAGGCCGAGTCGACCGAGAGCAGGGCCGCCGGGGTGAGGTCGGCCGGAACGTCGGGCAGGAAGCCGGTGCCGATGAGGGGGCCGGAGTCGTCGGCCGCGACGGACCGCGTGAAGCCGCGCGGCGCCGGACCCCGTCGGCCCGCCCAGTGCTCGCGGGCCTCGTCCCGTACGTCCACGAGGGCTTGGAGGCGGTCGACCGGGGGCGGGGCGAACCGGTCGCCCGCCGCGCGCGTCTGCTCCCGCCACCGGTCCTGCCAGAACTCGACCGTCCAGCCCGGCCAGCGGGACGCCATCTCGTACGCCCCGGCCTGCGCACCGAGCAGCCACCAGCCCACCCGGCGGCGCACCGGGTCGACATGCAGCCCGGCGAGCACGGCGAGCTCGCAACGGCCGTACTCCGGCGCCGAGTCGAGGCGTTCGAGGAGGGCGGGCCCCTCGGCCACCGGGTGGTCCCCGGTGGCGGCCACGAGGTGGCAGCGACCGGCACCCACGGTGACGACCGTGGCGAGCGGATCGTCCTCGGCCGACTCCTCGTCCCCGGGCGCGAGCGCGGCGCCCGCGTACACCTCGCCCCGCGGATCGCGCACCGCGCCCGGGTCCAGGCCCAGGTAGGCGCGCAGTTCCGCCGGGCCGTCGTAGGTCCAGCGCAGCTGCCAGCCGGGCCAGGCGTGGCGCAGCAGATCGAGGGCCGCGGCCCGGTGGCGCATACAGGTGGTCGGCCCGTCCGAGACGAAGGCGAGCAGCACCCGGCGGTACCGGTCGACCAGGACCGCGCCCTCGCAGTGGATGTCGTCGCGCCAGCCGTGGCGCGCCCGGTCGTGGGCGCGCAGCAACGACAGCACGACCTCGGGGCCGGCCAGGAGGTCGAGATCGAGCCCGACCGCCCCGAAACGGGACTCGTACAGCTCGTACCGCTCGTGGTCGCCGTCCTCGGGAACGACGGCGAAAGTTGCCCAGTCGGCCATGGCGAGAGGATCTCAACCCGGTGCGGCACCCCACCAGGGGATTCCGGGCGGTGCCCGGAGTGATCCACACCACGGTCCGCGCGGCCGCGACGGCCGTAGGGTGCGATCCTGTGAACAGACACATCGAGTTCGAGCGGCTGCACAACTTCCGTGACCTGGGCGGCTACCGCACCGAGGACGGCCTGACGGTGCGTTGGGGGCGGCTGTACCGCTCCGACTCGCTGGGCAAGCTCCAGGGCGAGGACTGGGACCGGTTCCTGAGTCTGGGCGTCCGTACCGTCATCGACCTGCGCTACCCGTGGGAGATCGAGGGCAAGGGCCGCGTCCCCGAGCACGCCTCGCTGGCGTACCACAACCTCAGCATCGAGCACCGCCCGTACGACCAGGCGAGCCTCGGCGCGGACGTGGAGACCGGCCGGTTCCTCGCCGACCGCTTCCTGGAAGTCGCCCACGACGGGGTCGAGGAGCTGCGCGAGGCGCTGCGGACGATCGCCGCGCCCGACGGCGGGCCGCTCGTCTTCCACTGCGCCTCCGGCAAGGACCGCACCGGTCTGCTGGCCGCGCTCGTGCTGGCCCTGCTCGGTGTCCCCGAGGACGTCATCGTCGAGGACTTCACCCTCACCGAGCTCGCCACGGACCGCCTGGCAGCCGACTGGCGGGCCGCCAACCCCGGCCGTGAGATCACCTGGCCGGGCTACGGCCGCGCCCCCGCCGCCATCATGCGGCTGTTCCTCGCCGATCTGAGTGCGCGGCACGGGTCGGTGCGCGGGTACGCGACCGAACTGCTCGGCGCCGACGAGGAGTTGGTGGCGGCCCTGCGAGCCGGGCTGCTGGAGCCTGCGGTCGAGCCCGCCACCGCCCCGTAACCGGGGCGCGGGTCCCAGGTCACTGAGGGCACTTCTGCCCGCAACGCACCACGCCTATGGTGGGTCGTCACTTGTGTCCGGCCAGAGGGGAACTGATGGTGCGTAGGACCAGGATCATCCGGCACACCGCCGCGTTCGCGGCCGCCCTGCTGTTCGGTGCGGGCTTCGCCCCGGCCACCGCCGCTGCCGAGGGCGGCCCGGCCGGGACGAACCCGGCCGCCGCCGCACTCGACGCCTACTGGAGCCCCGCCCGGATGGCGGCCGCGGTCCCGGGCGACGCGGGCAAGGGCGCCGTGGCCGGGCCGTCGGCGCGGGCCGCGTCCCCCACGGAGGACGGGCCCCGGCCCGGCGAGTACATCCCGCCCAGCAGGAGCTTCGACGGCATCCCCCAGGCGGGCACCTTCTTCTGGACCGACGCCAACGGCACCGGGCGCACCTGCAGCGGCTCGGTGGTGCGCAGCCCCGGCCACGACCTGACGCTGAGCGCCGGACACTGTCTGAAGGGCTACTCCGGCCCTTCGCCCCGGCGCCGTCTCGCCTTCGTGCCGCAGTACCACGACGGGCTCAAGCCGTTCGGTGTCTTCCCCGTCGCGGCCGACGGCGTCTACGTCCCGCAGGAGTACTACGACCTGGGCGAGCACGCCGGGGCCGCGTACGACTTCGGCTTCGCGGTCACCGAACCCAACCAGGACGGTACCCGGCTCCAGGACGCGGTGGGCGGCGTACACCTGCTCACCGGCACGGGCTACTACCACCTCCCGGTGCGGATGATCGGCTATCCGGGCAACGCGCAGAAGCCGCTGGAGTGCTGGAGCCGGACCACCAGGTGGGCCAGCGACGACCCGGCCGACCCCGGCACCTTCCCGCGCATCGCCTGCGACGCCTTCGTGGGCGGGACCAGCGGTGGCCCGATGCTGGTGCCGTGGCCGGACGGCTGGGCGGTGATCGGGGTCATCGGCGGCTACCACACCGGCGGCAACACCCCCCAGGTCTCCTACAGCGCCTACTTCGGCGCCGCCACCCGGGCCCTCTACCGCGCCGCGGTCAGCGGTGCTCCACCGGCGGCTCCGGCGTCCTGATTCCTGTCGGACACCTGACGGGTCAGCGCCCCAGGGCCGTCAGACCCTTGCGGAGGTCGTCCCCGTTCATGACCGGCGTGTAGGAAACCTTGGCGCCGAGTTCCAGGAAGAACGGCTCCGAGTACTTCGGCATGTTCGACGAGTCCGTCATGTCGAACACGATGAACGCGGTGCGACAGCCGTTCTGGGCCGTGAAGTAGGCGGCTTCGGGGCGGAGCGCCTCCAGGGCGGATTCCACCGTCTTCTGAAGCGTGCCGTTCCTGATGGCGTCGTTGGCCTTCTCCGTGTCCATTTCCACCTTCATCAGCGTGCGCACGAAGCTCACCCCTTCCCGACCGGGTGGGTGCTCGCTTCTCGGCGCACCGGACACTCCCGGCCGCATACACCTCCAGCGTCTCGCTTTCTGCCCGCCACCACAACGCGGGAGGTCCCACGCGACGGCCGCGAGGCACATTCGGACGTGCGCGTTCCGGGCCGTGCCGGGCGTCGTACAAAATGAGGGCCGAGTTCCTGTTATCCCCGTGTCCGCCAGGGGTCTCCGAACGACGGGAGCGTACGAACGACGCCAGCGGGTGAGGGAGCAGATGCACAGGGACAGCACGTCCATGCCGGAGCTGGTGGGCGCCGCGCGGACCGGCGACGCACAGGCCCAGGAGCGACTGGTCTGCGACTACCTCCCGCTCGTCTACAACGTCGTCGGCCGGGCCATGGACGGGCACGCCGACGTCGACGACGTCGTGCAGGAGACCATGTTCCACGCCCTGGAAGGGCTCGACGGGCTGCGTGAGCCGTCCCGCTTCCGGTCCTGGCTGATCGCCATAGCGATGAACCAGATACGCCACCGCTGGCGGGCCCAGCAGTACACGACCCCGGCCGGCCCCGAGCAGCTGGCCGAGGCGGCCGACCCGGAACCGGACTTCGTGGAGCTCACCATCCTGCGCCTCGGCCTGTCCGGGCAGCGCCGCGAAGTGGCCGAGGCGACCCGCTGGCTCGACGAGAGCGACCGCGAACTGCTCGCCCTGTGGTGGCAGGAGGCGGCGGGCGAGCTGACCCGCGCCGAACTCGCCGAGGCGATGGCCCTCACCCCGCCCCACGCCGCCGTGCGCGTCCAGCGCATGAAGGCCCAGCTGGAGGTGGGCCGGATCGTGGTGCGGTCGCTCGCCGCCCGGCCGCTCTGCGACGAGCTGGCCCGGACCGTCGCCGGGTGGGACGGCCGCCCCGCCCCGGTGTGGCGCAAGCGGATCGCCCGCCACACCCGCGACTGCCGCGCCTGTTCGGGGCGGGGCTCGGGCCTGGTGCCCGCCGAGGGTCTGCTCGCCGGTCTCGCCCTGCTCGTGCCGTTGTACGGGGCCGCCCACTTCGTCCCGGGCGCCCGCCTCGCCCCGGTCGCCTCCACGGCGCCGGCGCCGGGGAGCGCCGGACCGGGCCCGGCCACCCCGGCGAAGCCTCGCGCGTACGCGGTCGGGGGCGCCCTTGCCGTCGCCGTCGTCCTCGGGGTCCTGGCGCTCCTGCTGTGGCCCGATCCGCGTCCGGAGGCCAGTCCCGCCCCGCCCGCAGTGCCGCAGGCCACCGCGAGCGCCGCCCCGCCGTCCCCCTCCGCCACGCCCGTACCGCAGCCGACGAGGAAGAGCCCGTCGCCCAGGGCGACCCCGAAGCCCACCCGGCCCACGCCGGTCGCCGCCACCCCCGAGCAGCGGCTGCTGCGGCTGGTCAACAGCCGCCGTGGCGCGGCCGGTTGCGCACCGCTGCGCATGGACCCCCGGCTGACCACGGCGGCGGTCCGGCACGCCCGGGACATGGTGGCCCGCGACTACTACGACCACGCGAGCCCCGAGGGGCAGCACGCCGACGCCCGGATGCGGGCCGCCGGGTACCCCGTCGGGGCCTGGGCGGAGAACCTGGACCGGGGGACGGCGGACCCCGCCGCGATCGTCGACGACTGGACGGACGGCGCGATCCACCAGCGGAACATGCTCGACTGCGGGTACCGCGACACGGGCGTGGCCGCCGTGCCCGGCCCCGACGGCACGGTGTGGGTACAGGACTTCGCGGGTTCACCGTCCTGAGGCTGGTTCACCGTCCCGAGGCGGGATCGCCTCCTGAGGCCGGTTCGCCGCCTTGGCCCACACCGGTGCCGGGCGCCGGTCAGCTGCCGAAGTTCTGCACCCACCACGGCCCGTTGCCGCTCAGGTTCACGCCCACGCCGATGTCCTTGAAGCCGCAGTCCAGGAGGTTGGCGCGGTGGCCCGGGCTGTTCATCCAGTCGCGCATCGCGTCGGCCGGGCTCTTCGGGCCCCGGTGGATGTTCTCGCCCCACTTGTGCCAGTCGTATCCGGCGGCGCTCATACGGTCGCCCGCGTTCCGCCCCTCCGGGCTGTTGTGCTCGTAGTAGTTGCGGGCGGCCATGTCGTCGGCGTGCGCCTGGGCGGAGGTGTTGAGCCGGCGGTCGGCCTTGAAGGGCGAGCAACCCGCCTTGGCGCGCTCGGCGTTGGCGAGGTCCACGACCTGCTGGACGTACGAGGCTGCGGTGCCGGTCGGCGGGTGGTTGTCCGAACGCGGCGGTGTGGTCTTGCGGGGTGTCGGGGCGCCGCCCGTGTGGCCGGTGGTCGTCGTGGTGCCCGTGCCCGTACCCGCGTGCGTGGGGCCGGACGTGGGGGCGCTCCGGGTCGGACTCGGCTTGGGGGAGGCGGTCTTCGCGGGGGCGTCGGAGCGTTTCGGCGAGGGGGACGTGGACGGGGTGGCGGCGGCCGTGGTGGCGCCGGTGCCGAGGGGGTGCCCGGCGGGCGGGGCCGCCTGGGTCCGTACGGCATCCGCGTGGTCGTCGGAGTGCGGCCACAGAAGCGCTCCGGCGACGGCGGCGACCGCCACGGTCCCGGCCACCGCGGTGCCGACGGCCTGCCGGGACCGCTGCCGGTGCGCACGTCGGCGCCCGGCCCGGCCGTCGCTCGCCGCGGGCCGGACGTGGGGGTGGTCGTCGTGGTGCTGCATGGTGCTCCGCTCTCTGTCCGGTGCTGCCGGGGTGCCCGGCACATGGGAGAGCGGGGGGCACCGGAGCCATAACACTTTCTCCGGGCGTGACCTGGGCCACAACGGCGCGTCAGGCGCGCAGGATCGCGGGCTCCGGCCCGGCGATGTCGGCGGTCGACGCGTTGAGCAGGCCGATCCCGGCCGCGGTGGGGGTGTGCAGGACGGCGTTGCGGTCCCGGGCCGTGCTGACCAGGCCCGCCGACCGCAGCACCGTGGCGTGTTCGCTCGCGCTCGCCGGTGAGATGCCCGCGCGGGAGGCCAGCTGACTGGTGGTCAGGCCGGGGTGCTCGGCGATCGCGCACAGCACGGTCGCTCGGGTGCGGCCGAGAAGTGCCGCGAGGGAGCGCGGCGTCGCCGTCAGGGCGCCGGCGGTCACGGTCGCGGGCAGGGGGAACCACGGTGTGCGGTCGTGGCCGATGGGGAAGCTGATCCAGGGCTGCGGCCCGGTGTCGTCGAAGAGCGGATACGCCGAACCGAAGAGGGTCGGGATGAGCAGCAGGCCCCGCCCTTCGAGACGCAGATCGCCCTCGTGGCCGGAGGCCATGGTCAGTTCGAGCACCGGCGGGTTCCAGTGCACCCGGCGCGGGTTGAGCCCCTGGAGCAGCCGCTCCACCCCGCCCTCGGTGAGCTGGCGCATCCGCATCGCCCGGTCGGCGTCCGCGAGTTGCTCGATCCGGGGCCAGTACGGCGCGACGAGCTGCTCGTAGGTGTCCTCGAAGACGTCGACCAGCTCCCGCACGAAGAGCGGGTCCTCGGCGAGACGCCCCGTCCACGGGGGAATCCGCTGGACCCGGCCCGCCCACTCGTCGACTTGTTCGCGTACCTGCGGCGCCGGGGTGGCGCGTACCCTCTCCCACAACTCCTGGGCGCTGCCCGGCTCCGCCGGCAGGAGGAACTCCAGCGACCATCCTCTGACGGGCACCGCCTCGAAGGCGATCCGGGTCCGGGGCGCCAGCCGGGCGAACGACTCCCGCCGCCACGCGTCGAAGCGCGCCCGGTGCGCGGACTCCCGCAACACCCGCAGGGCGACGTCCAGTTCGAGCAGCGGACGCGGGCCCTCCGCCAGCCGGGTGCGGGCGAGGTCGTCGGCGGTGAAGTGTATGCGCAGCGTCACGCGCCCGAGCATTGCCGTCCGGCGTGTTTCGGACCAGCCCGAAACACGTCACCTCCGCGGCCCGGGGACTGTCACGGTGGAGATGCGCAACAACGGGGGAGTGCCGGCTGGTCCGCACCGGAAGCACGGGGGGCGGTGGACCAGCCGGCACTTGCGTGCGGGCAGGCGTGGCTGCGCACAGTCCTTGTGATACCGAACGGCTCGGTTTACTTTTAGCGCGTACCGGGCGGCCGTCCTTCTTCGGCCACCGTTCCCCGAAAGGATCGAGCCCATGCGCTACGCAGTCCTCGGCACCGGTGTCGTCGGCCGGACCATCGCCGCCAAGCTCGCCTCCCTCGGCCACGAAGTGGCCATCGGCACCCGCGATCCCAAGGCCACGCTCGCCCGCACCGAGCCGGACGGCATGGGCAATCCGCCGTTCTCCGTATGGCAGCGGGAACACCCGAGAGTGCGCCTCGAAACGTTCGCGGGCGCCGGGGAGTTCGGCGACACCGTGCTCAACACCACGGCGGGCCTGGCCAGTCTCGACGCGCTCGCCGCCGTCGGCGCCGAGAACATCGACGGCAAGGTGCTCATCGACATCGCCAACCCGCTGGACTTCTCGCAGGGCATGCCGCCCTCGCTCGACCCGGTGAACACCGACAGCCTCGGCGAGCGGATCCAGCGGGCCTTCCCCGAGGCGCGCGTCGTGAAGACCCTCAACACGATGACCACCAAGGTCATGGTCGAGCCGTCCCGGGTCCCCGGCGAGCACAACGTGTTCCTCTCCGGGGACGACGAGGACGCCAAGAAAGCCGTCGCCGCCCTGCTGATCTCCTTCGGCTGGCCCCAGCCGAGCATCATCGACCTGGGTGACATCACCACCGCTCGCGGGGCTGAAATGATGTTGCCGGTCTGGTTGCGGCTCATGGCGGCGCTGGGCCACACCGATTTCAACTTCCACATCCAGGGCGCCTGACCTCGGGCCGGCGTCCCCACGAGGCGGGCATGCACGACGACAAGACGACCAGGGGCGCCGGACGGCCCCGGTCCGCGGAGAAGAACGACGCGATCCTGCGAGCCGCCCTCGACCTGCTGGCGCGCCAGGGTTACGTACGGATGACCCTGGACCAGGTCGCCGCCGCGGCGGGCGTCAGCAAGTCCACCATCCATCTGCGGTGGAAGACCAAGGCCGACCTGCTCACCGCGGCGCTCGCCGCCGTACGGACGGCCGACGCCCCGCCCCCCTCCGGGGATGTGCGCACCGACCTCGTCGACATCCTGCGGGACTTCGCCGCCACCATCGCGCAGGTGAACGGAATGGCGCTGATAGGCACCTGCCTCGCGGAGGAGGACCACACCCCGGAACTCCTCGCCCTGCTGCGCGCCCGCTCGGTCCTGCCCCGCCGCGCCCTGCTCCGGGAGGTCCTGGAACGGGCGCGCGAGGAGGGGAGCATCCGCCCGGACACGGATCTGGAGGCGGCCGTCTCGGCGCTCATCGGGCCGTTCTACGCCGACTATCTGGCGGGCCGCGGCGACCACCCGGAGTGGGCCGAGCAGGCCGTCGACCTGACCCTGACGGCCCTGCGCCCCGAGGGAACCGGAAAGTAGCTCCGGGCGAGCGCCGTCAGCGGACCGCCGGTGCCGAAGGTGTACGGGACGGTTTGGCCGACGGGGGGATCGGGTCCTGCGGTGCGCTGCTCCGCGTGCCGTTGCCCGACTTGGGGGTGCCCGGCGTCGGAACCGACGGCTCGACCGCCCGCCCCTTCTCCGCCGGCTTCGCTGTCGGCGGCCGGGAAGGCTCCGGCCGGGGCGAGTCGACGCCGGACGGGCGGGGCGCGGGCGGCGGGGAGACCGGGCCAGGAGTGGACGCGGGCAGCGGGCGGCTCGGTGCGCCGCCGGGGGCGAGCGCCACGTAACCGATGGCCACGGCCGCCACGGTGGTCAGCGCGGCCAGCGGCAGGGCGAGGCGGCGCGCCGGCAGGGCGTGAAGCCGCAGCCCCGGCAGCCGGGTCCGGCGCAGATGCGGGCCCGGCGGGTCGGCCGGGCGCAGATCGCGGACCGTCACGGTCTGCGCCCGGGCCGCCAACGCGCGCCGCAGCCGCGCCTCGACGGGGCGCTCGGGGGTCTCCTGGCCGCTCATGTCCACTCCTCTCACGACCGCTCCTTCAGGATCTTCTCCAGTGCGTCCAGGCCCCGGCTGGCCAGTGACTTCACCGAGCCCCGGCTGATCCGGAGCGTCTGCGCGATCTCGGCCTCGGTGAGCTCGCCCCAGTACCGCAGCACCAGCACCTCACGGCGCCGCGCGCTCAACTGCCCCAGCGCGGCCAGGACTTCCCGGTGCTCCTCGCCGAGGACGACCCGTTCCTCGGCGGAGGGCGCGTCGGCCTCGTGGGGAGGGGTGTACGCGCGCGCCGTGCGGCGTCTGCGCAGCACCGAGCGGGAGGCGTTGACCACGGCCGTACGGAGATAGGCGAGCGCGTTGTCGACCTCGGCGATGTGTTCGCCGTGGCGCCGGTACAGCGCGGTGAACGCGTCCTGCACCACGTCCTCGGCCGTGGCCCGGTCGTCCACGAGCATCACCGCGAGGTGCACCATGCGCAGCCGGTGCGCGTGGTAGAGCTCGCTGACGGTCGGCCGCGAGGTGTCCCGGCCGTACCCGCCGAAGGCGGCGGGTCGCGCCGGGCCGGTGGCCAGCCGGTCCCGGCGCAGCAGCCAGTGCAGAAAGACGCGCGGGCCGAAGCGCCCTGGCGGCGCCGGGTACCGGACGGCGGTGTACTCCATCACTTCCTCGGGTGGAACGGCGCGGCCCCGCGCGGCGGGGCCGTCGTGCGCCTCAGTGGTTCTGTCGCCGCCGGACGGCGTAGACGGTCCCGGCGCCCGCGGCGATCAGCGCGCCCGCCCCGGCACCCAGCACCGTGTTGGTCTTGGACGAGCCAGTATGGGCCAGTTCGTCCTGGGGGGTCGAAGGGGAGGGCACGGCGCTGGGCGCGGCATCCGCCGGAGCCTTCGTCGGGGGCGCGCTCGGGGCCGGCTCGGAACGGCTGCCCGGTGCGCTCGGCATGGCGGAGGGCCGCTGGTCCGGGGAGGCGGGGGTCTTGGCGGGCGCGGGCCGCTTGGGCTCGGCGGAGGGCGGCGCGCTCGGCTCGGCGGGCGGGGTGGCGGGCCCGTCTGCGGTCAGGTGCCGCGGCTGCGCCCCGCCGTCGGCGTGGGCCGTCCCGGCCAGGGCGGGCACGGCGAGTGCGGCCAGCAGTCCGGCGGCGGCGGCGCCGCGGGCGAAGGCGCGGCGGTGGTGCTTCGTGGTGTTCACGTAGTACGTCTCCAAGTCGGCCGAACGGCGCCGGACGACGCCCTTCACCCCTGACGACGTGCGGCCAAGGCCGGGGTTGCCGACGATCCGAAGAAAGTTTCCGTACGCCCGGGGAGGGAGTACAGAAGGACGTGGCGGCCTGCGCACGTCACCGCGCCCGCGCCCGCGAGAGGGGTGCCGCCGGCGCGGTGCCCCGCATCCTCACCGCCCCACCAGCAGGCTCCCCACCGCCGCCACCCCCGCCCGGATCGCCCGCTCGCCCACGTTGCCGAATCCCAGCACCAGGCGCGGCGGGGCCGTCGCGCCCGTCGAGCGGCACGGGCTCATGCCGTACAGGCCGACGGACCGCGTCCGCGCGGCGGCGATCACGGCGCCCTCGTCGGCCGCGCCGTCGAGGTGCGCGACCGCGTGGAAGCCCGCCGCCAGGCCGCTCACCTCGACGCCGGGCGCGTACTCGGCGAGCGCTTCGAGCAGGGCGGTGCGGCGCGCCGCGTACATGGTGCGCATCCGGCGCAGATGCCGGTCGAAGCGGCCGGACTCGATCAGCCGCGCCAGGGCGAGCTGGTCCAGGGTGGGGGAGCCGCGGTCGCTCAGCCGCTTGTGCTCGACGACGTCCTCGGCGAGCGCGGGCGGGCAGAGCAGCCACCCGATGCGCAGCGCGGGCGCCAGGGACTTGCTGACCGTGCCGATGGAGACGACCCGGTCCGCGGCGAGCCCCTGCACCGCCCCCACCGGCTCGCGGTCGTAGCGGAACTCCGCGTCGTAGTCGTCCTCGACGACGTACGCGTCCCACCGCACCGCCCACTCGATGAGCTCGCGCCGCCGCCCGGGGGAGAGCACCACCCCGGTCGGCCACTGGTGCGCGGGGGTCAGCACGACGGCGCGGGCGTCCGTCGCGGCCAGTGCCCGCACGTCGACGCCGTGCGCGTCGACCGGCACCGGGACCGCCGAGAGCCCGGCCGAGGCCGCCGCCGCGGACACCGTGGCGGGCGAGCCGGGATCCTCGTACGCCACGGTGCGCACACCCGCGCGGGCGAGGGCCCGCAGCGCCAGGCCCAGGCCCTGCGCATAGCCCGAGCAGACGACCATCCGCTCCGGGTCGGCCGCCGCCGCCCGCACCCGGCGCGCGTATCCGGCCAGCACCTCGCGCAGGACGGAACTGCCGCGCGGGTCCCCGTAGTCGAGCGCCGCCGTCGGCATGGCGCGCCCGGCCTCCCGCAGCGCCCACAGCCAGTCGTCGAGAGGGAAGGAGCCGAGGTCGGGAACGCCCCAGCGGAAGTCGGCCAGCAGGCCGGGACCGGTCCCGGGCGGCGGCGCGGGCGCCGGCGGTATGTGCGCACCGGCCGCGACCCGGGTCGCGGCACCGACGCGGGTCACCAGGTATCCCTCGGCCCGGAGCTGTGCGTAGCACTCCTGCACCAGGCCCCGCGACACCCCCAGGCCCAGGGCGAGTTCACGCGAGGACGGCAGCCGCTCGCCGACCTGGAGCCGCCCCGAGCGGATCGCCTCGCGCACCTGCCGCTCCAGCTGCGCACGCAGCTGCTCGCCGCTCTCGCGGTCGAGCGGGAGCAGCAGGCCGGGAGTACGACCGGACCACTGGACAGCCATGGAATTGGAGCTTACCGGTGGTCCGGTCGGCCCCTAGCGTCGCTCCCATGACGACCTCGCTGCCCTCCCGCACCCCGGCCGGCGCCCCCGCTCGACCGCCGCTCCTGACACGGGCGTTGATGCTCCGTTTCGTCAGCATGGTCGGCGCCTCGGCCAGCTTCTTCCTGCTGCTGTCCGCCGTACCGCTGTACGCGCGCGAGTCCGGCGCGGGCGGCGACACGGCGGGTCTCGCCACCGGCGCGCTGATGCTGGCCACGGTCCTCGGCGAACTGGGCGCGCCCCGGCTCATCGCCCGCTACGGCTATCGGCCGGCGCTGGCGACGGGGTTGTTCCTGCTGGGTGCGCCCGCCCTGGTACTGACCGTCTCCGGGACCATGGCGTGGATCGTCGCGGTGTGCTTCCTGCGCGGCCTCGGCTTCGCGCTCACCCTGGTCGCGGGCGGGGCGCTGACCGCGACGCTGATCCCGGCCGAGCGCCGGGGCGAGGGGCTCGCCCTGGTCGGCGTGGTGGGCGGGGTGCCGAATCTGGTGGCCCTGCCGCTGGGCGTCTGGCTGGGCGCGCACGTCGGATACGGGACGGTCTCGGTCGCCGCGGCGGCCGTCGCGCTGGTCGCGATCGCCTCCGTACCGGGGCTGCCCGACCGGGAGTTGATGCACGGCGAGTCGGTGGGCGTGCTCGCGGGGCTGCGCACCGGTGCCCTGGTGCGGCCGGGGGTGGTCTTCGCCGCCACCGCCGTGGCGGCGGGCATCGTCGTCACCTTCATCCCGCTCGCCGTTCCGTCGTCCATGAGCGCGGTGGCGACGGCGGCCCTGTTCGTCCAGCCCGCAGTCGCCACGGCGGGCCGCTGGTGGGCGGGCCGCCTCGGCGACCGGCACGGCGCCGCCCGGCTCGTCCTGCCCGGTCTGCTCCTGTCGGCCGCCGGGGTGCTGCTGACCGCGCTGATCCGCACGCCCGTCGCCGTGGTGGGCGGGGTGGCCCTGTTCGGCGCGGGCTTCGGCATCGCCCAGAACGCGACCCTGACGCTGATGTACGCACGTGTCTCCACGGCGAGTTACGGCACGGTCAGCGCGCTGTGGAACCTGGCGTACGACGGCGGGATGGGCGTCGGCGCGGTGGGGTTCGGGGTGCTCGCCGACCGCACCGGCTACTCCTCGGCGTTCGTGCTCACCGCCGCGCTGATGCTGGTCGCGGCCGTCCCCGCGGTGCGCGACCGCCGTACCGGCCCTGCTACACCGTGCCCGTGAGGCTGTCCGCGACCGTGCCCGCGAACTCCTGGGCGAGCGGGCCGAGCGCGTCCCACTGGCGCACCGCCCAGCCGGCCGCCAGCGGCGGCAGCATCGGCAGCGGCACGAAGCGCAGGGCGCCCTGGCCGGAAGTGGTCCACCCGGGCAGCGCCGGCACGACGGCGTGGCCGAGCCCGAGCTCTGCCAGCAGGATGGCGGTGTCCCAGTCCGCGACGCTGGTGGTCGACGCCAACTGGATGCCCTGCGAGGCGAGTTGCTCCTCCAGGTGATGACGGGACGTCGAGTTCGCGGGCAGCTGGATGTGGCGAATCTCGGCCAGGTCCGCCGCCTCGATGCTGCTCCTGCGGGCGAGGGGGTCGTCCGCGTGCACGGCGAGGACCCAGGGCAGCTCGATGACCGGGCGCTGCTCGATGCCGCGCGCGGGGGTGCCGATGGTGATCCAGGCCAGGTCCGAATCGCCCGCGGCGAGGGCGTCGAAGCAGCCCCGGCTGGAGTTCTCGGTACGGAACTCCAGCTTGACGTGGGGATGCGCACGCCGGAAGCGCACGACCCCGTCGGACATGAAGTGGCGCACGGTGGTCGCGCCGGTGGTGATCCGGACGGTGCCGCCGTCGCCCTCCCGGAGCTCGCGGAGCCGGCGCAGCGCCAGCTCTATCTGGCCGATGCCCTGGGCGGCGGCCTGTTGCAGGATGCGCCCGGCCTGGGTGGGGGCGACACCCCGGGGGCGCCGCTCCAGGAGGGGCAGGCCGAGCTCGGCCTCCAGCCGTTTGACGTGCTGGCTGACCGCCGACTGCGTACGGGACAGATCGCGCGCCACGGCGCTCAGGTTGCCGCTCTCGCAGGCGGCGACGAAGACGCGGAGGTCGTCGAGAGTCATGAACCCCAAGGTATTACTTGGATCTTTGAAAGAAAACCAGAGGATTGACTTGGGTAGCTGTCGACCACAAGGATTTGGGTGTGGGGCGGCAACCCGTCCGTGGACGCCGTCGGGGATCCGGACCCGGACGGCGCGGTCCACGGAGGGTGCCGACCCCCTTCTGGGCCGGCTGACTGAACCCAGCTGAACTGACGTCCCGCCAGATCACGTCACACCAGGCCTGTTTCGCGCCTGGTGTTACTCATGAGAAATGTGTGACGCTCTGACACGGCGCAGACGGTGCAGGTGACGAAGGGACAGTTGATGGCAGCCTCGGGTCGTCCGGAGCAGGAGGACGGGTCCGTCGTACCCGAGGTGGGGCGGCGGCGGTTTCTGGGATATGTGCTCGCGGCCTCGACGCTGACGGTGGCCGCACAGCTCGGCGAGGCGGCCGTCGCACCCGCCCGGGCCGAGGCGGCGGTCCCGTCGCTGCCCGGCCCGTCCGAGATCTACGACCTCAACGACATGCTCACGGACGCCGCCCTGCCGACGGCCGGCCTGATCAGGATCGAGGTCCACGACGACGGCACCGCCTCCTTCGTGCTGCCCCGCGCCGAGGTGGGCCAGGGCGTGACCACCTCCTCCGCGATGCTGATCGCGGAGGAGCTGGACCTGCCCCTCGACCGGATCCGGGTGACCCTGGCCGACGCGCGGCCGGAGCTGCTCTTCAACCAGATGACCGGCGCGTCGAACACCACCATCGCCACCTACACCCCGATCCGGGTGGCCGCCGCGACCGCCCGGGCGCGGCTCGTGGAGGCCGCGGCGGCCGAGTTCGGCGAAGCCGCCTCGACGCTGACCACCCGGGCCGGGGTCGTCACCTCCCCGCGCGGGAAGAGCGCCACGTACGGTGAGTTGGCGGTGAAGGCCGCGAGCCGCACCACCGTCCGGATCCCCGTCACCCTGAAGAAGCCGGCCCAGTTCGGCGTCATCGGCACCCCGCGCGGCCGCATCGACGCGCTCGCGGCGGTCACCGGGCGCAAGCAGTTCGCCATGGACGTCAGCGTGCCGGGCGCGCTGCCCACGATGGTGTGCAGGCCGCCGACGATCAACGGAACGGTGCGGTCGGTGGAGAACCGGGCGGACGTCCTCGGGATGCCCGGCATCACCGACGTCGTCACCGTCCCCACCGGAGTCGCCGTGCGCGGGCGGACGTTCGGCCAGTGCATCGACGCCGTACGGGCGCTGCGCGTGTCCTGGGGCCCCGGCACCGAGGAGGGCGCGTCCGACGCCACCGTCCTCAAGGAGCTGCGCGCCGCCGAACTGCCTTTGGTGATCCCAGCGTTGGACCCGCTGGTCCACTCCGTGGACGCGCGCTTCACCTTCCACTTCGCCAGCAACAGCGCCCTTGAGCCCAACTGCGCTGTGGCGGACGTCAGAAGCGACCGGGCCGAGATCTGGGCGTCGCTGAAGACCCCGATCACCGCGCAGGAGACCATCGCGCTCAAGCTCGGCCTGCCGCTGTCCGCCGTCAAGGTGCACGTCACCGAGGGTGGCGGCTCCTTCGGCCGCAAGCTCTTCTTCGACGCGGCACTGGAGGCCGCCCAGATATCGAAGGCGATGGGCAAGCCCGTCAAACTGATGTGGCACCGCACGGACGACTTCCGCCAGGGCCGCACCCACCCCATGTCCACCTCCCGGGTCCGGGCGACGTACGCGCTGGGCGAGGTCCTCTCGTACGAGCAGCGGCACACCTCGGTGGCCACCGACTTCGGACACGGGCTCGGCGAGATCATCACGTCCATGGCGGCCAAACTCCCCGTGGGCGATCTCGCCTTCTCCGAGACGATCTTCGAGCTCACCCAGCAGAGCCCGTACCACTTCGGCGTCACCACCCAGCTGCTCAGCGAGGTCGACAAGGGCTTCCACACCGGCAGCATGCGCAACATCTACTCGCCCAACGTCCGCTGCGCCCAGGAGCTCGTCGTCGACCAGCTCGCGGCGCGGATGGGCAAGGACGCCTACCGGTTCCGCCGCCAGTTCCTCAAGGAGGACCGGGCCCGGGCCGTCCTGGACAAGGTCGCGCAGGCCGGCGAGTGGGGGCGGGCCATGCCTCAGGGCACCGCGCAGGGCATCGCCCTCCACCCCGAGTACCACGGGTTCGTCGCCGTCCTCGCGGAGATCGACTGCCGCCCGGAGACGACCGGGCGCCACATCCCCGACGCGTACACCGGCCCGAGGGTCACCCGGGTCGTGTGCGCCGTCGACGTGGGGCTCGCCGTCAACCCGCGCGGTCTTCAGGCCCAGATGATGGGCGGCATCATGGACGGCATCGCCGTCACCCTCAGCTCCGGCCTCCATCTGAAGGACGGCCACTTCCTCGAAGGCAGCTGGGACAACTACTTCTACACCCGGCAGTGGAACACCCCGCCCGAGCTGGAGATCATCGTGATGCCGCCCACCGGCGACAAGCCGGGCGGGGCGGGGGAGTTGGCCGTCGCGGGCGCGATGGCGGCGGTCGCCTGCGCCTACGGCCGGGCCACCGGCACCATGCCGACCACCTTCCCGATCAACCACGACGGCCCGCTCGGCTTCGAACCGCTGCCGACCGTCCCGCCGATCCCCGCGTCCCCCACCGACGGCCTCAGCCGCGCCTACTAGGAGCATCCGTGCCTCTGCACACCTTCATCCTCAACGGCAAACCGGTGTCGGTGGACGTCGAGGACGACGTCCGGCTGCTCTGGGTGCTGCGCGACGTCCTCGGCGTGACCGGGCCGAAGTACGGCTGCGGCCTCGGCGTCTGCCAGGCCTGTACCAGCCACATCAACGGCAAGGCCTTCAACCCCTGTTCCGTGCGGGTCAAGGACGTCCGGCCGACCGACGAGGTCACCACCATCGAGGGCCTGCCCGCCACCGTCGGCAAGGACCTGCACCCCATGCAGGAGGCCTGGCTGGAGTACGACGTGGCCCAGTGCGGCTACTGCCAGCCCGGCCAGATCATGGCCGCCGTCGCCAAGGTCCGCCAGGCCCGCGCCGCCGGTCACGAGATCGGCGACGCGGACTTCGACGAGATCCGCAACATCTGCCGCTGCGGCACGTATCACCGCATCCGCGAGGCGATCAGGGCAGGTGCGAAGAACTTCTGACCTGGGGGCGGGCGCGAAGCGTCTGACATGTTCAGCGCAGGTGGCGCGCTACGATGCACGCCACGGGGGCCCGGTAAGGCCCGGAATGCGCGGGAGAACACGTGAAGTTCGGGCTGCTCGGTCCGCTGTCCGTCCATGACGACCAAGGAGTCGAGCGGACACCCGCGTCGCCCAAGGGCCGGGCGCTGCTGACCGCACTGCTGCTCACGCCCGGCCGTGCGGTACCGCTGGCCCGGCTGGAGACGGCGCTGTGGGGCGAGCGCCCACCGGCCACCGCCCGCGCCTCGCTCCACAACCACCTGCTGCGGCTGCGCCGTTCGCTGGGCGAGGAGACCCGGATCCGGGCGGTGCCCGGAGGCATGCTCCTGGACGTCGAGGACGGCGAGCTGGACACTCGCGTCTTCGGCGAGCGCCTCGACGCGGCGCGGGCCGCGCGTCCGGCGGGGGACTGGGACACCGTCGTACGGGAGGTGGACACCGCGCTGGCGCTGTGGCGCGGCACCCCGCTGGACGAGTTCCCGGCGCTCGCCGAGGACGAGCGCGCCCGGCTCGGGCAGTGGCAGGAGGCCCGGATACAGGCGCTGGAGTGGCGCTGCGACGCGGAGCTGCGGCGCGGTCGGCACGACGGGCTGCTGCCCCAGCTGTCCCGTCTGGTCGTCGAGTTCCCGCTGCGCGAGGCCTTCCACATCCAGCTCATGCGGGTGCTGCACCGCAGCGGACGGCGGGCCGAGGCGCTGGCCGCCTACCACCGGCTGCGCCGCACACTGATCGACGAACTGGGCGTCGAGCCGGGCCCCGACGCGGCCACCGCGTACCTGGACATCCTGACCGACGACGCCCCGCCGCCCGCACAGGCCCCGGACGCCGACGCCGCCGTACCGACGTCCCTGCCCCGCGACGTCGCCGCCTTCACCGGCCGTGAGCACGAGGTCGAGGCCCTGGTCTCGGCGGTACGCGACGGATCCGCCGGAGCCTCCGGCGTGGTCGGCATCCATGCCGTCGACGGCATGCCGGGAGTGGGCAAGACCGCGTTCGCCGTCCACGTCGCCCACCGACTCGCGGCCGACTTCCCCGACGGCAGTCTGTTCCTCTCCCTGCACGCGCACACGCACGGAACGCCGCCCGTCGACCTCGGCACCGCGCTGACCAGCCTGCTGCTCGCCCTGGGGACCGACCCCCAGCGCATCCCGGCCGACCTGTCCGCGCGCGCCGGACTGTGGCGCGGCAAACTCGCGGGCGGGCGCTACCTCGTCCTCCTCGACGACGCCCGCGGCAGCGAACAGGTGGAGCCGCTGCTGCCCGGGACGCCGGGGTCCCTGGTCCTGATCACCAGCCGCCGACGGCTGGTCGCGCTCGCGGACGCGGTGCCGGTCACGCTGGACGTACTGACCGAGGACCGGGCGGTACGGCTCCTGGTGGCCAAGGCCGGACGCGCGGACCTGACGGCCCAGGACCCCGGCTGCGCCGAACTCGCCCGGCTCTGCGGACACCTGCCGCTGGCCCTGCACCTCACCGCCGCCCGGCTGCGCCACCACCGCGCGTGGAGCGCCGAGGACGTGATCGCCGACCTGGCCGCCGCGAGCGGCCGCCTGGCGGCGCTCAGCTCCGAGAACATCTCCGTACGGGCCGCCTTCGAGCTCTCCTACCGCGACCTCTCCCCGGACCAGCAGCTGCTCTTCCGCCGCCTCGGGCGGCAGCCGGGGCTCGACTTCGACGCGTACGCGGTCGCCGCGCTCCACGGCACGGACCTGCCGACGGCCCGCCGCCTCCTGGAGGAGCTGGAGGACCACCATCTCGTCGAGGAACCCTCGCGCGGCCGCTACCGGATGCACGACCTGGTGCGCGACTACGCACGCGCCCTCACCGACGCCGAGGACGGCGCCGGACACCGCGCCGACGCGGCGCGGGCCGTGGAACGCCAGGTCGGCTACTACCTGCACGCGGCGCTGGGAGCCAGTCGTTCCTTCGCCCGCTACGACGCCCCGGCCCTCACTCCCCGCACCCCTGCCCCACCGGCCCTGCCGCCGGTCGCGGAGGACGGGCGGGCGCTCGCCTGGATGCGGGCGGAACACGCCAACCTGAGCGCGGCGGTCGCCCACGCGGCCCGCCACGGCCACGGCGAGCACGCCGTGCAACTCCCCGCCGCCATGGCGGAGTTCATGCGCGCCCACGGCTACTGGGGCGACGCCCTCGCGCTGCACCGGACGGCGCTCGGCGCGGCGCTCCTGACCGAGGACCCGCTCGGCCGCGCCGTCGCGCTGCGCAACACCGCGGTCATCGAGACGCTCCAGGCCGAGTTCGAACCGGCCGAGAGCAACCTGCTGGCCGCCCTCGACATCTTCCGCGGCCTGCGGGACCCCGGCCGCGAGGCCATCGCGCTCCACGACCTCTCCTCCATCCTGCGCCGCACCGGACGCTACGAGGAGGCGCAGAGCTCGCTGCGTCACTGCCTGCGCCTGTTCGGGGAGACCCGGGACGCGCGCGGCCAGGCCCAGGTGCTCGTCGAGCTGGGCCACGTCCAGCAGCTCACCGGGCGCTTCGCGGAGGCGGCCGACAGCATGGGGCGCGCGCTGGAACTGCATCGCGCCCTGGACAACCGCCTCGGCCAGGCCAACGCGCTCACCGCACTCGGTGACGTACGCAAGTCGACCGGCGCGTACGCGGAGTCCGTCTCCTGCCATCGCCGGGCCCTGGTGCTCTTCCGTGATCTGGGCAACGAGCTGGGCGAGGCGAACGTGCTGAGCGACCTCGGTGACGTACTGCGCCTGACCGGGGCGTACGAAGAGGCGCTGGAGAGTGTCGGGCAGGCGTCGCGCCTCTACCAGTGCCTCGGCGCCCGCCTGGGTGCGGCCAACGCGCTCGCGAACCTCGGCAGGATCAAGCAGCGCACCGGCCGCCTGACGGAGGCGGAGAAGGACCTCCGGGAGGCGCTCGACGCCGCCCGCTCCCTCAACAGCCGCATGGGGCAGGCCTATGTGCTGATGTATCTGGCCGAGGTGCAGGTCCTGAGCGGCTGCCACACGTACGCCCTGGAGAACGCCACCGCGAGCGTGGCGCTGTGCCGCGAGATCGGGGACCCCGGCGGCGAGGCCGAGGCGCTCAACACCCTCGGCACGGTCCAGCGGGCGGACGCGGCCCCGGCCGACGCCCTCGACTCCCACCGGCGGGCCCTCGAACTGGCCCGTGAGGTCAGGTCGCCGTACGAGGAGGCCCGCGCCCTCGAAGGCCTCGGCGAGAGCCTGGACGCACTGGACCGGCCGGACGAGGCCGTCGCGCACCTGACCCACGCCCTTGAACTCACCCGCGCACTCCAGGTCCCGGACGCCCAGCGCATCGAGGCCCGCATCGCGCGGGGGCGGCGGCCGCTCCGGTAGCCGTCGCGCTGTCGGCAGGCCGCCGCCGAGTGCGGTGAACCCGGCGGTGATCTTGTGCGTCCGTTCCCGTTCGTACCGGTCCGCTCCTCGTCAAGCGTTGATCACGATTTGGCAAATTTGGAACCCTTGCATCTGCTTTGTCCATCCCCGGAGGCGGAACACGACCGTCGTGCCCCGAGGGGCCGAAGCAAGCCGGAGCCACTGATGTCGCACGCGTCCACCAAGACCAGGGACGGGGCCGAGACCTATGAGTCCCGTGGCCACCGCCGCGCTTCCAAGGCCCGGCGATGGCTTGTCGCCGTGGTCTGCGTGGGGCTGCTCGGGGCGATCGCCTGGCCGGTCATGAGCTATTTCGAGATACCGCCCTTCACGGACAAGGGCGACCCCATCTCGTACGGCAAGATCGACAACAAGGGCGACGGCACCCCGCAGAAGCCGGCGGACTCCAAGACCCTGATGCCGACCGGACCGGCCGCCGACTTCAAGATCGCCAGCACGCTGGGCAACGGGACGCACGTCGGCGTCGTGAAGATCACCGGAAAGAAGTCCGGCTTCACGGGCAAGGTGTGGGTCTGGGCGCCGAAGGAGTACGACGACCCGAAGTACGACAAGAGCGGCTTCCCCGTCCTGATCGCGCTCCCGGGCGGCCCCGGCTTCCCCAACAACTACTGGATGGACAACAACCTCAAGCTGGAGTCGTCCATCTCCAAGTGGGCCGAGGAAGGCAAGGGCAAACCGTTCCTGCTGGCCATGCCGGTGCTGAACCCCAAGCCCGACGACGGCGGGCTCTACTGGGACGGCAGCGACATCCCCGGCCAGCCCAAGATGGGCACCTGGCTGACCGAGGACGTGCCCGACCTCATGCGGCAGAACTTCCGCACGATCAAGTCGCGCGACGGCTGGGCCTTCATGGGCTCCTCCTCCGGCGGCTTCGCCGGCCTCAAGGCCGTGCTGAAGCACCCCGACAAGTTCAAGGCCGTCATCGCCTCCGGCCCCGACATCGTCCCCGACTCGCGCTTGTGGAACGGCCACCCCAAGGAGAAGGCCGAGAACAACCCCGAGGTGCTCTCCAAGCAGCTGATCGCCGCCAAGGGGCCGGACGTCTACCTCGCCTTCCAGTACGGCACGAAGGAGTCGTCCGTCATCCCCAAGGTGAACAAGTACATCGCCACCTACGGGAACAAGGGCCCGATCCACACCCACCTCGAAGTCATCCAGGGCGGCCGGCACAACGCCGTGACGTATGTGAAGGGGATGGACGCGAGCAGCATGCAGTGGATCAGTGAACAGATCGAGGGACCCACGCCGTCGTCCTGAGGCGGGAGCGGCGGCCCGGCGGCCTCACGCCAGGATCTTGGCCTTGGCGCGCTCGAACTCCTCCGGAGTGATGTCGCCCTTGTCCTTGAGCGCGGAGAGCTTGCTCAGCTCCTCCACCGAACCGCCCCCGCCGGTCCCGGCCGCCTTGCGGACGTACTGCTGGAACGCGTCCTCCTGCTGCTTGAACTGCTTCGCGTCGCGCTGTCCCATGCCCTGTCCGCGGGCGATGAGATAGACGAAGACACCGAGGTAGGGCAGGACGAGCACGAAGACCAGCCAGCCCGCCTTGGCCCAGCCGCTGAGGCTGTGGTCCCGGAAGATGTCGGTGGCGACCTTGAAGAGCAGGAAGAACCACATCACCCACAGGAACAGCCACAGCATCGTCCAAAAGAGGTTGAGGAGTGGGTAGTCGTCCATGCCGGACTCCGATCACGGGGGGTTGATACCTTCTTACAGCCGGTTGAAGATGGCCGCATGCCGGAGGGCGTCCCGCAGCGGGGTCCTCCCGTCCGGCTCTGTCGGGCGGGACGGGCACCCCCGCCTCGCCTGACGCGGAGGGCGGCTCGCCCCCTCCGGGACGCCGGTGCCCGCAGGACCACGCACACACCGGAGTGGCCCATGGAACGCGCAGGTCCCGGAGACCGCCGCCGCGCCCTCGCCGGCCATCTGCTGCGCTCGGTCGCCTCGGTGACCGTGCAGACGGCGCTGTACTGCTCGGCCCCGCTGGATCGCGGGGTCGGCGTCGGCACCGCCGTCCTGCTCGTACTGGGACTGGTGGTCTTCGGCTGTCTCACGGCCTGGCAGATCGCCGCCATCACCCACGCGGAGTATCCGCGGCTGCGGGCGATCGAGGCGTTGGCCACCGCCGTGCCGCTGTTCCTCATGCTGTTCTCCGTGGCGTACTTCCTGCTAGCCGAGAACCGGCCGTCGTCGTTCTCGGAGCCGCTGAGCCGGACCGACGCCCTGTACTTCACGGTCACGGTGTTCGCGACCGTCGGCTTCGGCGACATCGCGCCCACCACCGGCACCAGCCGTGCGCTGACCACCGTGCAGATGCTCGCGGATCTGATCGTGGTGGGCGTGATCGCCAAGGTCCTCTTCGGCGCGGTCCGCGTCGGGCTGCGCCGCCGGGGCGAGGCCCCCGAGCACCCGGAGGAGGAGCCGTGACCGCCGACGGGACGCAGCCGCGGGAGGCGGACCTGCTGAGGGACATGCTCCGGACGCCCGGCTATCTCGGGGCGCTCGTCCTGTGCGCGCTCATCGGTATCCCGGTGTCCCTCGCCGCGTTCTGGTTCATGGTCGGGCTGCACGAACTGGAACACGTGCTGTGGGCCGGGCTTCCGCACACCCTGGGCCGGGACGTTCCGCCGTGGTGGTGGCCGCTGCCCCTGCTCCTCTTCGCCGGGGCGGTGGTGGGTCTGGTAGCCACCCGGCTGCCGGGCGCGGGTGGTCACGTCCCGGCGGCGGGACTGCACGTCGGCGGCGCCTCCTCGGCCGTGCTGCCCGGTGTGCTGCTCGCCGCCGCGGCCTGTCTGCCGTTCGGCGCGGTGCTGGGGCCCGAGGCACCACTGATCGCCCTCGGCGGCGGGCTCGCCCTCTGGTTCAGGGACCTCGCCCGGGCTCCCGCGACCCCGCAGAGCACGACGCTCCTGGGGGCGGCCGGAGCCGCCGCGGCCATCGCGGCGATCTTCGGCAACCCCTTGGTCGCCGCGGTCCTCCTGATCGAGGTCGCGGGGGTCGGCGGGCCGCAGCTCTTCGCGGTCATGCTCCCGGCCCTGCTGTCCAGCGGGGTGGGGTCCCTGGTGTTCACCGGCTTCGGGCGCTGGACAGGTCTGGAGACGGGCAGCCTGGCCCTGAAGCTGCCCACGCCCTTCCCCCGCGTGGACGCCGGTGACGTGGTCTGGGCACTGGTCATGGCCGTGGCCCTCACGGTCGCCCTGCACCTGGTGCTCGCGGCCGGCCGGTCGGTCGCGGCGTACGTCGCCGGTCGCACCCTGGTCCGTACGATCGGCTGCGCCCTGGGCGCCGCGGCGTGCGCCGCGCTCTATGCGCTGATCACCGGCCGCTCGCCGGCGGACGTCGCCTCGTCCGGGCAGGCCACGCTGGGCGGCCTGGCCGCCGACCCGCACGCCTGGGGTATCGGTGCGCTGCTGGCGGTCCTCCTGTTCAAGAGCGCCGCCTACGCGCTCTGCCTGGGCAGTCTGCGCGGTGGACCGGTGTTCCCGGCGCTCTTCCTGGGAGCCGCGGCGGGGGTGCTGCTCGCGCCCCTGCCGGGTCTGGGAGTCGTCCCGGGCATGGCGGCGGGCATGGCGGCCGCCACGACAGGTGTCCTGCGGCTGCCCGTGAGCAGTGTGGTCCTCGTGGTGCTCCTGCTGGGCAGCTCCGCCATGATGCCGGTCGTGATCCTGGCGGCCGTGGTCGCCTTCGTCACCGTGGAGCTGCTGCCGGCGCGCTGACGGCCCGTGGTGGGGCCGTGCGCCACGCAAGATGACGCTCGTCGAGCGCCTCTGCCGCACCGGTTGGAGAGCCGGGCCGCCTACCGCTCTGGTTGGAGGAGGGATCTCAACCCTCTGTGTGACGCCGCGCGGCAACCCCGCTCCCTATGTTTGGCGTCCCGGCGGCGGCGAACCGACACGCAGCCGGAGTACGGCGACACGCGTCGTGCCGCACGCGGTCGCCCCCAACTCGCCACTCCGCAGGTCAGCGCCGCCCGGTCCATCCCAGGGTGTACATCCATGGGCCCACCGCCCGGCGTGAAGTTTGGCCGACGGGTTGATGTGGTGAGGGGCGGGCTTGCGGCACCCTTACGGACATGCCGAGCAACCGACGATATCTGATGGTGCGTCAAAAGACGCGAAGCATACGGAGACTGGGGTCCCTGGTGGCCGCCCTCTGTCTGGCCTCCGGCACCGCCGCGCTGTTACCGGCGCCCGCGTCCGCCGCGGCGGAACCGGACGGCAAGCGGGTGGGCGACCACGAATACACCTCCCAGATCCGCCGTACCGAGTACGGCATCCCGCACGTGCTGGCCCACGACTACGGCGGCTTGGGGTACGGATACGGGTACGCGTTCGCGCAGGACAACCTGTGCCAACTCGCCGACCAGGTCATGACGTTGCGGGGCGAGCGCTCCAGATACCTGGGCCCGACGGAGACGACCGCCGACGACACCCCCAACCTGGCGAGCGACACCTACCACCAGGGCCTGCGGCAGGCCGGTACGGTCCGGCGGCTGCTCGACCGCCCGGCGCCGCTCGGCCCGACGCCGGAGCTGCGCCGGATGGTCGAGGGGTACGCCGCCGGGTACAACCGGTATCTGCGCGACACCGGCGCCGCCCACCTTCCGGACCCGACGTGCAAGGGCAAGCCCTGGGTCGGCCCGATCGACGCCATGGACATCTGGAACCTCACCTACGACCTCAACGGCGCCTTCGGCGCGACGGCGCTCAAGCAGGCCATCACCACCGCGACCCCGCCTACAGGGGCCTCGGGCAAGGCCGCCACGAAGCCACCGCGGGCGGCGACGGCAGCGCACGCCGCCGGTGCGAGCGGTGCGGCCTCGGTGGCCGCGTCGGAAACCCCCTCGACTCCGTCAAGGAGCAAGGGCCCCCGCCGCGCCGACCTCGGCAGCAACGGCTGGGCGCTCGGCCGTGACGTGACCCGAGGGCATGACGGCATGCTACTGGCCAACCCGCACTTGGGATGGATTGGCGGCTACCGCTTCTACCAGGTGCAGTTGACGATCCCGGGCGTCCTCGACGTCGCGGGCGCGAGCATCTACGGCACCCCGCTCGTCGAGATCGGCCACACCCGCAGCCTGGCCTGGACGCACACCACGAGCTACGCCGACCACGCCTCGCTCTACCGCCTCACCATCGCACCCGGCGACCCGACGAGCTACCTCGTCGACGGCAAGGCGGTGCCGATGACCCGCCGGACCGTGCCGGTCACGGTCCGGGGCGCCGACGGCAAGCTCTCCACCGTGTCCAGCACCCTCTACACCTCCCGGTACGGGCCGGTCCTCGCCGAGGGCTGGACGCGGACCGAGGCGTACGCCCTGAGGGACGCCAACGCCGACAACCTGCGCTCGATGAACGAGTGGCTGGCGCTCGGCAAGGCGGGGTCCGTGGACCAGCTCAAGCAGGCGCACCAGAAGTACCAGGGCATCCCTTGGACGTACACGATCGCCTCGGACACCACTGGCACCGCGTACTTCAACGACTCCTCCGCAGTGCCGCACGTCGCCGACGACCAGCTCAAGCGGTGCGGCCTGCGGGGCAGCGGCGACGATTTCGTCGGTGCGCTCGACGGTTCGACCTCGGCCTGCGACTGGGGCAGCGACCCCGACGCGGTGGTGCCGGGCCTCTTCGGCCCCGGTCACCAGCCCCGGCTGACCCGGACCGACTACGTGGCCAACTCCAACAACGACTCGACGCTGACCAACCCCGCGGCGCCGCTCACCGGTTACCCGCGGATGTACCGCGCCGGGGCGCCCCTCGGGCCGCGCGCCCAGCTCGGGCTCCAGATGATCGCGGGCCGGCGCGACGGCACCGACGGACTGGGCGCTCCGGGCTTCAGCCTGTCCACGCTGCAGGCGAGCATGCTCGGCGACCGCAACTACACGGCGGAGCTGGGCCGCGACGACGCGGTCGCGATGTGCCGCGCGCACCCCGTCCTGACGGCCACCGACGGCACCGAGGTGGATGTGCGCGCCGCCTGTGACGTCCTCGCGGCCTGGGACACCCGCGACGACGCCGACAGCCGGGGCGCCGTACTGTGGCAGGCGTTCCGCACCCAGGTGGGCGGCCCGAACCCCTGGTGGCGTGTTCCGTACGACCCGGCCCAGCCGCTCACCACCCCGCGCGGGCTCAACGGCGACGAACCGCAGGTGCGGCGCGCACTGGCCGACGCCGTGCGCGGGCTGGCCGCCGACAAGGTGCCGCTGGACGCGCCGATGGGCAGCGTGCAGCGCTGGGCGGGGATTCCGCTGCCCGGTTGCTCCGGCGACGAGGGCTGCTTCAACGTCGTGAACGCGTCACCGACGTCGGGCAGCGGCGGCGCCACACGCCCGAACTCCCCGGAGGACTACGCGTCGGGCTCCAGCTTCATCATGGCCACGGAGCTGACGGCCCAGGGCCCGCGCACCCGCACGATCCTCACCTACGGGCAGTCCGCCAACCCCGAATCGCCCCACTACACCGACCAGACCGTCCTCTTCTCGCACAAGCGCTGGGTCACGGAACGGTTCACCGAGGCGGAGATCGGGACCGATCCCCAGCTCCGGGTCACGACCCTGCACGGCTGACCGGGGCGACCCGAACGGTCCGCGCCATCCCCAGAGTTGGGGATACCGCGCCCGGGCGGCGCCTCCTAGTCTGAGCGAGGCCGGAACGTCCTCCGCCACCGCACGGGGGACGTTCCGGCATCGAGGCCGCGAGCGGACACGGGGAGCATGCGATGGAGCGCGCGAACAACGTTGCCGATGGTCCACAGTCCGTCATCTGGGACATCACCTACGCCTGTCCGCTGCGCTGCACCCACTGCTACTCGGAGTCCGGCAGGCGCCCGACGCGGCAGGTGAGCCATGACGACATGCTCCGGATCGCCGATGCCATCATCTCCCTGGGCCCGGTCCAGGTCACCCTCGCCGGGGGTGAACCGCTCCTGGTCAAGGGGGTGTTCGAGGTAGCGGAGCGGCTCACGCGGGCGGGCATCTCGGTGCTCGTGTACACCGGCGGCTGGAACTTCCAGCCGTGGATGGCCGACGAGCTGGCGCGGGTGTGCGGGCGGGTCGTGGTGAGCGTCGACGGCCCCGCGCCCGAGGTGCACGACCGGATCCGCGGCAGGGCGGGTTCGTTCGAGCGGGCGATGAGGGCGTTGGCGCTGCTCGAAGCCGGAGCGCGGGGGCGGGCCGAGCGCGGCGAGCGCCCGCTCCCGTTCGCCGTCGACTGTGCGGTCGTACGGAGCAACGTCGACCGGTTGGAGGAGTTCTGCACGGACATCGTGCCGCGGTTCCCGCACCTGAGCTCCCTGGACTTCGGCGCCGCCGTGCCGTCCGGGCTCGGCAGCCGCACCGGATACGCCGAGCACGAACTGCTCTCGGACGAACAGCTCGCCCGGCTGGGCAGTGAGGAGCAGCGCGCGCGGCTTCAGGCGCTCGCCCCGGCCACCGTCCGGGTCGGCACGTCGACCAACTTCTCCTTGCAGATGAACCCCGAACAGGTCGCGCGCGGGCTCGACTTCCAGTCGGTCCAGATCGAGCCCGACGGGCAGGTCCGGGCCATGCTCATCTACGAGGGAACGGTCGGCAGTCTGCTGGAGGAGCCGCCCGCGGAGCTGTGGCGGCGTGCGGTGCGGCGGTGGACCGACCCGTTCGTGACCGAGGCGCTCTCCGGTGCGGGCACCATGCGCGGCTGGGCCGAGGCCGTGAGGCGCATCGACTACCACTTCGGCTCCGACGAGGTCCGCGCCCGCATCGACCGCCGCCCGGCGTTCCCCGCGGCGGCCGTGGACGTCATCTGAAGGCGACGACGTTGTCCGCCGCCCAGGTCGTGAACGTACGCGGTGCCCGGCCCAGGATCCGCTCCACGTCCGGGCTCACCCGCCGCTCCTCGGGCGTGGGTTCGCCGAGGATGCCGAGTGTGCCCTCGACCACCGGCTCCGGCATGAACCGCATCAGCAGCTCGCGCGCCTCGGCCCGGCTCTGCTCGACGAACCGCACCGCCGCCCCCAGCGCGTCACCGATCGCCCGGGCCTGCTCGCGCGGTGAGACCGTGGCCGGTCCGGTGAGTTCGTACGTCCGGCCCGCGTGACTCCCGTCGCGCAGGACCACGGCGGCGACCGCGGCGATGTCGGCCGGATCGATGACGGGCAGGCCGACGTCGCCGAAGGGTGCCGTGACGGTCCGCTCGGAGCGGACCGAGGGCGACCACATGTAGGCGTTGGAGGCGAATCCGCTGGGCCGCAGGACCGTCCACTGGAGGTGTGACTCCCGTACGGCGTCCTCGAAGGCGCGCAGCCGGGCGTGCGCGGGGGAGTGCGGGCGGGTCGCGGTGGCCTGCGACGACTGGAGGACGACCCGCTGGACCCCGGCGGCCCGCGCCGTGTCGAGGATGGCGTGCGGGTCGAGGCCCTCGCCGTCACCGGGGACGAGGAGGTACAGCGCGTCGGCCCCGTCGAGGCTGCGCTTGAGGCTCTCGGGCCGGGCCGGATCGGCCTGCTGGAACTCCACGTTGCCCGGCATCTGTGCGGCCGGGATGCGGCGGGACACCGCCGTAACCCACTCGCCCGCCGAGGCCAGGGTCCGTACAAGGTGCCGTCCGACGTTCCCGGTTGCTCCGGTCACCACAATCATGATCTCTCCCTGAAGGCGTGTACGGCGCGGCCTTTGATCAGTCCGCTGATCTTTCCGCGCTCGATCTGCACTCATCCTGGAAGCCAAACTGGCCATCTCCTGGCCAGTTTTCCCAAGAGAATGATCGCTATGAGAGCTGACCGGCTGGTGGCGACCCTGCTGTTCCTGCAAACACGCGGACGCGTGACCGCGCGCGAGGTGGCGGCGGAGCTGGAGGTGTCCGAGCGCACCGCGCGCCGCGACCTGGAGGCGCTGGCCGCCGCCGGTATCCCCGTGTACTCCCAGCACGGGCGGGGCGGCGGCTGGTCCCTGGTCGGCGGGGCGCGTACCGATCTCACCGGCCTCACCGCCGCCGAGATCCGTGCGATGTTCCTGGTCGCGGGGCCGTCGGCGGCCTCGCCCGAACTGCGCACCGCGCTGCGGAAGTTGGTGCGGGCCCTGCCCGCGACGCTCCGGTCCGGCGCCGAGGCCGCGTCGAAGGCAGGTGTCACGGACGGCACGGACTGGTCGCGCATGCCCGTCACGGCGGGCACGCCCCTGCTGGACGCGCTGCAACGGGCGGTGGTGGACGGCCTGCGGATCCGGCTCGGATACGCCCGCCCCGGCAGCCCGGCCGGTACGCGCACGGTCGACCCGCTGGGCCTGGTCACCAAGGCGGGAGTCCCGTATCTCGTGGCCGGTACGGAGAAGGGGGCGCGGGCAGGTGACGAGGCGGCCGCCGGATCCGTCCACGACGGTCTGCGCATCTTCCGGCTCGACCGGATCACCTCGGTCGAGGTGACCGCGGACCCCGTCGTCCGGCCGGAGGGCTTCGACCTGGCCACGGCCTGGCGCGCGCTGGCCGCCCCGATGGAGGAGCGGATGCTGGGGGCGACCGTACGCGGGCGGGCCGAGCCCACGGCCGGGCGCGTCCTGGGCGTCCTGTTCGGCGGCCGCCTGCGCCTGGGCGGCGAACGGGCTGACGGATGGCTGGAGATGGAGATCGACGGCCCGTCCCCGGAGGTCGTGGCCGCGCAACTGGCCGGTCTCGGGGCGAGCGTGGAGATCCTCGAACCCCCGCAGGCCCGCGAGCGGCTCGCGCAGCTCGCGGCCGAACTCGCCGCGCTCTACGGCCCGGTGTAGCCGTCACACCGGTACACCGGGGGCCGGAACGGGGATCCGTCCCGGCCCCCACCGCTCGTCACCCGGCCAGCACGGCCTTGCGGTGGCTGAACGTCTCGATGGAGTAGCGGCCGTGGTAGTTGCCCATGCCGCTCTCGCCGACGCCGCCGAAGGGCAGGTCGGAGACGGTGAGATGGGCCAGCGGCAGGCCGAGGCCGAGGCCGCCCGAGGAGGTCTCGGAGGCCAGGCGCTCGCGGGTGGTCCCGGACTCGGTGAAGGCGTACAGGGCCAGCGGCTTGTCGCGGTCGTTGATGAAGTCGATGGCCTCGTCCAGGCCCGGCACCGTGACGATGGGCAGGATCGGGCCGAAGATCTCCTCCCGCATCACCGGCGCCTTGGGGTCGACATCGGCGAGGACGGTCGGCGCGAGGTACTTGGTGGCGCGGTCGCCCCGGCCACCGGTGACGACGCGGCCCGAGTCGAGCAGCGCGCTCAGGCGGTCGAAGTGGCGCTCGTTGACGATGCGGCCGTACTCGGCCGAGGCCTGCGGGTCGGCTCCGTACAGGGCCTCGACGGCCCGGGCCAGCGCCGGTTCGAGGGCGCGGGCGGTCTCCGGGTCGGTGAGGACGTAGTCGGGTGCGACACAGGTCTGGCCCGCGTTGAGGAACTTGCCCGCGGCGAGCCGGGCCGCGACCGTGGCGATGTCGGCGTCCCGGTCGACGAACACCGGGGACTTGCCGCCCAGTTCGAGGGTGACCGGGGTGAGGTGCTGGACGGCGGCGGCCATGACGATGCGGCCGACGGTGCCGTTGCCGGTGTAGAAGATGTGGTCGAACCGCTCGGCCAGCAGCGCCGTGGTCTCCGGAATGCCGCCTTCCACCACGGCCACCGCGTCCGGGTCGAGATACTCGGGCAGCAGCCGCGCCAGCACGGCGGAGGTGGCCGGAGCCAGCTCGCTCGGCTTGACCACGACCGCGTTCCCGGCGGCCAGGGCGCCGATCATCGGGGTGAGCAGCAGCTGCGCGGGATAGTTCCAGGGCGCGATCACCAGGACGACGCCCAGCGGGTCGTACTGCGTCCACGCCGTCGCCCCGCCCAGGTGCTCCGGGACGGGCGCGGGCTCGGGTCGCAGCCACTGAGCGAGGTGGTCCAGGGTGTGGTCGATCTCCCGGACGGTGAAGCCGATCTCGGTGCGGTGGACCTCGGCGGGGCTCTTGCCGAGGTCCGCGTGGAGCGACTCCACCAGGTCCGCACCGCGCTCGGTGAGCATCTCGCGCAGTCGTCGCAGCTGCGTGGTGCGCCACTCGACGGGCTTGGTGCGACCGGTGCGGAAGGTGGCGCGCAGCCGGGCCACGGTGTCGGCGGGCTGCTCCGGGGTGGTGTTCATGGTGCCTCGCTGCTGAGGGGGCGGACCCGTCGGTCCGCGCTGTCGTCGGGGTCGAGCCGAGATCGGCTCGATGTATATGCCAACAGTTGAGGTTGGAAAATAAATTCCCGGCGCGCCCAT
Organism: Streptomyces sp. NBC_00224; assembly: GCF_041435195.1. NCBI lineage: Bacteria > Bacillati > Actinomycetota > Actinomycetes > Kitasatosporales > Streptomycetaceae > Streptomyces > Streptomyces sp. NBC_00224. Next base: position 7,851,429 of record NZ_CP108106.1, read on the forward strand.
ACGGCTCCGCCGACCGACGCGGAGGCCGCGCTCGCCCCGCCCATCCGGCGGCTCGCCTTCCGTATGGGGCGGGTTCGTGCGGCACTCCCGTGGATTCACCCCACGTATGCGAGAAGTTTCCTACCGACCAGTAGACATTGCGCCACCGGCTGATCATTGTTGGCCGTGCGCATGCCAATTCCGTGCCGCCCGTGCCGTTCGCCGAGGCCCGGCGGGTCCCCCACGGCCTCCCACCATCGCGACAGAGGAGCACCAACCCCCCATGCACCGCACTGCTTGGACGACGCGCACGGCCGTCACGGTGGCCGCAGCGGCGACCGCCCTCATAGCCGCGCCGACCGCCTCCCAGGCGGCCCCCGCCGCGGCCCCGCACTCCGTCGTGGCCCAGGCCTCCGCCTCCGGCGGGATCGCCGCGCTCAAGGATGTCGACTACGCGACCTGGCTGCGCGACGTCCAGGGCGTCGTGGACACCGCCCGCCCGTACCTCAAGGACCGCATCGCCGCCTCGCCCGCGGGCGAGAAGCCGGCGATCGTCCTGGACATCGACAACACCTCGCTGGAGACGGACTTCCACCATTTCTGGACGTTCCCGACCCCCGCCATCCAGTCGATGCGGGACATGGTGCGCGAGGCGAGCTCCCAGGGCGTCGCCGTCTTCTTTGTGACGGCCCGCCCCGGCATCATCGAGTCCCTCACCTCGTACAACCTCAAGGCCGTCGGCTACCCCGTCACCGGTCTCTACGTACGCGATATGCCGGACCTGTTCCACGAGGTCAGCACGTACAAGACGGAGAAGCGGGCCGAGATCGAGGCGCGCGGCTACACGATCATCGCCAACTTCGGCAACAACACGACCGACCTGGTCGGCGGGCACGCCGAGCGTGCCTTCAAGCTCCCGGACTACGACGGCAAGCTGTCCTGACCCGCTCGTGACGGACGACGGCGCCCCGTGGCCACTGCCGCGGGGCGCCGTCGTCCGTATCGGGACCGTCAGCCGTCAGCCGAGGACCGGGAAGTTGCTGCGGAAGACCCCGCGCGGGTCGCGGTCGCGCTTGACCTGCTGGAGCCTGGCCAGCGCCTCGGGCGTGAAGGCCGCCGCGGCGGTGTCACCGGGGGAGAGGTACGTGTAGGGCTTGCGGCCGCTGATGTACGGGGCGACCGACTGGACCAGCGCCTCCTGGCGGGCGACGATCTCGGCCCTGCGCTCCGGCGAGGACGGCACACCGAACATGGACAGGGTGTACGGCTCGGTCAGCGGGCCCTGGGGGTTCTCCGTCGGCCGGGCGAGGGCGCCGCCCAGGTGCCGGATGTTCATACCGAGGAGAGGGGCGATCGGCTCCGCGAGCAGCGCGGCGACGACCTTGTCGTCCAGGTCCGTCAGAAGCTCGGCGCGGGCCGCGGAGGGCCCGGGCTCCGTCGGCTCGTGGGCGATCTCCCCCAGCTCGGCCATCGGCCACACGCCCCTGGTGTCCGCGTTCGCGCCCTCGATCTCGTCGAGCGCACTGAGCAGCGCCCGGCCCTCGGCCTCCTCGCCCAGGAAGGTGCTGTCCAGGGTGACCAGCCAGGGGCCGTTCGGGATGTCGAGCATGTTGAACCACACGGTCAGCTCGTCCGGCGCAGCGGAGGTGATCTTGCGGAAGGCATCCAGGACGCGGGGCGCCTGGCTGCCGTGCCAGACCATCCGGCCGCCGAAGAGGGTGGGCGCGGGGTGCAGGTCGTACTCGATGGCCGTGACCACGGCGTAGTCGCCGCCGCCGCCGCGCAGCGCCCAGAAGAGCTCGGCGTCGGAGTCGGCGGTCACCCGCGCCTGGGTGCCGTCGGCGGTGACCACGTCGAAGGCGGTGACGCTGTCGGCGGCCCAGCCGTACTTGCGACCGAACCAGCTGAGCCCGCCGCCGAGCGTGTAGCCGACCACGCTGACCAGCGGGGAGCTGCCCGGCAGCCCGGTCAGGCCGAGCGGCCCGGCCGCCGCCTGGACCTGCCCGCCCTGGACGCCCGCGCCGACGCGCGCGCTACGGGCGGCGGCGTCGACGTGCAGCTCGTCGAGCTTGCCCGTGCGGAGCAGGATCACTCCCTCCACGTCGCCGCTGGCGCCCCGGCCGCCGGGCTGGGGCGCGACGGCGAGTCCGGCGGCGGCCGCATACCGCACCACGGCCGCCACGTCGTCGGCGTCGGCGGCCTCGACGACCGCCGAGACGGGCTGCTGGACTGCGAGGTTCCACGGCTTTCGTGCCTGGTCGAAGTCGTCGTCACCGGTCAGGAGGACACGGCCGCGCACCTGTGAACGCAGTTCGGCGAGAGCGCTCGTGGTCATGGTTGTTTCCTACTTCCTCGTTCTGCGTGTGCCCCCGGAACCGCACCGGCCGGCTTTCGCGATCACTTATTTGACGGAATCGAACGGGGAAACGTGACAAGAAGGAGGAGGAAGGTGGGAAGGGGAAGCGCGGGGAGGGGCCCGCGGGACCTGATAGCACGGTCCCGCGCGGCCGGCCTAGGGCCTGTCCGGCGGATCTGGTCGCCCGCGGGGTGCCTTCGCCTTTCGGTCCTGGTGAGCGGGGGTCTGGTGCGTCCAGCTGCAAGGCGGAGGAGGGCGTCGACGCGGAGCGTCGGCAACCGACGACAACGCGGCAGATGGGCGTGCCAGACCCCCGCGTCCCAGACAAGATCCGCCGGACAGGCCCTAGACCCCTTCCGGCCCGGCTTCGCCGTCCTCCGGGGTGGGCGGGGAGAGGGGGCGCAGCCAGAGCCAGACCAGGAAGAACAGTCCCAGGGCCAGCATCCCGAGCCCCGTCCAGAGGTTGATGTTGACGCCCTCGGCCTTCTTCAGGTCGGCGTCGGAGGCCGTGAGCCCGGCTATGGTGACGATCACTCCGTACAGGGTGAACAGGCTGCCGATGATCCGGCGGATGTCGAAGAGCCGGGCCGCGGTGGCGGACTTCTTCTCCAGCTCGGAGACTTCGCGTTGCAGTTCAGACATGGTCCGGGCCTCCGATCAGAGCGAGTAGGGCAGGTAGCAGAGCGCGGCGAGGACCACCGCTCCCCAGCCGAGCAGCGCGGGCCTGCGGTACCAGGCGCCGTCGCCCTCGGCGGGCTGCTCCTCCGGACCGGGCGAGACCGTCCCGTACACCAGACCGGCGAGCTCGGCCTCGGGCTTGGGGGCGGTGAAGAGCGTCACCACGACCATGACGATCGCGCCGGCGGCGAAGCCGACGATCGCGGAGACGAAGTTGGCGCCCTGGTCGGTGGGGATGGACACGACGCCCTGCTTGTAGATCCAGAAGTAGTTGACCATCGCGGCCGTGGTGCCCGCGAACAGCCCCCAGACACCGGACTTCTTGGAGGCCCGCTTCCAGAACATCCCGATGACGAAGACCACGAACATCGGCACGTTGAAGAAGGAGAACAGCGTCTGGAGGTACCCCATGATGTTGGAGAAGCTGGACGCGATGAACGCGGTGCCGATCGAGGCGAGCACACCGATCGCCGTGATCAGCCGCCCGAAGCGCAGGTAGTACGCGTCCGGCTGCCCCTTCCTCACGTACTTGGACCAGATGTCGTACGTGAAAACGGTGTTGAACGACGACACATTGGCCGCCATGCCCGCCATGAACGCGGCGAGCAGCCCGGTGACGGCGATGCCGAGCACCCCGTTGGGCAGCAGCTCCTGCATCAGGTACGGGATGGCGTCGTTGTACGTGAGGCCGGAGCCCGGGGTGCCGATGTCGGGCACCAGGGCGGCGGCGACCAGTCCCGGGATCATCACCAGGAAGACGATGAACATCTTCGGGAAGGCGGCGATCAGCGGGGTGCGCCGCGCCGCGCTGAGGTTCTTGGCGGAGAGGGCGCGCTGGACCTCGGCGAAGTTGGTGGTCCAGTAGCCGAAGGAGAGCACGAAGCCGAGCCCGAGGATGATCGTCAGCCAGTTGGCGCCGAGCGGGTTGCTCTGCCCGATGCCGGTGCCGCCCCAGGCGGTGAGGTAGTTGTGGCCGTGCGCCGACTCCAGGTCGTCGCTGAGCGCGCCCCAGCCGCCGACCCGCTTGAGGCCGAGGACGACCAGCGGGATGAGCGCGGCGAGGATCACGAAGAACTGGAGCACTTCGTTGTAGATCGCCGAGGAGAGTCCGCCGACGGTGATGTACGCGAGCACGAAGAGCCCGGCGACGACGATGGCCACCCACTGCGGCCAGCCGAGCAGCGCCTCGACCACGATCGACAGGGCGTAGAGGTTGACGCCCGCGATCAGGATCGCGGCGAAGGCGAACAGCGCCGAGCTGAGCAGGTGCGCGGACGCGTCGAACCGCTGGAGCAGGAACTCCGGCACCGAGCGGACCTTCGAGCGGTAGTAGAAGGGCATCATCACCAGGCCGAGGAAGACCATGGCCGGGATGGCGCCGATCCAGTACCAGTGGACGACCGCGACGCCGTACTGGGCGCCGGTGGCGGCCATCCCGAGGATCTCGGTCGCGCCCAGATTGGCGGCGACGAAGGCGAGCCCGGTCACCCAGGCGGGCAGCGAGCGCCCGGAGAGGAAGAAGTCGAGGCTGGTCTTCACGCTCGCGCGGGCGGCGAAGCCGATGCCCAGAACGACGACGAAGTAGATCGCCAGAATCGTGTAGTCGAGCCCATTGGTGGGGAGCCGGAGCCCTTCGGCCAGAGATTGCATACGTACTCGCTTCGTCGCGCGAACTGATCCGAACCGGAACCTACGCCTCGACGGCCAGAAACTGAACAGTTTTGTTGGAAGTTTTTGTTGGATTGTGGTGGAGGGTGAGGGATCCGTGGGTGGCGGCCCGGTGGCCGCTCGTCCGCTTGTCCGGAATGCGCCCGTGGAGCGGTGCGGTCCGCGCCGCTGCGGTGACAGGCAGGGGATGCGGTGCCAGAGTGTCCGCCACGGAACTGCGCGGGACTCGGACCCCGTCCCTGCGTCCTGGCGCGCGCCCACGGCGGCGCCGGACCCCTTCGAGCACATCTCGCCTCGGCATGCCCCGCCCGCATCGCGCCGGGACGTGGGCCGGAGAGGGAACACGATGGGTTCATGGCAGTGGAACGACCAGCAGAAACCCACCGCCGCGGTCGGTGTACGGGCCACCGCGGGCGCCGTCACCATGAAGGACGACCCGCAGGCGGCCCAGCGGCCGTACGTCTTCGTCCGCGGCTACGACTCGCGGCTGCACGTCAACTGGTGGGACGGCAAGGCCTGGCACTGGAGCGACCAGGGCACACCGGCCGGGCGCACCGTCATCGAGAAGGTCGGCGCCGTCACGGTCAAGGACAGCGCGAACGCGGTCCAGCGGCCGTACGCCTTCGTGATCGGTGACGACTCGAAGCTGTATGTGAACTGGTGGGACGGCAGCAAGTGGAACTGGAGCGACCAGGGCGCGCCCGGCGGGCGCCGCGTCCGCGAGGGCGTCGGGGTCGTCAGCGTCCAGGACAACCCGAGCGCGCCGCAGCGGCCGTACGTCTTCGTCCTCACCGACGACTTCCGCCTCTGGGTCAACTGGTGGGACGGCAAGGCGTGGAACTGGAGCGACCAGGGCACCCCGCCGAGCCGCACCATCTCGCGCCCCCTCGGCGTCACCACCATGCGCGACAACCCGAACGCCTTCACCCGGCCGTACGCCTTCGTCATCACCGACGACTCCCGCGTCTGGGTCAACTGGTGGGACGGGAGCAAGTGGAACTGGCACGACCAGGGCGCGCCCAGCGGGCAACCGGTGAAGAAGGGCGCGGGCGTCATCACCTGCCAGGACACCCCGCAGGCGGTCGAGCGGCCCTACGCCTTCGTCCAGGGCTACGACTCGAAGCTGTATGTGAACTGGTGGGACGGCAGCAAGTGGAACTGGAGCGACCAGGGCGCACCCGGCGGGCGGCTCATCCTCGACTCCGTCGGCGTGGTCACGATGAGGGACAACCCCACCGCGTTCACCCGCCCGTACGCCTTCGTGATCGGTGACGACTCGAAGCTGTACGTGAACTGGTGGGACGGCAGCAAGTGGAACTGGGCCGCGCAGGGCACGCCGCCCGGGCGCGTCATCGAGCGCCCCGGCGAGGCCCTCACGGTTCAGGACAATGCGAGCGCGACCGAGCGCCCGTATGCCTTCGTCCTCACCGACGACTCCGACGTGTGGGTCAACTGGTGGTCACTGCCGTAGGCGGTACGCGGACGGCGAACGGGCCGTCCAGGGCGGCCCATTGGAGCAGCATGACGGTCTTGGCGTCGGCGATCTCCCCGCTGCGGACCCTGTCCAGGGCCTCGGTGAAGGGGAGTTCCACGACGGCGATGTCCTCGCCTTCGGCCGCGACCCCGCCTCCTTCACCGGTGGCGGTGGCCGGGCCGTAGGGGGCCGCGAAGAAGTGCAGCCGCTCGGTGACCGAGCCGGGGCTCATATAGACCGCGAACACCGGCTCGGGCACACCGACGGTGTGGCCCGTCTCCTCGGCCGCTTCCCGCCGGATGGCCTCCTCGGGGCTGTCCCCGTCGAGCAGCCCGGCGGCGGTCTCGACGAGCATGCCGTCGGGGTGGCCGTTGACGTACGCGGGCAACCGGAACTGGCGCGTCAGCAGCACGGTCCGGCGGTCGGCGTCGTACAGGAGGATCGTCGCGCCGTCGCCCCGGTCGTACGTCTCGCGCTGCTCGCGGCTCCAATGGCCGTCGCTGTGGCGGTAGTCGAAGGTGGTTTTGCGCAGGACGTACCAGTCGCAGGAGAGCACCTCGACGTCGGTGATCCGCACCTGCGGGTTGCCGGTCAGGTCGCGTCCGTGCCGGTCCAGGCCGGTGCGGCCGCGGCGGTCTGGGGTGTCGATGCCGGCGGTCATCGGGCGAGGACCGTCTCGACGCCCGCGTCCCGCAGCGCCTTCAGTGTCGCCGGGCCGCTGGGGTGGGTGTCGGCGTCCTCGGCCGCGGCGTCGGTGACGAAGCCGTGCACCGAGCCGAGCGGGGCGACCTGGCCGAACGCGCGGACGCCGAGCTTGGTCGCGTCGGCCACCCCGATCGTGCGGGCGGCCTGGGCGAGCCCGGCCTGCTTGACGGCCGCGTCCTCCAGGGAGAACTCCGACCAGCCGTGCTCGGCGTGGACGCCGCCGATGGACATCACGAAGCAGTCGAAGACGAGGGATTCCAGCGTGCGCAGGGCCAGGGGGCCCACCAAGGAGCGCTCGCCGGGCCGGGAGCGGCCTCCCACGACGAGGAGTTCGATCCCGGGCCGGTCCGCCAGGCACGCCGCCGCCTGGAGGCTGAGCACCGCGACCGTGAGCGGGGCCCGGGCGGCCAGGTGCTCCGCGACGTGCACGGTGGTGGTTCCGGCGTCGAGCAGCACGCGCGAGCCGGGCTCCACCAGCGCGGCCACCGCCGCACCGAGCCGGTCCTTCGTCGCGGCCTGCCAAGCCTCGCGGGCGGCGAACCCCGCACCCTCCTCACGGGGCGGCCCGGCGACCGCACCGCCGTGCACCCGCCGGAGCAGCCCCTGGCGCTCCAGCGCGTCCAGATCCCGGCGCACGGTCATCTCGGACACCCCCAGACGCTGAGAGAGTTCGGACACGGAGACCTGACCGGAGCCCTGCACGAGCCGCAAGGTCAGATCGAGACGATTGGCAACACTCATGCCCCCTTTCTAACACATAAATGTTCGATCGAACATAGAACTGGGAGAACGGAAGCCCCGTCGAGGCAGGCCCGACCGACCGGCGGCGGCGAGTCGCGGGCGCGGGCGGCCTGAACGCGCTGTTCGCCAATGGGGTGTGACCGCCACGGCCTCCGGGCCATTCGCCACCGCGTCATGCGGTGACTTCTGAAGGTGGTGTTCCGGATGTTCCGCCCCCGTGCCATCGTGATGTCCGGACCAACTGGTCTGGACCATCTCGTCGTCGTGCGGCGGTCCGTCGTGCGGCACCGCAGTCGGGAGTGGGCGGATGCGTGGGGCGACCGTGTTACCGGGGGCCGGTGGGAACGGGTGTGGGGTTGTCGGCGGGGTGCCGCCGTTGCATCGGCTTGAGGTGCCGATGCCGAACTCCCTGCCGTTCGCCATGGGCACCTTCGACAGCATCGGCGCGATGTCCCGCGCCGACTTCCCGCACCGGCACACCTTCTACGAGATCGTGCACGTCACCGGCGGCACCGGCGCCCATGTGCTCGACCTCGCACGGTTCGCGCTGCGCCCGCCGCACCTCTGCGTCATCGCGCCGGGGCAGGTCCACCAGTGGGAGTGCGCGGACGGGCCCGAGGGATGGGTGATCCTCTTCACCGACGACTTCCTGCTGGACCACCCCGACGACCGCGCCCTGCTGCGCGGACTCGGGCCCCGGCCCTGGCTGGAGCTGGGCGAGGAGGCCGACGCCTGGACGTCGTCGCTGGTGGCGGAGATGTACGAGGAGTACCGGACGGGGGCCGAGGGCTTCCACGGGGTGATTCGCGCGTTGCTGCACGTGCTCGTCGTGCGCGCCGCCCGGCTGCCCGCACGGCCCGTCAGCCGGGCCGTCGCCCGCGCGGGCGGCGTCGCGGGGGAGTTCACCGCTCTGGTCGCCCGCGCCGAGGATCTGCCGTCGTCCGTACGGGCGTGCGCGGACCGGATCGGGGTGTCCGTGGGGTATCTGACCGAGGCGGTGAAGGAGGCCACCGGCCGCACGCCCGGCGAGCTCATCCGGCAGGCCCGCACCCATGAGGCCAAACGGCTGCTGCTGCACACCGAGTTGACCGTCCGTCAGGTCGCCGGTCGGGTCGGGTTCGCCGATCCCGCCTACTTCTGCCGCTTCTTCCGTCGGGAGACCGGCACCAGCCCCGGTGACTTCCGGCGCGGCGGCGGAGATTTTCACCACGACCACCGCATTGCGTCCATCGCCCGCACCGGACCGTCCGCCTAGCGTCGTAGCCGTCCCCCCACCTCCCCCGAGGATCCCCCCGAGGAGCAGACATGGATGGCGAGAACGACGCGAGGACGCGTGGCGAGAGCCGGCCGCCGGGCGCTGACGGGCAGCCGCGCCCCAGCCGCAAGACCGTGCTGCGGGCCGCGCTGGCGGCAGGAGTGGCCGTGCCCGTGTCCCTGGTCGCGGTGCCCGCCCTGGCCCGCGGCTCCGTCGGCAGCGGCACCACCCCCGAGCTCACCCCGTCGTGCGACGACGGCGACCACCCCACCCCGGCGCAGACCGAGGGCCCGTACTTCAAACCGAACTCCCCCGAACGCACCTCACTCCTCGAACCCGGCACCCCCGGCACCCGGCTCACCGTCACCGGGTACGTCTTCGGCCGGGCCTGTCTGCCGGTGGCCGGCGTGCTGCTCGACTTCTGGCAGGCGGACACCAACGGCGCTTACGACAACACCGGTTTCCGCCTCCGGGGACACCAATACACCGACATGCGCGGGGCGTTCACGCTGACCACCGTCGTGCCGGGGCTCTATCCGGGCCGCACTCGCCATCTCCACGTGAAGGCCCAGGCCCCCGGGCGGCCGGTGCTCACCACGCAGCTCTACTTCCCCGGCGAGCCGCGCAACAACACCGACTCGCTGTTCGACGCCCGGCTGCTCATGACCGTACGGGACGCGGGCGGCGCGAAGGAGGCGGCGTTCGACTTCGTGCTCGACGTGGCCCAGTCACCCACGCCCACCGCCACGCCCACTGGTCCGCCGCCCGGAACCACCTGGGCCGTCGGCACCGCCTACGGCTCGGGCGACCGCGTCGGCTACGGCGGCCGCACCTACCTCTGCCTCCAGGCCCACACGGCCCAGCCGGGCTGGGAGCCGCCGAACGTGCCCGCGCTGTGGAGGTCCCTCTGACCCGCTCGGGCACGCTCTGGCGCAAACCTCCGTTGAACAGGGGTAGTCGGCGCCCCTAGGGTCACCGTGTGCGCAGACGTCTGATCGCCGCCGCACTCCTCGCCGGCGCGGTGTCGGCGGCGTGCGGGACGGACAAGGAGCCACCGGGGCCGCCCGAACCCTCCGCCCGCCGGACCGTACGAGGAGACGGTGCCGAGCTGCTCCACCGCGCGGGCGGCCGGGCCAGTGCGCAGAACCCGGCGTACTCGCCCGACGGGAAGTCACTCCTGTTCACCGTCTTCCACGGCGGTTACAACGACGGCGACGCGTCGCTGCGGGTGCTTCCGCTGGACGGCGGCCCCGCACCCTGGCCCCGGACGCTGCTGGCGGACGAGGGGCAGGCCGCGGTGAACCTGCCGGGGTCGAGCTGGCGCGCCTCGGCGGGGGTGGCCTTCGCGTCGGACCGGGCGGGCAGGGACGAGATCTGGGTGCTGAAGCCGGGCGGGCAGCCCGTCCGGGTCACCGCGCACACTGGCGGCTCCGGGTACATCGAACCGAGCTTCTCGCCGCGCGGCGACTGGATCGTCTTCGAGGAGAGCGAGGAGAGCGAGGAGAGCAGAGAGGGAGCCGACGCCCTCGGCTCCCTCTGGAAGGTCCGGCCCGACGGCTCCGGGCTCGTACGCCTCCTCGACGGCCCCGCCACCCGTACCGACAACCGCCAGCCCAACTGGTCCCCGCACGGCGACCGGCTTGTCTTCCAGCGCCGGGCCAGGGGCGGTGACAGCTGGGCGCTGTATGTCATGAACGCCGACGGCACCGGGGTGCGCAGGCTCACCAAGGGCGCCGGGGAGCACACCGACGCGAGCTGGTCGCCCGACGGCGCGCATGTGGTGTTCTCCTCCACCGCCGGCGGGCTCGACCTGCCGAAGATCTTCGTGATCCCGGCCGGCGGCGGCCGTCCCGTACGGGTGACCGGCGAGCGGGACACCTATGACGGCGCCCCCAGCTGGTCGCCCGACGGGCGGTGGATCGCCTTCGAGTCGCACACCGGGGACGAGGACCGGCCGACCTCCCTGTGGCGGGTCCCCGCACCCCGGCGATGAGCGGCGGGATCAGCCCATGGTGACGGCCAGCAGCGCGTACTGGGACACCGCCAGCTCGACGGCCGCCGTGGCGCCGTTCACGGTCCAGGTGACCGGGCGCGGCGCGGGCGAGGCGGCGTCCGGCGAGCTGACCGTGGCGGCCAGCACCTGCTGACCCGCCGGGACGGCCAGCGTGACCGTGCAGGTGGTGGGTGTGGTCCTGAAGGCGGCCGGTGTGTCACCGAAGCCCGTGAAGTTGACCAGCTGGACGAGGGTGTCGTTGCCGAGGTGGCTCAGTTCCAGGTGGATGCGGCGGTCACCCGTGAGCGTCACGGCGGGCGGTGCGGCCGTACGTACCGCTTCGAGGAGTCTGTCGGCGCTCGGCTGGTCCGTGGAGGAGAGGTATTTCAGACCGAGCAGGTCCTTGAAGTACCAGCAGGTGCCCGCGCCGAACGCCTGGCGCCTGCTCACCGGCAGCGGGTCGCCCTTGCGGAAGCCCAGCACGTCCGCCAGCGCGTACTCGCTCCTGGCCGTGCCGAGCTGGTCGAGCCCGGTGGGCACGGGGCCGGTGATCACCACCGTGCCGCCGCCCTCGACATAGGCGCGCAACACGTTCGCCTCCGCGTCCGAGACGGCCTGGAGGTCGGGCAGGAGCAGGACGCGGTACGGGGCCAGGTCGGCGGCCTCGATCCCGGGACTGGGCACGGTGTCGAACGGGATGTGGGCGTACACCAGCGACTTGACCGTGCCCCGGAACTCGCCCAGCCACTCGTGCTTGGCGCAGCTCTCCTGGGGCTCGTCGAAGCTCCACCAGTCCTTGACACCCGTGGGCGGCTTGGTGGTGACGTACATCCCGCTGCCCTCGGTGGGGCTGACGAAGTCGCGGGAGGACGAGGAGTGGTAGACCCCGACCGCCGCCCCGCCGGTGGCGGCGAACAACTGCTCCTGGTGGGCCGCCACGAACCCGTACATCCGGGTCCGCATCGCCTTGTCGGTCGTCTCGGTCTTGAACGGTGTCCTGACCTCGTACGGGTTGCAGCCCGCCGCCAGCACCTCGGCCATCACCAGTGAGGCGTCGTCGGCCTTCCAGCCGTACGAGAACGCCCAGGCGGGCTTGGTCCCGCTGGCGGCGCGCGCGTATTTGTACATCGAGATCAGACACGTCCAGTCGGTGGCCGTGGCGTGGCGCATCCCGTCGTAGTTGCCGAGGACGTCCACCTCCCACACATGGCTGACGCCGTCGGCCTTGCGCAGATACGCGCCGTCGAGACCGACCAGGGTGGAGTACTGGTAGTCCATGGTCACGGTCTCCACGAACGTGACCAGGTCGGGGTTGACGGAGCGGCCCGCGGCGGCGATGTCGAGCTGCCACTGGAGCAGGTTGCGGTGGCGCCACTCGACGTAGCGCCGGAAGGTGAGGTTCGTGAAGTCGGCCTTGACGGGCATGCTGAGGCCGGTGTCCGCCTTGAACGCGGCGGTCGCCCAGGTCGAGGTGTCGCACCAGCTCAGCGCACCGTCGAAGTAGATCGGCACATCCGGCCAGATCGCGTCGAGGCCGGTGGCGGCGAGCGCCTTGACGCGGGTCAGGTAGTAGTCCCGCCAGGGCGAGTTGGGGCTCAGCCAGCAGCTCTCGTCGCCCGGGTCGACCCAGACGACCAGGCTGCCGTAGAAGACGTTGGGTTTGCCGTCGAGGCCGCGCTGGACCCAGTCCTTGCCGTCGCTGTTCTTGTAGAACGACGGGCCCTTCTCGCCGCCCGCGCTGATGAGCTCCATCGACGGGTAGTACATGACCACCCGGATCCCGGCGGCGTGCGCCAGCTGCACGAAACTCCTGACCTTGCCCATGTGCTCGGTGAACTGCTGGTCGGTCAGCCAGTTCGACAAGATGGTGTCGACCTCGATGACGCTCACGTTCTGCGCCTTGAGCCCGGCGATCACCGGCTTCATGTCGAGGTTCGGGTCGGCGTCGTCGTCGAAGGTGCCGTCCGCGATGCGGGCGAAGCGGGCCCATTCGGGAAAGGAGACGCCCGCGACGGGTGTCTGGGCGGTGCCGAATGATTCGGCCCAGGCGGGGCCGGAACGCAGCCCCGGAACGGGCAGCAGATTCGCCGCCATGGCCAGCCCCCCGGCACCCAGCCCCGTCCGTAATACGCTTCTTCGGCTCAACCTCGGTCTCTCGTGCATTAAATGTTTCCCCCAGTGGTGGTCGTTCCGGCTTCGGATTACCGCTCTTTCACTGCCTCTTGTCTTTCCGGGCAATCCTCTCTGATCATTTGCCGCACCGCGTGGATTCACGGCAACGCGGCCGAGAGGGCTCAAATGCGACGGACGCTTTCCGGCCGTACTTCTCCCCGGAGGCCGTGGAGTTCGGGCGTTTTCGCGACGCGGGCGCGGATGGCAGACTGCGATCATGACTACGAAGACGATCGACGCGGCGGCCGCGGGCGCCTGGAAACTCGGTGACCTGTCGGTCAACCGCCTGGGATTCGGCGCGATGCGCCTCACCGGCAGCGCCGCGTTCGACCTCGGTACGCCCAGCGACCGCGAGCGGTCCATCGGCGTGCTGCGGCGCGCGGTCGAACTCGGCGTCAACCACATCGACACCGCGGCCTTCTACTTCTCCCGGCTCCGATCCGCCAACGAACTCATCAACCGGGCGCTGGCGCCCTACCCGGACGATCTGGTCATCGTCACCAAGGTCGGGCCGGGGCGCGACGCGTCGGGCGAGTGGCTGCCCTGGGCCACGCCGGAGCAGCTGCGCGGCCAGGTCGAGGAGAACCTGCGCCAGCTCGGCCGCGACCACCTCGATGTGGTCAACCTGCGCCTCAACGGGCCGGGTTCGCTCGCCGAGCACTTCGGCGCACTGGCCGACCTGCGCGACGCCGGGCTCATCCGCCACCTGGGCATCTCCAACATCGCCCCCGAGCACCTCGCGGAGGCCCAGGCCATCGCGCCGGTGGTCTGTGTGCAGAACCGGTACGGCCTGGACAGCCGGCGCACGGGCTCCGACGAGGTGCTGCGGCTCTGCGGCGAGCAGGGCATCGCCTTCGTCCCGTTCTTCGCCATCGCCGGGGAGGGGCGCGAGAGCGGTGCGGGGCAGGGAGGCGGCACGGACGGCGAGGCGGTCCTCGCGGTCGCCCGCGCGCACGGGGCGACGTCCGCGCAGGTCCGCCTCGCCTGGACGCTGCGGCAGGGCGAGCACGTACTGGCCATCCCGGGCACCGGCAACCCGGACCACCTGGTGGAGAACGTGGCCGCGGGCGCGCTGCGGCTCACGGACGAGGAGATGCGGCTGCTCGGGTCCCCGAGCTGAGGCCGCCGGGCCGCCCCCTCGATGTCCGAAATGAACCACAGGGGGGCAGTTTCCCTCCTATGTCGCCAATCTATTCATTGGGAATGATAGGGCGGCTTAGATTTCGTTTGGGCGCTGTCGGTGGAATTGCTTTTGTCGGGCGCGAGGAGTGAATTGGGTCACGCGGGCTCCTGGTCGGCAGGTGCCCGCGACGCGCGCATTCCGTTCCGTGCAGGGCGAGTTGGGGGTACGGGGAGGCGGGGGCCCGCATTTCCCGCCCCCGGTGGATCTTTCTCGCGGATGCCGTAATGAATTGAGGTCTTGTTTCGGCCAGTCCTATTCGTTTACGGTCACCGTCAAATCCGGATGGACCGCCGAATCCTGCCGCTGTCCGGAAACCTCCCACACACGAAATGGCAGGAGCGGGGGAACCAGGTAGGCCGCCGAATCCGGAGACGGAACGGCTCGGGGTGAAGCCGCGTGCGCCGCGGCCGGGCAGCTCTCGCCCGAACCCGACAGCTCACCTCGCAGGCGAAGGAGAGGAATTCGCCATGCCTGCAACGGGTAAGCACCGCCGCCCCAAGTCCAACACCCTGACCCGGGGCATCGCCGCCGCGGGTACGGGTGGCGCCGCGCTCATCATTCCGGTGATCGGCGCGACCAGCGCCGGTGCCGCGCCTTCGGCGGTGCCGCACACCGGCACCGCCGCGAAGTCCGCGCCCGCCGTCGCGGCCGCCGTGAAGGGCGCGGTGTCCGCCGAGCCGATCGTGGCGAAGAAGGCCGCCGCGACGACCTACTCCGTCGTCGCCGGGGACTCCCTCTCCAAGATCGCCCAGGACCTGGACGTCAGCGGCGGCTGGAAGAGGCTGTACCAGGACAACCGCCAGGCCATCGGGGGCAACCCGGCCCTGATCCACCCCGGCCTCGAACTCGCGGTGGGCAAGAAGGCCAAGGCTCCGGCGGCGTCCGCCGACCGTACGGCCGCCTCGGCCCGGGCCGACCGTTCGGCCCGTACGACCACGCCGCCCCAGAAGGCGACCGCCGCCGTGGCGAAGGCGGCGACGTACTCGAACAACCTGGACGGCTGGATCCGGCAGTCGCTGGACATCATGGCCCAGCACGGCATCCCGGGCTCCTACGACGGCATCTACCGCAACATCATGCGCGAGTCGTCGGGCAACCCGCTGGCCATCAACAACTGGGACTCCAACGCCGTGGCCGGCACGCCCTCCAAGGGCCTCCTCCAGGTCATCGACCCCACCTTCCAGGCCTTCCACGTCGCCGGCACGTCGACGGACAGCTACGACCCCGTCGCCAACATCGTCGCCGCGTGCAACTACGCGGCCAACACGTACGGCTCGATCGACAACGTGAACGGCGCGTACTGACGGCAGCCGACGGTCGACGCAAGCCTCCGGTCGACTACTGAGGAGGGGACGGCCGGGGTGGCAGACCATCTGGTCCATGATGGACCAGATGGTCTGTTACGGTGAGCCGACCAGGCTCAGGGGAGGACCGTCATGCCACGCCCGACGCGCGCCGAGCTCGACGCCGAGATCGTCGAAGCCGCCGCCGAGCTCTTCACCGCGCAGGGCTACCTCGGCACCTCGGTGCAGGAGATCGCGGACCGGGTCGGCTACTCGAAGACCGGGCTGCTGCACCGGTTCCCCTCGAAGGAGCGGCTGCTCGCGGCGACGCTGAGGGGGCCGCTGACCGAGTTCGCCGCCCTGCGCGCTACCTGGAGCGCCCTGCCGGACGGCCCCGAGCGGCACCGGCGGGCCTCGGCCGATCTGGTCGACCTGGCGCTGCGCCACCGCTCCCGGCTCGCCCTGCTCTTCAACTCCGGGCTGCCGGTGCTGCCCGGCGCGCTCGCCGGAGTGGAGGGCATGGGGGATCTGGGCGACCACCGCACCGAGACCCTCGCCGCCTTCGCGTACCCCGATGACCTGGCGGGCACGATCCGGGCGCAGCTGGCCGTGACCGGCCTGGTCAGCACCGTCGCCGCACGCCAGGACGTACCGGACGACCTGCTGCGCGCCCCGCTGCTGCGGGCCTTCCGCGCCGCGTGCGGGATCTCCGCGCACGCCGTACGCCGCGAGGGATCCGCATGCTGAGGCTGCGGGCCGGGGCGGGCCGGGCGCTTCGAGGATGGCGGAAGTACGCCGTCGCCGTGGTCGTCCTGGCCGGGCTGAGCGTGGCCGGCGACCGGGCCGCGGCCGCCTGGACGGAACACCGTACGGCCGACGCGTTCCAGAAGGCCCAGGGGCTCAAGGCCGCGCCGCACGTGGAGGTGCACGGCTTTCCCGTACTGACCCAGCTGGCCGGGGGCACGCTCGACCGCGTCGACATCGAAGCCTCCGACATCCCCGCGGGCCGCGACGGCGGCAGGCTCCCGATCACCACGCTGAACGTCGAGCTCGACCGCCTGCGCCGCTCCTCGGACGCCACCGAGGCCCACGCCGCCTCCGCCAAGGCCACCGCCTTCGTCTCCTACCAGGACCTGTCCGCCGCGCTCGGCGTCGAGATCGGCTACAGCCAGGACAGTACGAAGTCCGAGCCGCGCGTCGCCGCCACCGCGAGCCTGCCGCTGGTCGGCAAGGCCACGGCCAGCGCGCGGGTCGACGTGGCGGGCGACCACGCGCTCGCCTTCCGGTCCGTGAAGGTGGGCGACGACCTGCCGAAGGCGGTGCGGACGATCGTCACCGGCATGCTGGAGCGCGAGCTGAAGCTCGACGGCATCCCGGACGGTCTGGCGCTCAAGTCCCTCACCACGACTCCCGACGGACTCACCGCGACGCTCTCCGGCGAGGACGTCACCTTCCGCACCGACGACCGCGCCTGAGCCTCCGCCGGGCAGGTGCGACAACGGGTTTCGCGGCCGCCGACCGCCTCGACCGGGCGCCGGACGTGATACGCAGACCTCACCACTCGTCGAGGTCACGGAACTTCGCCGGCCGGTCACAGGAACAGACGGGGAGCGAGCCCATGCCCATCAAGGTGATCCTCTTCGGCGCGACCGGCATGGTCGGCCAGGGCGTGCTGCGGGAGTGCCTGCGCGACGACAGGGTCGAGAGCGTCCTCGCCGTGGGGCGCACCCCGCTCGGCGTCGAGCACCCGAAACTGCGCGAACTCGTCCATCCCGACCTGGCGGCCCTGATGAGCCTGCCCGCCACCCGGGCCCAACTCACGGGATACGACGCCTGCTTCTTCTGCCTGGGCGTCTCCTCGGCGGGCATGGACGAGGAGACCTACCGCCGCATCACCCACGACCTCACCCTCACGGCCGCCCGCGCCCTGTCCTCCTGGAACCCGGGCTCCACCTTCGTCTACGTCTCCGGCCAGGGCACCGACAGCACCGAGCAGGGCCGGATCAAGTGGGCCCGGATCAAGGGCAGGACGGAGAACGACCTGCTGGCGCTGGACCTGGACGCGTACATGTTCCGCCCCGGATACATCCAGCCCCTGCACGGAATCACCTCGAAGACCCGCCTCTACCGGGCCGCGTACGTGGTCACGAAGCCGCTCTACCCCGTCCTGAGGCGCCTGGCCCCGAACCACGTCACCACGACGGAGCAACTGGGCCGAGCGATGGTCGCGGTCGCGACGGAGGGCGCCCGCGTGCATGTCCTGGAAACCGAGGACATCAACGGGACGGCGTCCCGCCTTTGACGGGACGTCAGTGCCCGCCGCGGTACACCCGCAGCGCGGGGACCTCGAACGACATCTCCGACACCTCCGGGTCGGGTGCCGGGTGGAAGCGGCCCGCGCTGACCGAGAGGTTGACGATGAGGTGGGCGTGCCAGCGGCGGTCCACTCCGCGGTGGTCGGCGAAGACGTGGGTGCCGTTCACCCACCAGGTGACCGAGCGGGCGCCGAACTCGACCCGCAGGTCGAGGAGGCCGCCGGGGGTGACGGACGGGTCGCGGTAGGAGTGGTGGGCGCCCCGGACGTGGTTGGTCAGTTCCAGGAGGCCGGGGTTGTCGGGGTGGTACTCGAACACGTCGACCTCCTGACCGCCGTCCCGCCAGGTCCAGATCGCCGGCCAGGATCCGGTGGCGTGCGGCAGCCGGACCCGGGCCTCCAGGACGTCGCCCGCGCGCACCATGAAGTCCTCGTCGCTGCCCTCGGTGGTCAGCAGGCCCGTGCTCCACGTGCCCTCGGGGCGGCGCCTCGCCCAGAACGTGCCGGTGCGGCTGTACGCGGCGTCGGGGACCAGGTGGTCGAGCTTGTCGTCGCCGGGATTGACCGGACCGCCGTCCGGATACGCCCAGGAGCGGCCCGCGACCCACTGCGCGGGGGAGGTGAAGTCGGCCGTGAGGACGGGGAGCCGCGGGGCCTCGGTGAGCACGGACACACCCTGGCACAGGTGCGGGGCCCACCGTCGGCGCCTCACCCGGCCCCTCGCCGCCTCCTCCGCGTCACCGCGCCGCTTCTCCCCGTACCCCGAAAGTAAGCTTTACGTACGCAAATATCTGTGGCGGCAGGTTCGGGGCGGGTTGAGTGATTTTTCCTTGGGGGATCGGGGATTCCCGGGGGTGCGGCTGGGAAGGTCGGCATTTGCTGTACGGGACGGCCACACCGTGCTACGGTTGATCCAGTTGCAGTTGTGGTTCCCAAAGACTTCAAGTGCCTGGGCGGGTATCTTCCGTCGGGCACTTTTGTATTTCCGGTGCGGTTATCCGGACGGGGCAATCATCACGGCGACGCCGGGGTTCACACAGTGTGAATCCCAGGGCAATGCCCCGAAGGAGATATGACATGGCTACTGGCACCGTGAAGTGGTTCAACTCGGAAAAGGGCTTCGGCTTCATCGAGCAGGAGGGTGGCGGCCCGGACGTGTTCGCCCACTACTCGAACATCGCCACCCAGGGCTTCCGTGAGCTTCAGGAAGGCCAGAAGGTGACCTTCGACGTCACGCAGGGCCAGAAGGGCCCCCAGGCGGAGAACATCGTCCCCGCCTGACGTCGCTGAAGCGCAAGTATGACGCAGCTGGGGCCCGCACCTTGTGTACGGGCCCCAGCTCGTTGCTGTCTCCGGGCATGCGCCCCTCGCGGGGTGCGTGCCCGCCGCGCCGTGGACGGCACTCCAAGGCGTGCATGACACCGGGTACCGCCGCCGCGCGCACCACCGCCCCACCGGGATCATCCCCTCGGGCCGGCGCCCGGCAGGTATTCCGAGGCCCGGCAACGGCCCGCAGCGTCGCGGCCGACCCGGGCTCGTCTTCGTCTTTTCTTTCGGCTCGTTCTTGCGATTCCCCGGCAGTCATTTCCGCCGCGAATTCCTCGATACGTGCCATATCGAGGAAGGTTCTGTATGAACCGATCAGCTCGCACGAATGACCGCTCGTTCGGCGCCCGCAAGAGCTCCGGCTCCGGCGGCGCCCGCTACCGCGCGCAGGCCCAGGCCCAGGCGCAGGGCCGCTCCGGCGGCCGCACCCGGCGCCCCTCCGCCCTGCAGGGCGAGTTCGCGCTCCCCACCACGCTCACCCCGGCACTGCCCGCCGCCGAGGCCTTCGCCGATCTGGACATGCCCGCCCCCCTGCTCGCGGCCCTCGCCGCCGAGGGCGTGACGGTGCCGTTCCCGATCCAGGCGGCCACCCTGCCGAACTCCCTCGCCGGCCGTGACGTACTGGGCCGGGGCCGCACCGGCTCGGGCAAGACCCTCGCCTTCGGCCTCGCACTCCTGGCCCGTACGGCGGGCAAGCGCGCCGACTCCAAGCAGCCGCTGGCCCTGATCCTGGTCCCCACCCGCGAGCTGGCCCAGCAGGTCACCGACGCGCTCACCCCGTACGCCCGGTCGCTGAGGCTGCGCCTCGCCACCGTCGTCGGCGGGATGTCGATCGGACGGCAGGCCGGGGCGCTGCGCTCGGGCGCCGAGGTCGTCGTGGCGACGCCCGGCCGCCTCAAGGACCTCGTCGAGCGCCGCGACTGCCGCCTCGACCGGGTGGACATCACCGTCCTGGACGAGGCCGACCAGATGGCCGACATGGGCTTCATGCCGCAGGTCACCGAGCTGCTCGACCTGGTGCGCCCGGGCGGGCAGCGGATGCTGTTCTCGGCCACCCTGGACCGCAACGTGGACCTGTTGGTGCGCCAGTACCTGACCGACCCGGTGGTCCACTCCGTCGACCCGTCGGCGGCCGCGGTCACCACGATGGAACACCACCTGCTGCACGTGCACGGCGCCGACAAGTACGCCACCGCCACGGAGATCGCCGCCCGCGAGGGCCGGGTGATCATGTTCCTGGACACCAAGCACGCCGTCGACCAGTTCACCAAGCACCTGATGAGCAGTGGTGTACGTGCGGCCGCGCTGCACGGCGGCAAGTCGCAGCCGCAGCGCACGCGCACCCTGGCCCAGTTCAAGGACGGGCACGTCACCACGCTGGTGGCGACCAACGTCGCGGCGCGGGGCATCCACGTCGACGACCTCGACCTGGTCGTCAACGTCGATCCGCCCGCCGACCACAAGGACTACCTGCACCGCGGCGGCCGCACCGCCCGTGCCGGTGAGTCCGGCAGCGTCGTCACGCTGGTGACGCCCAACCAGCGCCGCGATATGACCCGGCTGATGGCGGATGCGGGCATCCGGCCGCAGATCACCCAGGTCCGCTCCGGCGAGGCCGAGCTGAACCGCATCACCGGCGCGCAGACCCCGTCGGGCGTCCCGATCGGCAACGCGCCGGCGGCCGAGCGCCCCAAGCGCGGCGGGGCCCCGTTCCGGGGCATCGGCACCACGCCGGGCCGGCCCGGCCGCTCCGGCGGCAGCCGCCGGACCACCGAGGCCCAGCAGCTCGCCGAGGCGCGCAAGGCGGCACGCGTACGCCGCTCGGCATAAAACGGTGCGCCGCCCGGCCTCGGGGCCGGGCGGCGCTCAGTGTGCGGGGGTGTGCGTCGGCGTCGCCGCCGGGAAGGTTTCGGTGAGCAGGGCGTCGAACAGCGTCGTGACGTCGTGTTCGCTCAGGCCCTCCGCCCGCGCCTCGCGCAGCCACTCGCCGAGCCGGGTGCGCAGCGGTGACTCCGGAGCGGTCTGCGGGGTGGCCAGCGAGCGGGTGATGAACGTCCCCGCACCCTGGCGCACTTCGACCAGCCCGGAGCGCTCCAGCTCCCGGTAGGCCTTGAGGGTGGTGTTGGGGTTGACCTTCGTGGTGGCGGCCACCTGGGCCGCCGTCGGCAGTTTGTCGCCCTCGGCCAGCGCCCCCATGCGCAGTGCCTGCTCCACCTGGTGGACGATCTGGAGGTAGGCGGGCATGCCGTTGCGGCGGTCCACACGGAACGCGACCATCGCACCTGCCTCCTTCGCGTCGTGGGTGTCTGGTGGGTGTGAGCCCCGGGCTTCAACACCCGGGTGCTCCACCCTTCGTACGGTGGCGTACAGCCTATGCCCGGTGGTTTCTCGCTCCGGGCCGGACAGGCCCTAGAACGCCTGGCGGCGGGTCCGCCACACGGCCAGCGCGAGCAGGGCCGCGGTCGCCACGGCCAGCAGAGCGGCCGCGGTCCACTGCAGGGTGGCCATCTGGTCGTAACCGAAGTAGTCCCACACCGAGTTGACGATGCCCTTCCGGGCGCGGCAGGCGTCGGTGTCGGCGTCGCTGACGCAGGTGCTCCACCCGTAGAGCTTGCCGGAGGCGGTGCCGATCCACTGGTCCACCTGGACCGAGCCGTTGAGCACCGCCGGGTGGTCGCCGTCCAAGGGGAACGCGACCCGGCGGGGTGTGGCGAGGTGCGGCTTGAGGTAGTCGAAGACCACCGTGAAGGCGAACGCGCCGAAGAAGGTGAGCGTCATCGCGGTCACCGCACGGCGCACCAGCGCGCCGATGACGACGCCGAGCGAGGTGATGAACAGCGCCTGGGTGAGCAGTACGGGGCCCGTGGTGTCGAAGATCGACGCTTCGGTCCAGTCGGTGGAGACGAACGGCCGGGCGGCGTGCCAGTACCAGGTCAGCAGCGTGCCGAGGATCGCGGTGGTCACCGCGACGAGCACCACGGCGAAGCCGAGCTTCCACAGCAGCCAGCGCGTCCGGGGCACCGACTGGGTGGTGACCAGCCGCGCAGTGCCGTTCTCCTGGTCCGAGGAGAGGAGCGGGGCGCCGAGGAAGATGCCGAAGAGCAGCGGGAGATACCCCACGTACCTCGCGATGTCGGTGAACTTCTTCTCCAGCCGCAGGCGCAGGGCGCCGTCGATCTCCTCGCCGGAGGTGGCGGGCCAGCCGGCGGCGTGTGCGTCGTCCAGCAGGACTCCGCGCTGGTAGATGATCCAGGCCGAGCCGAGGACGATGGCCGCCGCGCTGGCGAAGAGGACGGCCCGGTGCTGGCGTGTCACGAGCCAGAGCAGTCCGCGCACCCTCCGGGGCTTGGTGCGGACCGGCTCGTCGGCGACGGCGGGGCGGGTGAGCGTGCTCATACGGCGTACTCCTCTTGGTGGCCGGGAGCGGCGGCCGGGGAAAGCAGCGCGGGCGCCTCGGGGTTGCGGAGGTAGGCGAGCAGCACTTCTTCCATGCTGGGCTCGGCGAGCTGCCAGTCGCCGGTCAGCGGGCCCTCGGTGCGCACCATCGCGGTGAACTGCCGTCCAGCGGTGCGGGATTCGATGACCGTGTGGGTGCTCAGCTCGGCGGGCAGGCCCTGGTCCGTGGCGACCCCGGTGACCAGGGTGTGCATCGGCACCAGCTCGTCGGTCTCACCGGCCATCCGGACCCGGCCGTCGGCGAGGACAAGGAGGTAGTCGCACATGTGCTCAAGCTCGCTGAGCATATGGGAGGACATCAGGACCGTGGTGCCGCGCTCGACGGCCTCGGACATTAGCAGCGAGCTCAGCTCGTCGCGGGCGACCGGGTCGAGATCGGCCATCGGCTCGTCCAGGAGCAGCAGATCGGGCCGCTTGCCGAAGGCGAGCGCGAAGGCCACGCGGGTGCGCTGGCCGCCGGAGAGGCTGCCGATCCGGGCGTCCATCGGGATCCGCCCGGCGCGCACGATGCGCTCGGCCGCCGCCTGGTCCCAGCCCGGGTTGAGCTCCTGGCCCAGGCGCAGCGACTCGGCCACGGTGAACCGCTTGAACAGCGGCTTGTCCTGGGCGAGATACGCGTACCGGGGCAGGGCGGCGGGTGAGTCGGCCGGGGTGCCGAAGATCCGCAGCTCCCCGGCGCTCGGCTCGACGAGCCGGGTCGCCAGGTTCAGCAGGGTGCTCTTTCCGGCGCCGTTGGGTCCCACGAGGCCGCAGATGCGCCCGGCCGGAATCCGGAAGGTGCAGTCCCGCAGGGCCCAGCCCCGACGGTATTTCCTTCCCAGCCCACGTGCTTCCAGGGCCCACCGGGTGTCGGCCGCGCCAGGAGCGGTCATATCGCGCATGCGCCTCCCCCCTTTCCATGATTCCACTAGTTGACTAGTGGAATCATGGTGTCCGCGACGAGGACCTGTCAAACGCGTGCGGACAGCGGGGGCCGGATCACCCGGCGGCCGCCCGGGTCGCCTCCCACAGCTCGCGGGTGAGGGCGGCCGCCGGTATGGCCCGGGCGAGGCGGAAGCGGCTGCCCGCCCACAGATGGAGCCGGTCCGCGTCCCCGGCCTTGGCCGCGGCGGCGCGCAGCCCCTTGGTGAGGTGGTGCACCTGCGGATACGCGCTGGGGGCGCTCGCCTCGTGCGCGTCGATGAACCGGTTGCGCAGGCCCCGCGCGGGCCGTCCGGAGAACGCGCGGGTGACCACGGTCTGGTCGAAGCGCGGGTCGACGAGGGCGTCCTGGTGCGTCCGCGAGGCCCCCGACTCGTGGGTGCGCAGATATACGGTGCCGAGCTGCGCGGCGACGGCTCCGGCCGCCAGCACGGCGGCGATGTCCTCCCCGGTGCCGAGGCCGCCCGCCGCGACCAGGGGGATGCGCACACGTTCGCGGACGGCCGCCAGCAGGTCGGGCAGCGGCAGGTCCGACGGCTCGGCCCGGGCGTCGTGGGTGGCCCGGTGGCCGCCCGCGTCAGGGCCCTGGAGGCAGAGCGCGTCCACCCCGCGGGCCTCGGCCGCCTCGGCCTCGGCGACGGTGGTGGCGGTCCCGATCAGCCGGCTGCCCGCCCGGTGCAGCGTCTCGACGACGGACGCGTCGGGCAGCCCGAAGGTGAAGGACACCACCGGTACGGGCTCGCGCACCAGGACGTCGAGCTTCTCGTCCCACCCGTCGTCGTCGCCCTCGTCGGTGGGCACCGGCAGGGTGATGCCGTACTCGGCGGCGTCGGCGAGGAGCTCCGCACGGTAGGCGGCCACCGCCTCGGCGCTCGACGGGGCCGGGGGACCCGGCACGAAGAGGTTGACCCCGAACGGGCCGCCCGTCAGCTCCCGGGTCCGGACGAGCTGCTCCCGCATGCCCTGTGCGGTGCGGTACCCGGCGGCCAGGAAGCCGAGTCCGCCCACTTCGCTCACCGCGGCGGCCAGTTCGGGGGTGGAGGCGCCGCCCGCCATCGGCGCCTGGACGAGCGGAACGGAGAGTCGGTCGGGCTGGAACGGCATGGTCGTCCTCCAGGGTGAGGGTTTTCTGCGTCGTCGCTCCGATCATGCCCGGCCCCGGTTTTCGCCGGGCAGGGCGGGCGCCGCCGTTCGCTTTCTTCGCGGCAGCGCCCGCCAAGGGGCGGCGGGGCGTGGCTGATTGATCCATATCGGCGGTGGTGGCGCGCGGCGTACGATCCGGCCGCCCGGCGGTCGAATCCGGCCCCGGGCCACGAGGCCGATGGGGGAGTCATGACGAGCATCGAGAGTGACAGACCGGGACCGGACGGCGGTGGTCTGCCGGATCCGGGGGTGCTGGGCACGGTGGGGGAGTTCGTGAGGGCGCTGCGGGCGCTCAAGGCGGTGGAGAGCCTGTCCCTGCGCGAGTTGCAGCGGCGCACCGGGCTGCCGCGGACGACCATCGCCCATGCGCTGAACGACGAGCGCCCGTCGCTGCCGCCGTGGGACCGGGTGCAGGCGCTGCTGCGGGCGTTCGGCGTACGGGGAGACGCGCTGGCGAGGTGGAAGGACGCGTGGACGCGCATCCGGCTCGATTCGGCCAGAAACGCGGGCGGGGGCGGGGAACCGGAACCGGAGGCTGGAGAGCGGCCCGCCGAGCCCCCGGAAGGAGAGGTTCGGCAAGCAGGGGCGGCCGCGACCGAGGCGGCCGCCGTACCCCGCGCGCGGTTGCGTCCCGGGCGCCGTGCGCTGATGCACGGCAGCCTGCTGGGAGTCGGCGCCCTGCTCGGGGCCGTGGCCGTGTTCGGGCTTGTCGGCTCGGCGGGGGGTTCGCCCGGAGGTTCGCCGGGCGGGGGCAACCCCGTGGAGGCCGAGACCTGTCCGCCCGCGGCCGCGTCGCAGAGCGCCGCCCCCGGCCTGCCCACCTCGGCCGACCCCCGTCTGCCCGCCGCCGGTGGTTCCGCGGCGCGGCGGGTGCAGGCGCGCCCCGCCTGGGTGGGCCGTCCCGCGTCCGATGCGCAGATCCTCTCCGACACGGACGTCGACCTTCCGGTGACGTCCCCGGTGACCGGCGGGGACGCGCTGATCGTCAGCGTCATGCTGACCAGCACCTGCCCCGGCCCCGTCACGGTGACCGACACCCAGGGGGACCGGTTCCGCGTCGCGGGCGAGGTCACCGACACCCGCAGGCACCGCACCCTGCTCCTGGCGGGCTTCCACGTGCACGCGCTCACCACCGCCGACTCGATCCGGGTGGTGCACCCGGGCGCCAGCAAGTACCACATCGCGGTCGACGAGTTCCGGGGCGTCAGCGCGGTCGTGGCGCGGGCGGAAGCCCACGGCGAGGCCGGTGGCACCGCCTTCACCACCAGCCACAGCAAGGTGGAGTGCGCGGCCGGTGACCTGGTGGTGGCCGCCGTGGGCACCAACAGCGGTACCGCGCCCGTCTACTCGGCCGAGTGGAGCGCGCTGCCCGTGCTGAGGCTCTCGTCCTACCGTCTGTCCGGCGCCTACCGCGTCGCCCCGGCGAACCCGTCGTGCGCGGCGACCGGTACCACGACGGCCCAGTGGGGCGCGGTGGTGGCGGCCTTCCGCTGACGCGGGGGAGACCGGCGCCCGCCCTGGCGGATTCGCGCCCTTCCCCGCCGCCCGCGCGCCACGTTACGTATGACTTCGCGCACGACGGCGGCGCGCACGAGGCGGGGAAGGGCGACAGCCATGACCGAGGCACAGCCGAAGGGCCAAGTCCCCCCAGGGGGCGATGTGTTGCGTACGGCCCACTCCGGCACCCAGGGGATGACACGCTTCGACGACGCCTACGACCAACCGGACCCGCGCGCCTACTTCCGCGCGCTGCGCCCCTGGGGATACCGGACACCCCACCACGCCCAGCGCGTGTTCCGGCGCCTGCTCGCCGCACGTACGGCCGCCGGGCGCGAGCAGGGCCCGGCGACCGTGCTCGACCTCTGCTGCTCGTACGGCATCAACGCCGCCCTCCTCCACCACGATCTGACCCTGGAGGACTTGTACGAGCACTACGCCTCGGCGAACGCCGCCGCACTCACCACCGCCGAGCTGAAGGAGCGCGACCGCTCCTTCTACGCGGCCCGCCGCCGCCCCGACGCGGTGCGCGTCATCGGGCTCGACATGGCCGGGCGCGCCGTCTCCTACGCGCGGGCGGTCGGGTTGCTCGACGAGGGCTTCGCCGAGAACCTGGAGGCGGCGCCGCCGAGCCGGGCGCTGCTCCGGGCCGTACGGCACACGCGTCTGATCACCGTCACCGGCGGAGCCAGCTTCCTCTCCGCCCGTACCTTCACACCGCTCCTCGCGAGCATCGAGGGCCCCGTGTGGGTGGCGGCGTTCGTGCTGCGCACCGGCTCCTACCGGGCCATCGCGCACAGCCTGACCGCCCACGGCCTGGTCACCGAGAAGCTGGCCGCTCCCACCTTCCCGCAACGCCGCTTCACCGGCGAACAGGAGCGGCGCTACGCCGTGGACGCGGTGACCTTGGCCGGTGAGGACCCCCGGGGCAAGGAGAGTGACGGCTGCTTCCACACCGCGCTGTATCTGTCGCGTCCCGCCGGCGAGGTGGCGGATGTGCCGCTTTCGGCGGTGTTGGACGGTGGTTTGTAACCGTCGTGCCACACCCGCCCGTACGTGTGAACCATTGCGGCCGCCGCGGTGTGTTGTACGGCGAGTGCCGGGGTGTACCGGCCATATCCTCGGGGGAATCATGGACTACTCACACATGCGTCGGGCGATGACGGTGGCGGCGACGGCCGTGGTGGCCGGTGTGCTGGTGGTCGGCTGTGAGCCGGGCGGCGGCAAGGGGCCCGACACGGGGGCCGCGTCCCCCGTCATCCCGAGCGCGAAGGCCACACCGCACACCACCGCACCCACCGCGAAGACCCCCACGGTCCCGGCAGGCACCGCCAAGCCCAAGCACGCGGCCCCCAAGTGCGGGATCAGCGACCTGAAGGTCACCCCGGCCCACCAGGCGGCCAACCGCCCGCAGGGTACGGGCACGGGCGCGGCGGTCGTCGGGTTCGCCAACACCTCCGCGCACCCCTGCACGGTGAAGGGGTTCGTCACGGTGGGCGGCGCGGGCAACGGCTCACCGGACCACAACGTCCCCCTGGCCGCCACCCACACCGGCACCGCCTCCACGGTCACGCTCGCCCCGGGCGCCCACGCCTGGACGAAGCTCACCTTCGTCCAGGTCCAGGGCGAGGCCGACGGGATCTGCGCGTCCGGTGCCGAGCCGTCCTCGTACCCGACGCTCGTCCTCGGGGTGCCGGGTGCCGGGCGTCATCAGACCGCGCTGGACGACGGTGTGTTCGCCGAGTGCGACAACACCGTGAAGGTCACCGCGCTCTCGGCCACGAAGCCCTCCTGAGCGCCCCCGCCTTCCGGCTCAGCCGTCCTGCGGGCAGAGCACACTGACCCGCTGGACCAGGTTGTTGGCGAAGCCGCCGCGGTTCCAGGGCTGGGTGAGCGGCTGGGTGGCGCCTGTGGCGTCGGTGGCGCGGGCGCTCAGGACGTGGCTGCCGGGGGTGGCCGTCCAGGGCGCCCGCCAGCGGCGCCAGGCCCAGTCGTGGCCGTCCGCCGGGGCGAGTTCGGCCTCGTACCAGCTGTGCCCGTCGTCCGTGCTCACCTCGACGCGGGTGACGGGCGCCCGCCCCGACCAGGCTCGGCCCTCCAGCAGGATCCGGCCCGGGCGTACGACCCGTGTGCGGGACATGAAGTCCGGGAAGCCGGGCGGGACCATCAGCGCGCGCGGGGCGATCCGGGTGACCGGATCGCCGGGATCGCCGGCGGACTGCCGGTAGCGGTAGGCCACTTGCTGCTGGAAGCCGGTGAAGGGGGTCGCGGTGAGCGTGATGGCGCGCAGCCACTTCACATGCGCCATGCCGTACCACCCCGGGACCACGAGCCGCAGCGGGTGGCCGTGCTGGGGTGGCAGCGGGGCGCCGTTCATCTCGTACGCCACCAGCACCTCGGGATCCCGGCCGACCGCGTCCGCCAGCGGCAGACTGCGCTGGTAGTCCTGCTCCACCCCGCGCTCGACGCCGTGGTCCGCGCCGGTGAAGACCGCCTCGACGGCGTCCGGCTCCACCCCCGACCCGGCGAGCAGTGTGCGCAGCGGCACTCCGGTCCACTCGGCGGTCCCCACCCCCTCGACCAGCCACGGCTGGCTGACGGGACGCGGGGCGAGCCGAGCCCGGCCGTTGCCCGCGCACTCCATCGTCACCCGGTGGGTGACCGCCGGGAAGGCGCGCAGCGCCGCCAGGTCCAGGGTGAGCGCGGTGCGCACCCGGCCGCCTACGGTGAGCTCCCAGTCGTCCGCGTCGGCGTACGGGATGTCGTAGTGGACCAGTACGTAGTGCAGTCCGGGCGGGGTGACGTCGTAGCGCAGGGCCTCCAGGGGCAGCCCGTGGTTGCGGGCCGCCAGGGCGAGCTCCTCGGGGCTGATGCCCTCCGCCGGGCCGGCGAGACGCCCCGGCGTACTGATGTCACCGATACGGCCGTCCATGCCCCCATCGTGCGCCCGCGGCCGGGCCCGGTCATCTCCGGGGCCGGGATCGGCCGGGGATTGCGAGTCTCCGCTCGCGGCGAGACGCTTGAGGTGTCAGCCCTGTGGCGCCCGTTCACGGCCGAGACCGGTGGGGACGCCGGGGCACCGGCGTGCACGAACCCACCGGCGGCCCAGCAGGGGAAGGGCCGGGCGGGTCCACGGACCGGACCGTGCCGCTGCTAGGAGATCGCCATGGACGGTACGACGCTGGAGGCGATGCGGACCGTACTGCGCGGTCCGGTCATCGGCCCGCAGGACCCGGAGTACACCGAAGCCCGCACGATCTACAACGCGATGATCGACCGGCGGCCCGCCGCGGTCGTCCGGTGCGCGGACGCGGGCGACGTCATCGACGCGGTCGACTTCGTCCGCGACCACGGCCTCGAACTCGCCGTCCGCGGCGGCGGGCACAGCGGCCCCGGCCTGTGCCTGGTGGACGACGGCGTCACCCTCGACCTGTCGCCCATGCGCTGGGTACGCGTCGACCCCTCGGCGGAGATCGCCCAGGTCGGCGGTGGCTCCCGGATAGGCGACCTGGACCACGCCGCCCACGCGTTCGGCCTGGCCACCCCGGCCGGCATCATGTCGACGACCGGCGTCGGCGGGCTGACCCTCGGCGGCGGCCACGGCCATCTGACCCGCAAGTACGGCCTGACCATCGACAACCTGCTGGCCGCCGACGTGGTGCTCGCGGACGGCAGCTTCGTCACCACCAACGAGCGCAACCACCCGGACCTGTTCTGGGCGCTGCGCGGCGGCGGCGGGAACTTCGGCGTCGTCACCGCCTTCACCTTCTCGTTGCACCCGGTGCACACCGTGGTGCTCGGCGTAACCGTCTGGACGCTGGACCGCATCGGTGACGTGCTGCGGTGGTACCGCGAGTTCCTGCCGCAGGCGCCCGAGGACCTGAACGGGTTCTTCGCGGTGCTCGTCGTCCCGCCGGGGCCGCCGTTCCCGGAGGAGATCCACGGGCAGAAGATGTGCGGTGTGGTGTGGTGCTGGACCGGCGACCCGGACGAGGCCGAGAAGGTCTTCGAGCCGGTCGGCGAACCCGGCCCGCCCGCCTTCCACTTCACCGCGCCCATGCCGTACCCGATGGTGCAGAGCATGTTCGACGAGCTGATCCCCAAGGGCCTGCAGTGGTACTGGCGCGGCGCGTTCTTCGACCGCATCACCGACGGGGCCATCGACGTCCACGCCAAGTACGCCGAGGGCATCCCCACCGACCTCTCCACCATGCACCTGTACCCGGTCGACGGCGCCGCCCACCGGGTCAAGCCGGGCGACACGGCCTGGGGCTACCGGGACGCCGTCTGGTCCGGGGTCATCGGCGGCATCGACCCCGACCCGGCCAACGCCGAGACCGTCAGACAGTGGTGCGTGGACTACTCGGAGGAGCTGAACCCGCACTCCATGGGCGGCAGTTACGTGAACTTCATCGGCGCCGGCGAGGGCCAGGAGCGGGTCAGGGCCACCTACCGCGACCAGTACGACCGACTGGCCGCGGTCAAGCGCGCCTACGACCCGCACAACCTCTTCCACGCCAACCAGAACATCGAACCCGCCCACGGCTAGGGCCTGTCCGGCGGCCCCGTCACACCGGCAGCAGCTGTGCGACGAGGCCGCCGAGCTGGTGCGCGTTGCGGCACACGTGCATCTCGACCAGTTGGGCGTAGGCGAGCGCGGCGGAGTCCCCGGTCGACCACTGGGACGCCGGTTCGGGGTTGAGCCAGTAGACCCGGCGGGCGCGCTCCGCGATGCGGCGCAGGGCGGGCAGGTTCGGGTCGGCCATGTTGGTGCGCGCGTCCCCCAGGACGAAGACGGCGGTGCGCGGGCCGACCGCGTCGAGGTAGCGCTCGGCGAACTCCCCGAGCGAGGTGCCGTAGTCGCTGCTGCCGTGCCAGCCGGTCACCGCTGCCTCGCCGGCGATGCGGTCACCGAGGCCCGCCGGGTCCGCCGCCCCCTTGCGCAGCAGCCCGGTGACCTCGTCCACGCGGTTGACGAACGCGAACACCCGCACCTTGCTGAACTGGTCGTGGAGCGCCTGGACGAGCAGCATCGTGAAGTTCGCGAAACCCGCGACCGAGCCGGAGACGTCGCAGAGCAGCACCAGCTCGGGACGTACGGGACGGCGGCGGCGCAGCACCGGGCGCATGGGGACGCCGCCGGTCGACAGTGAGCCGCGCAGGGTGCGGCGCAGATCGATCCGCCCGCGGGCCGCGCGGCGGCGCCGCGCCGCGAGCCGGGTGGCCAGTTTGCGCGCCAGCGGATGCACCGACCTGCGCAGCTCGTCGAGTTGGGCGCGGCCCGCCACGAGGAAGTCGACCCGGTCGGCGGTGGGCCGCAGGGCCCGGCGCGCGATCTCGTCGGCGCCGCGCCGCTCCGCGACCCGGCGGCGCGCCTCGGTGCCCACCCGCTCGCGGAACCCCTGGATACGGCGGCGGATCTCGTCGTCGGTCAGCCGGTCGGTAAAGGCGGCGCTCAAGGAGTCCTGGGCGAGCGTGGCCCGTACCCGCGCGAGCAGCGTCTGGGGCCGCAGCCGGTCGAGCGTCTGGTGCGCGGAGAAGCCGTCCGAGCCGGGTGAGGCGCCGTATCCGCCGAGGCTGTCCACCGCCTCGGCCGCCAACTGCCCGAGCGCCGCCTGGTCGTTGGCGGCGAGCGCGGCGGCGAGCCGCTCGCGCAGGTCCGCCGTGTCGCCGCCCGGCGTGGCCGGTGCGCCGACGCGGAGCGGGAAGTACAGGTCGAAGACGGGGTCGAAGACCGCCCGCTGGCCTTCGTGGTGGAGCAGCGCCGCGGCCAGCCCCTCCCGCATCCGCTCGCGGTCGCCGAAGCCGAGGACCTCCAGGGCGGCCGCGGCGTCGACGGTCTCGCCCGGGCCGATCCGCAGCCCGTGCGTCCGCAGCGTCCGGACCAGCTCGGTGAGCCGGTCGGGGAGCGCGGTCACACGGCGTCCAGGTCGAGTTTGGCGGCGGCCTTCAGCATGTCGTCCTGGTGCTTGAGCAGCACGCCGAGGCTGTCGCGCACGACGTTCTCGTCGAGGGTGGCGGCGCCGAGCGCGAGCAGCGTACGGGCCCAGTCGACCGTCTCCGAGACCGACGGCGCCTTGCGCAGGTCCATCGCCCGCAGCGCCCCGACCACCCGCACCACGGACGCGGCGAGCGCCTCGTCGAGCCCGGGCACCTTCATCCGTACGATCCGGCGCTCCAACTCCTCCTCGGGGAAGCCGATGTGGAGGAAGAGGCAGCGGCGGCGCAGGGCCTCGGAGAGCTCGCGGCTCGCGTTGGAGGTGAGCACCACGAACGGGCGGCGCGTCGCCGTGATCGTGCCCAGCTCCGGCACGGTGACCTGGAAGTCGCTGAGGACCTCCAGGAGCAGCCCCTCGACCTCCACGTCCGCCTTGTCGATCTCGTCGATCAGAAGGACCTTGGGGTCGCTGCCGCGAATGGCCGTGAGCAGGGGGCGGGAGAGCAGGAACTCCTCGCCGAAGATGTCCGTGCGGGTCTCGTCCCACGACTCGTCGCGGCCCGCGGTGATGCGCAGCAGCTGCTTGGCGTGGTTCCACTCGTACAGCGCGCGGGACTCGTCGACGCCTTCGTAGCACTGGAGCCGGATGAGCTCGGCGCCCGCGACCTGGGCGACCGCCTTGGCCAGCTCCGTCTTGCCGACGCCCGCCGGGCCCTCGACGAGCAGCGGCTTGCCGAGCCGGTCGGCGAGGAAGACGGTGGTGGCGACGGCCTGGGACGCCAGATAGCCGGTCTCGGCGAGGCGCGCGGAGACATCGTCCACGGACGTGAAGTACCCGGTCGTCATGGGGCGTTCTCCTGGTCTCCCGCGCGGCGGAGCGGCTTCGCGGCGCGCTCGTACGTGATGTCGTACGTACTTGATCAGCTCCCTGGGCCGGTCCACAACGGGGAGGCGCGGTTTGCGGCGAAGGTCACGGTCCCGCGAGAGCGGGCGTCAGTGTGTGGCGCGGCGGGTGGTCAGCAGCAGCGCGATGTCGTCCGGGCGGTCCGTGGCCTGGCGGGCCTCCTCGATGAGCAGGTCCGCGGTGCCGCCAAGGGAGGGGCCGGTGCGGCGGGTGGGGGTGGCGGCGCGGGACAGGGCCGCGCGGAGCCGCTCGATGCCCTCGTCGATGTCCGTGCCCGGCCGCTCGACCAGCCCGTCGGTGTACAGGGCGAGCACCGCCCCCGGCTCCAGGCGCAGGTCCACCACCGGGTACACGGCGTCCGGGGCCACCCCGAGCACCACGCCGCCGGGCAGGTCCAGGACCTCGGTGCGGCCGTCGGGGTGGCGCAGCAGCGGCTGCGGGTGTCCGGCGCGGGCGGCCCGGGCCGCGCCGGTGAGCGGGTCGAGCCGGATGTAGCAGCAGCTGGCGAACTGGCCCGGGTCGAGGTCGATGAGCAGCCGGTTGGTGCCGCTCATGACCTCCTCGGGCGGATGCCCGCCGAGCGCGAAGGCCCTTACCGCGCTGCGCAGTTGACCCATGGTGGCCGCGGCCTGCACCCCGTGTCCCTGGACGTCGCCGATGACCAGGGCGAGGCCGTCCCCGGCCTCGACCACGTCGTACCAGTCGCCGCCCACGTCCATGCCCTGGGTGCCGGGCAGATACCGTGCCGCCGTCTCCACCCGGGGGTGTACGGGAAGGCGGTGGGGGAGCAGGGCCGCCTGGAGGCCGCGGGCGAGGGCGGCCTCCGTGTCGTAGCGCTGGGCCCGCTCCAGGGCCTGGGCGACGAGCCCGGCGAGCGCGGTGAGGACCGTGCGCTCCTGCGGGCTGAACCCGCGCGGCCGGTCGAAGCCGAGGATGCAGGAGCCGACCGGCCGTCCGGAGGCGATCAGCGGCAGGAAGGCGCGGGCGCCCTCCTCGGCGTCGAGGGCGATGCCGGGATAGGCCGCCGCGAGCTGCTGCATGGACTCGAAGAAGAGCGGGCGGCCACTGGTGAGCGTCTCGACGCCGGGCAGCCGTACGTCGAGCGCGACGCCGTCGAAGGGGTCGAGGAAGCCTTTGGGGAAGCCGCTCTCCCAGGCGAGGTAGAGGTGCCGGTCCTGGAGCAGATAGATGGCGAGGCGACGGCCGCCGAACGCCGGGAGCAGCTCCTGCATCACCACGGCGGAGACCTGGCGGGCGGTGACCGCCTCGCTCAGTGCCAGGGCGAGGAAGACGGGCGGGTAGAGGGCGTCCGTCCCGTTCGCCGCCGCGGCGGGCGCCGCCGGGTCGTCGGCGAGCGCCGCCGGGGCCGTCAGCGGCCCGAACGGCGGGTCGCCGCGCTCCTGCCCGGCGGGGGCGGCGCCGCCGGGCAGGGAGGCGGCCTTGGCGGCGTCCGCGTCCCGGCCCAGCGGGACCGCGGTGAACGTCAGACCGTTCGGGCCCGGGTAGACCGACAGCGAGAGCCGGTCGCCGTACCGCTCCCCGGACCCCGGCCCCTCACCGGGCGTCGGCGGGCGTCTGACCTGGAAGTGCACGGGGTCCCTCGACAGCAGCGCGCCGCGCAGATGGTCCTCGTACGCGGGCTGCTCCAGCCACGGCACCGCGTGCCACAGGGAACGCCCGAGCAGTTCGGCGGGCGGGTGGCCGAGGAGCAGGGCGGCGCGCGGGTTGACGTAGCTGAACAGCCCGAGGCGGTCCAGTGTGAACACGCCCTCGGGGAGCAGATCGGCCGCGCCGTCCCCGGGAGTGCCGCGGCCCGCGTGCCCCGGTGGAGCGCCGTCGGCCGGGGGCCGTACGCACAGCGGCTCGCCGTCCCAGACGATCCCGGGGCCGTCCTCCTCCAGTTCGAGGAGGGCGGCGCCCAGGCCCTGTGCCGCCTCTGTGAGGCGGTCGCGGTCCAGCGGTGCCGAGGAGGCGTCCGGTGTCGCGGGGCGCAGCACGCTGAGGACTCCGTACGCCGTCGAGGCCCCCACCACGGGCACGTACACCGAGCCGAACCGGAACGGCAGCCCGGCCGCCAGCTGGGGGTAGCGGCGCATGGTCTCGGTGGGGTCGGCGAGCTGGATCTCGACGCCCAGGCGGTGGGCGTCGGCCACCGGGAACGGCCGGTCCACGTGCATGCGCCACCAAGGGCGGAACAGCGGTCCGGGCAGCCCGGAGAGCACGGCGAGCCGCAGCAGCCCGGGCGTGCTGGAGCGCAGGTACACGCCTCCCACGTGGCCGCCGACGGCGCGCATGGCCTCCGCCACGGCCCCGGTGAGCAGTGCGGTCAGTCTGCCCGGCGCCCAGTGCTGGTTCTCGGCGCTCTCAGTCATCGGTCTGCCCTCGTCCGCGTGCCGCGCGGTAGGTGATACAGCCAGAATGCGCCCCGGGGCCGGTGGCCCGCACCTCGTGGGCGGCGCGCAGGTGGTCAGGGGGCGGCGCGGGCCGAGGATCCTCCCCGCGCCTCCCCGAACGTACGGCGGTAGGCGCCCGGTGTCGTCCCGAGCGCGGTGCGGAAGCGGCGTCGGAGGTTGACGGCGGAGGCGAGGCCGACGCGCGCGGCGATGGCCTCGACCGGCAGGTCGGTCTCCTCCAGGAGGACCCGCGCCGCGTCGACGCGCCGGCGCAGCAGCCACTGGCCGGGGCTGACGCCGAGCTGGTCGGTGAAGCGCCGGGCGAGGGTACGGCCGGAGAGCCCCGCGTGGGCGGCGAGCCGGTCGAGGGTGAGCGGGGTGTGCAGGCGCGCGTCGGCCCATTCGAGCAGCGGCGCCAGTGACGCGTCGGCGGTCCGGGCGGGCACGGGCAGGGCCGCGTACTGGAGTTGGCTGCCCTCGCGGTGCGGCGGCAGGACCATGCTGCGGGCGATCCGGGCGGCGTGGGCCGCACCTTGGTCGCTCCGCACGAGGTGCAGACACAGGTCGATCCCGGCGCCGCCCCCGGCGCTGGTGGCCACGTCGCCGTGGTCGACGTACAGGACGTCCGGGTCGACCTCGACCTCGGGGTACTCGGCGGCGAGCCGGTCGGTGCGCAGCCAGTGGGTGGTGGCGCGGCGGCCGTCCAACAGCCCGGCGCGGGCGAGGACGAAGGCGCCCGTGCAGATGGACACGATCCGGGCGCCGCGCAGGTGGGCGGCCCGCAGGGCGTCCAGGACGGCCGTCGGCACGGCCCCGCCGACCGGCTGCCAGCCGGGCACGACCACGGTGTCCGCCGTCCGAAGGGCGTCGAGCCCGGCCTCGACGAACATCGCGCAGCCGACGGTGACCGGTACCGGCCCGGGCCGCTCGGTGCACACCTCGAAGGCGTACGCCTCGGGGAGGTCCGGGCGTACGGTCCCGAAGACCTCGGCGGCGCAGGCGAGTTCGAAGGGCGACTGCGGCGGGTTGATCAGGGCCACGACACGGTGACGGTCCATGGCAGGAATGTACCCGCAGATGTCTTTCTGGACTCTCGGGGAGCGGCTCCGGTGTGATCCACAGTGGGGCCATGAGCGAGATCACTGGAACAGGACCGCTGAAGACCGTCGTGCACGTCGAGGAGGTGGA
This sequence comes from Streptomyces sp. NBC_00224, assembly GCF_041435195.1. Lineage (NCBI taxonomy): Bacteria > Bacillati > Actinomycetota > Actinomycetes > Kitasatosporales > Streptomycetaceae > Streptomyces > Streptomyces sp. NBC_00224. Next base: position 7,887,996 of record NZ_CP108106.1, read on the forward strand.
GCAGGTCGAGGTCGCCCCCGGGATCGTCAGCCGCAAAGTGGGGATCACCGGGCACGCGCGCGGCTGGCTGGTCGACTTCGCACCGGGCAGCGAGTGGCCCGAGATCGACGTCCACGCCACCGAGGAGCGCTACTACGTGCTCAGTGGGGAGGTGATCGAGGGGGAGGAGCGCCACGGCGCCGGTACCTATGTGGTGTTCGCGCCCGGCAGCCGCCACCGGCCGCGCAGCGAGAGCGGCGCGCGGTTGCTCGGCATCACGGTGCTCTGACACCTGCCCGCGGACACCCGAGTGGGCCGGAAGGCGACCCGCCTTCCGGCCCACTCACACCTGTGCGCCGGACAGGCCCTAGCTCTGCGCGTGCCCGCTCGCCAGCGGCCACTCGCGGTGGAGGGCGCCCAGCGGGATACGGCGCTCGATGACCGGCGTGCCGAACAGGGACAGCTGGAAGTGCAGCTGCCCGCTCAGGTCGAAGCCGCCGTAGACGGCCCAGGCACCGGACACGGACGCCTTGCCGTCGGTCGACGCGGTCGCCTTGGCGTCGGCCTCGCCGCGCAGATAGGGGGCGAAGTCGGCGCTGACGCCGACGGCTCCGTACAGACCGACGGAGGCCTCGGCGCCGAGGGCGCCCTTGACGCGCCCGGCCGCGGCGACGGTGGCCGTCACCGGCGAGCTGTGCACGGCGGAGGTGCTGACCGGGGTCCAGCCCTTGCCGGACGCGTAGCTGCCGCCGACGCGGAAGTCGCCCTTGACGTCCTGCTGGACGTCGAGCGTGACATGGCCGTCGGCCTCGACCTGGACGTAGCAGGTCAGGTCGAGGTTGACGACGACGGGGACCGGGCCGACCTGGATGACGGGCGTGCTGTGCAGCTTGGCGAAGGGAATGCGCTTGGGCGCGCCGGTGCTCGCGGCGGCGCGGCCCTTGAGCGCCCACTGAGAGGACCAGTCGCCGCTCATGCCGAGGAACGCGGAGCGCGGCCCGAAGCCGCCGGAGCTGCCGTCGTACGAGAACTCGACCTCGGGGGCAAGCTGGACGAAGCCGGAGACCGAGGCGCCGGCCGAGGCGGGGGCGTCCTTGGCGGTGTCCACCGCGGCGTTCACGTCCAGGCGCAGATTGCCGAGCGGCAGCTTGGCGCCCTTGGGCCCGAAGTTGAGGCCCTTGCTCTTGGCCCAGGAGAAGGTGACGCCCTTCATCAGGGGCTCGACCTTGACCGAGGACGGGTCGACCGGGACCTTGCCGTCGGCCTTGTCGTCCTTGAGGACCGAGGCCAGCGTCGTGGAGGCGGTCTTCACCTCGGTGCCGCTCGCGGTCTTCCCGACGACCTCGGTGACCTTGGCGAGCAGTCCGTTGGGGGCGCCCGGCGCCGGAGCGCTGGCGATGACGTCGCCGACGGCGACGGGCTTGTCGGGCGCGGGGGAGTGGCTGGGGGCGGTGGTGTGCCGCTGCGGGGCGGTGGATATGACGGCTCGTCGGCTCGTCTTGTCGTAGGAGGCGACCTTCAGCGAGGACTTCTCCGGCCGGCCCTTGCCCGTACGGGTGCGGGCCACGGCCGTCGGCGCGGACGCCTCCTGCGGCGCTGCGGCCACGTCGAGCCGCTGCGTGTCGTCGGCGGCCGCCGCGGTGGTGGCGGTGCTGCCCGGCTGGGCCGCACTGCTGTGCCCGGTCGAGGAGCAGCCGGTGGCGGCGAGGGCCAGGGTGGCCAGGCCGGGCACCAGGAGGCGTGTGGTGAACGTGCGCACGTAGATGTGACCTTCGGATGGGAGGAGGGGGGTCGTTACTCGGGAGTAACGCGAAGGCCGATCATGTCATGTGCGCCCGGCGCCAGTCACCTTGACGGCCCGCCAACTCACGTGTGCCACAGGACGGTTGAAGCTTCATTTACGTGGGTGGGTGTGGCGCACCCGTGGGTGGGGGCGGTGCATACGTCGGTGGGGGCGGTTCGGGGTGCCGGGAGCAACCCCCGACCGCCCCCACTCCTGCGTCAGGCGTTCTCCGCGAACGCGTCGACCCCGGTCAGCTCGGCGGAGAGCCGCCACAGCCGTGCGGCCTGCTCGGGGTCCGTCGCGTGCGCGCTGACACCGGTGGTGAGTTCGTCGCGCGGCACCTCGCCGTCGACGAGGCCGTTGTCGCCCGGGCCGCCCGCGGGCTCGGCGATGTCGCAGTCCTCGCAGTAGACACCGCCCAGGCCCGCCAGTTGAGGGGAGGTGGCCGCCCAGACCTGGGTGGCCGCACCCTGCTCCGGCGTCTTGAACGAGTCGGCCACGTTGCCCTCCTCGTCGACCCACCCCGCGTCGATCATCTCCTCGCGCGAGACGTGGCGCGTCAAAGGCGTCAGGATCTCGCCGGGGTGCAGCGCGAACGCCCGCACCCCCGCGTCCCGCCCCCGTGCGTCGAGGTGGACGGCGAAGAGCACGTTGGCCGTCTTGGCCTGCCCGTACGCCAGCCACTTGTCGTAGCCCCGGGCGAAGTGCACGTCGTCCCAGCGGATGCCGGAGAGCTGGTGGCCCCGCGAGGACACCGCCACCACCCGCGCCCCGCCCGCCGCCAGCGCCGGCCAGAGGTGGTTGACGAGGGCGAAGTGGCCGAGGTGGTTGGTCGCGAACTGCGCCTCCCAGCCCGGCCCGACCCGGGTTTCGGGGCAGGCCATCACCCCGGCGTTGTCGACCATGATGTCGATGCCCCGGCCCGACGCGAGGAAGCGGTCGGCGAAGGCGCGGACGCTGTCGAGGTCGGAGAGGTCCAGGGTGTCGACCTCGATGGCGGGCCCGACACCGCCGTCGGCGCCGGTGAGGCCCGCCAGCGCCTCCTGGGCGGCGGCGCGCCGCCTGGCGGGCACCACCACATGGGCCCCGGCGGCCGCCAGCGCCCGGGTTGTCTCCAGGCCGAGGCCCGAGTAGCCGCCGGTGACGACGGCGAGCTTCCCCGTGAGGTCGACGCCCTCCAGCACCTCCTGTGCGGTGCTGCGGGGGCCGTGCCCCGAACCGGTCCTGCGCTGAGGAGTCGTCGTAGGGGGCGTAGAAGTCGTACGAGTCGGGTGGGATGCCGTGTGGGATGCCGTGTGGGATGTCGTGCGCGTCGTCATGCCGGAGAAGCTACGAATTGGAGTGCGCTCTCAGTCAAGCACGGCCCTGACGGGTGGAGCGGGCGCGGTGCGCTTCCAGGGCCGGGCCTGCTCCAACTGGCTTACCACGCTGAGAAGTTGGTGCTCCGAGCCGAGGCGGCCGACGAGCTGGACGGAGCCGGGCAGGCCCGTCGGCAGCGAGCCGAACGGCATCGCGAGCGCGGGGTGGCCGGAGAGGTTCCACGGCGGTGTCATCGGCGAACAGGCCGTGTTGACCAGGACGTTGGCCAGCCAGCCGCGCTCGTGCCAGGCGTCGGCCGCCGGGCCGCGACGGGCCAGCGCGGGCGTGAGCAGGACGTCGTACTCCTCGAAGAAGGGCGCGAGGCGTCTGTTGAGCGCGCCCCGGTGGTCCGCGCGCAGCATCCCGAGCCGCCCGGCGGCCCGCCCGATCGCCGCGTGCCGCCGGGTGCGCGGGGTGAGCAGGCGCGGGTCGAGCCCCTCGGCGTCCTGCGCGGTGCCTCCCGTCCAGCGGGCGAGGATGACCGTGCCGAAGGTGAGGGGGTAGGGCGGATGCGCGGCCGACACCCGGTGCCCGGCCTCCACGAGCACCCGGGCCGCCTGGCGGGCGAGCGAGGCGTACGCGCGGCCGACGCGCACTCCGGCGATCGGGCTGCGCGTGGAGACCGCGATCCTGAGCGCGCGTGGTGGGTCGGCCGACTCGTCGGCTCCGGGCCGCGTCTCGCCCGCGAGCACCGAGAACATCAGCCGCGCGTCGGCCGCCGTCGTCGCCAGCGGGCCGTTCTCCGACATCCCGAACCAGGCACCGCCCAGGTCGGACGGCACGCGCCCGGTGCCCGGCTTGAGGCCGATCAGACCGCAGTGCGCGGCCGGGATCCGCAGCGAACCCATGCCGTCGTTGCCGAGCGCGAGCGGCACCAGACCCGCCGCGACCGCGGCCGCGCTGCCCCCGGAGGAACCGCCCGCCGTACGCGACGGATCCCAGGGGTTGCGGGCGATGCCGTGCACCCCGTCGGTGGTCCCGAAGACGCACAACTCCGGTACGTGCGTGACTCCCACCACCACCGCGCCCGCCGCCCGCAGCCGGGCGACGGTGACGTGGTCCTCGGCCGCGGCGGTCGCCGGGGTGGCCGCGGAGCCGTTGCGGGTGGACTCGCCGCGTACGGGCAGATTGTCCTTGACGGCCACCGGAACTCCGGCGAGCGGCAGCCGGGACAGGTCCGCCCGCGCCCCGACCGCGTCCGCCTCCGCCAGGGCGGCGGTGGCGCGCACCACGCGGAACGCGCCGACCCGCCCGTTCCGCGCGGCGATCGCGGCGAGGTGGTCGGCGACCACCTCGCGGGGTGTGACCACCTTCTGCCGTACGGCCTCGGCTATCTCGGTGGCGGTCCGGCCTGCCCACTTGGTCACGGTGGCTCCTCGGCGCTGCTGGCTCGGTCACGACGGACGAGAGGCCACTGTGGACGACCCGCGCGCCTCCTGTCGATACCCGTGGATCTTCGCCGCCGCCGTGATCGGCTCCGCCCGGCCCTGGACACACGGCACGGGCTGGGGCAGGCTCCGGCGCCATGAGCGCACACCAGTCGAGTGGGAACAGCCTGCCGCCGGGGCTCGGCGACGCGATACGCGGCACCGCCGAGGACATCGCCCTGCTGTTGCGCGGGGCCCGCGACACGAGCGTGCCCGTACCGGGTCTTGAGTGGACGCTGGGGGAGACGGCCGCGCACCTGGCGCAGGCCAACCAGCTGATGGCCGAGATCGCGGCGGGACACGGCCGCGGCCACGGGGACGGTACGCCCGGGAGCATCGCGGCGGCCAACGCGCGCGCCCTCGCCGAGTTCGGCGAACGGGCGGCCGAGCCGCTGGCCGCGATGATCGTGGCCCAGTCGGCGGCCTACCTCGACGCGGCCGGGGCGGCGGACGGGGGTGGAGCAGGGCCGCTGGTCACCCCGATGGGCACCATGGACCTGCCGACCCTGGGCGCGTATCTGCTCACGCACATGCTCGGCCACGGCTACGACATCGCCCGCGCGGTGGGCCGCCCGCACATGCTCGACCGGCGGCGCGTCGAGCTGACCCTGCCGTTCATGGTCGCGGCGATGCCACGGGTGGTGGACGCGGGTGCCGCGGCGGGTTGCAACGCGCGGTACACCGTCCGTCTGTGGGGCGGCGCGCGGTTCGGCGTGGAATTCACCGAGGGTGCGGCCACCGTCGGTGAACGGCCGCCGGGCCGCCCGGACTGCACCATCCACATCGAGCCCGTCACGTTCCTGCTGATGGCCCTCGGCCGCGTCGAGCCCCGCGCGGCCATCGCCCGTGGCCGCGTCCTGGCGTGGGGCCGCAAACCCTGGCTGGCACCGCGCTTTCCCACCTTGTTCGAGGCACCCTGAATACTTGGCGGCGAGGCCCGTGCCCCCGGCCCGGCCCCGAGTCCGCCCTGAACAGGAGTTCTTCTTGTCCCCGCAGCAGCCGTCCCAGCGAAACACCCGAACCACCCGAACCGACCGGAGCCGTACGGGAGAACGTGCGGTGGTGCTCGCGCTGGCCCTGCCGCTCCTCGCGGCCGCCGTCGCCGTCCCCGCGCAGGCACAGGCCCGCCCTGCGGGCGTCGCCGTGGCCCCCGCCCACTCGGCGCCGGCCGCCGCCACCGTGACGGAGGGCCAGATCAGGGAGGTCGCCCGGGGCGGTGTGCTCACCTACCCCTCCGTCACCAGCTGTCTGACGGTGACGGTCCGCCTGCGCGGCGGCGGCCTGGTCGGCGCCCACGCCAGCCTGTTCCAGGTGCCGGGCGAGCTGAGGTCGGACGAGATCCTGCCCGCCCTGCGCAAGGCCGTGGCGGGACGCCCGGTCGCCGCCGTCGAGGTCCGGGGCGCCGTGGGCGCCTGGCACCCCGGCTACTTCACCCGGGCGATCGAGGCGTACGGCGAAGGGGAAGCGGTACCGCAGCCCCAGGGCCGGGACTTCGAAGGCCTGGCCAAGGCGGTGGCGCTCCAGCTGAGGCAGCCGCGCGGCGCGGTGACGGTCGAGGACGTGCCGGACGGCGACCAGATCGTGCGCTGACCAGCACGTCAAAGCCCTTTGCCGCACCCCGGAATCGGGGTGCGGCTCGCCCGGAGGTGTCACAGGCGCTCCACAAGCACACCACGTGACGCGGACCCGTGCGCGCCCCGGGGGCTAGCCCCACCCCCGCCGTCCTGCCTGCCGGATGGGATCACGCGGCCCGCTCAACCACCCTTGTCCCATGACGACTTACCGCCACCGAGGCCTCGCGATCGCCCTCTCCCTCGCGGCCGCCACCACGGCCCTGACCGCCACCGCCGTACCGGCGGCCCAGGCTCGTTCCGGCAGCGCCGAGGCGCCCGTGCTCCACTGGAAGCCCTGCGCCGACGACGGCGCCGCGACCGGGCGGGAGTGTGCCCTGCTGCCCGTGCCGCGCGACTACGCCGATCCGCACGGCCCGAGCCTCACGATCGCCGTCTCCCGGCTGCGCAGCGAGACTCCGGACAAGCGGCGTGGGGCGCTCCTGGTGATTCCCGGCGGGCCGGGAGGATCGGGGCTCCAGCAGTTGGCCGAGCAGGGGGCCGCGCTGCGCAAGGAGACCGGCGGTGCCTACGACATCGTCAGTCTCGACCCGCGCGGCGTGGGCGCCAGCACCACGGCGAGCTGTGAACTCTCCGACGACGACCGCATGATGGTGAACCTCCGGTCGTGGCCCGGCCCCGGCGGCGACATCAGCGAGAACATCGCCAGGTCCCGCCGCATCGCCGAGGCCTGCGCGCGCAACGGCGGCCCGGAGCTGCGCAGCTTCACCTCCCGCAACGAGGCCCGTGACATCGACCGCTTCCGCCGGGCGCTCGGCGAGCGCAAGCTGTCGGCGTACGGCGTCTCGTACGGGACCTACGTGGGAGCGGTGTACGCGCAGTTGTTCCCGCAGCACACCGACCGCTGGGTGCTCGACAGCAGCGGCGACCCCGACCCGGCGCGCGTCGAGCGCGGCTGGCTGGCGAACATGGCACCGGCGGCCGACATCCGCTTCCCGGACTTCGCGGCCTGGGCCTCCGACCCGGCCCGGGAGGCCAAGGGCCTGCGGCTGGCCGAACGCGCCGAGGACGTACGGCCGTTGGTCATCGCCCTGGCGGCGAAGCTGGACGCGGAGCCGAGGAAGACGGCCAAGGACGGTGTCCTGCTCACCGGCAACCAGCTCCGCCAGGCGCTCCAGATGGCCCTCTACTCGGACGGCACCTTCCCCATGCTGGCGCAGCTCATCAAGGCGGCCCAGGACCCCAAGGCGACACCGGCCCTGCCCGGCCCGCTCGCCGAGCCGATGAGCGACCAGGAGGCCGCGGCCGTCGTGGGGGTGCTCTGCAACGACGTGAGCTGGCCGAAGTCGGTCCCCTCGTACGAGCGGGCCGTCGCGGCCGACCGGATCCGCCACCCGCTCACGGCGGGCAGCCCCGTCAACGTTCTGCCCTGCACCTTCATGAAGGACGCACCGGCCGAGAAGCCGGTCCGGCTCACCGACGACGGCCCGTCCAACATCCTGATGGTGCAGGGCCTGCGGGACCCCTCGACGCCGTACTTCGGCGCGCTGAAGATGCGTGAGGCGTGGGGCGACCGGGCCCGCCTGGTCACGGTCGACCACGGCGGCCACGGCATGTACCTGGACAACGGCAACGCGTGCGGCGACCGCGCGGTCACCACGTTCCTCACCACAGGCGTGCGTCCGCAGCGGGACACGTACTGCGCGAGCTGAACCCGGTTGGGGCCGGGGCCGCTGCGGCCACGTATGTCGAGCCGCAGCGGCCCGCCCGGCGCCTGTCAGCGGTGTGGAAGGTGCCGCCGACCGGGCAGCACACACTCGCGGTCACCGTGGCGTGAGCGTCGGTTCCGGGCCGAAGCGCCTCCGGTACGCCGAGGGGCTCAGGCCCGTCTCGCGGCGCAGCCGGGCGCGCAGGTTCGCGGCGGTGCCCAGGCCGCTGCGGCGGGCGACCACGTCGAGCCGCGGTTCGCCGCGTTCGATGAGACGGCAGGCGAGGGCGACCCGCTCGCCGGTGAGCCAGGCCAGCGGGGTGGTGCCGAGCTGGACGCGGAAGCGGCGGTGCAGGGTGGCGGGGCTGACGGCCGCGCGGGTGGCGATGTCGGCCACGGTGAGGGGTTCGCCGAGCCGCTCCTGGGCCCAGGCGAGCACCGGAGCCAGCGACTCGTCCGGGGCGTCGGGGACGGGCCGCTCCACGAACTGCCGCTGCCCGCCGTCCCGGTGGGCGGCGAAGACCAGCCTTCGGCTCACCGAGTTGGCCACCTCGGCGCCGTGGTCGCGGCGGACCAGGTGCAGTCCCAGGTCGAGGGCGGCGGCGCTGCCGGCCGAGGTGAGGATGTCACCGTCGTCCACGAACAGCACGTCCGGCCGCAGATCGACCGAGGGGAAGCGGGCCCGGAACGAGTCGGCCCACTGCCAGTGCGCGGTGGCGCGGCGCCCGTCGAGCACCCCGGCCTCGGCCAGGGTGAAGGCACCGCTGCACATCCCCACCAGACGTGCGCCGCGCGCGTGCGCACGGCGGACGGCGTCGAGGACCGCGGGGCGCCGGGGCACGTCGGTGTCCGGCCGGTTGGGCACGATCAGGGTGTCCGCGGTGTCGGCCGCGTCCAGTCCGGCGACGCCCGTGAGCGTGAAGAACCCGTCCCGCATCAGAGTGTGCGGCTCGGGGGCACACAGGGTGAAGTCGTAGAGCTCACGGCCGAGTTCGGGCCTGCGAAGGCCGAACACCTCGGTGACACAGCCCAGCTCGAAGGGGTTGGAGTTCTCGTCGACGATCACGACGACCCGGTGGGTGTGAGGCGCGCGGGCCCCATGCGAGGAATCTTGCGGCATATGCGATTTCTAGCACTCGCGGGGGCGGAGCACCACGGCCGAGGATGAGGTCATGAGCAACGAACCCATCGCCCTGAACCAGGCCCTGGCCTCCTTCGACGCCCTGTGGAGCCCCCGCATCGTCACCCGCGTCAACGACTACGACGTACGCGTCGCCAAGGTCGAGGGCGAGCACGTCTGGCACGTCCACGACCACACCGACGAGTTCTTCCTGGTGCTCGACGGGGAGTTGGACATCTCCCTGCGGGAGGCCGGCGGCGAGCGGACCGTGACCCTTGCCACCGGCTCGGTCTTCACCGTGCCGCGCGGCACCGAGCACAAACCGTCCTCGCCGTCCGGTGCCTCGATCCTCGTGTTCGAGCCCAGTGGGACCCTCACGGTGGGCGACCGCCACGACGAGGTGCCCGCCCACGTCGACGCGACGACCGGGCACGCGCTCTGACCGTCCGCCCTGCTCACCCGACGTGCGTATCGGAAACGATCATGTTTCCGGCACGTTTCGGTAGCCCCGCCGGAACACCCGTACGGTGAAAGGTACTTCCCTCCCCGGGTGATCATCTGACATCTTGCGTCCACCACTCGTTTCGTACGACCCGGTAGGTGCCACCCGCACCTGTCGGGTCATCGGAGGACGCATTGATACCCCCCATATCCAGACGCCCCAGACGTTTCCTGGTCGGCGCCGCCGCCCTCGGAGCCGCGCTGACCTTCGCGGCTCCCGCCCTCGCGAGCACCCAGCCCGTCGCCCCGGCTGCCGCCGCCCCGGCCCACGCGGCCGCGCCGGTCACGGCCCGGAGCGCGGCCTGGGTCGCCGGCACCCGTGCCTACCTGGTCATCACCGCACCCGGTGACACCTCGGCGGTGCGCTCGGCCGTCACCGCCAACGGCGGCACGGTCTTCTCCTCCTTCGACGCGATCGGCGTCATCGTCGCCCACTCCGCCTCCGGCACCTTCGCCACCACCATGCGGGGCGTCAGCGGAGTCCAGCAGGTCGGCGCCACCCGCACCGCGGACGTCCCGGCCGACGCCTACGACCCGGCGCTGCCGAACAACCCCGCCCAGTCGACCACCCCCGCCGGCGAGCCGGTCCGCTGGGACATGAGCCAGATCAAGGCCGACCAGGCCTGGGCGGTCTCCACCGGATCCGCCTCGGTGAAGGTGGGTATCCTCGACACCGGCGTGGACGACCAGCACCAGGACCTCGCGCCCAACTTCGACGCCACCGACTCGGTCTCCTGCGCCTACGGCAAGCCGGACACCCGCGCCGGCGCCTGGCGGGACGTGGACAGCCACGGCACGCACGTCGCGGGCACCATCGCCGCCGCCAAGAACAGCAAGGGCGTCGTCGGCGTCGCACCGGGCGTGAAGATCGCCTCGGTCCGCCTCGCCGAGCCGACCTCGACGCTCTTCTACGCCGAGAACACCGTCTGCGGTCTGGTGTGGGCCGGTGACCACGGTTTCAAGGTCACCAACAACAGCTACTACACCGACCCGTGGCAGTTCAACTGCCCGGACAACGTCGACCAGGCCGCCATCATCGAGGGGGTGCGCCGCGCCCAGGAGTACGCCGAGGGCAAGGGCTCCCTCCAGGTCGCCGCCGCGGGCAACTCCAACTACGACCTGGCGAACAAGACGACCGACACCGCGAGCCCCAACGACTCGACGCCGACCACCCGCCGCATCACCAACGCCTGCCTCGACATCCCGACCGAACTGCCGGGCGTCGTCACGGTCTCGGCGATGGGCAGCGGCAATGTGAAGGCGTCGTACTCCAACTTCGGCAACGGGGTCATCGACGTCGCGGCCCCGGGCGGCGACGGCTCCAACGGTGTGTACTCCACCCTGCCGGGCGGCAAGTACGGCACCAAGAGCGGTACGTCGATGGCCTCCCCGCACGTCGTGGGTGTGGCCGCGCTCCTGGCGAGCGCCGACCCGGGCATCACCCCGGCGCAGCTGCGCGACAAGCTGGCCGTCCAGGCCAACGACGTCGCCTGCCCGTCGGACAGCCGGTGCACCGGCACCACCGCCAAGAACGCGTTCTTCGGCGAGGGCCAGGTGGACGCGCTCAAGGCGGTCGGCGCCACCGTCCCGCCGGGCAAGTACTTCGAGAACACGGCCGATGTCGCCGTCAGCGACAACACCACCGTGGAGAGCCCGCTGACGGTCACCGGCGTGACCGGCAACGCCCCGGCCGCGCTCAAGGTGGGCGTGAACATCGTGCACACCTACATCGGTGACCTGAAGGTCGACCTCGTCGCCCCCGACGGCACCGTGTACACCCTGCACAACCACACCGGCGGCAGCGCGGACGACATCCACCAGACGTACACCGTCGACGCCTCCGCGCGGGTGGCCAACGGCACCTGGAAGCTCCGTGTGAACGACAACGCCAACGGGGACACCGGCCGCATCGACAGCTGGAACCTCACGTTCTGAAGCCTCTGAGGTTCCTGAAGTCCCGGAAGTCTCTGAGGCTTTGGACCTGCTGAGCCTCTGAGCCTCTGAACCGCGAAAGGCCCGGGCGTCCGCTCCCCGTAGGGAACGGACGCCCGGGCGTCGTGAGGCCCACCCCAGGCCTGTGAGGGTGTTCCCGGGAGAGGCGAAAGCGGCCCTCCTCCCTACCGTTCCGCCCCCGCCAGCTGCCCCACGGCCGCCACCACGTCCGCGGCGCCGTCCTCGGCGTGGATACGGGCGGCGAGCACCCGGGCCCGGTCCCGGAAGGCCGGTTGTTCGACGGCCTGCCGCAGCGCCGCCGCCAGCCGGTGCGCACTGAGCGAGCGCAGGGGTACGGGACCGGGGCTGACACCCAGCGCGGTCAGCCGTGACGACCAGAATCCCGCGTCCAGTTGCGCGGGCACCGGTACCGCCGGTACCCCCGCCCGCAGCCCGGCGGCCGTGGTTCCGGCGCCCGCGTGGTGAACCACCGCCGCCATCCGCGGAAACAGCCAGTGGTGGGGCACCTCGCCCACCGTGAGCACGTCGTCGTCGCTGACCGACAGCCCCGTCCAGCCCGCCTGGACCACGCCCCTGACTCCCGCCCGCCGCAAGGCGTCACGCGTCAGCGCCCCGAGCCGCTCCGAATCGGCGACGACCAGACTGCCGAACCCCACGAACACCGGCGGCGGACCGCTGCTCAGGAAGTCGGTGAGCCGTGGGTCCGGCCGCCAGCCGGGCCGCGGGTGCGGCCACCAGTAACCCGATACGTCGAGCCCCGGCCGCCAGTCCGCCGGGCGCGGGACCACAGTGGGGGAGAACCCGTGCAGCACGGGCCACTTGGTGCGTGCGTCGAGCCGTCGCTGGGCCGCCTGGCCGCGGGCGGCGAGTCCCAGCTCCTCGCGCAGGGCGCGGGCGGCGGGCGCGAAGATACGGTCGGTGGCGAGCTGGACGGCCGCGCCGCCGAGGCGGTTGCCGTACCGGCCCATCGAGCGCGCTCCCGTGGCCACGGGCGGGAAGTCGCCGGTGGGCGCGAGCGGTTGCAGGAACACACCCATGCTGGGTACGTCGAGGGCCTCCGCCGCGACCCGGGCCAACGGGGCGGTGGTAGCCGCCGAAAGGACCAGGTCGGTGCCGCGCGCCGCCGCGTCCAGCAGGGCCGCGCCGAGCTCGGGCATCAGTGAGCGTCCGATGCGTACGAGCTCCACGACTGTTCGTGCCCTGGTCCGTGCGTCCAGCAGCCGCTGCCCGCCCTCGGAGGCGAGTACCGCGCGGGGGTCGGCCGGCAGCGGACGGAAGCCGAGCCCGGCCCCTCGCACCACCTGCTCGAAACCCTCGTGCGTGGCGATCGCCACGTCGTGGCCCGCCTGTTGGAGCCGTACGCCGAGACCGGTGTACGGCGCCACGTCACCGACCGACCCGGCCGTCGCGATCAGGATGCGCATGGACGCAGTATCGCGGTGCCGGGCCGGTCAACAGGCGCAAGCCGCGCGAGTCCTCTCGAAGCGCGAGCGCATCCCACGAGACGAATTTCCATCCAATCGGATGATTTTTGTCAACCTTGCTCGGTAAGTGGGGAGTTAGACACCGAGGCCCCGAGTCCGACCCCGAAGCCCCCGTCCCGTCCACGTCCATGTCCGCGTCGCCCGACGGCCCCGAGCAGCACCCACGCCGTCAGGGCGCGTCGGCATGTTCCGAGTTGTGCGCCGCCCCGTCCGACGACATCCGTAAACCTTCCAAGAAGACAGAGGTGTTCAGTGATCCGTGTGTGCGCCAGGTCCGCACTGGCTCTCGTCCTGATGCTCATCCCGATGACCGCCGCACCGACGTCCTCGGCGGCGGCCGCACCTCAGACCCTGACCGTGCTGACCTACAACATCCACCACGGCGTGGGCGCCGACGACGCCCTCGCCCTCGACCGGGTGGCCCGCGTGGTGAAGGACAGCGGCGCCGACATCGTCGGCCTCCAGGAGGTCGACCGGCACTACGACGCGCGCAGCAACTTCGTGGACCAGGCGGGCTGGCTCGCCCAACGCCTCGGCATGCACGTGGTCTACGGGGCCAACCTCAGCCTCGACCCGCCGCGGTCCGGGGCGCCCCGGCGCCAGTACGGGACGGCGATCCTGTCGCGCTACCCGGTCGTCGAGGCCCACAACGCACGGCTGCCCCGCCCGCGCCAGGGCGAGCAACGCGGCCTGCTGGAGGCGGACATCAACGTGGACGGCACGGCGGTGCGCGTCCTGACCACCCACCTGGAGCACACCTCGCAGAGCGAGCGGCTCGCCCAGGCCGATGCGATCAACAGCGTCATCGAGGACTCCAACCGTCCCACCGTGCTGGTGGGCGACCTCAACGCCACTCCGGGCGCCCGCGAGGTCGGCGTACTGACCAGGCACCTCGGCGACGCGTGGCGCGCGGCTGGGGAGGGGGCGGGATACACCTTCGACGCCCGCGACCCGCACAAGCGCATCGACTACGTACTCACCTCGTCCGGCCTCACCGTCCGGCAGGCGGAGGTCATCGACAGCGATGCCTCCGACCACCTGCCGGTCAGCGTCGACGTCACCCTCCCCTAGGTCCTGGGGCCTAGCCCTATCCCACGGCGGCCACGGCGGACGCGAACCGCTCCAGTGCGCGCGGATCGCTCTGTAGGAACAGATTCGGCTCGATGAGCTCCAGCTCCATCACCACCGGCGTCCTGCTGTCGTCCAGCGCGAGGTCCACCCGCGCGAACAGCAGGGCGTCGGGTGACGGAACCGCCGCGAGCGCGTCGAGCGCGGTACGGATCTCCTCCCCGGTCGGGTCGTAGGGAGCGATGCCCGGGTGCGCGTCCCTGAAGTTGTCGATCACATTGGGCTCGGTCAGCACGGGCTGCTTGCGGATGGCGTGACTGAACGTCAGCCCGCCCTCGCCGGTGGAGAGGAAGACCAGCGCGCGTTCGCCCTCCTCCACCAGCGGGAGGTAGGGCTGGACCATCGCGCTGCGGCCCTGGTCGAGGAGCATCCGGGCGTGGCGTACGGCATCCGCGTGCCGGCCGGGCTCGTACCGTGCGGTGTCCCGGGCACCGGCGGACACCGCGGGCTTGACCACCGCGCCGGTGGGCAGATCGAAGTCGGCTTCCTCGCACCGACCGCCCGGGTCGATGACCCGCGTCGGCACGACGGCGACGCCGCGCCCGGCGAGTTCCGGCAGATAGCGTTTGTCGCTGTTCCAGCGCACCACCGGCACCGGATTCCACAGCCGGGTGGCGCGCCCCGCCTTCTCGGCCCACGCGAGGAACTCGTCGAGCCGTCCCGAGTAGTCCCAGGTCGAGCGGATCACCGCCCGGTCGAATCCGCTCCACTCCACGGCGTCCGCGTCCCAGGCCACCGCCTCCGCGGCCAGGCCGTCGGCGCGCAGCGCGTCGACGATCAGGGGGAGGTCCACGTCGTACTCGATACCGGCGGCGCTCGTCACGACCGCGACCCTGGCAGCACCCATGGACACTCTCCGTTGTCTTGCCCGTTGTACCGGAGCTCTTAGAACCCTCTTATAGTGCACGACTATTCACGACGCATGAGATCAATTTCCTCGACCCGCAGCCGGACCCGCAGCCGAACTCACAGCAAGCCCCGGGGCCGTGCCGCCGCCCACGGGCTCGCCGTCACCCTCGCCCTCGCCGCGCTCGCCGGGTGCACCACGGCGGCCGGCGCCGAAGTCTCCGCCACCGGTACCGGGGACGGCAAGGTCACCGTTCCGGTCCGGGGCGGCACCGCCGTCATCGACACCGCGTCACTCGCCGTACGGGCGCACCCGGAGTCCGGGGGAGACCTGGAGCTGTCCGCCCCGGCCGCGACCGACCTCGGCCGACCGGGCCCGGTCACCGAGATACGAGGGGGAGCCCGCTGGACGTATCCCGCGAAGAAGTTGACGGTCACGGCCGTCGCGGAGCGCGGGCGGCTGCGTGTGAGCATGGCCGCGGGGCGCGACGGGGAGGTGCGGTGGCCGGTCACCGGCACCGACGCGTCCGCCTCCGACCTCCAGCTCCCGCGTGGCGAGGGCCTCAACATCCCCGTGCGCGACGCCTTCTGGAGCGCGCCCGAGCGCGGACTCACCGGTGAGCCGATGGACCTGGGCACCGGCGCTCTCACCATGCCGATGTGGGGCTATACGTACGGCAGGCGCGGCGCGAGCTATCTCGTCCCCACCGACATCGGCACCTCGCTCGGGTTCGCCTCCGACCGGGGCCGGCTGCGCGGCACGGCCACCCACTCCTTCGACGGCGCCGAGGACACCCGCTCGTACACCGTCACCTTCGCCCTCACCGACGGGAACCCGGTCGCCCCCGCCGTCGACTACCGCGACTGGCTCTCCGAGCACGGCCGGCTCGGCAGCCTGCGCGACAAGATCAGGGCCAACCCGGCCGACGGCAAGCTGCTCGGCGCCTTCCACGCCTATCTGTGGGGCGACGCGCGGACGCCGCAGGGCATGGCGGAGCTGCACAAGCTGGGCGTGAGCCGGATGTGGCTCGGCTACGACGCCGGAACCGATCCGATGAGCGCCCGGGCCGTCGGCGCGGCGAAGAAGAACGGCTACCTCGTCGGCCCGTACGACTCGTTCGCCAACGGGCAGGACCCCGCCACCGCCGACTCGCCGAGCTCGGCGTGGCCCGGCCGCGTCTACCCCGACTACTGCGTGATCGACGCGAAGGGCAAGCCGGAGACCGGATTCGGCAACCGGGGCTGCTACCTCAGCTCGCAGGCGTTCGAGCAGTCCGAGCCGGCCAAGC
Organism: Streptomyces sp. NBC_00224; assembly: GCF_041435195.1. NCBI lineage: Bacteria > Bacillati > Actinomycetota > Actinomycetes > Kitasatosporales > Streptomycetaceae > Streptomyces > Streptomyces sp. NBC_00224. The sequence continues at coordinate 7,904,144 of NZ_CP108106.1, forward strand.
ACTACCTCGCCGAGCGTACGCGCCACATGGTGGCCAACGGCGCCGACAGCTACTTCCTCGACGTCGACGCGGCCGGGGACCTCTTCCGGGACCACAGCCCCGACCACAAGATGACCAAGGCCGAGGACCGGGCCCACCGCCTCGCCCGGATGAAGCGCCTCCAGGACGGCGGGCTCGTCCTCGGCTCCGAGTCGGCCGGAGCGTGGGCCAACCAGGTCGTCGCCTTCAACCACGGGTCGGCGACCCCCGTCGGCAACGGCCTGTGGGCGCTGCAGCGCAACAAGGAGGTGTGGGGCGGATACGCCCCGGAGAAGGCGCCGAAGACCTTCTTCAAGCCGGTCGACCTGCCCGCCGACCTCGCCCGGGAGATGTACGACCCCAAGTACCGCATCCCGCTGTACGAGACCGCCCTGCACGGCTCACTGGTCAACGTCGAGCGCTGGGAGCTGTCGTTCGGCAAGCTGCCGCAGCAGAAGCAGGACCGCGCGATGCTGGCGATGCTGTACAACGTCCCGCTGAACTACGTCCTCGACGGGCCGACCCTGAAGCACGACGGGCCCGAACTGGCGGCTCTGCAGAAGTACTTCGCCCCGCTCCACGAGAAGGCGGGCACCCAGCGGCTGACGTCCTTCCGCTGGCTGACCGCCGACCGTGCCGTGCAGCGCACCGTCTTCGGCGACGGAGTGCTGACCGTCACCGCCAACTTCGGGGCCACCGCATCGCACGATGTCCCGGCCGGATGCGTGAGCGCGAAGCTCAAGGGCGACCGGCAGCCGAGGCTGCTGTGCCCGAAGAAGGTGGTGCGCTGACGCCTCAGCGGGCCAGTCGCAGCTCGATCCACGGTGTGTGGAGCTGCTCGCCGAACCCCTGCCCCCGGTGTTCGGCGAGCACGCGCGCGGTCACCGTCGCCGTGGCCGAGCCGTCCTTCGAACTCAACGACATGGCAGCCCACTGCGTCAGCGGAAGAAACCGGGCGTCGGCAGGCCCGGACGGAACGGCATGATCACCCGCTCCAGGTTCGCCTGGATCTGTTCGGCCTCCCGGCGGACGTCACCAGGGACGTCCCCCCGTTCCCGTATGAGCTGGGCGTAGATCGGTACGTCACTGTCGCTGTTCACCGCGCGCTGTCCCTCCTGGCCGCCGACGCGTCCCGCCGGCGGCACGATTTTAGGCGGTGCGGGAGAGCGGTCGAGCACACCGGTCAGTCCGTGGCCGCGATCGCGCTCGCCGTGGTGCCCAGCGGGACCCACTCGGAGCGGCGGCCGGTCCAGCGGGAGACGGCCGGGCCATCGGCGGCGATGCGGTAGACCGAGTTGCCGGCCACGGCAAGGGCGACGCCCGCCTCGCCGATCGCGGTCCACGAGCCCGGGACTCCGTCGTACCTGAGGATCCGCCCGGTGGTCGCGTCGCTGGCGAACAGCCCCGCGCCGCCCGCGTGCAGCTTGTGGGCCGGGCCGCCGATCCGCCGCCAGCCGCTGCCCCTGCCGTTGGCCTGCCAGATCTCCTTGCCGTCGGGGGAGAGGCGGGCCACGTAGTCGGGGCCGACGGCGAAGTCGGCGCCGGGGCCGCCGGCGTCGACCCAGGTGTCGCCGTAACCGGAGTACCGGAACAGGCCGCCCGTGTCGGGGCTCGTCGCGAAGAGGCCCGCGCCGCCCGCGTAGAGCCGGGTGGAGGGCCCGCCGATACGCACCCACTCGCCACCGACGCCGGTCCAGCGCACGACGGCGTCGCGGTGTTCGGTGATCGCGTAGAGGCCGTCCCCCGCGGTGATGAACTGCTCGCCGGGGAGCCCGATCTGGGACCAGGAGCGGGACGGCTCGTCGTACTTGGAGATGCGCCCGTCGCCGGGGTTGGTCGCGAACAGCCCCGCGGCGCCCGCGTAGATCTGTTCCGCCGCCGGGCCGATCACCTTCCAGGAACGGTCCTCGGTGGTCCAGCGGAGGATGTTCCGCCGGTCCTGCGAGACGACGTACGCGGTGCCGGGCGCCCGCTCGGCCGGCGGATTCGGGGACGGTACGAGCGAGGGGAGCGGAGGAGCGGAGGCCCGGCTGGAGGGCAGGGGCGCCCGTGGGGTGCCGGGGGCGCGAGTCGAGCTCTGCGACGGCGAGGGTGAGGAGGGCGAGGGCGACGCGGACGCCGACGGGCTCGCCGTGCCGGGCGCGCCGGACGGTAAGGGAAGGTACCCGGGGCCCTGCCGGACCGTCGTCCCGGGCACGGACGCGGTGTGGTGCCGGGCGAGGACGACCCCGGCCAGGGTGGCCGCGGCGAGCAGGGCGAGGGCGGTGACCGTTCCCAGCAGGGCGAACGTTCTTCTGGCGCGCCGCCCGTGGCGCGGGTCCCGGACGGCGGGGAGGGCGGCGCGAGGCCCCGGGCCCCGCGAGGCGGACACGACGGCGGACTTGTCCAGCCGCTCCAGGACCACGCCCTCGACGACGTACGGGCGGGAGGACACGGCCGGGAGCGAGCGGGACGGAATCCGCCGTATCCGCTTCCCCAACCACCGGGCGTCGGCGCGCTGTTGCTCCAGTGCGTGTCCGATGCGCACCAGCTCGAAGGCGAGCGTGGCGTCCGCGAGGGGGACGGACGGGAGGCTGTCTTGGGCGCCCGTGACGGCCGGTGGCTCGGGCGCGGCCCCTGCGGCACCGGGCGGGGTACCGGCCTCCGGCGCGGCGCCGGGGTGGGTCACGGAGTCGGCCTCCGGTGCGAGTCGGGCCTGCGTCGGGTCTCCGGCGTCCAGCAGCTCTCCGGCGTCCGGTCCGCGAGCAGCCTCCGGCGAAGCCCCGGCCTCCGGTGTGCGGGCAGCCTCCGCCGAACGGTCGGTCTTCGGCGCAGGGGCGCCCCCGCGCAAGGCGCCCGCCACCGGCACGGGGCCGGCGTCCGTCAACTCCGCCGCATCCGACCGGATTTCGACCCCCCGCCCGGCACCTGCCTCCCGTTGGGCCTCGGCGTCCGCGACGGCCCGTCGTGCCGCCGCCTCCACGGACCGGGCGGCCACCAACTGGTCGACGGCCTGGTCCAGTCGCAGCCGCACCTGCTCGGCCACCGCGGATTCCGCTTCCTCGGCCGCGGCGTCCACGGACCTCGTTTCCGCGGGCGTGGAGGAGGCGGACGGCCGCCCGGCCGCCGGGGAAGGCACCCCGGCGGCGGCGCTCGCGTAACCGGCCCCGCCGTCGTCCGCGCGTTCCCGGAGCAGCGTCACCATCGCCAGCAGGTTCTCCACCAGACGGCCCGATTCGGCGAGGTCCGCGCGTGCCTGACGCAGTGCCTCCTCCACGCCCGGGGCGGGTCTGCCCGCCACCTCGGCGGTGAGCGCCCGGTCGTGCAGCCGCCGGGCCTCGGCGAGCAGCTCTTCGCGGCGCCGGGGGTCGCGGATCTGGTCCTTGAGTACGGTGTTGAGGCGCCCGAGCGCGATGACCCGCGCTCCGGAGCGGTATTCGCTCCACACCGTCTTGCCGCCGCCGTACCGCTGCGCGAGCTCCCGCACCGTCTGGCCGCGGGTCACCTCACGTAGAAAGACCGCGAGTTCGTCGGCGGCTTCCGTTCTGCCCTTCGGCGGCCCTTGCGGACGTCCTGCTCTGGCCATGTGTCCCCCTGCTCCACAACCGGACGTGTGGTCCGTGCGCTGACCGCCGCGCGTGCGGCCCCCCGGCCGCATCCCCCGCGCGAGCGCGGCACATGGAATACCTTCCGGCTTGTCATGTCCAGCGTTAGAAGTCGCCGGTGTCTCGAATGCGCGCCCGCCCCCAGCGGTGGAACGGGCGCCGGGCCGCCATGGCGGTGAGCTATGTTTTGAACACACATGGCATGAGAAGGAGGCCCGCCGGTGTCATCGGGGCAGAAGGCGCGCGCCCAGGCGGCCGCGATCACGCCGAGCGGGCAGGCGTCGGACCACGAGCGCCCCGCGGCGGACCGGGTGCGCGCCCTCTTCGACGGCCACCGCCTCTCCCCGGGGCAGCGGCGCATCGCCCAGTACCTGATCGACCACCTCACCGAGGCCGTCTTCCTCTCGATCACCGAGCTCGCGGAGCGGGCCGGGGTGAGCCAGCCGTCCGTGACCCGCTTCGCCGTGTCCCTCGGCTACAGCGGCTATCCCGCCCTGCGTGACGTGCTCCAGCCGATCGCCCTGAGCGCGGTCGCGGGGTCGCCGGAGACCCGCGAGCAGATCCGGCACAACGAGCTGCAGGCGGCGGTGGACGCCGAGATCGAGAACCTGGAGAACGTGCGCAGGCTGGTGGCCAACACCAACCAGGTGCTGGAGATCGGCCGCGAGCTGGCCGGCTCGGTGCCGCTGACCATCCTCGGACTGCGGATCTCCGTGTCCCTGGCGGAGTACTTCGCGTACGCGGCCCGGCGCATCCACCCCGATGTGCGGCTGGTGACGCGCGGCGGCAGCGTCGCCTACGACGCGCTGCTCCAGTCCCGCTCGGCGGGCGGCACCTGGGTGCTGGCCTTCGCCATGCCCCGGCACGCCAAGGAGACCCTCGCAGCGCTGCGGGCGGCCCGCAGCACGGGGCTGCGCGTCGCGCTGATCACGGACACCACCCTGGGGCCGCTGGTCGACGAGGCCGATGTGGCATTGACCGCCGGCACCGGGTCGCGGCTGGTGTTCGACTCGTACGCGGCACCGAGCATGCTCGCCGCGGCCCTGCTCCAGGCGATGGCGGACGCCGATCCGGAGCGGACGCAGGCGCGCCTTGAGGAGTACGAGCAGGCCGCCGACCAGCACGGTTTCTTCCTGTAGGACCGATTCGCCCGCCGGGCTCCCCGGGATCTTCACACCTTTCGGGTGCATGAATTTTTTCATACCCTTGTTTACTCAACGGTATATATGTTTACTGAGGCGGTGGCGATCCCCCGATCCCCCAGATGCCAAGGAAGGCGACCCCACGCCCTCCCAGAGCGGACAGCCGACGTGACGCCCCCCTCCTCGCGTCAAGCCGGATGTTCGATCGAGGCTTTCGGATCCGGGCGGACGCCCACGGGCGGCCTCGGCTAACCCCTAGGCCGGGGCCGCCCCCCTCCCACCTCTCGATCAGAGTTCGACAACTTCGGAAGCGACGAGAATGCCCCAGACGGCCCCCACCATCGCGCTCAGCCCGGACTGGCCCTGTCAGGTCAAGGAACCCGGGACGCGGGACTGGGAACGCACGGCCACCCGCTGGCTGCGCGACCTGCTGCCGGCCCGCTACGCCGGCTACTCACCGCTGACCCGCCACCACGTCATCCTCGCCCGGCACGCACAGCTCCAGCTCCAGCACGAGATGCGCGCGGTCCGGGTGGCCCTCCAGACCAGCCGGGCCGAGCTGCCCACGCTGGGCGTGGCGGAAGCGGTCATCGAGAACACCATCCGGATGTACGCGACGGAGCTGGACCAGCTGGGCCGCCTCGCCCGCGGGGTGCGTCTGGTGACGGACGCGCTGATGGGCGACCACCCGGCCCACCGCAGGCCGTAGGCCACGGCGGTGGAGCCGAAGCGCCGCCCTCAGGTCATCGCCGCCCCCAGCGCCACGAATCCGCAGATCAGCACGAACAGGATGACGAGCAGGGGCCAGACGAAGCGCAGGTACTTGTCGTAGCCGACCTTGGCGAGGGCGACGCCGCCGATCGTCACGGCCGTGGTCGGCACCCACAGGTTCATCCAGCCGCTCGCCGCCTGCCAGGCGGTGACGACCACCGCGCGCGAGACGCCCGCGAAGTCCGCCAGCGGGGCGAGGATCGGCATCGCGAGGGTGGCGTGCCCGGAGGTGGATGGGATCAGGAAGGCCAGCGGCAGGTTCACCACGAAGACGATGATGGCGAACAGGCCCGACGAGGTGCCTTTCACGACGCCCTCGATGGAGTGCAGGACGGTGTCCGTGATCCTGGAGTTGTTCATGATCACGGTCACGCCGCGGGCCAGCATGATGACGAGCGCGGGGGAGATGAAGTCCCCCGCGCCCTGGATGATCGTCGAGCTGGTCTTCTGCTCGCCGAGGCGGGCCACCAGGCCGACGAGCACCGCCGCGCACAGGAAGAGCGCCGCCAACTGCGGGAAGGACCAGCCGAGTTCGAAGGAGTACGGCTTGGCGTCGGCCTTGCCGGTGAGCGCGCTCGACCACGGCACCACCGAGAAGATCATGAAGGCGAAGACGAGGCCGAGCACCACGAGCACGGCCTTGTGCGTGCCGGTGAGTTCCGGAGCCTCGCCCGCGTCCGTCGCGTTCAGTTCACGGTCGCCGGGCAGGAAGCCGCTCAGCGAACGCGCCGGAACCTTCTGTACGCGCCGGGCGTAGCGCACGACGTAGGCGATGGTCACCGCCGTCAGCACCAGCCACATCACGAAGCGCAGCGCGATGCCGTCGCCCAGTGAGATGTCGGCCGCGGAGGAGGCCACGCCCGTCGCGAAGGGGTTGACGGTCGAGCACAGCACGCCCACCCCCGCGCCGAGGATGGCCGTGCCGACCGCCACCATCCGGTCGTAGCCGAGCGCGAGCATCATCGGGACGAGCAGTCCGTAGAAGCCGAGCGTCTCCTCGGCGAAGCCCTCCACGGTGCCCAGGACCGAGAAGACGACCATCACTCCCGCGATCAGCAGGGCGCCGCGCTCGCGCAGCCGGTGGGCGAGGCGCTCGATGCCGCGGTCGAGGGCGCCGGTGGCGAAGACGACCGTGATGAACGCGCCGATCGCCAGGACGAAGAGGAACACCCCCGCGCTGCCGTAGAGATCACCGGTCAGGCTGGGGCCGACCTCGCCGGAGGCGGTGTCGCGGATGCCGTACAGGCCGTTGACCGGTGACAGGAAGAGGTCGTTGAGGCGGTCGACGAAGCTCTGGCCGGAGGAGACCCGGTGGTAGGTGCCCTGGACCGGGGCGCCCTTGTCGTTGCGGTCGTACTGGCCGGAGGGGATGAGGAACGCGAGCAGCCACACGGCGACGGTGACGATCGCGAGGACGGTCAGCGCACTCGGAAACGCGAGCTTCCGCCTCTTCGGCGGACCGGGCGGCTCGGTCGAGGCGGTTTCCCCGGGCCCCGCCACCCCGCCCGTGCCGCTCACTGACCGGCCCCCTTACGGCCGCGCGCGTCGCGGCCGGGGAAGTCCTCTGCGTATTCGCGTACGAAGGCGGCCATCGCGATGACGGTGTTGCGCAGCTCCGAGAAGAGGACACGCTCATTGGGCGCGTGCAGGTTGCACATACTGTCCTGTGCTCCGAACAGCAGCACCTCGGCTCCCGGCGCGGCCCTGGCCAGGCCGTTGACCAGCGGGATCGAGCCGCCGGTGGCGACGTACGAGGCCTCCGTGCCCCACGCCTCCTTGAGCGCGGTGAGCGCGGCGCGGTAGGCGGGGCCGCCGGTGGCCGCCTCGTATCCGGGGCCGGTGTCGCCGGGGGTGACGGTCAGTGGGATGCCGAAGGGCCGGAGCGCGCGCAGGTGGTCGACGAGCTTCCCCAGCGCCTCGCGCGGGTCCTGGAGCGGGTGGAAGCGCAGGTTCAGCTTGGCCCGGGCATAGGGGACCACCGCCGAGGCCGCGTGTTCGACGGCGGGCGCGTCCAGGCCGATCACCGTGATCGCGGGCCCGCTCCACAGCCGCTCACCGAGCGATCCGGACCCGATCAGGGGGAGCCCTTCGCGTACGCCCGCGAGGGAGCGGAACTCCTCCTCGGTATACGTGGTTCCGGTCCAGGGGTCGCGCCGCAGGCCCTCGACGGCCACATCGCCGTGTACGTCGTGCAGGGTGGCCAGGACCTTCAGCAGGGCGAGCAGCGCGTCGGGCGCCGCGCCGCCGAACTCGCCGCTGTGGCGCGGCTCGTCCAGCGTGCGGACCTCGACCGTCACCTCGGCGGCGCCCCGCAGCCCGGTGGTCAGGGTCGGGGTGCCGGGGCGCAGGTTGCCGAGGTCGGCGATGACCATGGCGTCGCAGGCGAACCGCTCGGGGTCGACGGGCGGATAGGTGTCGAAGGCGCTCCCGTACTCCTCCTGGCCCTCGATCACGATCTTGATGCCGACGGGCGGCCGCCCTCCGTACACCCGCAGCATGCCGAGGTGGGCGATGACGTTGGACTTGTCGTCCGCGATGCCCCGGGCACGCAGACCGCCTTCGACGGGGGTCGGCTCGAAGGGCGGGGAGAGCCACAGAGCCTGGTCGCCGGGAGGCTGGACGTCGTAGTGGCCGTAGAGCAGGACGGTGGGCGCGTCCGGGGTGGGGGCCGGGATCTGCCCGTAGACCACCGGGGCGGTGCCGGGGAGGTCGAGCCGCTCGATGTGGGGCACTCCGGCGTCGCGGAGCAGCTCCGCCACCAGGTCGTGCGCCTGCTGGACGGGTTCGGGCGGAAAGCCCGGGAAGGCGATCGAGGGAATCGCCGCCAGCCGTTCCAGATCGGCACGGAGCCCGTCCATGAGGCCGTCGACTCGGGTTTCCAGCTCCATCGCACGCCGCCCTGACTGCCGCTGAGCCGCCGCGCCCGGCGCACGGGCCGACGGATTCGAATGCCATCGGGACACCACGATTCGCGATCGGGCGCACGGCCGCACTCCGGGTGGTGCACCCGGGTCACCCCGCCCGCACCCGTCGTTGTCAGTGGTGGATGGCACGCTGGCGGGTATGGACGAGCTGATACGGCGCCGTGTCTACGGAGCCGACCACGACGATCCGGACCCCGGACCGCGACCGGGGCATGTCTACCGCGAGCTGGTGGCGGGACCGTTGGACGGGCTGTTGCTCGACGTCACCGGCTGGAGCGACGGGCAGCTGAGCGAAGGCGCCGCGCTCGCCACGGAGATCGGCTCCCACGGCCCGGGCGGCCGCGCCTGGTACGGCCCGCGGCCCGGCGATCCGCACCACTGGGACTGGGCGGGCGACACGCCCTGACTACGTGGGCCCGGAGTGGTGGGGGCCCTGCTGTCCAGGCCCGCGGACGATCAGCCGGGTGAGCAGTACGACCGACCGGGGCGCCGAGCGGTCGCCGTCGATCCGGGAGAACAGCAGCTGGGCGGCGGTGGCGCCGAGCGCGACGGGATCCTGGCTGACCACGCTGAGCGGCGGGCTGAGGCGGTCGGCGAGCGGGAAGTCGTCGAAGCCGACGACGTCGACGCGGTCGGCGTGCCCGAGCGCGCCCATCACCCCCATGGTGATCACGTCGTTGGTGGTGAACAGGGCGGTGGGCGGCCGGGCCAGGGCCCGCAGCGCGGCCAGCGCCGCCGCCGCGTCCGACCGGCTGCGCAGGTCGTGCCGTACGAGCGCGGGGTCCTCGGGTATGCCGTGCGCGGCCAGCGCGTCGAGGTAGCCGGCGTGGCGCTCGCGCTGGGTCCAGATGCCGAACCGGTCGCCGAGGTAGGCGATACGGGAGTGGCCCTGGGCCAGCAGATGGCGTACGGCCCGCTCCGCGCCCGCCCGGTTGTCGACCGTGACGGTGTCGACGGCCAGGCCCTTGGCGGGCCGGTCCACGCAGACGACGCGTGTGCCGCCCTCCATCGGCTGTTTGAGGAAGCCGTGGCCGCCGATGGTGGGGACAAGCAGGAGGCCGTCGACCTGGCGGGCGGTGAAGGCCGCTATGACCTCGCGTTCGCGGCGCGGCTCGTCGTTGGTGCTGCCGACGAGGACGAGACAGCCGCGGCGGTGCGCCTCGTCCTCCACCGAGCGGGCCATGAGCGCGTAGAACGGGTTGGCCAGATCGTCCACGACGAGCCCGATCGTGGACGTTCCGGGGTTCTTGCGCCGTAGGTTGCGGGCGTTGTCGTTGCGCTGGTAGCCCAACTGCCGTACGGCCTGCTCGACTCGGGCGGCCGTCCCGGGGGAGACCCCGGGCTCGCCCGACACCGCGCGCGACACGGTCATGGGGCTGACCCCGGCGGCGCGGGCCACGTCCTTCATCGTCGGGCGCTTCACGGGCCTCCTCAGCGGCGGACCCCTCTTCGGGGACGGGCACGGCGATGCGTCGATGATTGCAGACGGAGCCGCATGTCAGGCCGGATGAGGGGACCTTGGTGCGGCTGGTGCGGCCTGGGCTCCGGCGCGGGCCCGGCTTGGTAACGTTCCCATCCTCAACGGCTGGTTCCGGGGCTTGTGCACGCCCCGACCTCTTGACGAGTCGTCAGGGACACCTCAACAATCCTGAGTTGATTGGTAACGTTCACACGCCCATCCTTCACCCGCACTCCGAGCATCCCCGTCCCCGAGGCAGCCCGCCGGACGGCGAGCGGGCCTCCGCGAGAAGGTGGTCCCCCCTCGTGCTCCGATCCGTGCACCCCTCCAGATCCCCGCTGCGCTCCCGGTACGCGGGGGCGTTGAGCGCCCTCGCCCTGGCCGCCTCGGGCCTCGTCGGCCTCGCCGCGGCGGCGCCGGCCCATGCGGCGGCGCTGCCGCTGAACCAGTACGTCGACCCGTTCATCGGCACCGACGACAGCAACGCCCCCAACCCCGTGCCGGGCGGCGCCGGGGGCAGCACCTACCCCGGCGCCGTAGTGCCCTTCGGCGGCGTGCAGTTCAGCCCCGACACCCCCACCGCCTCCCCGTCCGGCTACCGCTACAAGGACACCTCCGTCGAGGACTTCAGCCTCACCCACTTCGACGGCGCGGGCTGCGCCAACAACGAGGACCTGCCGCTGCTGCCGGTCACCGGCGCGCTCGGCACCTCACCGGGCTCCAACTGGACCGGCTACGCGTCCGGCTACACTAAGGCGAACGAGGTGGCCGGACCCGGCTACTACAAGACCCGCCTCGACCGCTACGCCACCGACGTCGAGCTGTCCGCGACCACCCGCACCGGCATGGGCAAGCTGACCTACCCCGCCTCGGCCACCTCCCGCCTGCTGGTCGGCACGGGCCGCAGTGCCACCGGCAGCCGCGCCGGAACCGTGCACGTCAACGGAAACGAGCTGACCGGCAGCGTGACGGCCGGAGGGTTCTGCGGCTCGTCCAAGACGTACCAGATCTACTTCGACATCCGCTTCGACCGGACCCCGACCGGCTTCGGCACCTGGTCGGGCTCCACCGTCACGGACGGCTCGGCGAACGCGTCGGGCACCAACACCGGCGCCTACGTCACCTTCGACACCACCGCCAACACCACGGTCCAGTTCAAGGTGGGCCTGTCGTACGTCAGCGTCGCGGGCGCCCAGGCCAATGTGACCGCGGAGAACGGCGGCTGGGACTTCGGCGCGGTACGCACGGCGGCCGACGACTCCTGGAACCAGATGCTCAACCGGCTCCAGGTCTCCGGCGGCAGCACCGCGGAGCGCCAGAAGTTCTACACCTCGCTCTACCACGTCCTGCAGAGCCCCAACGTCTCCAGCGATGTGAACGGCGACTACCGGGGCTTCGACAACGCCGTGCACAACTCGGCCCGGCCGGTGTACCAGAACTACTCGGGCTGGGACATCTACCGCTCCTGGGCGTCGCTGATAGGGCTGATCGCGCCCACCGAGGCCAGTGACATCGCCAAGTCGATGGTCCTGGACGGTCAGCAGGGCGGACTGCTGCCCAAGTGGTCGCAGCAGACCAACGAGGACTTCGTGATGACGGGCGACCCGGGCCCGATCATCGTCGCCAGCCTGTACGCGTTCGGGGGGCGCGACTTCGACACGAGCGCGGCGCTCGCCCTGATGGAGAAGGCGTCCAACGGCGGCACCACACAGGGCAGCGCGATCCGCGGGCGCCAGTCGACGTACATGAACCTGCACTACCTCGACGACCCATCCGACTCCCTCGAATACTCCGCGTCCGACTTCGCGGTGGCCCAGTTCGCCAAGGCGCTCGGCAACACCTCCAGCTACACCACCCACATGAGCCGCGCGCAGTGGTGGCGCAACACCTTCAGCCAGGAGTCGTCGTACGTCCAGCAGCACAAGAGCGACGGCTCCTGGACCTGGCCGCTCGACCCGGCGAGCCAGTCCACCTTCACCGAGGGCAACGCCTCCCAGTACACCTGGATGGTCCCGTACGACTTCGCCGGCCTGATCAACTCCATGGGCGGCCGGCAGACCGCCGTCCAGCGCCTCGACCACCACTTCACCGAGGTCAACGCCGGTCAGAGCAGGCCGTACTACTACATCGGCAACGAGCCCGAGCACGGTGTGCCGTGGGCCTACAACTACGCCCGCCACCCGGCCGGAGCCTCGGACGCGGTGCGCAAGGTGATGGCCGAGTCCTTCACCACCGGCGCCGGCGGTCTGCCGGGCAACGACGACCTCGGCGCCACCTCCGCCTGGTACGTGTGGGCGGCGCTCGGTATGTATCCGGCCACGCCGGGCGCGGACACGCTCGCGCTGCACGGGCCGCAGTTCCCGTCCGTCCTGATCCAGCGCGCCGCCGGGAACATCACCATCAACACCTCCGGCTCCGGCCCCTATGTGCAGGGGCTCGGCGTCAACGGCACCGCCACCAGCCACAGCTACCTGCGCTATCCGGACCTCGCGGCCGGTGCCACCCTCACGTACACCATGGGCGCGGCGCCCAGTGCCACCTGGGGCACCGGGGCGTCCGACGTGCCGCCCTCCTTCCAGGACGGCGCCACTCCGGTACCGGCCGCGCCCGAGCTCGGCGCCGACCTCGCCCAGGGCGCGACGGCGACCGGATCGGCCGCCTGCGCGTCGGCCGAGTCGCCCGACAAGGCCGTGGACGGCTCGTTGAAGAACAACAGCAAGTGGTGCTCGGCCGCGAGCGGCCCCTCGCTCCAGGTCGATCTGGGATCCGCCAGGACCGTGTCGTCGTTCGTCGTGAAGCACGCCGGTCTCGGCGGTGAGAACACCGGCTGGAACACCGGTGGCTTCCAGATCCAGACCAGCAGCGACGGCTCCTCCTGGACCACGGCGGCCACCGTCACCGGCTCGCGCTCCAGCCGGACCTACCACCCGGTCCCGGCCCGCTCGGCCCGCTACGTCCGGCTGCTGGTCACCAGCCCGTCCAACACCTCGGGCAGTGCGGCCCGCGTCTACGAGCTGGAGGTGTACGGCGGCGGGAGCGGCAACCTCGCCCTCGGGCGGGCGGCGACCGGCTCGGCGCCGTGCAACGGGTCGGAGACCCCGGACAAGGCGGTCAACGGAAGCGTCAGCGGCGGCAACAGCGACAAGTGGTGCTCGCTCGCCTCCGGCACCAAGGACCTCCGGGTCGACCTGGGCGCCTCCCACCCGCTGAACTCGATCACCGTGCGCCACGCGGGCGCGGGCGGCGAGAGCGCCGCTCTGGACACCAGGGACTTCGACCTGAGCGTCTCCGCCGACGCGGCGACCTGGACCACGGTGGCCCAGGTCCGCGGCAACAGCGCCGACTCCACCACCCACCCGGTCGCCGTCTCCGCCCGCTATGTGCGGCTCTCGGTCGTCACCCCCGCACAGACCGCGGATCAGGCCGCCCGGATATACGAGCTGGAGGTCTACGGCACCTGACGCACGGGCCTGGTCGACGGGATGTCGTCGCGCGCCGCCGGGCACGTGAGGTCGGCGTCCGGCAGTCGCCCGTCGGCCAGGTAGGCGTTGACCGCGCCATTGACGCAGGCACTGCCGTAGGCGATGCCGTACACGGCGTGCCGGTAGGAGTTCTCGACCGTGATCAGTCGGGAGCTCGGCCACTTGGCGTGCATGGCCAGGGCCTCGGAGTACGGGACGCGAGGATCGCCCGTGGCGTTGACCATGAGCGCCGGGATGTCGTTGTCCACGACGGTCGGCCGCTCGCGCGGTGCGGTCCAGAAGGGGCACGGGGTGATGTCGTTGAGGACCGGACCGAACAGCGGATGGGCCGCGCGGCTGCGCTCGACGGCCCGCCGGAAGACCTCCGGGTCGCTCGGGCCGGGGGTGTCGGCGCACAGATACGCCGTCTGGGTGCTGCCGTAGGCCGAGTACTGACCGGTGAACAGCGCCGGCAGCAGCTCCGCGAGGCCGGGGTCCGGCTCCGCGTGGCCGGTCTCGGCGGCCCGCTTGAGGGTTCCGACCATGACGGCGATGTCCGCGTCGCTCCGCGCCAGGTCGTCGCCGAGGACTCCGTACACGAGCAGGGGCAGGAGGTGCTCGTCGATGCGGTAGGTCCCGACCGTGAACGGGCGGCGGGTGGCGGCCGCCTGGATGCGGTCGACCGTCGCGAGGACCGCGTCGGCCGTGGTGCCCAGGCCGTAGGCGGCGTCGCGCGGCGCGGCCCACCGGGCCCAGTGGCGCAGGGCGTTCTCGTTCACCTCCTCCGTTCCGTACTCGGCCCAGGGGGCGAGGCGGTGCGGCTCGTGCACGCCGTCGAGGACGACCCGGTCGGTGCGGCCCGGGAACATCGCGGTGTACACCTCGCCGAGATAGGTGCCGTAGGAGATCCCCAGGTACGAGATCCGCCGCTCGCCGAGCACCGTGCGCACCATGTCGAGGTCGCGTGCGGCGTTACGGGTCGACGCGTACGGCAGCAGACCGGCCGCGTTGCGGCGGCACTTGGCGGCCAGATCGCGCTGGAAGGCCGTCATACGGGCGAAGCCCGCCCGGTCCTTGCCCGCCGCGCGGAAGTACGTGCTGGTCGGCCAGCGGCAGTCGATGGGTGCGTTGCGGCCGGTGAACCGGGGGTCGACGCCCACCACGTCGTACCGGGCCGCGAGTTCGCCCATCGCGGCCCGGCGCTCCAGCAGGTAGTCGATCACCGGGTCGGCGGGGCCGCCCTCGTTCACCACGAGCGCGCCGATCCGGTGAGCGGTGTCGGCGGCCCGGATGCGGGCGACCGCGACGGTGATGCCCGGGCCGCCGGGGCGGGCGTGGTCGAGCGGGACCTTCACCTCGGCGCACCGGGCGCCCGCCTTCTCCAGCTCCTGGCCGGAGGTGTCCTGGGCGTCGCGCACACAGCTGTGCCAGGCGGGGACCTGGCGGGCGGGATCGGCGGGGCGGGCGGCGGCCGTCGACGGCGGGGCGGCCGTCAGGGCGAGGAGGGCGGCCACGGCGGTGGCCGCCCCGAGCCGGACGCGGGTGTGCTGGCCGTACGCGATCCTCATGTCACCGAGGGTAGCGGGACGTTTCGCCACTCCGCCGCCAAAGCGGAAATTCCGTCAGAGGACCGCGACGGGCGAGGCGCGCTCGAAGTCCGCGAGGACGATGCCGCCCTCCTTGGTGTCGTCGTTGATGAAGACGATCGACTCGATGGGTACGTTCCGTTCGTCGCTCAGCGCCGCCACCAGCTCCTGTGCCACGACCGTCTCCAGGACGACCCGGGCGCTGGGTGGGCTGTCGGGCAGCCTTACGACGGCGAGGTTCCCGGACGCCTTGACCCGCGCGGTGGTCACCAGCAGGGTCAGATGGCCCGCGGCCGACAGGGAGCGGGCGAGCGCCACCTCGCGGCCGCAGCCGAAGACGAGGTGCAGCGTGTTGCCCGCCGACTCCATCTCGCCGTGCAGGTAGTTGCGCGTGACCGAGGCCGCGGCCGGCATCCGGGGTACCTCGCGCAGCAGCAGCGCCGCCTCCTCCGCGGTGACCCGGGAGGCGCCGGAGGCGACGCAGTCGGCGGCGACGCAGCGCGCGGCGCGGGTCCGCAGCGAGGCGACGGCGTGGGCCGCCCGCGTCCGTACGGCCTCGGCCTGCTCGGGGACGCCGTCCCAGGTGTCCCCGTCGCGGCCCGCGATCACCCCCGCGATCAGGTCGAGGGCGACGACCGTACCGGTGAAGCCGACGGTCGAGGCGCAGGAGTCCGGCTCGTTGCCGAGGTCGACGGTGAGTCCGGCGAGGGCGCCGAGGGGGGAGGGGGTGACGTTGAGGACCGCGAGGGTCGGTACGCCGCGCGCCGCCCGGAACGCCGCGATCGTCTCCGAGCTGCGGCCGCTCTGCGACACGCCGATGAGGAGATCGGTGTCGAAGCCGCCCAGCCCTTCCTCGATCTCGCTGGCGAGCACCCGCTGGGCGGGCACGCCGTGGCCGCGCAGCACCTCGACCGGCAGCGCCAGGGCCGCGTACGAGGCGCCGATGCCGGCGAGGAGCGGGCGCCTGACGCCACGCAGCCGGTCGCCGACGGGACCGTCCAACTGCCGCCGCACATGGGCGATCACGCGCTCCAGCGCCTGCGGCTGGCCGGCCTGGCCGTCGAGGAAGGTGATTCGCGTTCCGGGCATGAGGAGTCCTTTCGTGCGCCCCCGGCGTGAGCGGGCGGGAGCGCGGAGCGGGGGACAGAAGGCGGACGAACCGGGCAGGTAGGGCGTTGAAGGCAGGATCATCCTGCGAAGTGCCGACCGGGGGAATGGCGCCCGGGGAGCGCATGGTGGCGGTCGAGTCCGCCGTGACCGCAGGCGCCTCATCCGCAACGGTGGCGCGCCGGGGCCCACGGCGCACGGCGCCGTGTTCGTGCCGTCCGGCCGGGCGCCGGGTGTCCGCCCATGTACGCGGGCCGTCCCCCGCTCCGAAGAGGCGGGGGACGGCCCGGAAGGTCAAGCGGGGGAGGCGGAGCGTCAGATGAGGTCCATCGCGGCCACCTCGTCGGGGCTGCCATAGCTGACCGGGCCCTGGAAGCGGTGGCGGGCGGTGACGAACCACCACACGGTGGCGATGAACAGCACCGCACCCAGCGCGATCGGGGCGTAGTTGAACGAGGTGGTGGTGATCGGCGAGGTCTGCGGCAGCATGAACAGCACGCTGCTGAGCGCGATCCAGACCACGGCGACCGCCGCCACAGGCTTGCCCCACCGGCCCAGGTTCCACGGGCCGGGCTCGAAGTCGTTCAGGCGCAGCCGCAGGAAGATGGGGACGCCGTAGGCGAGGTAGAGGCCGACGACGTTGACGCTGACGATGGCGGTGAAGGCGGTGTGCGACCACCAGCCGGGGATGATCAGCACCAGTGAGCAGGCCGCGGCGAGCCACACGGCCTTGACCGGAGTGCGGGTGCGCAGCGACACCGAGTGCCACCAGCGCGATCCCGGCATCGCGCCGTCGCGCGAGAAGGCGAAGATCTGGCGGGTGTTGCTGGTCATGTTGGCGAGGCCGCAGAACAGCATGGCGCCGATCACGATCAGCAGGAGCAGCTTGGCGGTGCCCATGCCGAGCGCGTCGACGAGGATCTGCACCGGCGGGGCCGCCGAGCTCGCCTCGCCCGCGTAGTCGCGGATCGCGTACACCAGGGCGAGCATCAGGACCAGCCCGGCGAGCGCCGAGTAGATGATCGCGCGCATGATGCCCTTGGGCGTGTTGACCGTGGCCTTCACGGTCTCCTCCGACATGTGGAAGCTGCCGTCGAAGCCGGTGAACGTCCAGCTGGTCACCAGCAGACCCAGCATCGCCGCGTACAACCCGTTGCTGAACCCGGTGGTGTTGACGAAGTGGTTGGCGAACGACGCGGACTGGTGGTGCGAGGGTTTGAAGCTCAGGGCGGCCACGATCACCACCATGCCGACCAGCAACCACCACACGGAGATACGGTTCACCACGGCCACCAGCTGCACCGTGTACGTGTTGGCCAGCGCCTGCACCACCAGGATCACCGCGGCGATGCCGACGGTCTGCTGGGGCGTCGGGTCGTACGACGGCCACTGCATCGAGACGAACGCCTGGATGAAGGTCGCGGCCGCGTAGTTGGTGGCGGCCGTGCCGCCCACCTGGCCGACGAAGTTCAGCCATCCCGTGTACCAGGACCAGGCGCCGCGGTGCCGCTTGGCGAGCTTGCCGGCGGAGAAGTACAGGGCGCCGCTGGTCGGGTAGGCGGAGGCGATCTCGCCCATCGCCGCGCCGACGAACAGCACCATCACCGACACACCGATCCAGCCGAAGATGAGGATGCGCGGCCCGCCGGCGCCCATTCCGAATCCGAAGGCGGAGAATATGCCGGAGATGATGTTGATGATCGTAAAAGATATCGCGAAATTGTCGAACGCGTGGAATCTGCGGGTGAGTTTCCGCGGGTAGCCCATCGCGTGGAGCGTCGCGTCGTCGTCGAGGGCGACGGGTGCTTCACGGCGAGGGGCTTTCGAGCGGAGCGGGGACGTGCGCTCGGACACTGGGGCAGCCTTTCCTGATGGGGGTGGACAGGGCGCGTCGAGTCTCGTACGGGTGCCGCGGGGACGTGCGGCCGCAGGGGCGGATCAGGCCGGGCCGGGGGTCGGCAGTCCGCAGGACCGCCTGGCCCTGGTCAGCCGCTCCTCGGGGTCGCCGAACGCGCTCCAGGGCATGCGGGAGGCGTAGGGCCCCATGGCCGTGAGCACTTCCCGGGCCTCGAACTCGCGCTTCGCCATGAACAGCGCGTGCGCAAGATACGCCAGGTCCAGGACCGGTGTGAAGCGGTAACTCGCCGTGTGGGGAAACCAGTTCTGGTAGATGCCCAGCGCGGTGGCCGTCCACTGGGGCTGGAGCCAGGTGCTGTCCGCGAGCAGGGCGGCCGGGTCGTAGTCCTCGACCAGTGCGACCAGGGGGAGCAGCCGCAGGGGTGAGTTGAGCGGTGCGCGGTGGCTGAGGAAGGAGGCGACGTCCCAGCGGGCGCTCGCCGAGCCGCCGTGGCGGGTGAAGAAGAAGGCCAGGAACCGGTGGTGGGCCTCGCGGTTCCAGGGGTCGAGCCGCAGGATGTGGGAGAAGAGCAGCCAGGGTCCCGGGGGCGCGGTCAACAGGCCTTTGGGGGCCGGGTCGTGGGAGCGTTCGTAGCGGGCGAGGGCGAGCTGGGCGACCCACGGGGTGGGGTCCTGCGGGAGCAGCTTCGCGGCCCGTCCGCAGGCGGCGGTCGCTATGCGCACCAGCGCGCCGGCCCGGCCGTCCTGGGCGTCGGCCATGCGTAACGCCCGTACCATCGCGACACGCGCGGCCAACAGCGCGGCCTCCGCGCTGGGTTCCTCGGCGAGCCACCGCTCGGCGAGGTCGGAGTCGGCGGCCTCGGACGCGAGCACCAGAGAGCGGTGGGCCCGCACCTCGAAGTCCGTGCGCGCGTCCTTGAGGACGTTGTGCGCGCTCAGATACCGACCGGCCCTCACGTCCGTGCAGGCTTGTGCCAACTCGCGATCGTCGGCGGCTGGATGCCACACGTACTGTCCCTCGAACGAGCCCGCAGTCACGATCCCCTCTCCATCCCGAAGACGACGCCACCCGCATGCGCATTCCGGCCATGGCGAATTCGGCCAAGGGACGTAACCCCTACGCAGGCTCACTGACAGCGAGGCACACCTTACTCATCATTAAGTCGTATCGAAACTCGTCGCCCGGAATATCTGGTTCCTTGTCATTTATGGGCGGGACAAATGAGGTTCGCCCCACCGGCGCCGCCGTCCGGCTTTTGGGGCGGTGCCGGTACGGGGTATGTGTACGGCATATTCCGCGGTCGAACGCGCCTTTTCGGCCGTGGCCGGATTCAGCTACGGCGGGCGCGACAACCACCGCGAGCGCCCTGCCGGTGCGGCCTACCGGCCCTAACGGCACAGCGCCGCCAGCTCCGTTCCGGCCAGCAGGAAGGCTCCGACGCCGAAGTCCGCCGTGGTGTCGTACGTGACGGGCCGGCTGGAGTCGGGGCGGTCGCCGACGCCCTGGACATAGCCGAGGAAGCCGTCGGGGTGCACGGCGGTGGAGACGAGGCCGCGCCAGGCGCGGGCGGCGACGGGGAGAAAGGCCGCGCGGGCGACGAGCCCGGCCCGTACCGCGTACGCGGCGCCGTAGGTGAGGAACGAGGTGCCGCTGGTCTCCGGGCCGGGGAAGTGGCCCGGGTCGGCGAGGTTCACGTTCCAGAAGCCGTCGGGGCGCTGGACCCGGCGGGCGGCGGTGAGCAGGCGTACGAGTGCCTCGCGGTACTCGGGCACGTGCGGATCCCCCGGGGGCAGCGCCTTGAGGGTCTTCACATGGGCGCCGGCGACCCAGCCGTTGCCGCGGGACCAGACGACGGGGCTGCCCGAGGGCGAGGTGATCGCGCCGGGCAGGCCGGGTATGAACCGCTTGTCGCGGAACCACAGCCCGCTCGCCGTGTCGCACAGACCGGGGCCGCCCTCGGTGCGCCTGGTGTGGGTGTAGAGGCGGTGGAGCTTGTCCGTGTACGCGCTGTCCTGGCGCAGCACGCCCAGCCGGGCGAACGGCGGCATCGCCATGTGCAGCGCGTCCGCCCACCACCAGTCGTCGTCCTTGGCGGGCCGGTCGACGGCGACCATGCGGTGCAGGCACTCCTCGATGGCCGCGATCTTCAACGGCTCGGGCTCAAGACGGTGGAGGTCGAGATAGGTCTGCCCGGCGCACTGGTTGTCCGCGTGCCGGGTGGTCACCCCGCCGATGAGTCCGTACGCGTGGCTCTCGGCCCAGCTCCGCGCGTACATGAGGTAGTGCGTGTCGCCGGTCAGCCGGTGCAGTGCCATGAGACCGCTGAAGAACGTGGCCCGGGCCCAGCCGTTGTCACCGGGGTCGCTGTGCGCCGCCAGCCAGTGGTCGGCGACCCTCCGCAGGACGGCCACGATCTCGTACCTGGACGGAAGACCACTATGGGCGCTTGCCGGAGACGGCGCCGCCAAAGATCCGCTAGTCGCCAACACGGCACTTGCTGCTAGTAGTTGACGACGATTCATCTCCCGGCACCTCTCCATCCGTGGAGTTCCGTATCCTGCACGGGAATCAGAGATGTGTCCACGGGGCATTGCCCAAAAGGGCCACCCGGGTGGCGCGCGTGACGCGGGTGTGCGGCGCGTGCCACCCTTGCCGTCTGCGGAGGCCCTGGTCACGGGGCCGGGAGCCGGCGCCGGCCGACTCCGACGGAACCGATACCTGGAGTAGGGCTGTTGCTGCATCTGCGTCTGAACGTGCCCGCCGACCTCACCGACGAGGTGGTGCGGACCCTGGAGGCCACGGTGGGCACCGCCCATCTGGCCGTCGTCCCGGGCGCCTCCCGCAACCCCGCGGGCGATCTGGTGCTCTGCGACGTCGCCCGCGAGGCCGGGGACGGACTCCTCGGCAGTCTGCGCGCCCTCGGCCTCGACCGGTCCGGGGCGATCGCCGTCGAGAACATCGACCTGTCGCTGTCCAAGCGCGCCGAGAAGGCCGAGGCGGAGGCCCCGGGCGAGGGCGTGGACGCGGTGCTGTGGGAACAACTGGCGGACGCGACCCACGAGGAGTCGACGCTCACGGTCACCTATGTGGCGTTCCTGGCGATCGCCACGATGCTCGCGGCGTGCGGCGTGATGCTCGACAACGCCATCCTGATCGTGGGCGCGATGGCGGTCGGCCCCGAGTTCGGGCCGCTGGCCGGGATCTCCACGGCGCTCGTCCAGCGTGCGCCCGGGCTCGTGTGGCGGTCGCTGACGGCGCTGGTGGTGGGCTTCGCCGCGGCCATGCTGCTGACGGCCGGATTCGGCTGGCTGCTTGACCAGGTGGGGCTGTTCGACAAGGCCATGCTGGAGGCGGACCGCCCGAACACCGCCTTCATCTGGAAGCCGGACTGGATGTCGTTCGTCGTCGCCTTCCTGGCGGGTGTCGCCGGAACCCTCTCGCTCACCTCGGCCAAGTCCGGGGCGCTGATCGGGGTGGCCATCTCGGTGACCACGGTCCCGGCGGCGGCCAACGCCGCCATGGCGTTCAGCTACAAGGAGTACGCCCAGACCTGGGGCTCCAGCGGGCAGCTCCTCGCCAACCTGGGCGGGATCGTGCTGGCGGGGATCCTCACCCTGCTCACCCAGAAGTCACTCCTGGCGAGCCTGCGCCGGCGCCGTACGCCCGCGAGCTGAGAGCTCGTGCCGCGTGGCGCGGGGCGGGGGCAGCCCGCCGCTCCCGCGCCACACGCGAAGGCCGGTCAGTACGTCTCGTGGTGCCCCTTCTTGGACCAGCCCTCCGAGTCGCAGTTGTGCTCGTAGTACGAGCCCTTGTTGGCGTTGCTGCCCGCCGCCGTGTGGCAGCTCTTCTTGTAGCCGCCGTCCTCGCCGTGGCCGCGGCCGTACTTGTCGTCGTGGTCGCGCCCGTGGTCACGCCCGTAGCCCTTGTCACGGTCGTGGTCACGGCCGTAGTCGCGCCCGTGGTCACGGTCGTGGTCGCGGCCGTAGTCACGACCATGGTCACGGTCGTGGTCGCGGCCGTAGTCACGGCCGTGGTCCTGGCCGTAGCTGTGCTCGCGGCAGTGGTCGTCGTTGTCGTGGGCGAGCGCGGTCGCCGCGCCGCCGAAGACGATGCCGACGGCAAGGACGCTCGCAGAGATCGTGGTACGCAAACGCATGGGTGCTCCTGTGAGGTGGGTGAATTGTGACGTCCTCAGCGATCACCGTTACGGGAGGTGGCGAAACCTGACTTCACCCGACTGCCCGGTGTGTGACTACCGGTGTGTGACGCCCTTCACGTCTATGTGGCGGAACGTGATGAATTCCTTACAGGGCCACTACGTACAGGTGTGCACAAGGATCGGCGTGACGTTTCTGCAGGAGGTTCCTCGTGAGGCCGTTCACTCTGCACTACACGGTGCCGCATGAGCCGGAGGCCGTGGCGGTCCCCTACCACTTCGACGCCTCGCGGCAACTGAACGTGCTGCCCGACGGGCGCCCCGCCGTCGCCGACCGCGCGGTGCTCAGGGCGACCGGCACCACCACGTCCACCGCCGGTTCCCAGACCCACTTCGACGACTGACGGCCCGGCAGTCGGATGACGGTTCTCATCCTCACCTGCGAAGGCGACGTCACCACGGACATGGTGGTGACCGAGCTGCACGAGCGGGGTGTCCCGCTGGTGCGCCTCGACCCCGCCGATCTGCCCGGCAGAGCGGTGCTGTCCGCCGAGTACGCCCACGGGGACTTCGCCGGGCACCTGTCGGTCGACGGGTTCCTGGTGAGCATGTCCGGGCTGCGCTCGGTCTGGGTGCGCCGGCCGGGGCAGCCCGCCGCCCATGCGCCGGAGCCCTCCCAGTGGCTCACCGCCGAGGTCCGGCAGGCGCTGTTCGGCATGCTGTACTCGGCCTCCGCGCGCTGGATGAACCATCCGCGCGACGCCGAACAGGCCCGTCACAAGCCCTGGCAGCTGCGGGTCGCCCACGCCGGCGGGTTCGCCGTGCCGCCCACGGTCGTCACGACCGTTCCCCGCGTGGCCCGGCAGTTCGTGCAGGAGTACCGGGACGTGGTGGTGAAGAGTGCCGCCGGGCCGCCGCCGGACGAGCCCCTGATGGCGCTGCCGACCACACTGATCGGGCCCGACGCGGACTTCTCCAGCGTCCGGGCGGGCCCGGTGCTGCTCCAGCGCTACATCCCCAAGAAGGCGGACATCCGGCTGACCTGCGTGGGTGCCCGGCTCTTTGCCGCCCGGAAGGTCTCCGACCCCCAGCAGGTGGACGGGCGATACGACGACAGCGGTCACCGCTGGGAGCCCACCGGGGTGCCCGACCGCATCGCCGAGTCGGTGCACGCGTACACCCGCCGCACCGGGCTCGCCTACGCGGCGTTCGACTTCGCGGAGGACGCGGACGGGGTCTGGTGGTTCCTGGAGTGCAACCAGGGCGGGCAGTTCGGCTTCGTCGAACTCGACACGGGCCAGCCGATAGCCGCCGCGGTCGCCGCCTGGCTGGCTGAGTGAACCGCGACGGGGCCGCGGCCGCGCACGGTCGCCACCAGCGGCACCCCCGGGCTGCGGCAGCTCAGGCGTCGGAGGCCTGGAGCTCCTGCCGTTCGTCCGGCGGGTGCAGCTCCGGGTGGGTGTCCCACCAGGCCCGGTGGAACGCGTTGTTGTCGACGTTGGACAGATACGCGCAGACCGCCGCGCGGTAGAGCAGCTCCGCCTGCCGGGTCGGAACGGCCGAGCGGTTCCAGGCCAGGCGGATGCGGCCGTGCAGCGGGGCGCCGACCAGGGGGCGCATCACGGTGCCCTCGGCCCGCGGCGCGGTCGGCTGGCTCAGGGCGACGGCGCGGCCTCCGGCGATCAGGGCGTACTGCATCTGGCGGTCCGCGATCCGGTGCCGCAGCCTGGGCACGAACCCGGCTCGCGCGCACGCCTCAAGGAAGGCCTCCGGGCCGCCGTCGTCGTCCTCCACGAGGGTCATCCACGCCTCGTCGGCCAGGTCGGCCAGCTCGATGTGCTCCCGGTCGGCCAGGGGGTGGCGGGCCGACATCCGGATGGAGAACGGTTCCTCCGGGATCAGTGTTCTGGCCAGGACCCCTTCGGGGAGCGGGACTTCGTGGTCGTTCACCTCCCCGTACACGATGGCGTCATAGCGTCCGGCGCCGAGCATCCGGGTCAGCGCGGTCACCGAGTGCTCCAGGTCCACGGTGATCTCCTGCCCGGAGAGCGAGAGATCGGTCTGCTCCAGCAGGCCGTCGACCAGGACGAGCAGGATGCAGCCGAGCCGCATCGGGGCGTCGGTGGCGACCGCGCGCGCCCGGGTGCCGAGCGCGTCCATCTCGCTGAGCACACGGCGCGCCCTGGCCAGCACGAACCGGCCCAGCGCGGTCGGCTCCGTGCCCTGGCGGCTGCGGATGAACAGATCGCCGCCGGTGACCTGCTCGATGCGGCGCAGCTGGGCGGAGAGCGAGGGCTGGGACACCCCGAGGCGGCGGGCGGCGCGTCCGAGACTGCCCGCTTCCGCAATCTGGCAGACGGCCTGTAAGTGCCTCAACTCCAGCTGCATCTTCCGAGCGTACGCAGCGGCCCCCCGCCGCACCATAACTCGCGCCGTATGACCAACTGGTATGTACCACGCTTGCCATGTCCACGCCCATACTGCGCGAAGAACAGGCCCCCCACGATCGGAGTGGACGTTGCGCCCCTTCAGATTGACGGCCGCCGTGGCAGCGCTGGCACTGACCACGAGCCTGACCGGCGCTCTAGCCGGTACGGCGTCGGCCGCACCCCATTCGCAGTCAGGGCCGGACCAGCGGCCCACCCCCCTCTCGCGCGCCGTCGCCGCCGCCGACCAGGCGGTCCGCAGCGGGCTCGACACCTTGGTCAACTCCCCGCAGGAACAGTACGAACGACGCATGGTCACCCCCTGGGTGAAGAACCTCTACTCGGTCGCCTACGAGCGGAGCTACCGAGGGCTGCCGGTCGTCGGCGGCGACGCGGTGGTGCTCGCCGACGGCGACGGCGACATACGCGCCGTGCAGTCCGCCTCGGCCGTACGCGTCGACGTGGCGACCACCCCGTCGGTCACCGCGAAGAAGGCCGAGACCACCTCGCGCACCAAGCTGGCGAAGGTCGACAAGGTCGTCGACAGCCGGCTCGTCGTCCGGCTCGCGGACGGCAAACCCGCCCTCGCCTGGGAGACCGTGCTCGCCGGACGCACCAAGACCGCGCCCAGCAAGCTCCACGTCTTCGTGGACGCACGGACCGGGAAGGTCCTCGCCACCCACGACGACGTCGAGGCGGGCACCGCCAGCAGCAAGTGGAACGGCCCCAGTCCGCTCACCATCGACACCACCAACTCGGGCGGCAGCTACTCGCTGCGCGACCCCAACCGGCCCGGCCTCAGCTGCGCCGACTACAGCACGGGCTCGGTCTTCACCAAGTCCTCGGACTCCTGGGGCACGGGCAACCCCACCAGCAAGGAGACCGGCTGCGCGGACCTGATGTTCGCCGCGCAGAAGCAGTGGGACATGCTGGGCCAGTGGCTCGGCCGCAACGGCGTCAACGGCAGCGGCCGCAGCTTCCCGGGCAAGGTCGGCCTGAGCGACCTCAACGCGTACTGGGACGGCAGCTCGGTCACCATCGGCCACAACAGCGCCAACGAGTGGATCGCCGGAATCGACGTGGTGGCCCACGAGTACGGGCACGCCATCGACTCCAACACCCCCGGCGGCACCAGCGGCCAGGAGGCCGGACTCGGCGAGGGCACCGGTGACATCTTCGGCGCGCTGACCGAGGCGTACGTCAACGAGCCCTCCCCGTACGACACCCCGGACTACACGGTCGGCGAGATGATCAATCTCCAGGGCCGGGGTCCGATCCGGAACATGTACAACCCGTCGCTCGTCAGCAACGACCCGAACTGCTACAGCTCCTCGATACCCGGCACCGAGGTGCACAAGGCCGCGGGCCCGATCAACCACTGGTTCTACCTGCTCGCCGAGGGCAGCAGCCCCGGCGGCGGCAAGCCCAACAGCCCCACCTGCAACAGCTCCACGGTGACCGGCGTGGGCGTCCAGAACGCCGGCAAGATCTTCTACGGCGGCATGCTCCTCAAGACCAGCAGCATGTCGTACAAGAAGTACCGGACGGCGACGCTGAGTTCGGCCAAGTCGCTCGACCCCACGTGCGACCTGTTCACCAAGACCAAGGCCGCCTGGGACGCGATCACCGTGCCCGCGCAGACCGGTGACCCGACCTGCACGCCGAGCGGCCAGAACGACTTCTCGATGGCGCTGAACCCGGCGTCCGGCACCGTCCAGCAGGGCGGCTCGGTCACCACCACGGTGAGCACGGCCGTCACCACCGGCAACGCCCAGTCGGTGGCGCTCACCGCCTCCGGTCTGCCGTCCGGCGTGACCGCCTCCTTCAACCCGGCCACCGTGCAGTCCGGCCAGTCCTCGGTGCTCACGCTCTCCGCCACCAGCAACGCGGCGCCCGGCGCGTCCACCGTCACCATCAAGGGCCAGGGCACCACGCTCTCCCACACCGTCGACTACGCGCTCAACGTCGGCGGCACCCCGCCCGGCACCGACCCGCCCAACATCGACGTCGCCAACATCCAGGCGCACCTCTCCCAGCTGGGCACCATCGCCACCCAGAACGGCGGCAACCGCCGTGCGGGCAGCGGCGGCTACACCCAGTCGGTGGCCTACATCAAGGGCAAGCTCCAGGCCGCCGGATACACCGTGGCCGAGCAGAACTGCACCAGCTGCACCTACCCGTCGAACAACCTGATCGCCGACTGGCCCGGCGGCCCCGCCGACCAGACCGTCATGTTCGGGGCGCACCTCGACAGCGTGTCGGCCGGACCCGGCATCAACGACAACGGCTCGGGTTCCTCGACCCTCCTGGAGAACGCGCTGGTCCTGGCCCAGAAGAACCCCACCATGACCAAGCACGTGCGCTTCGCCTGGTGGACCGACGAGGAGCAGGGCCTCAACGGCTCCAAGTTCTACGTCAACCGTCTGAGCACCACCGACCGCGCGGCCATCAAGGCGTACTACAACTTCGACATGGTCGGCTCGCCCAACGGCGGCTACTTCATCAACAACGTCAACTCGACCGCCGGCGCGCCACTCAAGGCGTACTGGACCTCGCTCAACCTCGCCCCCGAGGAGAACGTCGAGGGCCAGGGCCGCAGTGACGACGCGTCCTTCCAGGCGGCCGGCATCGCCACCTCCGGTTACGCGGCCGGCGCCAGCGACCGCAAGACCTCGGCACAGGCGGCCAAGTGGGGCGGCACGGCCAACGCCGCCTACGACTCCTGCTACCACAGCGCCTGCGACACCCCGAGCAACATCAGCGCCACGGTCCTCGACCGCAGCGCAGACGGCGTGGCGTACGCGATCTGGAAGCAGGCCGTCGGCGGGACCACCCCGGCGCAGGACTTCTCCCTCGCCACCAACCCGGCCTCCGGCAGCGCCAACCCGGGCGGCAGCGTCACCAGCACGGTGAACACCACCACCGTCAGCGGTGACCCGCAGACGGTCGCCCTGTCGGTCTCCGGCGCGCCCAGCGGTGTGACCGCGACCCTCGACCCGACGTCCGTGCAGTCCGGCAAGTCCTCGACCCTGACCGTGCAGGTCGGTGCGAGCACCGCACCGGGCACGTACACCCTGACGGTCACGGGCGCCGGTACGGTCAGTCACAGCACCACCTACACGCTGACCGTCGGCGGCGGCACCTGCACACCGCGCCAGCTCGTCGTCAACGGCGGGTTCGAGAACGGCTCCAGCCCGTGGACAGCCACCTCGGGCGTCATCACCAACCAGGCCGGCGAGGCGCCGCACAGCGGCTCCTACATGGCGTGGCTGAACGGCTGGGGCTCGCCCCGTACGGACAGCGCCTCCCAGTCGCTGAGCATTCCGTCCGGCTGCTCCCGCTACCAGCTCTCGTTCTTCCAGCACATCGACACGGACGAGAACGAGAACGTCGCCTATGACGTCTTCACCGTCTCGGTGGGCGGCCAGACCCTGGCCACCTTCTCCAACCTGGACGCCAACTCCGGCTACACGGAGAAGTCCTACGACCTCTCGTCGTTCGCCGGGCAGACCGTCACCCTGAAGTTCAACGGCGTGGAGGACCAGTCACTGCAGACCTCGTACGTCGTGGACGACATCACCCTCCAGGTGAGCTGACAGCCATCTGAGAGTGCTGTGCACAGCGTCGGCCCCCGCCTCACCCGGCGGGGGCCGACCCGTCTGTCCAGGGTTCGCGATCAGGCGCCGCTGGCCCTCAGCATGTCCTCGCGCTCGACGATCTTGACGCGCGCGCGGCCCTGCGGCTCGCCCAGCGCCTTCTCGGCCTCGTCCAGCCGGTGCCAGCCCTCCCACGTCGTCCAGCGCACCCCGCGCTCGGCGAGGAAGGCGTCGACCGCCTCCGGCTCCGGCGCAGGCGGGGTGCGCAGCCGGCCCTGGGCGTGGTCGTCCAGGAGGTTGGCAACCGTCTCGTTGGCATCGCCCTTGGTGTGGCCGATCAGACCGACCGGGCCGCGGCGGATCCAACCGGTGACATACGTCGACGGGAGGGGCTGCCCGGCCTCGACGACGCGGCCGCCCTCGTTCGGGACCGTGCCCGACTCGACGTCCCAGGGCAGCTTGGGCAGCTCGTCGGAGAGGTAGCCCACGGCCCGGTACACGCCCTGGACGTCCCAGTCGTGGAACTCGCCGGTGCCCTCCACGTTGCCGGAGCCGTCGAGCCGGGTGCGCTCGGTGCGCAGGCCGACGACCGTGCCGTCCTCGCCGAGGATCTCGGTGGGCGACTCGAAGAAGTGCAGGAACAGCTTGTGCGGGCGCTCGCCCACGTCGCGGATCGCCCAGTTCTCCAGGGTCTTGGCGACCATGTCCGCCTGCTTGTTGGAGCGGCGGGTGGCGATGGAGCCCTCGTCGTAGTCGATGTCCTCGGGGTCGACGATGACCTCGATGGTGGGGGAGTGGTCCAGCTCGCGCAGCTCCATCGGGCTGAACTTCGCCTGGGCGGGGCCGCGGCGGCCGAAGACGTGCACCTCGCGCGCCCGGTTGGCCTTGAGGCCGTCGTACACGTTCGCCGGGATCTCCGTGGGCAGCAGCTCGTCGGCGGTCTTGGCGAGGATGCGGGCCACGTCGAGGGCGACGTTGCCGACGCCGAGCACGGCGACCTTGTCCGCGTGCAGCGGCCAGGTGCGCGGCACGTCCGGGTGCCCGTCGTACCAGGACACGAAGTCGGCGGCGCCGTACGAGCCGTCGAGCTCGATGCCGGGGATGTCGAGCGCCCGGTCGGCGTCGGCGCCCGTCGAGAAGATCACCGCGTCGTAGAACTCGTGGAGCTCGTCGAGGCTGATGTCACCGGGGTAGTCCACGTTGCCGAAGAGCCGGATCTGCGGCTTGTCGAGCACCTGGTGCAGGGCGGTGACGATGCCCTTGATGCGCGGGTGGTCGGGAGCGACGCCGTAGCGGATCAGTCCGAAGGGTGCGGGCATCTTCTCGAAGAGATCGATGGAGACGCCGGGGTCGAGGGCGGCCGCGGACTTCAGCAGCGCGTCCGCGGCGTAGATCCCGGCGGGACCTGCGCCCACGATGGCTGTCCGCAGGGGGCGGGGCATGAGTGTTTCCCTTCGACCGACAAACGAAATGGCTCGTCGGACACCCTAAGCTTAGGTAAACCTAAGTGAGTACCCGCCCCCTGTTTATGACCTCATAAGCCAACCTTATGACATCCCAAAGCCATGGTGATGGGCAGGGTGGCGAACGGCGCGAAACGGTCGCCACGGCGGGGTGTCCCGGGGCCGCTCCGGGGCAAGGGAGAATACAAAGCCTCAGCAGGAGTGGGAGGTTGCCCCTTGACCGTCTACGTGGACGACGTGAAGGACTACGGCGCTCTCGCGCGACGACGAGGTCTGCCGTCCGCGCACTGGTGCCATATGACGGCCGACACGGAGGACGAACTGCACGCCTTCGCGGCCGCCCTCGGCATGCGCCGCGCCTGGTACCAGCGCAAGGGCCCGCAGGACCACCGGTGGCACTACGACATCACCCCGCCGACCCGCGCCCAGGCCGTACGGCTGGGCGCCCGGGAGGTGGACCGGCGGTTCATGGGCAACCTGATGATCAGCCGCAGCGACGACGTCCGGGTCTGACCCGGCAGGGCGCGACGGCCCCGGCGCCGGGCTACGGGGCCGCGCTCGGCTCCGGCACGGCCGGCTGCCGGGCCGAGGCGGTGATGCCGGGGCGCTTTCGGCACGCGAAACCGTGCCGGACCAGGGCCGCCCCGGTCAGCAGCGCCACCAGGACGCACACCCCCGGCCAGCCGAAGGCGGCGTACGCACGGGCCCCGGTCCACGAACCCAGGCTTCCGCCGATGTAACCGCAGGTCATGTACGCGGTGTTGAGCCTGCTGCGGGCCTCGGGGCGCAGCGCGTAGAACCGCACCTGGTTGGCGATCATGCCCGACTGCATGCCGATGTCGAGCAGCAGCGTGCCCACCACCAGGGCGGCCATTCCCAGCGATCCGCCGAGACCGCCGAACGCCAGGACGGCGGCCGCCGCCAGGACGCCGAGCATGCTGACGAGGTTGACCGCGTCGGGCCCCCGGCGGTCGGTCTGGCGTCCGGCGAGCGGGGTGCAGAGCATGGTCGCCGCGTTGACCAGGGCGAGCGCCCCGACCGCCCGCGCGCCCATGCCGTACGTGGAGCTCGTGAGCAGCAGGGCGACGCCCGTCCAGACGGCCGAGAAGCCGCCGAACAGCATGGCCTGGTAGAAGCAGGACCGCCGCAGCTCGGGCTCGGCGCGCAGCAGGCGCAGCGGCTCGGCGAGCAGCGACGGATACCGCTGCCGCGACGGCGGAGTCGTCTTCGGCAGCACGCGCCACAACAGCACCGCGGTGATCAGGGCGAGCGCCGCGGCGATCAGATACGGGGCGCGCCACCCCAGCCACTCCCCGACGGTTCCGCCGAGCGTCCGGGAGAGCAGCATGCCGCCCAGGGACCCGCTCAGCAGGGTCCCGCTGACCGCCCCGCGCCGGTCTTCGGCCACCAGGCCGACCGCCAGCGGCCCCGCGATCGGGGCGATCACCGTGGTGATCCCGATGAGGGCGCTCGCGCCGACCAGCGGCCCGAGCCCCGGCGCGGCGCCCGCGGCGAGCAGCCCGAGCGCGGTGAGGCCGAGCAGCGTGACGATCAGCGACCGGTGCGGGAACCGGTCCCCGAGCGGTACCAGCAGGAAGATCCCGGCCGCGTACCCGAACTGCGCCGCGGTCACGGTGAGGGCGGCCGCGTCCGGGGAGACGTCCAGCGCGGCGGCGACCGTGGGGCTGATCGCCTGCGGGAAGTAGACGTTGCCCACGGCCACCCCGCAGGTGACCGCCAGGAGCAGGATCACCTGCCGGCTCACCTGGGCCCCGTCACGTATGGGGCCAGGGGGACGGGACCGGCCGGGATCACTCATGCGCGCAAGTCCACGGGACCGATGAGCGATTGCCAACTGATTTAGCGCCCGGCTGAAGGGTGGTGGGTCAGCGGCGGGACAGCACGCCCCGTACGAACGCGGCCTGGCCGGCGTGCTGGAGGTCGTCCGAGACGACGCTGATGAGCCGGACCGCCAGGGTGACCGGCGGGTCCCACGACGTGTCGACGACCCGGGCGAGCGCGTCGCCGTCGAGCCCCGCGAGATAGGCGACGGTCTGCGCGTGGACGGCGTCGTGATAGCCGGTCAGCGCTCGGCGGAGGCGCTGACCGAGGCGACGTCGGCGGAGGTGTGGCCGTAACCCGTGTCCGTCTGCGCCAGCGGCAGCCCGAACCGCCGCGCCCACCCCTGTCCGGTCCACACCTGTTCGAGTCCGGCCGCATCCGCGATGTGGTCGTCCTGGATCCTGGTCAGATGCCAGACCAGCCAGGCGATGGAGTTGGCCGAGCCGTCGACGCGGAACGCCAACTCCTCGGTGCTCAGGCCTTCGACGGCCTCCGCGACCGTTTCGCGGATTCTGCCGAACGCGTCTACGAGGAGATCGGAACTCGTCACCGTGGTCACGGGTGCCAACCTAGTGCACGGGGAATCACATGCGCCGGTGCGCGCCGGGTGTCCGGGACCGGGCGTCCTGCACCTCTGGTCCTAGGACCAAAAGGTGAGCTCAGCACCACCTTTGAACAGAGGTTCCCTCACGTCACGCGGCATAGGGTCGACGTCGTAAAGAATGATCGTCGTGAAGCCGACGAGGCGTTGACCCACGGCGTACGGGTACACCGGCGCGGGGTCCGGAGGAGGGTGAGCCATGACTGAGGCACGGAACGACGGGCGCGGCTGGTCCGGCGACCGGTTGGACCTGGACGCCTACCTGGCCCGTATCGGGTACGAGGGGGAGCGCACGCCGACGCTGGAGGTACTGCGCGGGCTGCAGCGGGCGCATGTGACCTCGATCCCGTTCGAGAACGCCAACGCCGTGCTGGGCAAGCTGGTCGCGCTGGACATCGAGACGGTTCAGGACAGACTCGTGCGGGGCGGCCGGGGCGGCTACTGCTACGAGCACGTCGTGCTGTTCGCCAGTGCGCTGGAACGCCTGGGCTTCGAGTTCACCGGCCTCATCGGGCGCGTGACGCTGGGCAACACCAAGGTCCTCCCCGCCACCCACGCGCTCATCGCGGTGCGTCTGGCCGACGACGACCGGCTGTGGCTGTGCGACGTGGGATTCGGCAGCGGGCCGCTGGCGCCCATCGAGATCGCCGACGGCGTCGAGGTGGATCTCGACGGCTGGCAGTACCGCATGGAGCGCAGGGCGGGCGTGCTCGGCATCGACGAGTGGTGGCTGCACCAGTACGGCGAGAACGGCTGGATCGACCGGCACACCTTCACCCTGCTGCCGCAGTACCCCATCGACTACGCGGTGGGCAGCCACTTCGTGAGCACCCACAGCCGCTCGCCCTTCACCACCCGGCTGTTCACCCAGAAGTTCAGCGCCACCCAGTGCCACCGGCTGGACGCGGTCACCTGGACCACGTACGGCCCGGACGGCTCCGCCGTCGAGCGCAAGATCGAACCGGCCGAGCTGGGGCGGGTGCTCGCGGAGGAGTTCGGGATCGTGGTGGACGGGGAGGAACTCGCACAGCTGGAGCAGGGTCTCGCCTCGGCCTGACGCGTCGGGGCCTGCCGCAGGGCACAAGGAAATGCCGGTGATCTTCGTGGTGGCGAAGATCACCGGCAGCGTCCACGACCCGGGACCCGGGTCCGGACGGCGATGCTCGTGGTGGAGCTCAGGAGCGCTTGTCCTTGGACTCCTCGGCGCTCTGGGCGTTCTTCTCCTTGATGCGGACCGCTTCCTTGCGCACCTCGGCCTGGGTGGAGCGCTCCTTCTGGAGCCACTCCGGGTTGTCCTGCTTCAGGGCGTCGATCTGCTCGGTGGTGAGCGCGTCCGTCACGCCGCCGCGGGCCAGGCCCGCGATGGAGACGCCCAGCTTCGCCGCGACCACCGGCCGGGGGTGCGGGCCGTTGCGGCGCAGCTCCTGGAGCCACTCGGGCGGGTCGGCCTGGAGGGCGTTCAGCTCGGTGCGCGAGACGACACCCTCCTGGAACTCTGCGGGGGTGGCCTCAAGGTACACACCCAGCTTCTTGGCCGCAGTCGCGGGCTTCATGGTCTGGGTGGTCTGGTGCGACGTCATGGTGTCAAGAGTATCGAGCGTGTGCGCCACCTCCGACCATCACCGGTAACCTGGCGGGGTGACAGGCTCGGAAGCAACCCCCTCGTTCCGGCTCGCCTACGTTCCGGGCGTGACACCCACCAAGTGGGTGCGGATCTGGAACGAGCGGCTGCCCGACATCCCGCTGACCCTGGTCGCGGTCACGGACGCCGAGGCGTTCGACGTGCTGCGCGGCGGCGACGCCGACGCCGGTTTCGTACGGCTGCCGGTCGACCGTACGGACCTCAGCGCCATCCCGCTGTACACCGAGACGACCGTGGTCGTGGTCCCGAAGGACCACGTGGTCGCGGCGGTCGAGGAGGTGTCCGCCGAGGACCTGGCCGACGAGATCGTGCTGCACCCCCTCGACGACACCCTCGACTGGGAGCGTCCGCCGGGACAGCCCGCGCTGGAGCGCCCCGCCACGACGGCGGACGCCGTCGAGCTGGTGGCGGCGGGCATCGGCCTGCTCGTCGTCCCGCAGTCGCTGGCCCGGCTGCACCACCGCAAGGACCTCACCTACCGGCCGCTCACCGGTACCCCCGAGTCGCGTGTCGCCCTGTCGTGGCCGGAGGACCGGACCACCGACCTGGTGGAGGACTTCATCGGGATCGTCCGCGGCCGGACCGTCAACAGCTCCCGTGGCCGCGCCCAGACCCCGGCCAAGGCCGAGCCGAAGGCCAAGCGGCCCGACGCGTCCGCCGCAGGGCGCAAGCCGGCCGCGGGCAAGCCGGCCGGGAAGAACCAGCGGACCGGTTCCGGCTCCGGCGGTTCAAAGGGCGGTTCGAAGGGCGGCGCCAAGCGCGGCAAGCCCCGCGGACGCTAGTAGCCCCGGCGCCGTGGGGGCGCCCTACCCCGCCAGCAGCTCCCGTACGGACTGTTCGGACCAGTGCGGGTGCGCCCCGGGGCGGGACGCGACATACGCGGCGACCGCGTCGGCGTCCCACGCTCCCGCCTCCAGCAGACCCGAGACCAGATGGCGTACGTACGGGGCGGACGGCGCCGTCGACGGGACGGCATCCACCCTCCACGGCGCCGTGAACGTCAGCAGGGGAAGGCCGTCCACCTGCCCCGCGCAGACGAGGGTTTCGTAGCGGCCGTCACCGAACGCCATCCTTCCTCGGGACAGCACCTCGCTCAGATCGAGGTCGGTGCCCGGCTCCCGGTACATCTCCTGCGCGGCGATGTCGGCGAACTGGGAGGCCGACACGAGGTGGGCCCGCGCCAGGACCCGGCCTTCGGCGTCCGGGTCGTAGAAGGCCCGGCCGCCGCCCCAGACCGGCGACCGGGTGGCGAAGTACATGACGCCCGGGAGCTCCACGGGGATCGACGCGGTCGGCAGGCTGCGGTCCCGGCAGCCCGGGTAGACGCGGGTTCCGCCGGCCGGGCGTCCGCCGGCGAGATAACAGGCGAGCCGGTCCAGGAACATGTTCGAGCCGTACGAGGTGTACCAGACCTGCCGAGGGGCTGGATCGTCCAGGTCCAGTGGGCCCGGCTCGATGGCGCGCGGGGTGCTCACGGGCGCTGCCGTCCCTCCTCGCCGTCCAGGTTCCGCTCGAAGCGGAGGCCCGGGCGGCCGTCCAGCTCGGTCTCCCCGCAGGGGGTGAATCCGGTACGGGCCAGTACGGCTCGCGAGGCGGCGTTGTCGAGGGTCGTCGCGGCCCGCAGCCCGGTCAGGCCGTACTCCGCGGCGGCCAGGGCGCAGGCTTCGCGGACGCCCGCCGTGGCCAGTCCGCGCCCGGCGGCGCGCTCGGCGATGCGGTAGCCGAGGTCGGCCGAACCGTCCGCCACGTCGACCAGGTTGACCCGCCCCAGCACCTCGCCGCCGCTGCCCACCAGCAGGTGGAAGAAGTGCAGCCCCGCCGCCTGCTCTGCCAGCAACTCGTCGTGGCGTGCGTCGAAGTGGGCGAAGTAGTCGTCGCCCCGGTCGGGAACCGATGCGGCGAAGTAGGCGCGGTTCTGCCGCTCGAACTCAAGGAGTGCCGGAGCGTGGTCGAGGCGTAGGCGCTGAAGCTGAGGCATGGCCCGCATGCTACGCACCCGGTGCCGTGGCGACCGCGATTCACGGCTCCGCCCGGCCCCCGGCGCAAGCCCCTTCGCGGCGGCGGCCGCGCTCTGCCACGACGTCCTCCCGCCGGATGCCGGCGTCACGGGGCGAGGGTGAACTCGTGGACCAGCTCCACGAATTCGTCCTCCTTCTCGAAGAACGCCACATGGCCCGCGTCGATTTCCGCGTACGTGCTGTCCGCGATCGCGGTGTGCAGGGCGCGGCTGTTCTCGACCGGGATGGTGATGTCCTGGGCGCAGCCGATGACCAGGGTCCTGGCCCGGATGTGCGGGAGGTGGTGGCGGATGTCGATCCGGGTGTCGAGGTCGACGTGGCGCAGGGTGCCGGGAGTGGGCGGCATGTTGGGGATGAGGAGCTCGACCTGCTCGCGCCCGATGGCGTTGAGGAAGCCCCGGCTGAAGCCCGTCATGGCGATGGCGCGGCCGAAGGCGGCCGGGTCGGACGTGCCGAGCTGCCCCCACAGGGCGAACAGGTTGCGCAGGTACTCGTCGCCGTCGGTGTGGGCCCAGCCCGCGACCAGGACCAGACGGCGTACGAGGTCGGGGCGCAGGGCGGCGACGGCGGCGGAGACCGGGGCGCCCATGGAGAAGCCGAGCAGGTCGACCGGGCCGACGGCAGCGTCCTCGATGACGGCGATGACCTGCGCGGCCAGTCCTTCGACGGTCAGTGGCGCACCGTCGTCCGTGGTGCGTTCGGCGCCGGAGAGGTCGGGCGTGATGACCGTGTGGTCGGCGGTGAAACGGGGCGCTGTCCGGCCCCAGTTCACCGCGGCGCCGCCCGAGCCGGTGCCGTGGACGAGGACCAGGGCGGGGCCCGAACCGGCGCGCTCGTAGTGGACCCGCGCTCCGGCGACGGTCACGGTCGTGGAAGTGGCGGGAGCGAGGACAGGGGCGGTGGACATGGGTTTCTCCTTGGTGTGTGGCTGCCGGGGGCGTTCGCTCCGGCTGTGCCCACACTGCCGCCGTGACGCGAGGGGTGGGAGAGCCCGCCGGGACCCGGGGACCGGGAGTCCCTGGCTGGGGCGCGGGGGGCATCCGGCAAGATGATCCACATGACGATCGACCGCCGTGAACTCGCCGACTTCCTCCGCCGTTCGCGTGAGCGGGTGAGCCCCGGGGACGCGGGGCTCGCCGAGGGTTCCCGGCGCCGCACCCCGGGACTGCGGCGTGAGGAGGTGGCCCGGCTCGCGGGCATGTCGACCGACTACTACACCCGCCTGGAACAGGCTCGCGGACCGCAGCCCTCGCCCCAGATACTCGCCGCGCTCGCCCGCGCCCTGCGGCTGAGCGACGACGAGCGCGACCACCTCCACCTCCTGGCCGGGCACCGCCCGCCCGCCGCGCGCAGCAGGGACGACCAGGTCGGCGCGAGCCTGCTGCACCTGCTCGACCGCCTCCCCGGCACCGCGGCCCAGGTCCTCAGCGACCTCGGCGACGTGCTGGCCCAGAACGACCTGGCCCGCTCCCTGCTCGGCGGGGTGTGCACGGTCTCCGAACACGGGCGCAACGTGGTCTGGCGCTGGTTCGCCGACCCGGCGGCGCGGGACGCGTACCCGGCCGAGGAGCACGCGCACTACAGCCGGGTCCACGTCGCGGACCTGCGGGCCGCCGTGGGCCGCCGGGCCGGGGACCCGGCCGCGACCCGGCTCGTGGAGCGGCTGCGCGGCACCGGCGAGGAGTTCGCCGCCCTGTGGGAGCTGCACGAGGTCGCCGTGCGCCGCCACAGCCGGATGCGTGTGCTGCACCCGGTGATCGGCCCCGTCGACCTCGACTGCCAGGTGCTCCTCGCCCCGGAGGGCAACCAGCGGCTCGTCCTGCTCACCCCGCCGCCCGGCACGGACGCGGCCGACCGGCTGGCCCTGCTCCCGGCCGCCGGGGAGGAACGGCTGGTCGGGTGATTCGGCGCGCCGTGCCGTGGAAGCGGCGGGTCGCTGGACATCAGTGGAGGGGAAGCCGCCGCGAGGGAAGGTGCGGGAGGTGCCCGAGTTCACTGATCCCCTCATCCATCTGGCGCGGCGCCGCCGGGAACCCGCGGTGGTGCAGACACTGCGCTCCACGGCCGCCGCCGTCATCTCGTACGTGGTCGCGCTCCAGCTGAGCAGCGAACCCGCGCCGCTCACCGCCCCGCTGACGGCCCTGCTCGTCGTCCAGGTCACCCTCTACACCACGCTGATCACCGGAGTGCGACGGGTGAACTCCGTGGTGGCGGGTGTGCTGCTGGCCATCGGATTCAGCGCGCTCGTGGGTCTGACCTGGTGGAGCCTGGGGCTGATCATCCTGGCCGCGCTGGTGGTCGGACGCTTCGTCAAGGCCGGGGAGTTCGTCCCGGAGGTCGCGATCAGCGCGATGCTGGTGCTCGGGGTGACCCGGGTCTCGGCGACCGCGTGGGACCGCGTACTGGAGACGCTGATCGGCGCGGGCGTCGGCATGCTGTTCAACGTGCTGCTCGTGCCGCCGGTGTGGGTGGAGTCCGCGGGCGAGGCCATCGTGGAGCTCGCCGCACGGATGCGGAGGCTCCTCCTCGACCTGGCGGAGGAGGTCGGCGGCCACACTCCGGTCGCGCGGGCGGCGGCCCGGCTTCACGAGGCCCGCCGGCTCGACCACGACATCGTGCAGGTGGACGCCTCACTGCGGCAGGCCGAGGACAGCCTGCGGTTCAACCCCCGGGTCAAGGAGGGGCTGCTGTCGCGCATCGTGCTGCGCACCGGACTCGACGCCCTGGAGATCTCGGCGGTGGTACTGCGGGTGGTGTGCCGCTCGGTCACCGACCTCGCGAAGGAACGCACCCAGGAGCACCTCTTCGAGCCGGAGACGGGGATCGCCCTGCGGGACGTCTTCGAACACCTCGCCCAGGCCGTGGAGAGCTTCGCCGTACTGATCACCACGCAGGTCAGGGCCAACGCCGAGGAGGCCGAGAACCGCTTCGCAGCCGAGCTGGCGGCCGCCCGCGCGAGCCGCGACCGCGTCGCCCTGCTGCTGCTCGCCCAGGTCCGGCGCGACCCCCGGCAGTGGCAGCTGCACGGCGCGCTGCTCGCGGAGGTCGACCGGATCCTGGACGAACTCGATGTGGAGAAGCGGTCGCAGCGCCTGGTGGAGGAGCTCGACCGGCACTCCCGCGAACGCCGCGAGCGCCATCGGTTCCTCCGCCGGCTCACCAGCCGGCTCCAACGCGGCCTGCGTCTGCGGGAGTCGGCGGACTGAAGCCGCGATCAGGCACCCCACCCGCCGCACCCCGGCAGTGTTACGTACGGGGCACGCGCAGTTTCGTCCAGGACACCGGGCCCGGCCAGCCGTCGGCGTCGCTGCCCCGGTAGCCGATCTTCCGCTGGAAGTTCGCGTACGACCTGCGGTCGGCGTCGGTCCACCGCGGGCCCGGGCCGTCCTCGTACACCGCCGCACCCTCGGCCACCAGCCTGCGGCCCATCGCGGTGACGACCGGGCTCCGCGGCGCGGTGTGGAACCACTGGGCACCGGGGAACGGCTCCAGGCCGTCGGGGTGCGGCACGGGGGCGGGCGGCGGCCAGGACGGGTCGGCGGAGTCGATGCCGCCGGGGTAGTCCGGGTATCCGTATCCGTACACCCGGATCGACCTGCGCTCCCGTACGCGCCGGTACACACCGTCGCCCTCGGAGGAGCCGTTCACGTTGGTGTTGCCCTCGACGGTGTAGATGTGTGTGTCGTCGTACCGCTCGACCACGCCCGTGTGCTCGGAGCCGCCGGGGCCGTAGAACACCTGGGCGCCCACCGCCGGATACTCCGAGAAGCGGCCGCGCTCACGGAACCAGGCGACCCCCGTCGCGCACGACGCGGTGCGCGGGAACAGGCTCGCGGACCCGGCCCGCATGGCCACCCAGGAGACGAAGGTGGCACACCAGGCCTGTCCCTGCGACCACTTGAGCCCCGGGACCTCGTCGCTGTAGCGCTGGATGTTGTTCCAGTGGCCGTGATCGCGCCCCTCGTGGACGCCGACCTGCCCGGCGGCTGTCAGCAGCACCGCGCCGGCATCCCCCTCGACGATCTGCCCGTCGGACGATGACGTAGCTGTCTTCATCGGTTGATTCCTCCCCCGGATACGAGCGCGCTCGGACGCCCGG
The DNA here is from genome assembly GCF_041435195.1 of Streptomyces sp. NBC_00224. Classification (NCBI taxonomy): domain Bacteria; kingdom Bacillati; phylum Actinomycetota; class Actinomycetes; order Kitasatosporales; family Streptomycetaceae; genus Streptomyces; species Streptomyces sp. NBC_00224. The sequence continues at coordinate 7,943,897 of NZ_CP108106.1, forward strand.
CTGCCCGGACTTCCCAGCGCCAACGACCGTTCCCCCGGCCGCACTTGAGCGTCGCACCCGTGTCTGTGAGCACCAAGCGGTGTTCCGCTGAGCGGACCGGCACACCCGTCCCACCGCGTCCCTGGCGGTGCGGCGGTGCGCGCGCCTAGCGTGGGCGAACCAGCGACCAAGAGGGGGAACCATGGCAATCCAACGCATCGGGCGGCGGCAGACGTTGCGGGCGGCGCTCGCCGCGACCGTGGTGGCAGGGGCCGGGATCGGCGGCATCGGCGGTGCGCACGCCGCCGGGCGGGACACCGGAGGCCGGGGCGGGCACGGCGGGCATCTGCCGCCGGTCCCCGGGATGCGGGGCGACCGCCTCGCCAACGAGTTCTGGTACGTCCTCGACGACACGACGCTCTTCCACCGCTCGCAGGAGCTGGACGACGCCTACACGGCCATCAGAACGTACGCGGGCGGTCTTGAGGCGCCGGTCATCGCGGCCTGGTCCACCAGATACCACCAGCCCGGCTACCCGGGCACCTTCCGTGACTGGGTGGCGCCGATCGCCGAGCAGTTACGCCTGCTCTCGAAGGTCCAGCTCGATGTCGTCGACCGGTTCTACCGGCGCCGCGACCCCCGGCTCGTCACCGCCTTCGCCGGCTTCGGCCAGGGAACCCTGTACGACCCGCGCCGCCCGGAGCCGGCGCTCTCCGTGCACACCATGAACGGGGAGGCCGGCTACCACGCCTGGCACGTGTATGCCCGCGCGATGGCGCTGCTCGGGATCGACCGGCGGCGATGGGAGGAGATCGGTCCGCTGGTGGGCTTCGCCTGGGCGCTCCAGAGCATCGCCAAACCTTCGACGCAGTCGCCCAACCCCCCGCTGCCGCCCCGTACGGTCGTCGAGCAGGCGGCGTACTGGCTGCCCAGGGGGATCGAGCGGCAGGACGCCGACTTCCAGTCCTATCCGTATCCCGCCGCGGCCCCGCCGTCACCCCTCGCCTGACACCCGCTCCCGGCACTCGGCCCGGCGCTCCTCCAGGGCCTCGCGGTCGGCGCCGGGCAGCTCCAGGGCGCGGGTGTAGTCGTCGAGGGCCCGCGCCCATCGCCCGGCGCTCTCGTGGACGTATCCGCGGTTGTGGAGGAGGTCGGGGTCCTCGGGGGAGAGCGCGAGCGCCGTCGTCAGGTCGCGCAGCGCCTCCTCGTGGTGGCCGAGGGCGAGGTGGGCGGAGGCGCGGTTGGCGTGCGCCCCGGCCGTCGAGGGGTCCAGAGCGAGGGCCCGGTCCAGGCTGTGAAGTGCCGCGTCGGCCGTGCCCAGGGCGAGCAGGGCCGTCCCGTGGACGCAGTGCAGCAGTGGATCGTCGGGGGAGAGGGCGAGCCCCTCGCGGGCCAGTTCGGCGGCCTCGGAGGCGCGGTCGTCGTCCAGCCACAGCTCGGCGAGGGCGATCCGCGCGTCGGTACGGGTCGGCTCCAGCTCCAGGGCCCGCGCGAACTCGGCCGCGGCGTCGCCCCCGCCCGCCGCGCTGTAGAGGTCGCCCCGGTTGTAGTGCAGCTCGGCGAAGGGCGGACTGATCCGCTCCACCTCCGCGTAGTCCGCCAACGCCGCCTTGAAACGCCCCTGTTGGTGGTGGAGGACGGCCCGGTCGAAACGGTACTCGGGGTGGTTCGGGTCCTGGCCGACGATCCGCTCGTACTCCTCAAGGGCCTCCTCGCCCCGGCCGAGGCGGGCCAGCAGCTGGGCGCGGTTGTGGTGCAGGACCGACTTGTGCAGGTGGTGGCGGCCGGGCGGCAGGCCGTCCTCGACCGCCGCGAGGGCGGTGTCCACCAGGCGCAGTGCCTCGGGCAGCTCACCGAGGTGCATGGTGACGAGCGCCTTCCCGTTGTGCATGAAGGCCGTGTGGAAGGCGCGGTCCTCGGCGTCGGGGAGCTGGTCGATGAACGCGATGGCGGTGTTGACGTGGGCCAGTGCCCGGACGTGGTCCTTGCGGGGAGCGTCGTAGAGCCGGGTGAAGAGGACGGAGAGCGCGTAGCTGACGGTGGTGTGCACCTTGGGGTCGGTGGTGCGCGCGAGCACGTCGTAGTACACGGCCTCCGCCTCGGCCGGGCGGTCCAGGAGCGCCAGGCACAGACCCCGCCGGCGCAGTTGGCGGTAGCGGGCGGGCCAGGGCGCGTCCGGGCCGAGGAGATCGTCCAGCTGCGCGTTCAGCTCCAGGGCGGCGGTGTAGTACCCCATGCCCAGGCAGTATTCGACGGCGGATTCACAGGCCGTGCGCCCCGCGTCGGGTGAGCTGCCGCGTGCCCGGTGGTACGGGATGGCGCCCAGCCGCCACGACCACACGGGGGACGCCTCCAGCTCGTCGGCGCGGCTTTCGTGGAGTTTGGTACGGGCGGCGGGGTCCAACTGGCGGTGGACGTCGTCGGGTTCGCCCGTTCCGTCGGCGCCGACGAACTCTCCGGTGTACGTGTCGGGCACGGCCGGGGCCGAGCGGTGCCCGGCGAGGCGGCGCAGCTCGGCGGCCGTCGCGGGGGCGAGTGGTGTGTCCTCGTCGGAGCACACCACGATCCGTACGCGCGCGGGGTCAAGTCGGCGCAGCGCGACGGCGAGGAACTCCGCGTCCGTTTCGTCGGCCTCGTGGACGTCGTGGAAGACGAGGGTGAGCGGGCGGCCGGGGTGGGACGCGAGGTGGTCCACCAGGCCGTTGGCGATGCGCCGGGTCCGCTCGTGGCCGTACCAGCGGGTGCGCTCGCCGGGCGGGGCCGCGGAGGTGAGGGTGGGCTCCGGCGCCCCGAGCAGGACGGAGAGTTCGGGTGCGGCCGCCAGGATCGAGAGCCGGGTGCCGCCGGGCAGCGGGCCCCGCTCGTGGGTGCGCGGCACCAGCAGCCGCATGAGCTCGCCCGCGCCGGTGTACGGGCCGCGCAGCCCTCGGTGGCAGTCCACGCTCACCAGGTCCGGGGAGGCCAGTGCGGCGGCCGCCGCCTCCCGCGCGGCCCGGGTCGGGCCGGTGATCCACAGGTGTGCCGTCGCCTCACGCACGCCGTTTCTCCTTCTGAGCCGATGGGGGCGGTCATCCGGCCCGATGGCCGGTCTTCCCGGGTGGCAGGGCGGTCCTCGCGGCGGCGGCCCGGCGCAGCCGGTCCCGTACCGCGATCCACGCGGCCACACCGAACTGCGTGAACATGATCAGCGCGGCGACCGCCGCGTCCCAGAAACCGTGGTCCGGCGAGCCGGAGGACAGTGCCGTGTGGAAGCGGGTCGTGAAGCCGACCAGGACGGGCACAGCGGCCGTCGCCGCGAGGACGCAGAGCAGCACGCTGCCGACGAGGAGGAGCGGAACGTACCAGCGCAGCACGGCCAGTTCGCGGTCCGTGGCCCGGGCGGACACCGCTGCCGTGGCGGCGCGGCGACGGCGGCGGAGCCACGCGGTCCGCTCGCGCAGATACGCGCGCGCGAGCTCCTGGAGGTCGGGCAGGGCCAGGGTGTGGGCGAACAGATGGTGCAGATCCGTCTCCAGGAAGAACAGGCACTGCCAGGCCATCCGCATCAGCGCGCCGAACGCGAGCGCGAGGGCGAGACCGCCCCACACCGTCACCTCGCCGTGCACCAGCAGGTCGGCCTCCGCCGCCAGGGTGAGCACCGAGGCGACCAGGGCGTCGGCGACGAGCCCCGCCAGGACGGGCAGGACGCGCTTGCGCCTCGGTACCCCCATCAGCCCGACCAGGGTGGTCTGGAACACCACGAAGTACAGCCGGCGCCCCAGGCTGAGCCGGCTGGGCAGCCCGAGCCGCCGTCCCGCCAGCACATGGAAGGACTCGTGCAGCGCGATGCCGGGGAACTGGCCCAGGAACGAGGCGAGTTCGACCAGAAGCAGTGACGGTGTGAAGAACACCTTCGACGGGCCGGGGCGCAGTTGGGGGTGGCGCACGGCCACCGCGACGGCCGCTGCGGTGAGCACGGCGTACAGGCCCCAGGCGGGTGCGGAGAAGACGGCGGTGCCCAGGCGCTGGAGCGGCACGTTCCGCGGGGTGTCCGGTGGCGGCCCGGTCTCGTCGTCCCGGCGGATGAACCGCAGCTCGTCGAGGGTGTCGACGAGGTCCTCGATGTCGGCTTCCTCGCCGTACGCGGCGGTGTACCGGCGCGCGGCGTCGGCGAGCGTGGCGCCGTCGCGCAGCCAGCCGACCACGGCGGCGGCGTCGGCGGGGAACACCGCGAAGGAGTCGATGTCGGAGCGGCCGATGACGACGTCCTCGCCCTCCTCGACGAACGTCAGCGGATGGAGTGCGACACGGACGCCTTCCACGGCCCTCCCCTCGGGGAAACGGGCGTGTGCGGCCCGGCGTCGGCGGACCGCACACGCCGTGCCCTGGTGCTCAGCACCACCAGTCGTAGACGGACGTACCGCTCGTCAACCGAACCGGACCGGTCTTGCGGATCCTGAACTTCTTCATCCCGGCCTTGGGCTGCTTGAGCTGCTTCATCCCAACCGTCCTCCGTCTTCGTGGGAGTGGGAGGCCACCGCGCCCGCACGGGTTGGCCCGTCGGCGTGGTCGTCGCGCTGTGGTGGCTGCCCCTGCCGAGAGAGTCGCGGTGGATCTGACTGTTCGTCAATGGCCATAGTTGAACCCATGTAGGTGTACGGCGAAGTCGGGCCACGGCGGGTGTTCCGACCCTCGGAAAATCCGGTGTCGGCAACCCGGTCCACCTCACTACACTCACACCGCAGCGGCCACGGGAACCCGGGCCGCCAGTCGACCAGTTGAGGGGAGCCCGGCATGCGTGCGTACACCGCTGTCGCCGTTCCCACGTCGCGGTTCGACGTGATCCTGGTGTCCACGCCCTCCCGGTGACGGCTGCGCGGCCGCCACCGGATGCCCGCGACGAACTACTGACTGCTGCCCGCACCGTGAACCACGTACGGGCGGCCCGGTCATGCCCCCGATGCGTCCTCAACTCTCCCGCCGCATCAGGGGTTTCCCTTCCCTGGGTCCAGACCCATCGTGTCGTCCGGGAATCGCGCTGCCCATTTTCGCTTCATCCTGAAAGGCCTCGGGCCGTGCGTACCAACCTCCGACCCCACCCCACCCGTCCGCTGACCGTCATACGGAATCTCGGCATCCTCGCCCACGTGGACGCGGGCAAGACCACCGTCACCGAACGCATCCTGTACGCGACCGGCGCCACCCACAAACGGGGTGAGGTCCACAACGGCACGACCGTCACCGACTTCGACCCGCAGGAGCGCGACCGCGGCATCACCATCTTCGCCGCGGCCGTCAGCTGCGACTGGGACGGTCACCGGATCAATCTCATCGACACACCCGGCCACGTCGACTTCTCCGACGAGGTGGAGCGCTCGCTGCGGGTGCTCGACGGTGCCGTCGCCGTGTTCGACGCGGTCGCGGGCGTCGAGCCGCAGAGCGAGTCGGTGTGGCGGCAGGCCGACCGGCACCAGGTGCCCCGGATCGCGTTCGTGAACAAGCTGGACCGCGCCGGTGCCGACCTGGACACGGCGGTCGCGTCGATCCGGGACCGGCTGCACACGGTCCCGCTCGTCGTCCAGCTGCCGATCGGTCGGGAGGACGGCTTCACCGGCGTGGTGGATCTGGTGCGCATGCGCGCGCTCGTCTGGGGCGCGGGCGGCGAGGCGTACCAGGAAGGCCCGGTCCCCGACGGCCTGCGCGAGGAGGCACTGCGGCGGCGCCGACTGCTCGAAGAGGCGGTGGCGGAGCTCCACCCGGTCGCCCTGGAGGAGTTCTGCGCCGGTGCGGCGCTGCGGGACGCCACCTTGGCCGCGGCGCTGCGCGACCTCACGCGCGGTGGCGAGGGCGTCGTGGTGCTGTGCGGCTCGGCGTACCGCAACCGCGGGATCGAGCCGCTGCTCGACGCCGCGGTGGCCTACCTTCCGTCCCCGCTGGACGTGCCCGCCGTACGGGGCACCCTGGGCGGGGAGGTGCGGGAGCGGGCCGCCGACCCGGCCGCGCCCTTCGCCGGGCTCGTCTTCAAGGTGACCGCGACCGCCACCGGCCGCCTCACCTATGTGCGTGTGTACGCCGGAACCATCGAGAAGGGAGACACCGTGCTGGACGCCACGGCCGGGCGCACCGAGCGCATCGGGCGGATCCTGCGCGTACAGGCGGATCGGAACACCGAGGTGGACCGGGCGCTCGCCGGGGACATCGTCGCCGTGATCGGGCCCAAGTCGGCCCGCGCCGGGGCAACTTTGTGCGCACCGGACGCACCGGTCGTCTTCGAACCGCCGTCCGTCGCGGCCCCGGTCGTGTCGGTGGCGGTCGAGGCCTGCAGGAGCCTCGACACGGACCGGCTGGCCTCGGCGCTGGCCCAACTCGTCGAGGAGGACCCCTCGTTGGCGGTGCGAACGGATGCCGAGACCGGGCAGACGGTGCTGTCCGGGATGGGCGAGCTGCATCTGGAGGTCGCGGTGGAGAAGATCCGCCGCGCCCAGGGCCTGGAGCTGAGCGTCGGGCGGCCGCAGGTCGCCTATCGCGAGACGGTTGCCCGTGGGGTGTCCGCACTGCTGTACCGGCATGTCAAACAGGAGGGAGGAGCGGGCCAGTTCGCCCATGTCGTCCTCGACGTGGAGCCGCTCGACGCCGCCGAAGCCACCGGCGGCAACGCGGAGGGCTTCGTGTTCCGTTCGGCTGTCACGGGTGGCCGGGTGCCGCAGGAGTATGTGCGCGCGGTCGAGGCCGGATGCCGGGACGCGCTGGCCGAGGGTCCCCTCGGCGGGCACCCGGTCACCGGGCTGCGGGTCACGCTGACCGACGGCGCCACCCACGCCAAGGACTCCTCGGAGATGGCGTTCCGCACGGCGGGCCGCTTCGCGCTGCGCGAGGCCCTGCGCACGAGCACCATGGCGCTTCTGGAGCCGGTCATCGAGGTCACGGTCACGGTGCCGGACAGCGCGGTGGGCGCGGTCCTGGGTGACCTGGCGGCTCGGCGCGGCAGGGTCTCGGGGTCGGTCGCCCGGGCGGGCACCGCGGTGGTCACCGCGACCGTGCCGCTGGCCGAGCTGTTCGGCTACGCGTCCCGGCTGCGCGGCCGCACCCAGGGTCGGGGCACCTTCACCACGCGGCCCGCGGGCTACGCCCAGGTCCCGGCGGGGGTGGCGGACACCCTGCTGACCCGCTAGCGCCCCACGATGGCCCCGCCCGCGGAGGGCGGGGCCATCCCGGTGTCCGGCCGCGCCCTCCGCCCGTCCTCCTACCGGTTCTTGATCTGTACGCGCTTGATGTTCACCGGCAGCGTCGGGAACCCGTCACCGGGCCCGTTCTGGTCGTCCTCGCCGCCCGCGGCGATCTTCTGCAGCACGTCGAGACCGGCCGTGACCTTCCCGAACGGCGTGTAGGCCGGGGAGAGTTTGGTGTCCTTCCAGACGAAGAAGAACTGGCTGCCGTTGGTGTTCGGCCCGGCGTTGGCCATCGCCACCGTACCGGCCGGATAGGTGGCGCCGGTGAGGTTCTCGTCGGGGAAGGAGTAGCCGGGGCCGCCGCTTCCGGTGCCGGTGGGGTCGCCGCACTGGAGCACATAGATGCGGGCCGTGGTGAGCCGGTGGCAGTGCGAGCGGTTGAAGTAGTCGCGCTGGGCGAGGAACTTGAAGGAGTACGTGGTGCACGGGGCCTTGTCCGTGAGCGCCTGGAAGGTGATGGCGCCCTGGCCGGTGCGCAGGGTGGCGCTGTAGGGCTTGGCGGCCTTCACCGGGTCGAAGACCGGTATCCCCTTGAAGTTGTCCGCGGGCACGGCCGGCGTATAGGTGCAGGCGGTCGCGGACCCGGGGGCGGCCGGGGCGGCGGCTGCGGCCTGCGTCGCGGCACCGAGGGGCAGCAGGGCGGCAGCGGCGAGCAGGGCGTACGGCTTACGGAGCACGAGACGGGTCCCTTTCGGATCGACACCGGACGGGTGTGTCATGGCCGCCTCATCCTGCCCGCTGCGGCGCGCGCCATGCCAGGGGGCGGGGAGGACCGCCTCGGCGACGGGAACAGGGGCGCGAGTTCGCGGCGGCCGCCCACCCAACCACTCGTAACGGCCGAGTGGTTGGGTGGGCGGCGTGAGCGTACGCGTCCGGGTCAGGCCGCCCTGGTCTGGCGGCGGTAGCCGCCGGGGGCCAGGCCGTACTCGCGCTTGAAGGCCTTGGCGAAGGCGAACTCCGAGCCGTAACCGGTGCGCGCCGCGACGGACGTCAGCGGGGCGTCGGTCTCGCGCAGCAGCCGCGCGGCCGTCGTCATGCGCCAGCGCGTCAGATACGCCATCGGCGGCTCGCCCACCAGCGCGGCGAACCGCCGGGCGAACGCGGCCCGGGACAGCCCGGCCCGCTCGGCCAGCGACTCGACCGTCCACTGGGCCGACGGGTCCGCGTGGATGGCCGACAGGGCAGGTGCCACCGCCGAGTCGCCCAGGGCCGCCGCCCAGCCCCGGGCCGCGGCCGGAGACTGCTCCTCCAGCCAGGCCCGCAGGATGTAGAGCAGCAGCGAGTCGATCAGCGTGGGCACGATGCCGTCCGAGCCGATGCGCGGGTTCTCCAGCTCGGAGCCGAGGAGCTGGACGGCGGCGCTCAGTTCGGGGTGGCGGCCGTGCCGCGTCTGGAGGTGGATCACCTCGGGCAACTGGTGCACCAAGGGGTGCGCGCGACCCTGGTCCAGGTGGTAGTTGCCGCACAGCAGACTCGCCTCGGGGCCCTCGCCGCCGACCGTGACCGAGCCGAGCGGCGCACCCCCTCGGCACTGCTCGGCCTTGGCCTCCACCGCCACGGTGGAGGGGTGGTCGGCGAGGATGTGGCCCCGCCCGTCGCGCAGGAAGACCACGTCGCCGGGGTTCAGCGGGATCGGTTTGAGGTGCGGTGGTGAGTCCTCCAGGGGGACCAGCCAGCACGTCCCGTACAGCACCACATGGAACCCGGCCCCCGCGACCGCCGGCAGCCGCAGGCCCCAGGGGGCGCGGCCGTTGGTCCGTACGGACGTCGGGTGTCCCGTGCGCATCGAGGCCAGCGCCTCAGTGAGGATGTCCATCCGGCCTCGCCCTCCCTGGTGGTCCGTCGGTCAGACCGTCAGGACAATCTTGCCCTGGACGTGTCCCGCGCCGACGAGCTCGTGCGCCTTGGCGGCCTCCTCCAGCGGGAACGTCTCCTCCACGTACGGACGGATCGCACCCGCGTCGACCAGCTCGGCGATCGCCTCAAGGGCCGCGTGGTCCGGCTCGACGGAGATGCCCGCGAAGCGCCGCCCGGCCGCCTCGACGCGCGCGGCGAGCTCCGCGTCGCCGTGCTCCAGGATGGAGACGAGGGTGCCGCCGGGGCGTACCGAATCCAGCAAGAGGTCGCCCTGGGCCGCGGAGTCGAAGACTATGTCGGCGTCCTTGACGGCCTCGGTGACGTCGGTGGTCCGGTTGTCGATGACCTCGTCGGCGCCGAGGCCGCGCACGAAGTCGTGCCGGGCCGCACTGGCCAGGGCGATCACATGGGCGCCGCGCGCCTTGGCGATCTGCACCGCGAAGTGCCCGACGCCGCCGGCCGCCCGGTGGATCAGCACCCGGTCGCCCGCCTTGACGCCCGCCGCCTGCACCAGGCCCTGCCAGGCCGTGAGCGCCGCGAGCGGGATGGCGGCGGCGTGCACGTGGTCGACGGAGGCGGGCTTGCGGGCCACCTGGTGGGACGGGACCAGGACGTACTCGGCGTACGCGTTGGCGGCGCGGGGGAAGAACGGCATCCCGTACACCTCGTCGCCCACCTCGAACCGGGCGCCGGGGCCGGCCTCCTCGACCACCCCGGAGATGTCCCAGCCGACGCCGAACGGCGGCTCGCCGAGCAGCGGGTAGGCACCGGACCTGACGGCCACGTCCACCGGGTTGACCGCGCTGGCGTGCACCTTGACGAGGAGCTCGCCGCCCAGCGGCTTGGGCCGCTCGACCTCCACGAGCTTGAGAACCTCGGGACCGCCGAAGGACTTCTGGATCACTGCACGCACGGTAACTCTCCCTAAGTCGACACGAGTTGCCGCCCGACTCGACGCCCAACTCGGTGTGCCCTGCTTGATGTCCTCAACCTTAGGGAGATCGAATGAGCCGCAGAATGGCTTTCCGTCTCACTTATATGTCCCATCGTCTCGCTGCTGGGTGTTCTCGGTGGGGGAGCGGGCCGCCGACGACTGGTTCTGGGCGGCCCGGGTTCAGCGCAGCCGTGGCGTCGTGCCCGGCCCCCAGTGCTGCTGGTAGCGGGCGGCCGAAGCGCCTGTGGTGAAGGCGGTCGAGGACGCGGGGGAGGTGCCCACGCGCCAGTCGATCTCCTTCACGGCCTGGTACCAGATGACGCCGATGATGTCGCGGTGGCGGGGCAGCGAGCGGAACATGCCGGTGATCCACTCGGCCTTGCGTCCGGCCGCGTCGGTGGCGCCGACCTCGGTGATGACCAGCGGCTTGCGGGTGAAGCGGCGCAGTTCGGTGCGGGTGGGGGTGAAGAGGGCGTCGAAGGACTGGTAGTTCTCCTTGCCCACGGTGCCGTAGTAGCCGGACAGACCCACCCAGTCCACGTACGCGTCTCCGGGGTAGAGGCGGGTCAGTGGTGTGGAGTTGGTGTAGCTCACGTTGGGGCTCCACACCCACACCGCGTTGTGCGCGCCCGCCGCGTCGAAGACCTGGTGGATGTGGCGCCACGCCTGCACGTACTCCCCGCGGCTGTTGCCGTTGGACTGTTCGCACCAGGGATACCAGTAGCCGTTCATCTCATGGGCGAAGCGGATGGCCACCGGGTAGCCGAGGGAGGCGATGCCGCGTGCCCATGAGCGTACGTACGCGTCGAAGTCGCCGTGGGCGATCCGGGACAGGCGGTACGCGGGTTGTTCGCCGCGCAGTCTAGGTTCCTTGGCCTCCTTGACGTGGTCCCACGGCTCCCAGGCGACCATGGGCAGCATGCCCCGCTCGGCCACCCGGTCGATGGCCGCCGCGTCGAAGCGGTCGTGCGCCCAGTCGGCCGAGAACTCGAAGACCTGCGGCCGGTGCCCGGTCTGGCGGGTGAAGTCGGCGGCCTCCGTGAAGTCATGGGTGCCCTGGGAGGTGAAGACGCCGAGGAACGCCTTTCCGGGGGCGGGGAAGGGTGTTCCGGGGTGAGGTGTGCTGTTTCCGGCGCCCGGCAGTCGGGTCGTCGGGGGCAGGACGGCGTCGGCGCGGGCGGCCGCCGCGCGGCGGCCTCGGTCCGCGAGGTCCGGGGCCACCTGGAAGGTGTACCAGCACAGGACGACGGCGCAGAGCAGCGCGAGCACCCGTGGCGCGGTGATCCTCACGGGTCGGCCCTCGCGGTGCGCAGACGCGTGGAGACACCGTCGGCCAGTGCGAGCAGGGGCGGCGCCGACCCGGCCGCCAGACACAGCAGCGTCCAGATCCGCATGCCCGTGTAGTCGTGGTGGTGCAGGAAGCTGACGACAAACAGGCCCCCGGCCAGCAGCGCCCAGATCAGATGCAGCCGGAAGGTGCGCGGCGACTCGGCGCTGCGCAGGTCGCCCTTGGCGGTGACGACGTATGCGAGCGGGCGCCGCAGCAGGGCGTTCACCGCGGCGGCGATGTACACGGGCCCGGCGAACAGCGTCAGCAGGATGCCCGCCATGCCGATCTCGCGCCTCTCGTGTTCGGCGAGGTTGAACCGGCGCAGCCACAGCCACAGCGCGAACGACCCGGCCATGCCCGCCGACCACAGCAGGAACCAGGGCAGCCCAGGTAGTTGGATCGACGACACCCCCAGCAGCATGTACAGGGCGGTGGCGAGGGTGCCGAGCGCCAGGTTCACCGCGATGCTCGGGTAGTAGAACTGCACGAGGTCGTACAGCAGCCGCTGGCGGGGCCTGAGGCGGATGCCCTGCCTCAGCCTGGGGTTGAGCTTGATCTCCCAGATGCCGTACGCCCAGCGCTTCTGCTGGTTGAAGTAGTCGGTCCAGGTCGTCGGCCCCTCGCCCACGGCCACCACGTCGGGGGTGTAGACGCCCTTCCAGCCTTGTCCGGTGGCGGGGTTGAGCGTCCCGTGCACCCGCATGCTGGTCAGATGGTCCTCGATGATCGAGTCCTGGTAGCCGCCGATCTGCTGCCAGGCGGCCACCCGGTAGAGGTGGTTGGTGCCGATGAGCAAGGGGGCGTCCAGGCCGTTGCCGCCCCGCTCGACGATGCTGCTGAACAGGTACTGCTGTACGGAGGCGCCGTGCGCGACCCAGTTGTCGTACGCGTTCCCGTACACCTGCGGGGCGACCACGAACGCGGTGTCGGGGTCGTGGAAGTAGCCCAGGGTCCGCTCCAGGAAGCACGGCAGCGGCACGTGGTCCGGGTCCATCTGGGCGACCACGTCGTACCGGTTCTCGTGCTCGGCGCGCCAGGCGTTGTGGTTCCCGGACTTGGTGCGGGCGCGGAACGGGCCCGACGGGCGGTTGTACTCGGGCCGGTCCTTGCGGCTGAAGTGGTGGACGCCCAGGCGCGCGGCCATCTGCCGTACGGTCGGGTCGTTGCCCTCGTCCAGGATCCACACGTCCACCGCGCAGTCCCAGCGCTCCACTTCCAGCATGGCCCGCAGTGTCCGCTGTACGACGGCGAGGGGCTCCTTGGAGGGCACGATCGTCGTCAGCATGGCGACCCGCAGCCTGCCCGGCGGGGTCATGGGAATGGGGTCCCGCGCCCGGTAGGCGAACACCCAAATCGCCACCGCCTGCACGACTTTGATCGCCTCGACCGCGATGACCAGGCAGAACCCGACCCGGGCCAGACACAACCCGAACCCGCCCAGGCCCGTGACGCCGGGGCCGGGCACATGCTCGGGCAGGAGCAGCCAGCCGATGAAGACGAGGTCGGCCAGGGCGGTCGCGGTGACCAGTGCCGTGAGCGAGATCCGGTCACGTGTGTCCAGCACGGAGAGGAACCCCACCTCCCGGCGCGGGTTGGCCAGCGGGCCGCAGCCCCGGGCCGCACGCCGATAGGCCGTGACGGCCGACGCGTTGCGGCGGCGCCTCTTCTCGGCGCGCCGGTCCGGCCGGGATGGATAACTGGACATGTCCCCCCTTGCTGACCGACAACATCACCTTGGCGTGAAAAGGCCGCTACTTGCGGTGAGTAGGACTGCCGTCGTCCGCTGTCCGGTTCCCGCCCTTCGCCGTGATCGGGTGTTCGGACGCGCGTCAGAGGCGAACGGCGTACAGGGCACTGTCGTCGCAGCCGAAGTACACCGTGTCCTGTGCGACGGCCGGGGAGTGCACCGGACCGGGGGCGAGAAAGCTCCAGAGCTCCTTGCCCGTCGCGGCGTTCAGCGCGTACAGCCTGCTGTCGTCGCTGCCCACGTACACCATCGCTCCCGCCACCGCCGGGGTGTGCACATCGCCGGCGGCCATGAACGTCCAGACGGTCTTCCCGGTGGCGGCCTCCAGCGCGTACAGCGCCTTGCCGCCTCCCACGTACACCAACCCCCTGGCGATCGCCGGGCTGGAGCCGACGGACGCGCCCTCGAACCGCCAGACCTGCTTCCCGGTGCCCGTGTCCACCGCGTACAGACCCCCGTCGGTGCTGCCGAAGTGGACCAGGCCGCTCGCCACGGCCGGGATACCGGACACGGCGCCCCGGGTGGTGAACGCCCACTGCTTCTCGCCGGTGGCCGCGTTCACCGAGTACAGGTTGGTGTCGCTGCTGCCCACGTACACCGACTCACCGGACACGGCGGGGGAGTGGGTGTCGTTTCCGGCGGTGAAGGCCCAGCGGCGCCTGCCGGAGGCCACGTCGACGGCGTACAGCCGGTGGTCGGCGCTGCCGACGTAGGCGACGCCGCCGGTCACCACCGGGGTGTGGACGATGCCCTGGGTCGTGAACCGCCAACGGACCGCCCCCGAGCGCGCGTCGAAGGCGTACAGGACGCGGTCGTCGCCGCCCAGATAGACGCTGCCGCCCAGCACGGCGGGCGCGGAGCCGATCGCCGAACCGGTCGTGTACGCCCAACGCCGCCGTCCGTCGGCCGTGTTCAGCGCGTACAGGGTGCCGTCGTTGCTCGCCGCGTACACCAGGTCACCCGCCACTCCGGGGTACGACAGGACCGTGCCGGTGGTCGCGAAGCGCCAGCGCGGCGACCTCGCCCCGGACGGCTCGCCGCCGCGCGTGAGTGCCCAGCCGACGGCCGCCGCGCCACCGGCCGCCAGGGCGCCGACGGCGCTGTACAGCACACGCCGACGGCCGACCGGCCGCCCACGGGTGGCTTCCGGCCGGTCCGGCGACTGCTGGGGGCGCAGGGGTACGGAGACGGGCGACGCGGTCGTCGAGGTCGGCGCGTCCGGAAGGGCCGGCGCCGTATCCTCGCCGTGCCACGGCTCCGGCAGCCAGCCCGGGGCGAGCAACTCCACCGGTGACCGCCCGCCGGTCAGGGCGTGCATCAGCGCGGGCAGTTCCGGGCGGTCGGCGGCCTTCTTCGCCAGGCACCAGCCGATCAGGTCGCGCAACCCCGTGGGCACCGCCTGGAGATCGGGCTGCTCGTTCACCACCCGGTACAGCAGCGCCGGTACCGACGCCTCCCCGAACGGGCTGGTCCCCGTCGCCGCGTAGGCCAGCACCGAACCCAGCGAGAACACGTCGGACGACGGCTCGACCCGGTACCCCTGGATCTGCTCGGGCGACATATAGCCGGGTGAGCCGATCGTGGTGCCGGTCAGGGTCAGCCCGCTGTGCTCGCAGAGCCGGGAGATCCCGAAGTCGATGACGCGCGGCCCGTCCTGGGCGAGCAGCACATTGGCGGGCTTGAGATCCCGGTGGATGAGGGACGCGCCGTGGATCGCGGTGAGCGCCTCCACCAGCGCCGCGCCGAGCGCCCTGACGGACCGCTCGGGGAACGGGCCGCTCTTCTGCACCGCCCGCTGCAGGGAGGGGCCCGGAATGTACGCCGTCGCCAGCCACGGCCGGGCTCCCTCGGGGTCGGCGTCGACCACCCCGGCCGTGAAGAAGTCGCTCACGGCACGGGAGGCGATCACTTCACGGGCGAACCGCTGCCGGAAGGCCGGGTCCTGGACGTACTCCGGCCGGATGACCTTGATCGCCACCTTGCGGCCACTGGGGGAGTACCCGAGGTAGACCCGGCCCATGCCACCGCTGCCCAGCTGGGCGACCAGCCGGTACGGCCCCACGGTGGCCGGGTCGTCAGGCCCCAACGGCTCCAAGGTGCCCCCCGGGTCGCTTCCTGGACTTCACCACGTCGCTCGCCCGAAAGCGTAGCGCCGGTCAGGCCGCGCCGCTCACCCCCGGAGCCACGAACCGCCGGTGCATCGGCAGCAGTTGGGTGTCCGGCTGACCGACGATGCCGGCCTTCTCGACGGCGGGCGCGAGCCGTTCGCCGAAGAACCGCTCGAACTCCTCCTGGGAGTCCCAGACATCGGTGACGTGAAGTGAGCCGGCGTCGAACCACGCCACGTGCAGACAGGCACCGTCGGGCGCCTGCTCCTCCCAGCCCACGGCTTCACGCACCGCGTCGTACTGCTCGGGGGTGACTCCGGCCCAGCTCAGCGACAGGACAACGGCCATCGACTGCTCCTCTCCCGGTCTTGCCCGCCTCTTGCGTCGGGCGGGCCAATTCTCGCCGTGAGGGTCCCCTTTGAGACACCGAACCCGAGGGCGTGCGGCAGCGTACGGGAGCACGTACGGGGACCGCCGCGCCCCCGGCCACCGGGCCACCACGATTCGTGCTGCGGTGAGTTGATCGATAAGGTGCCAGGTCACGACCGCACCCCCGTTCGATCCACGGGCCGGTCAGGGCTCTGCCGCAGTTGGTGGCACCTCCACAACTGCCGTGCTGATCTCTGCCTGCCCGGGCCCTGCGATACGGGGGCGGTCCTCACGGCGGGGCAGTCGGGCCCCGGCCGACGGGTCAGGAGGAACGAGTGGCACAGATCATCGCCGAGGTCTCGCGGACGTTCAACGAGTTTCTGCTCTTGCCGAACCGGACGCGGACCGACTGCTCGGCCGCGACGGTTGATCTGCGCACGCCGCTGGTGCGGCACATCGCGGGCGAGGCGTCGGCGATCGAACTCCAGTCCCCGTTCACGTCCGCGATCATGCAGGCCGTGAGCACACCCGAACTCGCGATCGCGCTCGCGCGAAACGGTGGATTCAGCTTCCTGCACCACAACCAGTCGATCCAGGACCAGGCCGCGGCGGTCCGCCAGGTGAAGAACTTCAAGGCCGGGTTCGTCACCAGCGACACCAACGTCCGCCCCGAGGACACCCTGAGCCTCCTGGTCGACGTCATGCGCCGCACCGGTCACAGCACCGCCGCGGTGACCCACGACGGGACCGCCACCGGCCGCCTGCTCGGCCTGGTGACCTCCCGGGACTTCCACCCCCAGCGCCATGATCTGGACGGACCGGTCAGTGGCCGGATGACCGCTGTCGCCGACCTGGCCCATGCCGGGCCCGACATCACGCTCTCCGAAGCCAACGCGCGGCTGTGGGACGAACGGCTGGACTGCCTCCCGGTGCTGGACACCGAGGGGCACCTGCAGCATCTGGTGTTCCGTTCCGACTACGCGGACAACAAGCGCTTCCCGAACCAGGTCGTGGACGCCGCCAAGCGCCTGCGGGTGGGCGCGGGTATCAACACCCACGACTACCAGGAGCGCGTCCCGGCCCTGCTGGAGGCAGGCGCGGACGCGTTGTGCTTCGACTCCTCCGACGGCTACAGCGACTGGCAGGCGCAGGCTCTGACCTGGGTGAAGAAGCACTATCCGGAGATCCCGGTCGGCGGCGGCAACGTGGTCGACGGCGAGGCGTTCACCTTTCTCGCCGAGGCGGGAGCGGACTTCGTCAAGGTCGGGGTGGGCGGCGGCTCCATCTGCATCACCCGGGACCAGAAGGGCATCGGCCGCGGCCAGGCCAGTGCCGTGCTCGACGTCGCGGCGGCCCGGGACGCCTTCCGCGAGCGCACCGGTGAGTACGTGCCGATCTGCTCCGACGGCGGGCTGGTGCACGACTACCACGTGGCCCTGGCGCTGGCGATGGGCGCCGACTTCGTCATGATGGGGCGTTACTTCGCCCGCTTCGACCAGGCGGCCGGCGCGAAGCTGCCCACCCGTGACGGCTTCGTGAAGGAGTACTGGGGCGAGGGCTCGAACCGGGCCCGCAACTGGCAGCGCTACGGCCAGGGAGGCCAGGGTCTGGTCTTCGAGGAAGGCGTGGACGGCTACGTCCCCTACGCGGGCGACCTCAATGAAGGCCTCGCCCTGACCGTGGCCAAGCTCAAGACCACGATGGTCTCCTGCGGCTCCACCACCCTGCCGGAGTTCCAGTCCACGGCCCGGCTGACCCTCGTTTCGGACCAGAGCTTCCAGGAGAGCCACGCCAACGTCACCCTGCGGGACACCCCGGGGACGGTCTCCTGACGAGCTGCTGAGTCCCGCCGTCCTTCGAGCCCGCAGGATGACCCGGCCCCCGGCGCGGTGACGCGGCGGGGCCCGTCGGCGCCGCTAGCCTCGGGCCCATGACAGACACCTTTGAGCACAACCCCCGGGTGTGGACCGCCGCGCGCCTGCGCGAAGCACTCCAGGGGCTGCCGGACGACACCCCCATCCACGTCGGTGTGGCGGACGGGCCGGGCGACTTCGACGGGTACACCGAGTACGCGCTGGTCAACCTGGAGCCGGTCGAGAAGGACACCGCGACCGCCGGGCCCGCCGCCGTGCACAGCGACGTGGAGTACACGCTCTTCGCGGACTTCAAGGCGGGCCAGTACCACTACGACCTGGACTGACCGCCCGCCGATGTGTGTCCGGGGCGAGGTGTGTCCGGCGCCCGCTACTCGAAGCGCGAGGTGTCGCCCGCCCCACGCCGTACGATCTCGACCTCGCCGCCGGAGAAGTCGATGACGGTGGTCGGCTCGGTGCCGCAGTCGCCCGAGTCGATCACGGCGTCCACCACGTGGTCGAGGCGCTCCTTGATCTCCCACCCCTGCGTCATCGGCTCGGCCTCGTCGGGCAGGAGCAGGGTGCTGGAGAGGAGCGGCTCACCCAGGTCGGCCAGCAGGGCCTGCGCGACGGTGTGGTCGGGGATGCGTACTCCGACGGTCTTCTTCTTGGGGTGCAGCAGCTGGCGCGGCACCTCCCTGGTCGCGGGCAGGATGAAGGTGTAACTGCCCGGCGTCGCCGACTTGATGGCGCGGAACACATCGTTGTCGATCTGCACGAACTGGCCGAGCTGCGCGAACGTCTCGCACACCAGGGTGAAGTGGTGACGGTCGTCGAGCTGCCGGATCGACCGGATCCGGTCGATGCCGTCGCGGTTGCCGAGCTGGCACCCCAGGGCGTAGCAGGAGTCCGTCGGGTACGCCACGAGCGCGCCGGACCGGATGCTGTCCGTCACGCTGCTGATGGTGCGCCGCTGCGGATTGTCGGGGTGCACATCGAAGTACTTGGCCATCCGCCGAGTCTACGGGCCGCGCCGCGATGGTGCCCGGGGCGCCCGTTCACTCGTCGGGGTGGTGCGATGATCGCGGTGTGACCAGCACTCTTATGGATACCGCCGATGCCACCGCGGTGGGCAGGCACGTTCTGTTCGACGTCGACGGTACGTTGATCGACGCCGTCGACAACCAGCGCCGGGTGTGGCGGACATGGGCGGAGCGCTACGGCCTGGACCCCGACGAGGTGTACCGGGTGGCGCTGCGGACCCGGCCCCTGGAGACCTTCGCGAGCGTGGCCCCGCACCGCGATCCGCACGAGTGCCTGGCCGCGCTCCACGAGCTGGAGGACGAGGACGTCCGCTCCGGTGTGTACGCCGCATTCGCGGGGGCGGCGGAGCTGCTCTCCGCCCTGCCGCCGGGCTCCTGGGGGCTGGTGACGTCGAACTACGAGCACCGGGTGCGCGGACGGTTCGCCCGGACCGGGCTGCCGGTGCCGGAGGTCCTGGTGGACGCCGCCGCGGTGACGGAGGGCAAGCCGTCGCCGGTGCCCTATCTGCTCGCGGCCGAGCGGTTCGGCGCGCTGCCGGAGAACTGCCTGGTGGTCGAGGACGCGCCGTCCGGGGTGCTGTCCGGGCTGCGCGCGGGCATGACGGTATGGGGGGTGAACGCGCCCGTCGCGGTGGACGGAGTGCACCGCCACTTCGCGAGCCTGAAGGAGGCGGGGCCGGAGATCCTCGCGTTTGTGACCGGAGCGGGGTGAGCGGGCGGGCGGCGCGTGTACGGGCCGTCCGCGCCGCCGCTCAGGAGCGGGGACCGAGGGCTTCCACGACCAGGTCCGCGAGGAGGCGGCCCGCCGTGCCGTCCGGGTCGAGATCGGGGTCGTAGATCGTGAGGTTGAAGCCCACACACCGCTCCGACCGCACCAAGGCGCCCAGGAGCAGGGCGAGTTCGTCGGGCAGCAGCCCGCCGGGGTCGGGGCTGTCGACGGCGGGCATCACGCTCGGGTCGAGGACATCGGCGTCCAGATGCACCCAGAACCCGTCGAGCGCGGCCGTCTCCAGGGACTCGCGCACCGATGCGCCGATCTCCGCCGGGCCCCACTGCCTGATCTCCCCGACCGTCGCCGTCGGGACCTTCAGTTCGGCGAACTCCGCCCGGTCCTCGTCGTCGTCCCGCATCCCCAGGATCCGGACGTCCTCGTCGCGTACGTACGGGCGCAGCCCTTCCAGATCCGTCAGGTCGGCCTGGCCGCGCCCGGTGGCCAGGGCCAGCTCCTCGCCGCCGGCCGCGCCGATCCGGTCGGAGTTGCCCGGGTGGCGGAAGTCCGCGGAGCCGTCGATCACGACGATCCCGTACCGGCCGGTGCGGCGCAGTGCCAGCGAGGCGCCGAGCTGGATGGAGCAGTCCCCGCCGAGCACGACGGGGAAGTCGCCGGCCCGGACGTGGTGTTCGACGCGGTCGGCGAGTTTACGGGTGTAGGAGGCGATGGCGGCCGCGTTGAAGACGCCGTCGCCCTCCTGCCAGTCGCCGCGGTCGTAGCGCGGCGGCACCACCACCCCGCCCTCGTGCGCCCCGAGCCGCCGCACGATGCCGAACTCCCGCATCGCACCGGCGAGTTTGTAGCAGCCGGGGACCGTGCCCGGGGTGGGCGGGCGCAGGCCGAGGTTGGACGGGGCGTCGATGACCACGAGACGTCGCATGCCGGACATCCTCACCGAGGACGGGCCTCCTCCTCAACAGTGATTCCCCTGTGTGAGGGTGATCCGCCCGGCCGGGCGTCAGGACGTCAGGTGCAGGGCCTGGGCCACGTCCGCCGTGCGGGCCGAGGACGTGGTGGACTCGTAGCCGCCGCGCATTGAGGCGTCGGGGTCCTTGAGGCCGTTGCCGGTGACCGTGACGACCACGCGCTGCCCGGCGTCGAGGCGGCCCGCGCGGTGCTCGGCGAGCAGTCCCGCGATGCCGGCCGCCGACGCGGGCTCGACGAAGACGCCCTCGTGGCGTGCGACGAGCCGGTACGCGTCGAGGATCTGCTCGTCGGTGACGGCGCCGATCAGGCCGCCGGAGCTGTCGCGCGCCGCGATCGCGCCGCGCCACGAGGCGGGGTTGCCGATGCGGATCGCGGTGGCCACCGTCTCCGGCTCGGCCACCACCTCGCCGTGCACCAGCGGCGCCGCGCCCGCCGCCTGGAAGCCCCACAGCCGGGGCCTGCGGCTGGCGATTCCCGCGGTGCCGTACGCGTCGTAGCCCCGCCAGACGGCCGTGATGTTCCCGGCGTTGCCGACCGGCAGGCAGTGGATGTCCGGCGCGTCGCCCAGCGCGTCCACGACCTCGAACGCGACGGTCTGCTGGCCCGCCAGGCGGTGGTCGTTGACCGAGTTCACCAGCGCGACCGGGTGGTGCTCGGCCAGCTCGCGGGCGATGCGCAGACAGTCGTCGAAGGAGCCGGTCACCTCGACGATCTCGGCGCCGTAGCGGACCGCCTGGGCGAGCTTGCCGAGGGCGATGTGGCCCCGGGGGACCAGGACGGCGGCGCCGATGCCCGCACGGGCCGCGTACGCGGCGGCCGAGGCGCTGGTGTTGCCGGTCGAGGCGCACACCACCGTGCGCGCGCCCGCCTCGACGGCCTTGCTGACCGCGACCGTCATGCCCCGGTCCTTGAAGGAGCCGGTGGGGTTGGCGCCCTCCACCTTCAGCCACACGTCGCAGCCGGTGAGCGCCGACAGATGGGCGGCCGGGACGAGCGGCGTGTTGCCCTCGTGGAGCGAGACGACGGGTGTGGTGTCCGTGACGGGCAGCCATGCGCGGTAGCCGTCGATGAGGCCGCGCCAGGGGCGGGGCCGTACGGAGGTGGTGGTGGCGGAGGAGCGCTCGTCTATGGTCACGAATGTTACTGTAACCCGAGAGTTTCAATAGATGCGAAACAATCGTTTCATCACCGGCGATGGCGGCGGGGAGTGGCATGGCGAACGACGACGAGGTGGCGGCCCGGCTCGGGGCGGTCTATCCGGAGCTGCCGCGCGGGGAGCAGGCCATCGTGCGGGTGCTGCTCGACGACTATCCGTTCGCCGCCCTGGGCTCGCTGCGCTCCCTCGCGGACCGGGCGAAGGTCAGTCCGCCGACCGCCTCCCGGCTCTTCGCCCGGCTCGGCTGGTCCGGCTTCGCCGACTTCCAGGCCGCGGTCCGGGCCGAGGGCCGCGAGCACGACCGCTCCCGGCTGCGCGAGTTCGTGGCCACCGCGCCCGACGGCCCTCGCCGGGCGGCTGAGCAGCTCAGGGCCGGGCTCGACGCCACCGTCGCCGCGGCCGGCGAACCCCTGCTCGCCCGGATCGCCGCACTGCTCTCCCAGGCGCGCGGAGTGTGGGGGATGGGCGGCCCCCTGAGCGAACTCGCCGCCGACTATCTGGTCCGCCAGCTCGCCAGCCTGCGCCCGGGCGTGCGCCGGGTGCCGGACGGGGCGGCCGAGCGGGCCCGGGTGCTGCTCGACCTGGGCCCGGGCGACCTGATCGTCGCGTACGACTTCCGCCGCTACAGCGACACCACCGCGCGGTTCGTGCGCGCGGCCCGGGCGCGCGGGACGCGGCTCGTGCTGGTCACCGACGCCTGGGAGTCCCCGCTGGCCGCACACGCCGAGGTGCTGCTGCGGCTGCCCCGCGACGCGGCGGGCCCCATCGCCCCGCTCACCCACGAGATCGCGGTGACCGAGCTGATCCTGGTCGCGACCGTGCCGCTGCTGACCGAGTCGCCCGGTCGACTGGAGAACCTCGACGCCCTCACCGCGGAACTCGGCCAGGACTGAGCGGCCCGCCGCCGGGCGAAGGAGAGGGGCGTACGGGGGCGCTTTCCATCGGGCCGCGCGCGCAGGGCGCAGGTCTTCGCGCTCTGCCGGGCCGCTCGGGCGGTACGAGACGGTGGCACGGTCCGATCGCCGTACGGGAAGGCCCATCGATGCCACGAGGTGTGCAGCCGACCACCGTGACCCGCACCGGCGTCCTCGCGTACACCGCCGGGCCCGCCGGATTCGCGCGATGATCCCCGCGCAGGCTTCCCGTCCCGGCAGGGACGCGCACGTGGTGGTCGTCGGAGCGGGCTTCTCCGGCATCGGCGCCGCCATCCGGCTGCGGCAGGCGGGGTTCCGCGAGGTGATCGTCCTTGAGAGGGCGCCCCAACTCGGCGGCACCTGGCGGGAGAACACCTATCCCGGCTGCGCCTGCGACGTGCCCTCCACGCTCTACAGCTACTCGTTCGCCCCGGACACCGCCTGGACGAGGTTGTTCGCCGGGCAGCCGGAGATCCACGCCTATCTGCGCTCGACGGCCGAGCGGTACGGGCTGGGCGAGGTGCTGCGCTGCGGGGTGCGGGTACTGGGGGCTCGCTGGGACCCGGCGGGCGCGCGCTGGCGCCTGGAGACCAGCGACGGCTCCTACAGCGCGGCGGTACTGGTCCTGGCCACCGGGCCGTGGCATGTGCCGCGCCCGCTGGAGGTGCCCGGCATCGAGGACTTCGCCGGACCGGTCCTCCACACCGCCCGCTGGGACCACGAGGTCGACCTCACCGGCCGCCGCGTGGCCGTGGTCGGCAGCGGCGCCTCCGCGGTCCAGCTCGTGCCCGAGATCGTGTCCCGCGCGGCGGAGGTACGGGTCTTCCAGCGGACCGCCCCCTGGGTGCTGCCCAAGCCGGACGTGCCGGTCCCGGCCGCGTTCAACTGGTGCCTGGACCGCGTGCCCGGCGCCCGCAAGGCCCTGCGCGCCGGGCAGTACGGCCTCCAGGAGGGCCTGGGCTGCGCCTTCCGCCACCCGGAACTCGCCCGGCTGGTCGAGGCGGGAGCCCGGGCACACCTGCGCCTCGCGGTCCGCGACCGGCGCACCCGCCAGGCGCTCACGCCGGACTACCGACTGGGCTGCAAACGCCTGCTGACCTCCAGTACCTACTACCAGGCCCTGGCACAGCCGCACGTCCACCTCCACCCCACCGCCGTGGCGGCCGTGCGCGAGAAGGCGGTCGTCGGCGCCGACGGCACCGTGGCCGAGGCCGACGTCCTCGTCACGGCCACCGGCTTCCGGGTCGGTGAACTGCCCCTGGCCGAGAGCCTGTGCGATGCCGACGGCCGTACGCTGCGAGCGGCCTGGGCCGGTGAACCGCAGGCGTACCTGGGCAGCAGCGTCAGCGGCTTCCCCAACCTCTTCCTGCTCCTGGGGCCCAATCTGCTCGGCGGTTCCACCTCCGCGATCAGCGTCCTGGAAGCCCAGCTGACCTACCTCACCGCCGCCCTCGCCCATCTCCGGCGCACCGGGCACGCCGCCCTGGACGTCCGGCCCGCCGCACAGGCCTCGTACAACGCGGCGGTGCAGGAAGCGCTGGCGAGCACCGTGTACAACACCGGCGGCTGCACCAGCTACTACCTCGCGCCCAGCGGGCGCAACACCTTCGCCTGGCCGTGGTCCACCGGGCGGCTGGTGCGCCGGCTGAGCCGCTTCGACCCCGGCGCGTACACCTGGCGGGCGCCGGCTGTCCTGGGGCCGGAACTGCCCGAGACGGCCGAGGCGTTGTAAGGGGCGGCGAAGCTCCAGCGGGGCGGTGTCGGGACGGTGTCAGGAAGCGTCGGTCTCCTCCGCCGCGCGTTCGGCGGCAGCGACCTGCGCGGCGAATTCCTTCGCCGTCAGGCGCTGCAATGCGCCGCCGTGGCGCCGGGTCAGTTCGTCGGCGGGCTCCGGCGACGCCTCGTGGAGGTCGAGGACGAGCATGGCCGCGCCGTCCTCGACCCGGCTGCTCAGCATGATCAGGCCCGCGCCGTCCTCGATGAGCTGGCGGTTCTCGGCGGCGTTGGCGAGTGCGGCCCCGGCCGCGCTGCCCAGGAGCACGCCGATCGGTCCGCCGAGCAGTCCCACGAGCCCGCCCACCACTCCGCCGCCCACCGTGGGCACCCCGGCGCCGCGCACATGGTTGTCGGGTACGTCGAGCAGGCCTTCCGCGGACCGCTCAAGGACCGCCGCCTGGCGCAGCCCCGGCAGGGAGACGGCCTCCTCGTACGCCGCCCGGCACCGCGACGGATCGGTGAACGAGATCAGCAGCACATGATGAGTGTCCGCCATGGCAGGTGCTCTCCCTTGTCGTGCGATGCGCCGACCTTGCCGTGCGGTCCGCCGCTTCCGCCCCTCCAGTGGAACGCCCGCACCGGCGCCCCGCCACGTGAGCACGCCCGTCGGGGAAAAGGGCCGGTCCGGCCGGGCGCCGATTCGGGTCATTTCCCGAGTGACCGAAAAGCAATTCAGGAATGCACTAATCGCCGGAAAGGGATTCGGTCACGCTGGCTTGCGGGATTCAGGTGTTTCTGGCCAAAGGGGGATTGTGGGTGTCACGCCGAAGAACTCTCCCATACGCTGCGCGAGTTGTTGGGAGTTGACTGACTGTCAGCTCTGGTGATCCTCAATCGAGAGGAGAATCATGAGGATCTGGAGAAGGGCCGCCGTGGCCCTGGCCACGCTGGGCGCCCTGTTCCTGGCGGCGCCGACGGCGGGTGCCGTGTCCCCCGCGCCGGACCATGCGCGTACCGGCGTGGCGAAGGCGAAGGACGCCGTCCGGGCGGCGCCGGACCCCAAGCTCGACCTCACGGCGGCGGCGACGTTCGTCCACCTCGTGAACAACGGGACGGGGCAGTGTCTGGCCGTCCCCGGCGGCAGCCTCAACCAGGGCACGGGCCTCATTCAGTGGCCCTGCGGCACCTGGAACGACCACTACTGGAACCTTGAGCCGTGGACCATCGGCGGGGTCCGCTACTACCGGCTGGTCAACTACAACAGCAACCAGTGCCTGGCCGTGCCCGGCGGCAGCCGGCAGAACGGTGTCCAGGTCATCCAGTGGCCGTGCGGAACCTGGTACGACCACTTCTGGAGGTTCGATTCCACCGGTGGCGGCACCTACCACGTCGTGAACTACAACAGCGGCCAGTGCCTGGCGGTGGAAGGCGGAAGTCGTAACGCCGGTGCGAAAGCCATCCAATGGCCGTGCGGAACCTGGCCCGACCACTACTGGCGGTAAGGAGTAACCTGCGAGAAAACGACGATGCCCTCCGGCGGCCGGATGCAGCGACCCGGCCGCCGGTCGGTCGTCCCGTGATTTCCCGGTTTCACAGCGGACTTCTTCCCCTTTTTAATTTCGCATTTCGTACGGCTGTGAAGTCCGCTCCCGGCACTCCTCGCGCTTTCGAGGCTTACGTCCCGTCGGTCACGGAAAGGTACGGCTCGTGCCGACGAACGACGAGATGGCCAGTGAGTTCGCAGCCGAGCTACGGCGGCTGAGGAGCCTGCGCGGGATGTCCCTCACCGAGCTCGCCCGCTCGGTCCACTACAGCAAGGGCTACCTCAGCAAGATCGAGAACGGCGGGAAGCCCCCGACGCTCGACGTCGCCCGGCGCTGCGACGCCGTCCTCGACGCGGGCGGGGGGCTGACCCGACTCGTACCGAAGACACCCGCCGGACCGCCCGCCGCCGCCGGCGTCCCCCCGGCCCGCTCCGGCGAGGCCGACCCGGACGGGGCGCGGTGCCCGTACCGAGGACTCGCCGCCTACGGGCCGCGGGACGCCGAGTGGTTCTTCGGCAGGGACGGGGCCACGGCGGAGCTGGTGGGGCGGCTTGCCGAGCGTGTGGGCCACGGTCCGCTGGCCGTGGTCGCGCCCTCGGGCGCGGGGAAGTCCTCACTGCTCCAGGCCGGGCTGCTGCCCGCACTGCGGCGCGGCGCGCTCCCGGTCACCGGGTCCGCCGCGTGGCCCGCGGTGGTGTGCACACCGACCGCGCACCCGCTCAAGGAACTGGTGCGCTGCACCGCGGACCTGCTCGGCCGCGCGGGCGACGGCCTCACCCCCGAGGCGCTGGCGGAACGGCCGCGCGCCCTGCTGGACGCGGCCCGCGACGCCCATGGGCACCCCGGACTCGTGCTCGTGGTCGACCAGTTCGAGGAGGTCTTCACCCTCTGCGCCGACGAGCGCGAGCGCCGCGCCTTCGTCGCCGTCCTGCACACCTTGGCGACGGGCACCGAGCTCCCGCCCGGGGCGCGGACCCCGGCGGGAGCCGCGGTTCCGGCCGAAGCGGCCGTGGTCCTGGGTGTGCGCGCCGACTTCTTCGGACACTGCCTCGAACACCCGGAACTGGCCGAGGCGTTCACGCACGGCCTGTTCGCACTCGCGCCGATGTCCGGCGCCGAGCTGCGCGCCGCCATCGCCGGCCCCACCGAGCGGGCCGGTCTCGCCCTGGAGCCGGGCCTGGCCGAACTGCTGCTGCGCGACCTGCGCTCCGGCCCCGCCGCCTCCCCGGGCTCGCTGCCGCTGCTCGGCCACGCCCTGCTCGCGACCTGGCAGCAGCGCTCTGGCCGCACATTGACGGTTGCGGGGTACGAGACGACCGGCGGCATCCACGGCGCGGTGGCCCGCACCGCCGAGTCCGTGTTCACCCGCCTCGATCCGGCCGAGCAGCGGATGGCGCGCCACCTGCTCGTACGCCTGGTGCAGGTCGGCGAGGGCTCCGCCGCCCAGACCCGCAGACCGCTCGAACGCGCCCTGATTCCGGGCCAGTCGGCGGATCCGCCGGCCGCCGCCCGCGCCCTCGACGCGTTCGTGCGGGCGCGGCTGGTCACGACGGGTGCCCAGACCGTGGAGATCACCCACGAAGCGCTGCTGCACGCCTGGCCCCGGCTGCACGGCTGGATCGAGAGCGACCGCGCCGCCCTCGTACAGCGCCAGCAGCTCGCGGACACCGCTGTCGAGTGGGCGCGCGCGGCGCACGACCCCGGGCTGCTGTACCGGGGCGCGCGGCTCGACGCGGTCCGCGACTGGGACCGGCGGCCCGGGAGCGGGGACCGGCTGGGGGAGCGGGAAGCCGCGTTCGTGACGGCCTGCCTCACCGAGGAGGAGCGCGGCCGACGGGCGGCGCGCCGCCACGTCCGGGTCCGCCGCGCCCTGCTCGGCGCGCTCGCCGCCCTGCTCGCCGTCGCCATCGCGGCGGGCACCGTCGCCTTCCGCCAGCGCTCCGACGCGTACCGGCAGCGCCGCATCGCCCAGTCGCAGGCCATGGCGGTACGGTCGGAGGCGCTCGCCGAAGGACGGCCGGAGGCATCCATGCTGCTCGCGGCCGCCGCCTATCGGTCGGCCTCCACCCCCGAGTCGCGCGGGGCCCTGCTCAGCACCCAGGCCCAGTACTTCGACGGACGGCTGACGGGACATCAGGGCGCCGTCAACGGCGTGGCGTTCAGCCCCGACGGGCGTCTGCTCGCCTCGGCCGGATCGGACGCCGCGGTACGGATCTGGGACACCGTCCACCACCGTGAGACGGCTACGCTCACCGGGTACGACGGCCCCGTCACGGCCGTGGCCTTCGCGCCCGACGGCCACCGCCTTGCGACCGCCGGCACGGACGGGTCCGTACGTCTGTGGGACATGCCCTCCCGCCGGATGACCGCGATCCTGACCGGCCACCGGGGAGCCGTACGGTCGGTCGCCTTCGCACCCGACGGGCGCGGCCTCGTCTCGGGCGGCCTCGATCGCACGGTACGGCTGTGGAGCGTGCCGGACGGCACCGCGCGCGCCGTGCTCACCGGCCACGACGACGCGGTGATGGCGGTCGCCTACGCCCCCGACGGCCGGACCGTCGCCTCGGCGGGCGCCGACCGTACGGTACGGCTGTGGGACGCGGTCGACGGGCGGCCGGGCGCCGTGCTCGCCGGCCACACCGACCAGGTGCTCGGACTGGCCTTCGCCCCGGACGGCCACACCCTGGCGTCCGGCAGCGCCGACCGCACCGTACGTCTGTGGGACACCGCCGACGGCGCGGCGCGTGCGGCCCTCACCGGACACGGCGACGACGTCAACGCCGTGGTCTTCAGCCGCAGCGGGGACACCCTCGCCAGCGCCGGCGGCGACGGCACGGTCCGGCTGTGGGACCCGGTCAAACGCCGCCTGGCGGCGGTGCTCTCGGGCCACACCGACTACGTGCTGTCCATCGCGGCGGGCCCCGACGGCCGCCTCGCGACCGGCGGGTTCGACCAGTCGGTGGTGCTGTGGAACC
Source organism: Streptomyces sp. NBC_00224 (assembly GCF_041435195.1). NCBI lineage: Bacteria > Bacillati > Actinomycetota > Actinomycetes > Kitasatosporales > Streptomycetaceae > Streptomyces > Streptomyces sp. NBC_00224. Next base: position 7,972,329 of record NZ_CP108106.1, read on the forward strand.
CGGGCGGTCCCGCGCTGGTCGCACGGCCGTTCACCGAGGAGTGGCAGTCGGCCTTCTCGCCGGACGGCCGGCTGCTGGCCGCCGCTGCCGCGGACCACACGGTACGGCTGTGGGACGTGGCCCGGCGCCGCCCGCTCCCGCCGCTCACCGGACACGACGGATCGGTGTTCGCCGTCGCCTTCTCGCCCGACGGCCGGCTGCTGGCCTCCGCGGGCGCCGACCGCACGGTTCGGCTGTGGGACGTGGCCCGGCGTCGGCTCCTCGCCACGCTGACCGGGCACGCCGGTTCGGTGTTCGCCGTCGCGTTCTCCCCGGACGGGCGCACGCTGGCGTCCGGGAGCGCCGACCGCACGGTCCGGCTGTGGCGCGCGGCCGACGGTGCCCAGCGAGCGGTCCTGAGCGGCCATACGGACTTCGTCAACGCGGTCGCCTTCAGCCCGGACGGGCGCACCCTCGCCACCGGCAGCGACGACCTGACGGTCCGTCTGTGGGACCCGGTCGGGCACACGGTGCGCACGGTCCTGCGCGGCCACACCGGCTCGGTGCGCGGCGTGGCGTTCTCGCCCGACGGCCGCACCCTGGCCAGTGGCGGCAACGACGGGACGGTCCGCCTCTGGGACACCCGGCGCACCACCCCGCTCCGCTCGCTCACCGGGCACAGCGGTTCGGTGCGCGCGGTGGCCTTCAGCCCGGACGGGGCGGTGCTCGCGAGCAGCGGCAGCGACCGGGCGGTACGGCTGTGGCAGCCCGCCTCGGGGCACCTCGTCGCCACCCTGAGCGGACACGCCGGTGCCGTGTGGGGCGTGGTGTTCGCTCCCGGACGGCCGGGGACGCTGGCCAGCAGCAGCAATGACGGGACGGTCCGGCTGTGGTCGACGGACCTGCGGGCGCGCGACGCCGAGGTCTGCCGCCTGCTCGGGGACACCGGTCCCCGCCGCTGGGCCCGGCTGCTGCCGGGGCTGCCGTACGAACGCGTCTGCGGGCCGACGGTCTGACGACGCGTCAGACCGCTCCAGGACCCGGTGCTGTTTCCCTGGGCGTTTCCCGTTTCACGTCCGGACGGGCGACGCCCGCCTCCTCGACAGCGGCCCCGGGCGGCGGCCAGGCTCGAACCCGTCCCGACCAGCGGCGTAGGCACCCCCACCTCTCGCGAGAGCCGATCCCCGAGCCGCGGGACGCGCAAGGCACGTAAGACGCGCAGGACTCGTACGACGCGACCAAGGAGCACGCACACCATGAACGTACGCGACAAGCTCGCCCTGATGGCGTCCGCCACCATTCTGGCGGCCGGACTCACCACCGCCGTCCCCGCCGTGGCCACCACCCCGGCGAAGCCCGCCGCCGAGTGCGGGGTGCGCTCGGACGGTCGGCTGCACTGCGGCAACAAGGCGGGCGCGAAGGGCTACGCGGACCGCTCGTACCGCTCGGCGACCCGCGGCACGCTGGTCGGCACCTTCAGCTGGTTCCAGTGCTGGGGCCACGGCGACCCGCACCCGGGGCAGAACGACATCTGGTACTGGACGCAGCTCGACAACGGCGCCTGGGGCAATGTGCCCGCCGTGGACGTGAACACGGGCCAGGACCCGGCCCCCGGTCTGCGGGAGTGCTGACCGCCGGTCGTACGTGACGCCGTAGCCGCCCGCCGGACCCTCTCCGGCGGGCGGCTGCGGCGTGACGCCATTCACAGCGGAGCGATGGGTTCCAGACATCTACCGGCATTTGTTTTCAGTATGAAATAAACCTGGCTGGCGTGAAGCTTTTCGATTCAACCATGGTGTCGGTGCTGGAATTATCCATTCCAGCAAAATGAAACCGGTCACCCTCTTTTTGTTGAATGCGAATGTCACTGTTTGTGTAGTTCTCGGGGGATTGCCCGAGCTGTAGGTCGGCCCCTCGTGGCAGGTAAACGGGGGCGTTTTCGGCCCTGCGGGGAAAGATCCCCCGCGATGGACGGATGATCATGCCCCGTGAAAGCTTGAGAGTGAATTCCACGGGGCGCCCCCGAAATGAACCCTGACCAATCATTCGGAGGGTGAAATGCCGAAGACCATCGCTCTCATCACCGGTGCGAACAAGGGCATCGGATTCGAGATCGCGCGCCAGTTGCAGGACCGCGGTGTCACCGTGCTCCTGGCCGCTAGGGACGAGGGGCGGGGCAAGGTGGCCGCCGAGAAGCTGGGTGTGCCGTTCGTCCAGCTCGACGTCACCGACCCCGACAGCATCAAGAAGGCCGCGACCTGGGTCGACCTCGCCTACGGCAAGCTCGACATCCTCGTGAACAACGCGGGCATCTCCGTCCCCAATGACGGAAACCCGCCCAGCGCCACCTCCATCGACACCATGCGCGCCATCTACGACACCAATGTCTTCGGTGTGGTCGCGGTGACCAACGCGTTCCTGCCGCTGTTGCGTAAATCGCCGGCCGGCCGGATCGTCAACCAGTCCAGTGAAATGGGCTCGCTCACCTACGCATTGGACCAGGACCACCCGATCTGGCAGGTGAACAACCTGGCGTACAACTCGTCCAAGACCGCGCTCAACATGGTCACGGTGTCCTACGCCAAGGAGTTGTGGGACACCCCGATCAAGGTCAACGCCGTCGCTCCGGGCTGGTGCCGTACCGATATCACCGGCGGTGAAGGCTTCAAGTCCGCCGAGCAGGGCGCGGCGATCGCCGTGAAACTCGCCACCCTCGACGCGGACGGCCCGACCGCCACCTTCACGGAGGATCAGGGCACCGTCGCCTGGTAGCCGCATCGCGCCTCCCTTCCGCACCCCCGTCCCCAGGAAGGTCCTCCATGACACACGGCGTGTCCCGGGCGCCCGGCGAAGCGCCCAGGAGAGGTGGGCCGCCCGCCCCCGGGCTCTCCCGGCTGCCCTCGCTGACCGGACTGCGGTTCCCCGCCGCGTTCCTCGTCTTCGTCAGCCACATCGGACTCCCCGTCCCCCAAGTGCGCCTGTTCGAGGACGACAAGCTGGTTGCGCACCTCAACAAGGCCACCGAGAAGGCGGGCTCGTTGGGCGTCGCCTTCTTCTTCGTCCTCAGCGGCTTCGTGCTGACCTGGTCCGCCCGCCCGGCGGACACGGCCCGGGCGTTCTGGCGCCGCCGGTTCACCAAGATCTACCCGAACTACGCGATCACGTGGGGTCTGGCGCTGCTGCTGTTCGCCTCCGCCTACACCCCGACCCGGGTGGCGCTCGCGAACCTCTTCATGGTCCATGTGTGGATACCGGACTTCCAGTACCTCCTCAGCGTGGACGCGTCGAACTGGTCACTGGGCTGCGAGTTCTTCTTCTACGCCTCGTTCCCGCTGCTGCACCGGCTGTTCCTGCGCATCGACCCCGCGCGGCTCAAGCACTGGATCGGCGCACTGATCGCGGCGATCGTCCTCACCCCGCTGTTCACCTACAGCGTGCTGCCCGACGCGGGCGCCGTCGACCTGGCCACCTCGGGTTCCGCGGACGCCTCCGTGAAGCAGTACTGGTTCGCGTACTTCCTGCCGCCGGTGCGCATGCTCGACTTCGCGCTCGGCATGCTGGTGGCGCACGCGGTACTGAACGGACGCTGGCGGAACATCGGCGTCGTCTGGTCGAGCGTGCTCCTGGCGGGCAGCTACTGGCTCGGCCAGGAGTCGGACATGCTCTACGCCCAGCGCGCCACCTCGATCGTCCCGATCGTCCTGCTGATCGCCGCGGCCGCGACGGCCGACGTGAAGGGCGAGTTCACCCTTTTCCGCAACCGCGCGATGGTCTGGCTGGGCGAGATCTCCTTCGCGTTCTATCTCCTGCACTTCATCGTGCTGGCGTACGGCCGCAAAGTTCTGGGGCACGACCTCTACTCGACACCGGTGGCCAGTGCGCTGGTGGTCGTGCTGTTGGCGGTGAGCATTCTGACGTCCTGGGCCCTGTACGCACTCGTCGAACGGCCGATCACCCGCCGCTGGGCGACATCCCGGCGGGCCAAGGCCGCTACTGCCGTGGCGATCTGACGATCCCGGTCCCGTCGCCCCCGGCGGACTCTCCCCGCCGGGTCACACCCCCTGGAAGCTGCGCCGATACGCGTGCGGGCTGGTGCCGATGAGGCGTTTGAAGCGGTCCCGGAACGCGGTGGGGGAGCCGAAGCCGACTTGGAGGGCGATGCGGTCGACCGGGTGGGCGGTGGTCTCCAGGAGGTGCTGGGCCCGGCGGATCCGGGCCCGGTGCAGCCATTGCAGCGGGGAGGTGCCGGTCTGCTCGCGGAAGCGACGGTGCAGGGTGCGGGCGCTCATCCCGGCCCGGGCGGCGAGGTCGTCCAGGGTGAGGTCGTCGCCGGCGTTCTCCTCCATCCAGCGCAGCAGCGGTTCCATCGTCGAGCCGCGCGGGGTGGGCGGACGCTCGGCGACGATGAACTGGGCCTGCCCGCCCTCGCGTTCCAGCGGCATCACGGACAGCCGCGCCGCGTCGGCCGCCACCGCCGAGCCCAGATCGCGGCGGATCATGTGCAGGCACAGGTCGAGCCCGGCGGCGGCGCCGGCCGAGGTGAGCAGCTGCCCGTTGTCGACGTAGAGCACGGCCGGGTCGACGTCGACGGCGGGATGGCGTTCGGCGAGCAGCGCGGCGGCGGCCCAGTGTGTGGTGGCGCGGTGGCCGTCGAGCAGTCCGGTGGCGGCGAGGATGAAGGCGCCCGTGCAGATCGAGGCGATCCGGGCGCCCCTGGCGGCGGCCTGGCGCAGGGCGTCGAGGACGTCGTCCGGGACGGGTGCGACGGGGTCGGCGCAGCCCGGCAGGACGACCGTGTCCGCCTCGGCCAGCGCGTCCAGACGCCAGGGAGCCCGCAGGGTGAACGCCCCGGCGTCGACCTCCTCGACGGGCGCGCACACCCGGACGCGGTAGGCGGGGCGGCCGTCGGGCAGCCGGGTGCGCTGGAACACGTCGATCGGCGCGGACAGGTCGAAGGGGATGACTCCGTCGAGGGCGAGGACGGCCACGGTGTGCATGCCTCAACCTTAGAAGAGAACCCAGATCCCGGTCAGCCGCCTTCGATCGGAGCGCCACAGGCTGGCGCCACCCGCAAGAATCATCGTTTTCGGCCATGTGGACCGGTAGATGTTGCGGCCAACTTTGCGATTCGCGCTCCGATGTTCCATCATCGTGACCGCGCGTCAGTTCTTGGCGCGCCATCGAGGAGTCAGGGGCACGGGGAATCCCCTGTACACCGACCTATCCCGCAGGCGGCGAGCACGTGGTCTCGCCATGCCGCGGTGATTCCTGCCCTGTTCCGTACACCTAGGCAAAGGCCGCATGTCCGCCCAGCAGCTTTCGGACCTCATCCGGTTCGCCCGTCACAACTCGCCCTTCTACCAGGACCTTTACGCGTCCCTTCCGCCGGACGCCGACCGCCTCACCGACCTTCCGGTCGTGGACCAGGAGAAGTTCTGGGCGGCCAACACCCTCGAAGACAACCGCGTCCTGACCGGCCCCCTCAGTGAGGCGACCGTCTACAAGACCGGCGGCACCACCGGGGCGCCCAAGTTCTCCGTCTACACCCGCGACGAGTGGCGCACCTTCGTGACCGTCTTCGGTCAGGGTCTTGTGGACACCGGGCTGCGCCCGGGCCACCGCGTCGCGGACCTCTTCTACGCGGGCGAGCTCTACGCCAGCTTCCTCTTCGTCCTCGACTCGCTCGCCCACGCCCCCGTCGACAACGTACGGCTGCCCATCGGCGGCGCCGCGCCGCTGAAGTCGACGGTCCCGACCCTGCGCGACTTCGCGGCGCAGGTCGTGGCGGGCACCTCCACCACGCTGTGCCGCCTCGCCGAGCACATCCTGGCGGCGGGCCTGCGGCTCGACGCGGTGGAGCTGGTCCTCTTCGGCGGCGAGGCCCTCTTCGCCGACCAGCGGCGGCTCCTTGCCGCCGCGTTCCCCAACGCGGCGATCCGTTCGGTCGGTTACGCCAGCGTCGACGCGGGGCTGCTCGGCCGCCCCGTGCCCGGCCCCGACACCCGGGTCCACCGCGCCTTCACCCCGCACTCGATCGTCGAGATCCTCGACGACACCACGGGGGAGCCCATCACCGAGCCCGGACGGCCCGGCAGGGTCGTGGTGACCAGCCTCTTCCGCCGTCTGATGCCCGTCATCCGCTATCCCGCGGGCGACCGCGCCGAGTGGACCGACACCGAACTCGGCCACTTCCGCATCCTCGGCCGCGCCGAGGAGGGCGTCCGGGTGGGGCCGGTCTCCCTGTACTCGCAGGACGCCCAGGACGCCGTCGCCGAGGCGGACACCGAGGGCCGCATCGTCGGCATGCAGCTGGTCGTCCGCCGCTGGGAGGGCCGCGACGGGCTGGTGCTGCGACTCGCCACCGCCCCGGGCGACGACGACCCGGCCGCCCTCGAACTGCTCGCCAAGGCCGTCGTCACCGAGCTGGAGAGGGCCCGGCCGCTGTACCCGGACAGTGTGAGCACCGGATTCGTGCACCCGCTCTCCGTCGAGTGGGCGTGCCACCGCGACCTCGCCGTCAACCCGCGCTCGGGCAAGCTCGTCCGCGTCCTGGACGAGAGGCCGACCGCATGAGCGCCACCCTCGTGGACGAGGGCCGCCGCCGGCCGCTCGTCCTGCGCAACCGCGCCTTCGGCGCCGTGTGGCTGAGCCAGGTCCTGACCCAGGCCGCGGTCCGCATGTTCCAAGTCGGCGTCTCCTGGTGGCTGGTGGCCTACGCGGTCGACGGCGGCCGGGGTCTGGCCTCCGGCCTCTTCATGGCCGTCAGCACGCTGCCCGCCGTGGCTCTCGCCCCGGTGGTGGCCCGCGTCGTCGCCCGCACCGCCCATCGCTCCGTGCTGCGCACGGCCGCCGCGGTGGCCGGGGCCGTCGCCGTCGCCCTGGCCGCCTGGGCGTGGACGAGCGGTCTGCCGCTGCCCGCCGTCTACGCCGCGACCCTCGCCCTGGCCACCTGCCAGGCGTTCTTCGACCCCTGTCTGACCACCTCGGTGCCCGAACTCGTCGACGACGAGGACATCGAGACGGCCACCGGCTTCGAGCTGTCCACCCAGTCCCTCGCCGGTCTCGGCGGGGCGCTGCTCGGCGCCGTGACCGTCGACCGCGCGGGTGTGGCCGGTCTCGGCGCGGGCTGCGGGGCCGCCTACCTCGCCGCGGCGCTGCTCGTCGCGGGCGTCCGCTTCCGTACCGCCGCGCCCGGCGCCGACGGCGAGGCCGACGCGACGGCCGCGTCCGAGCGGCGCACGCTCCGCGACATCCTCGGCGGACTCCCGTACGTACGGCGGATCCTGATCTGCTTCACCGCGGCCAACCTCTTCACCACCGCCGTCTTCGTCGTCATCCCGCTCTACACCCGGACCGTCCTCGGCGACGGCGGCTCCACCGTGGCCCTCCTGGAGGCGTCCCTGGGGTGCGGCACGCTCATCGGCTCGTTCACCGGCGCCCGGGTGCCGGGGCGGCCCACCGTCACCGGCGCCTACTGCCTGGCGCTGATGGCGTTCGCCCTCGCGCTGCCGGGGCTCGTCGCGGGGCGACTGGTCTTCGCGGGCAGCCTGGTCGTGGCCGGCTGGTGCGTGGGGGTGATCGGGGTCCGCTTCGTGGCCCTGTTCCAGCGGCTGGTGCCCGCCGCCGACAAGCCCGGCTTCTTCGCGGTGATGCAGGCGGTCCTGGGCGCCTCCTTCCCGGTGGCCTCGCTGCTGTTCGGCCTGGCGGGGGACCACCTCTCGGCGCAGACGCTGTGCCTGGTGCAGGCCGCCGGCCTGCTGCCCGCCGCCGGTGCTCTGGCCCTGCTGGGATCCGATAACTCCCCTGAGAACAAGGTGAGTTCGGCCGAACGCATCCCCGAGCCCGTCGGGGGCGAGCGATGAGCGCCCGCGTCACACCGGCCACCGGCGCCGACATCGCCGAGCTGCGCCAGCTCTACTACGCCGTCTACGGGCCCCACTACCCGGCCGGGCTCGGCACCGACCCCGCCGAGATGGCCCGGCTCATCCAGGACCCCGACTCCCTGTGGCTGGTGGCCCGTTGCCCGGACACCGGCGCCCTGGCCGCGTCGGCCGCCATCCACGGCGAGCCGGGCAGCCGCATCGGCCGCCTCGAAGGCCTCGCCGTGCACCCCGACCACCGCTCCGGCGGCCTGGCCGCCACGCTCACCGAGGCGCTGTGCGCCGGGATGCTGGACAGCGGGCGCCTGGACTCGGTGTACGCGACGGTCCGCACGGTCAGCGCCGGACCCCAGCGCGTCGTCGCCCGCAACGGCTTCCGCCCGCTGGGCGTCCTGCCCAACGCCGTGGATCTCAGCAGCCGCGAAAGCCTCGCACTCTACGCGCGTCACTCGGCCGGTGTGCTGGAGCGCCGCGTTCCGGTGACCGAGGTGCCCGCCCCGCTGCTGCCGCTCCTGAAGGCCGTGGAGGGCTGTCTGGGCGTCAGCTACGGGGACGTCCGCGCCACCGGCCCGCTCCCGGCGGCCGGGCGCGGGCCCGTCGAGCGCCTTGAGATGATCGAGGCGCCCGCCTTCGTGCGCCGCCGCTTCCGCGAGCGCTTCCCCGACACGGCCGGGTGGTTCTACCCGCTGCACACGCCCAACGTGCTGCTCACCCCCGACGACGGCCGGTTCGAGGTCTACGCGTACTTCAACCGCACCGGCGGCTACTGCTCGCTCCTGACCGCCCACCCCGACCCCGCCGCTGCCGCCGACCACCTCGAACCCGTCACCCGGACCCTGACCCGGGCCGGGGCCGGCTATGTGGAGGCGCTGGTGCCGCTCGCGCACCACCAGGCGCTCTCGGCGTTCCTGGCCCAGGGGTTCGTCGCGGGCGCGCTCTACCCGGCGATGCGCGCGGACGGCGACGGCTTCCACGACTACGTCGTGCTCTCGCGCACCACCGAGCAGATCGACTTCCGCGGCGTCGTCGTCGAGCCGCCCCTCCAGCCCTATCTGGACTGTTACCTGTCGGCCTGGGCGTCGACCTACCTGCCCACACTTGAGGTTGCCTCATGAACCCCCATCTCGCCCCGGTCGGCGTCCCCGACCCCGCCCTCCTGCCCCGTGTGCAGGAACTGTGCGACCTGACCGACCCGTACGCCTGCGGGCCCGCCGAGGACGAGCTGTTCGCCGCGGCCATGGCGGAGACCAACGCCTGGCACGCCGAACGCTCCCCGTTCTTCCGCTCGCTGTACGAGGCGACGCCGCCCGCGCGGCCGTACCGCGCCCCGCTGGTGCACGCCAACTTCTTCAAGCGCCACGAAGTGCTGTCCATCCCGCGCGAGGACGTCGACCTGCACCTGACCTCCTCCGGTACCACCGGCCAGAAGTCGCAGATGTTCTTCGACCGCTGGACCATCCGCTCCGCCCAGCGCATGGTCGCCCGCATCTTCGAGCGCAACGGCTGGATCACCCCCGACCAGGAGGTCAACTACCTCCTCTACAGCTACGAACCGGCCCCCGCCCTCAACCTCGGCACCGCCTTCACCGACAACTACCTCTGCGACTTCGCCCCGGCCCGCACCGTCGAGTACGCGCTGCGCAACACCGGCAGCGGCCACGAGTTCGACCCGTTCGGCTGCGTCGCCGCGCTGCGCCGCTTCGAGAACGACGGCGCCCCGGTCCGCATCCTGGGCTTCCCCGCCTTCCTCTACTTCACCCTGGAGCGGATGCGCGCCATGGGGCTGCCGCCCCTGCGCCTGCCCGAAGGCTCCCTCGTGGTCCTGGGCGGTGGCTGGAAGGGGCACGCCGACCGGCGCATCGGCAAGGACGAGCTGTACGCCCGCGTCACCGAGCAGCTCGGCATCCCCGGCGACCGCATCCGCGACACCTTCGGCTCCGTGGAGCACTGCATCCCGTACATCGAGTGCGACCACCACCGGTTGCACGCCCCCGTCTGGTCCCGTGTCGCCATCCTCTCCACCAGCACCCTGGAGCCCCTGCCGTACGGCGAGACCGGCTATCTGCACCTCGTCTCCCCGTACATCACCTCCGTACCCGCGCAGAGCGTCGTCATGGGCGACCTCGCCTCGCTGCACCCGGGCGAGGAGTGCGGGTGCGAGCTGGGCACCGACTGGTTCGCCGTCCACGGACGCGCCGGAGTGAGCCGCAACAAGAGCTGCGCGGTGGCCGCCGCCGAACTGATGAAGGGCATGTCGTGACCGTGCAGACCATGGACCGTGCAGACCGACACCACTACTGGCAGGGCGCGTTCATCGGGGAGGAGGAGGCCGGGCGACGCCTCGCCGCGCTGCCCGCCGCCGTCGAGGAGGCGCTCGCGAGCCCGCTGGAGACCGAGACGGTCCTCGCCGCCTGCGACGCGCTCGCCACGGCTCTGCGCGATGTGCGGAACCCGGTACGGAACCGGCTCGCGCGGCAGCTGCCCGAGGGCGAGGACCCCGCCGTCCTGGGCGAGCTGGGCACCTACCTCAGCCGGACGGAGCTCACCCGCAAACTGCGCCGCGAACTCGGCGGCACCGCCCCGGGGCGGCTGAACCGGCCCGACGCCCGCGAGACGGTCTACGAGGCCTGGGCGCCGGTCGGCCTGGTCGCCCACATCGCGCCGGGCAACGCGGCCACCGTCGCCCCGCTCAGCATCGTCGAGGGCCTGCTCGCCGGGAACGTCAACATCCTCAAGACCAGCAGCGGCGACACCCTGCTCACCCAGCACCTGCTGGCCGAGCTCGCCGCGCTCGACACCACCGGCGCCCTCGCCGCCCGCGTCATCGTGCTGCGCTTCTCCTCCTCCCGCGAGGAGTGGCTGGAGCTGATGTGCGCGCCCGCCGACGCGGTCGCCGTCTGGGGCGGCGAGAGCGCCGTCGAAGGGGTCGCCGCCCATGTGCCGCCCGGCTGCCGCCTGGTGGAGTGGGGACACCGCATCTCCTTCGCCTACCTCACCCGCGACGCCTGGCACGAGCCCGCGACGCTGGAAGCGCTGGCGGCCGACGTGTGCCAGTACGAGCAGCAGGCCTGCTCCAGCCCCCAGGTGGTCTACCTCGACACCGAGGACGAGCAGGACGTCTTCGCCTTCGCCGAGCGCTTCGCGGACGTACTGGCGGCCCGGCCCGCCGCCGTGCCCGGCCCCGACGGTCCCGGCATCGCCGAGCAGGCCGAGCTCACCACCACCGAGCTCGTCGCCCGCCTTGAGGAACACCTCGGTCTGACCCGGGTGTTCGCCGCCCCCGACGGCTCCTGGCGGGTCATGGCCGACACCCGGCCCGCCCTCACCGCCTCGCCGCTGCACCGCAGCGTGTGGGTCAAGCCGCTGCCGCGCAAGAAGCTGATCGGCGCCCTGCGCCCCATGCGCCGGTATCTGCAGACCGCCGGTATCGCGGCGAGCCCGACCGACACCGCCGAGCTCTCCCGCGCCGCCTTCGCCGCGGGCGTCACCCGCGTCACCCCCGTCGGTGCCATGCTCAGCGGCTACTCGGGCGAGCCGCACGACGGTGTCTACGCGCTCCAGCGCTACAGCCGCCGCGTCGCGGTCCAGGCCGACGCCCGGTTCGCCACCACCGCCTGTCTGGACGATCTGGCCCGGCCGGTCGTCCTGCCTCGGCCCGGCGGCCCGCTGACCGGCAAGGAGGAGGTCCAGGAGCTCAACCGCCATGTCGCCAGGGCCGACGCCGAGCTGTACTTCCGCAGCGGCGGCAGCACCGGCGCCCCGGCGCTCTCCCTGTTCAGCTACGACGACTACGACACCCAGATGCACGCCGCCGCCCGCGGTCTGCTCGCCGCCGGCTACGACCCGATGGAGGACCGCACCGCCAACCTCTTCTACTGCGGCGGCATGTACGGCAGCTTCATCAGCTTCTTCTCCATCCTGGAGCGCCTCGGCGGCGTCCAACTGCCGCTCTCGGCCGGCCCCGACCACCGGGCCACGGCGCAGGCGCTGATCGACCACCAGGCGGACACCCTCTTCGGGATGCCCTCCTACCTGTGGCAACTGCTGCACGAGGAGGCGGACGCGCTGCGCGAGTACGGCGGCATCCGCAAGGTGTTCTACGGCGGCGAGCACTTCACCGACGCACAGCAGCGCACCCTGCGGGACGATTTCGGCATCGAGGTCGTCCGGTCCATCACGTACGGCAGCACCGACCTGGGACCGCTCGGCTACCAGTGCACCGAGAGCACCGGGGGCGTCCACCACCTCCACGCCGATCTGCACACCATGGAGATACTCGACCTCGCCGCCGACCGGCCGGTGGCGCCGGGGGAGACGGGCCGTCTGGTCTTCACCACGCACGCCCGGCGCGGCCAGCACCTCGGGCGTTACGTGATCGGCGACCTCGGCCGCGCGATCGACGGCCGCTGCCCCTGCGGCAGTCACGCACCCCGCTTCGAACTGCGCGGCAGGACCGGGGACGTGATGCGGGTGGCCACGTACTTCCTCAACCACCGCCGCTTCGCGGCCATCGCGCAGGAACGGGCCCGCTACAGCGGCGAACTCCAGACCGTCCTCGCCCGGCAGGACACCCGCGAACGGCTCACCGTCCGTGTGGAACGCTCCGGCGCGGTGAACACCGAGCTGCTGCGCGAGGCCTTCCTGGCCGACTACCCCGAGCTGCGCTCGGCCGTGACCGAGCGGCTGCTCGACCTCACGGTCGAGGCGGTCGACGGCGCGTCCCTGGACCGCAGCCCCACCAGCGGCAAGCTGCGCTCGGTGGTTGACCTGCGCGGATAGCCTCCCCGTTTTCCTCCTTTCCCTTCCCCCTTTCACCGTCGGCCCGGGCACGCACTGTGCCCGGGCCGACGGCATCAACCCGCGCCCCGCGCACCCGGCTCACCCTCGTGACCAGGCCCGTGCCCGGCGCCGCCGTGACGGCTCACAGGGCCCGGGTGTGAGCCGGTCATGATCCCGGTGCGCTCTTCGCGTGCTCCTTGCCGCCCCTATCCGCCGCGATACAGCGCCGACCATGCTCATACCTACCTTCCCGACGGCACCCGGCCCGGCTCTGTCCGCTGCTGCCGTACGCATTCCGACGCCGCACCCTGGGCCGCTTGCCCGGTCGCGACAGTCCGCGACGTTCCTTCCCTCCACTGACAGAACGGAACGCCATGACCACACGTCCAGCGCCGGCCCGTGTGCTGCGCACCGACTTCGCCGCGTCCCTCGTCGTCTTCCTCGTCGCCCTGCCGCTGTGCGTCGGCGTGGCGGTCGCCTCCGGCGTCCCCGCCGAACTCGGCCTGATCACCGGCATAGTCGGCGGACTGGTCGCCGGGCTGCTGCCCGGGAGCAGTCTGCAGGTGTCCGGTCCCGCGGCCGGTCTGACCGTCCTCGTCTACACCGCCGTCACCGAGTACGGCCTCGCCGCGCTGGGCGTCGTCGTCCTGACGGCGGGACTCATCCAACTCGCGCTCGGGGCACTGCGGATGGGCCGCTGGTTCCGTGCCATCTCGCTTGCCGTGGTGGAGGGCATGCTGGCGGGTATCGGCCTGCTCCTGATCGCCGGTCAGCTCTACATCCTCGCCGACCGCAAGGGCCCCGGCGCGGGGGTGGCGAACATCGCGGGCCTGCCGGGCCTGGCCGCCGAGGTCGCGCACTCCGCGACCGCACTCACGGCGCTCGCCGTCGGCGCGGGCACCATCGTCGTGATGGCGGGCTGGAAGAGGCTGCCCGGCCGGTGCCAACTGCTGCCCGGCGCACTGGCCGCCGTGGGCGGCGCCACCGCCCTGACGGTCCTGCTCGGTCTGCCGGTGGCACGGGTGCGGGTGAGCGGCCTCGCCTCCGCCGTCCAGCCGCCGGGCTCCTCGGAGTTCGCGAAGCTCGCGGACACGGGGCTGCTGGCCACGGTGCTCGCGTTCGCGCTGATCGCCTCCGCCGAATCCTTGTTCAGCGCGGCCGCGGTCGACCGGCTGCACACCGGGCCGCGCACCGACTACGACAAGGAGCTGATGGCGCAGGGGATGGGAAACACGGTGTGCGGGCTGCTCGGTGCCCTGCCCATGACCGCGGTCATCGTGCGCAGCGCCGCCAATGTGCAGGCAGGTGCCCGGACCAAGGCGTCGCGCGTGCTGCACGGCGTCTGGCTCCTGCTGTTCGCCGCGCTGCTGCCCGGCGCGCTCACCCACGTACCCACCGCCGCCCTCGCCGGTGTCCTCGTCCACGCCGGTTTCAAACTCCTGCCGGTGAAGGGCCTGTTGGGGCTGTGGCGATCCCACCGGGGCGAGGCGGTGGTGCTGGCGGCGACGGCGCTGGCGATCCTCCTCACCAACATGTTCGAGGGCGTCCTCATCGGTCTGCTGCTGGCCGTGGTCAAGGCCGCCTGGGAAACCTCCCACGTCCACATCGAGGTCACGGACGACGGGGCAGGGCTGGTCAGCGCCCATGTGATCGGCAACGCCACGTTCCTGCGGCTGCCCCGCATCCTGGAGACGCTGGAGAAACTCCCCAAGGACCGGGCCGTACACCTGCATCTGGCCGGACTGCGCCACCTGGACCACGCGTGTCTGAGCGCGTTGCGGAACTGGGCGGACGAACACAACCGGGCGAGCAGCGAGGAGGTCCGGCTGGTGCATCCCGCCTGAGAGGGCCACGCGTGCACCGCGGACCTGCCGACGTCTGAAACCGTGTCAGGGTGGTACGCGTCATGGTGATGTGCGGAGCGTCCCGTTCCGTGCGTCGTCGTGTCGAGTACGAGGGTGAGGAGCCCGCTGTGTCGCGTTCCCGATTTCGCTGGTCCGCCGTCGCCGTCGTGGCCGCCGGTCTGACGCTGAGCGGTTGCGGTGGCGACCACTCGGGGGAGGCGGCGGCCACCAGCGGCGTTCCGAGTGCGTCCGCCACCGGGGCCGTGCCGGACGGCGGGGGCAGCACAGGGCCGACGCCGTCGGGATCCGGCGGCGCCGCCTCCGGCGGGCGCTGCCGGACCGCCGACCTGGGCTTCGCGATCGTGCCGACCAGCCGCGCGAAGAACCCCAACATCCAGTACGCGCTGACCGTCACGCTCACCAACAAGGGCGCCAAGTCCTGTGTGATGACCGGGTATCCGGGCGTGGACCTCGCCGGGCCCCTGACGTGGTCGCTGGCCCGGCAGACCGCCGTACAGCCGCATCGGGTCACAGTGCGGCCGGGCGCCACCACCACCTTCAACATCTTCTATCTGCCCTATGCCCAGGGCAGCGGCGACGAGTTCAAGCCGACCCGCATCGTGGTCACCCCGCCGGGCGAGACCCACTCCCACACCCTGCCGTGGCCGGTCGGCTCGATCCTGCTGCAGGACGCGGCCACGCACCCCGGTACGTATGTGAGTCCGGTCGGCGCCAAGTAGGCCGGACGCGGGGGTTTCAGGAGAAGGGGCGTTGGTCCGGGGGGATCTGGACGATGATCGTGGCGCGCTTCTCCGCCGGGGTCGCCCCCTGGCGGCTGGCCCACGGCTCGTCGGAGCGCATCCACGCCGGGAGCCCCGGTGGGAGGTCCACCGAGGGAATGGTGGCGAGGTCGGCCGGGGTCAGGGTGCTGCCGTAGAGGGCGAGCGGGCGGCTCGTGTCGGGGGTGACCGTGCCGTGCAGCGCGTTGAGGGCTTCGTTCCAGTTCGCCAGCAGCTTGGCCATGGCCGCCACCGGGTCGGTCCCGGAGCCCGCCGCGCTGTCGGGGAAGGTGGGATGGATGATGTGCTGGTAGGCGCCTGTGAACGCGGCGCCTGAGGGGGTCTTCCGCCAGGTCTGGTACGCGGTGTCCGCGAGGCCGCCCAGCGCGATCACGGCCTCGATGGGCTGGTGGTCGACGAGGGCGTCCAGCCAGCCGTGCCGGTACGCGGCGATGTGCTCGTCCTTGGCGTGGGCGTTGCCGCCGCCCTGCCCGAACACGCTGTACACATACGTGTTGACCATCACGTAGCTCGTGTCGATGCCGAGTTTGGCCAGGAAACCCTGGAAGCGGCGGCCGGCGGTGCCGACGAGGATCCTGCGGGTGATGGCTTCGTGGGCGGCCGGGTCCTGCCCGATGACCAGCACGCGGGCCGTGCCGTCGAGGCGCCCGCGGTGGAAGATCGGGCCCCACTCCACGCGGAAGTCATTGGCCGGATAGACGTCGGCGCCGGGGTAGTCGCGTACGAGCGTGGCGTACGGCTCCTGTGCGTAACCGGGGTCGAAGGGGTGCATGCGCTGCTCCTACTCCATGCGGGCGATCAGTCATGACAGAAGGTGATCGCTGGATGACATTACGGCATGTTGTCTATTAAGTGATGTTCATCCGATATGCGGTGTTCATCTGTGCCTCTCGGGGGTGGCGGAAGGGATGACCGCATGTCGCCTGGAGCAGATGCCCCGGATACCGGCCGTTTCGCCCTGCGCGGCCGGATCGTCACCCTCGACGCGCCGGGCACCGTGATCGAGGACGGCACCCTCTATGTGGCCGGCGCACTCATCGAGGCGGTGCTCCCGGCCACCGCACCCGCCCCGCCGGGCTTCGAAGCGGTGGTGCCCGTGGACACCCGGGGCTCGGTCTACCCGGGGCTGATCGAGCTGCACAACCACCTGCCGTACGACGTGCTGCCGCTGTGGCAGGTGCCGAAGAAGTACGGCAACCGCTCGCAGTGGGGCGGCAGCGGCAACCCCGCCTACCGCACCCTGGTCACCGGGCCGATGAAGGTGCTCGGCCAGGACCCCCGCCTGATGCCCGCCGTCGTGCGGTACGTCGAGGCCAAGGCCCTGGTCAACGGCACCACCACCAGCCAGGGCATCGCCCTGTTCAGCAACGCGGGCGCCCGCCGTATGTACCGGGGCATCGTCCGCAACGTCGAGCAGACCGACACACCGGACCTGCCCGAGGCGGCCTCGCGCATCGCCGATGTGGAGGCGAGCGACGCCGAGAAGTTCCTGGCCCGGCTCAAGCAGCCGCACCGGCTGCTCCTCCATCTGGCGGAGGGCACCGACGCGGCCGCCCGAGCGCACTTCCAGGCTCTCCAGTTCAAGCCCGGTACATGGGCGATCACCGAGAACCTGGTGGGCATCCACTGCACCGGCCTGACGGCCGACGACTTCACCGTCTTCGCCGCACACGGCGGCTCCATGGTGTGGTCGCCGCTCTCCAACCTCCTGCTGTACGGAAAGACCGCGGACATCGCCGCCGCCAAAGCGGCCGGTGTGCTGATGGGGCTGGGCTCGGACTGGTCGGTGTCGGGGAGCAAGGGGCTGCTCGGCGAGCTCAAGGCCGCCCGGCTGGCCTCCACCGCCGCCGGATCGGTCTTCAGTGACCACGAGCTGGTCGCCATGGCCACCCGGGACGCGGCCCGGATCCTGCGCTGGGACACGGCCCTGGGTTCGCTGAGCGCGGGAATGCGCGCGGACCTCATCGTCGTCGACGGCGCCGACGGCGACCCGTACACCTCGCTCATCGACGCCCGCGACAAGGACATCCGGCTGGTCGCCATCGACGGTGTCGCCCGCTACGGGTCCCGTCGGCTCATGCACGCCCTGGACCCGGGCGAAACCCTGGAGCAGGCCCCCGGTATGTCGGCGGATCACGTACTGCATCTGCACGACGGCACGGCCGACACCATCGTGGCCGGGCTGACCATCGGCGACGCCACCGACCGGCTCACCGACGCGCTGGCCGACCTCCCGGCCCTCGCCGCCGCCCCCGTCCCGTCGATCACCGCGTCGCCCGACGGGAGTGTGCGGTGGCAGTTGGCCCTGGACGAGATCGAGCCCACCGGCGCCGAGCTGCGCCCCCGCCTGCCCCTGCTGAGCGCGAGCGGCGCGACGCACCTGTCCGGGCCCGGCATCGGCGTGCTCACCGCCGCACCGGTGGTGCTCGAACCGGTGGTGCTCGACGCTCTGACCGCCTCCGGCGACCGCACCTTCCTGGACACCCTGGCCGACGAGGCGAACCTGCCCGCCGAGTACGCCGACGCGCTGTCCCGCCTGCTGACCTGACCACCCCGTCCCCGTGGAAACCCGTTTCCGGTAGGCAAGGAGCCCCGCATGCTGGTCACCCAGCTCGCCCTCGTGTCCGAGACCGATGAGATCACCTCCTCACAGCTCACCCGGGTGGCCGCCGCCCTCCAGAAGCAGGCCATCCGGGACTTCACGCCGCTGTGGCGGATCCCCGCGTCCGTCGACGCCTTCGACAGCCTCCACGACGTGCCCGTCGGCTACTGGCCGATGATCGTCCGCGACGACATCGGTGAACCAGGGGCGGCCGGTATCCACCTGGACAAGAACGGTCAGCCGTTCTCCCTGATCCAGTACAGCGACAGCTGGTCGCTGACCGCCAGCCACGAAATGCTGGAGATGCTCGCCGACCCCTTCGGCAGCCGGGTGGTGGCGGGGCAGTCGCCGAAGAAGGACCAGGGAGTGGTGGAGTTCCTCGTCGAGGTCGCCGACCCGTCCGAGGCGCCCGAGAACGGCTACACCATCAACGGACTGCTCGTGTCGGACTTCTTCACCCCGCACTTCTACGACCCCGTCACCGCTCCCGGTGTGCGCTACAGCTTCACCGGCAAGCTCGACGGCCCGCGCAAGATCATCGAAGGCGGATACCTGAGCTGGCGCGAACCGGTCAGCGACCACTGGTGGCAGCAGATCTGGTTCGATACGAAGAAGCCCACCTTCCGCGACCTGGGCAAGCTGACCGCCCGTGCCGGCAGCCTCCGCTCCGCCATCGACGCGCATACGAGGACGAACGCCCGGATCGCCGCCAGCGGCCCGGCGTCCGACCGCTTCACCGCCGCGAGGACACTCACCGCCGCCGTCAAGGAGACCACCGCCTCCCGCGCCGACCTCTGGCGCGGCCAGATCGACGAGCTGAGGACCGGGCAGGTCATCGAGGGGACGTGGCAGGGCGGCAAGCACGACAATGGATAGCACTCCGCGTACCGGCCCGCCCGGCAAGGAGGGTTGAGATGGCCGACAAGGACAAGCGCCGCCCGTCCGGTGCGCACGAGGGCGACACGTCCGGCCAGGACGCGACCGGCCGAGAGGCCTCGGAGGACGGCCCGGCAGGGACCCCGGTGGAAGCGACCCGCCCGACACCGCCGGCACCCGGCCAGGAGAGCCTGCGCGAGGCCCTCCACCGCCGTATGCGCGAACTGGACGACCGCAGCGCCGAAGAGTCCGTCCCGGACGGCGAACTCGGACCGCAGGACGAACCTCCGGACTGACCCGCGCGCAGCGCCACGGTCCTCCACCACCGGGGGACCGTGGACCACCGAGACGCCGCGCACCACGACCGACCTCACGAGGTGACCCGATGCCTCACTCCTCGCCGCCGTCCCCGACGGCTGCCCGTCCCGCCCAGCCTGTCACGGCCAAGCGGGGGTTCCTGCGGGCCTGGGCAGCGCTCGTACCGGCGGCGCTCGGCATCGCCTACTTCCTGTGGCGCGCCCCGGACGTCGACATCGCCCGGCTCCAGCTCGCCGGTACGGCCACGGCGGCCGAGCAGGTGTACGACGGGCACGCCCCGGCTTTCCGGGAAGCGCTGGTGGCCCACATGGTGTGGGTCGCCTGCGGCAGCGCGACGCTGCTGCTCGTGTTCCTGATCGGGCACCACGCGTACTCCGGGCTGCGCGGCCGTCAGGTCTCCCACTGGGCGATGATCGCCACGTTCGCCGGTGCCGTGTTCGGGCTGGTCGAAAACGGTCTGCTCGTCGGCGCGTTGAGGGTGCACGGCCGCGTCGATGACTGGCCGTTCGCCACGGCGGCGGCGCTGGAGACCGTCAAGTGGCCGCTGCTGGGCGCCTCCACGGTCGTCGGCGCGATGGTGTGGGCCACCACGGTCTCCCGCTCGGGCAGGGGGACGTGGAAGGAGGTCGCGAGCGGGCGCGAGCAACCCGCGAACGCGGACGCCGACCACTCCACATCGGACGACGAGGCGCCCACCCCGTCGCCCCACCACGAACACCCCGCCTCCACCCCCCAGGTGGTTCCTCCGTGGCCCGTCGCGGAGGCCGACGGGCGGGTCTGGCCGACCGGGGTCGCCCATCCGCACACCGAGCCCGGCATCACCTCGGCGCACTGGCGCTACCAGAGCACGACGGCCCCCGGCCGACAGCACGCGAAGCTGGGCTTCTGCGTCTCCGGGGGCGGCATCCGCTCGGCCACCGTCACCCTCGGAGCCCTCCAGGCGCTGCGCCGGTCGCTGCGCGAGGCCCGGTACCTGGTCTCCGTCTCCGGCGGCGGTTACACCGTCGGCGCGATGCAACTCGCCCTGAACGACACCCTCACGTCCAAGGACGTGTTCGCCCCCGGCTCGCCCGAGGAGGACCATCTGCGGCGGCACTCCAAGTACGTCGCCGACGGCACCGGACAGTGGATGGTCGCCCTCGGGGTGCTGCTGCGCGGTCTGCTCGCGTCCCTGTTCCTGCTGGCCGCCGCCACCGGCACCATCGGGCTGGTGCTGAGCTGGGCGTACCACGAGGTACCGGTGACCGATCTGACCCACCTCGCCAAGCCCGGCATCCGCTTCTGCGCCCACTGCACCGCCACGCCACCGCGCCCGTCGTTCCGCGACCCGGCGGTGTGGACGGTCGCGTACGCGCTCGTCGCCGCCGCCGGGATCTGGCTGCTGTGGCTCGGCGTGTACGTCTGGGACCGCGCCGACCAGGTGGCCCGCTGGCTGGCGCGGGCCTTCCAGGCGTTCGTGGTGCTGACGCTCGCGCTGACCGCGGTGGTGGTCGTGCTCCCGCTGCTCGCCTGGTCGGCGGTCTACCTCCAGACCCGGCACCAGATCAGCCGCCCCGACGCCACGGTGGGTGCGGGCCTGACGGTACTGGTCACCTATCTCGCGGCGCTGGTGGGCACCTTGTGGCGGCGGCGCCAGACCGTGCGCTCGGGGCTGTCCAAGGTGATGGAGGTCGTGCGGGGGCGGTCGGGTCTGAGCCGTGCCGTGCCCAACGGCCTGCTGCAGTATCTGATGGTGTGGCTCGTGCTGGTCGTGCTCGTGGTCGTCTTCCTGTTCATCCTCGGCTGGACGACGGCCACCGGCTGGGCCTGGCCGCTGTGGATGCAGATCTGCGTCCCGGCCGTGCTGCTGTTCATCGGCTCGCTCCTGGACCAGACGTGGATGAGCCTGCACCCCTTCTACCGCCGCCGGCTCGCCTCCGCGTTCGCCGTACGCCGGGAGATCCTGCCCGGCACACACGGTACGCAGGTGGCCCGGCCGTACAACTTCGTCACCGAGACCACCACGCTCAGCGAGTACGGCGCGCGCAAGGAGCACTTCCCCCAGGTCATCTTCGCCGGCGCGGCGAACCTCTCCGGCAGCGACCGCACACCGCCCGGCCGCCGCGCGGTCTCCTACACGCTCTCCCACGACTACGTCGGCGGACCCGATGTGGGCTACGCCTGCACCGCCTGCCTGGAGCAGCGCTCCAAGCGGCACATCGCGCGGGACCTGACCGTCCAGTCCGCCGTCGCGATCTCGGGTGCGGCCTTCGCCTCGGCCATGGGGGCCCAGGCCCGCGCCTTCCAGACGCTGTTCGCCCTCTCCAACGCCCGGTTGGGCAGTTGGCTGCCCAACCCCGGCGCCCTTTCCGAGCAGTGGAACACCCCGCGCTGGCCGTCGCCCCCGGCGCCGCTGATCCGCCGACTGCCGTATCTGCTGCGCGAGGTGTTCGGCCGCTACCCGATGGACGACCGGCTGCTGCTTGTGACCGACGGCGGCCACTACGAGAACCTCGGGCTGGTCGAGCTCCTGCGGCAGGGTGTACGGACGGCGGTCTGCATCGACGCGAGCGGTGACATCCCGCCCTTCGCCACCACCCTCGCCCAGGCGATCGCGCTCGCCCACGAGGAACTGGGCATCACCATCACCCTGCACGAGCCGACCGGCCTGGTCCCCGGCAGCAGCGACCCGCTCCAGCCCCCCAGCGTCCTCTCCGAGCTCAACGCCCGTCTGTCCCGTACTTCGGTGGTCACCGGCGACATCACCTACCCCGAGGACCTCGACATCGACGGCCACCGGGGCCGCCACGGCACCCTGATCGTGGCCCGCACCACGCTGACGAAGGACCTGCCGTACGAACTGCTCTCGTACGCGGCGGCCAACCCGGTCTTCCCGCACGACAGCACCAGCGACCAGTGGTTCGACCACCGGCAGTTCGACGCGTACCAGACCCTCGGGCGCTGTATGGGGGAGCGGGTGCAGGAACTGATCGACGGGACGGAAGCGTCCTGAGGGGGAGCGGCTCCAAGACGGGGGAACGACGATGGTGGGCACGGCCGAACAGCAGGGCGGGCGACGTGGCACTGCGTGGCCGAGGTTGCGGGCGGAACACGTGGTGGGCGTGGGCGCGCTGCTGAGCGTCGCCGCCCTCGCCGAGCGCATACCGAGATTCGTGCCCGCACGTCAGTACGTCCTGTGCCACGCCTCACCGACCCTCGACCACCTGACCCTGACGGCGCTGGCCCTGGTGCTGGCGGCCGGGGTCGCCGCCGTGGCGGGCGGCATCATGATGCAGTCCCGGCGGACTCCGGGCAGGGTCCTCCCCGTCGTCTGGCTGGTGGTCGTCGCCGCCCTGCTGATCGCGGCGGACGGAGTCGACGCCCACGGCGAGGCGTTGGCCGCGAAGCAGGCGGCGACGGGGTTCACGGAAGGCCGGTGCGACTACGTACCGCAGGACTACACCGCGACGCCGGGATGGTTCTTCTGGTGATCCAGCGGGCCGCGTGGGTTCACGCGTGAGACCGAGGGGCTATCCGTCGCGGCGGCGCTGCCCCGCGTAGAAGATGGTGGCGATGGTGAGCAGCAACAGGCCCAGCGTGATGGCCACGGTGATCTCCGTGGTGTTCTCCTGGTCCGGGCTGTCCGGCAGCCGGGGCTTGAGCAGGCCGAGCGGGTCCTTGCGGATCTCGACGCGGTCGCCGACCTCGGCCTGGCCGAAGCAGTTCTGCTGCTGGGACACCTTGTGCACGGTGTGGTCGCCGCCGGTCTCGGTGACCGTGCAGAACATGCTCGGGCCGCGCCGGTTGTGCTCGTCGACGACCTGGGTGACCACCGCGGGCACCGGGTCCCCGGCCGTCTTCATATAGGCCTCGTACATCGCGGGCCCGGCGAAGAGCATGAGCGCGAAGCAGCTGACGGAGGCGAGCGTCGCGGCCCCGGCGCGGTGCCAGAAGCCGCCGATCAGACAGGCGGCGACGGCGGTGAAGCCGAGCATGACGATCGCGCCCGCCCAGACCATGTACTGCGCGATCGCGGCGCCCAGCGCTGTGCCACCGGGTATGAGAAGCGCCCACATCGCGGAGTTGAGCGCCCTGCGACCACGGGCACCTTCCCGCGACCGCTCCACCGCTACGACACTCATGCTGCCCTGCCCCCGTCTGTACCGTCGATCAACGGGGACAGCCTAGTCAGGGTCGCATGAGGATCCCGCGCGGCTCTGGGTGCGGGTCAGTACCCGGGTCGTACTGCCGTCGTCCTCCGTGACGTCCCGGACGTGCTCGAACCCCATCTTGTCCAGTACCGCCAGTGACGCCGTGTTCGGCGCGGCCACGGTGGCGTGCACCTCGGTCAGCCCGAGGGTGTCGAAGCCGTGGGCGACGATCGCCCGCGCCACCTCCAGGCCGAGGCCGGAACCCCACGCCTCAGGGGCCAGCGCGTAGATGATCTCGTGACCGTCGACCACATCGGTCGGCTTGATCTCGGCGTGCCCGACCAGCTGCCCGTTCCGACGAACGGCCCAGACGTCGAACCGCTTCTCCGCATACACCTTCGTGAAGATCCGCCCGAACAGGGCCCGGACGTCCGCTTCGGAAGCAGGCCCGTCCCCCATCCACCGGGACACCCTGGTGTCCTGGAACAAGGCGACGAAGTTCTCCTCGTCCTCGGGGGTGTACCGCTCAAGGAGCAGACGCTCGGTACGCAGCGTGGGCGTGGAAGCCGGAGTCGAAGTCACGAGCGGCGACGCTACGCGCGCGGCTCCCGGACGCCAAACGTTTTTCACGGCGGGAAATGCCGGTGCGTCGACCTCGGCGGTGGGATACAACGAGAGCATGGAAGAACAGCGGTTGCCCGGGGGGCGGACGGTCGGAGCGGTACGCATCGGTGACGCGGTCCACCGGGCCGCCCAGCCCTGGACACCCGCTGTGCACGCGGTGCTGCGGCACCTGGAAGCCGTGGGGTTCGACGGTGCGCCCCGGGTGCTCGGCACGGACGAGCACGGCCGCGAGATCCTGACCCATCTCGCGGGCGAGACGGTCGGGGAGGAGCTTCCCTGGCCCGGCTGGGCGTACTCGGACGCCGCGTTGGTGAGTGTCGGCCGGTGGGCCCGGCGGCTGCACGACGCCACGGAGACGTTCGTGCCGCCGCCCGGCGTGCGCTGGCTGGCCGGGCAGACGTGGCGGCCCGGCCTGGTCATCGGCCACCACGACGCCGCTCCGTGGAACGCGGTGTGGCGCGACGGCGATCTGGCCGGGTTCTTCGACTGGGACACCGCGGGGCCCTCGTCGCGCGAGTTCGACCTGGCGTTCATGGCGTTGACCTGGGTGCCGCTGCACGCCCGCGAGTTCGCCCGGCGAACCGGATTCATGGACTTCGACGACCGGGCGCGGCGCCTTCACCTGTTCCTCGACGCGTACGGCTACGACGGCGACCGGTCGGCCTTCGGGGCCGTCATGGCCCGGCGGGCCCGTACCAACGCCGAAGTGATCGACCGCATGGCGGCCGACGGCGACCCGGTGTACACAGCGCTGCTTCCCATCGCGGCCGACCTGCGCCAGGCGGCCCTCGAAGTCGAAGCGCTGCCGGATTCGTTCTGGCGTGAGCCGACGGCGTAGGGCGGGAAGCTGGTCCAGCGGGCTTTGCCGGACGGGCTTTTGCCGGATCGGCAAACAGGCTCGTGCCTGCCGTGACGTCCGCTGGATGATCGGTGGTGGCCGCCCGCCCACGACCCGGGAGAACCGATGCCGCCCACCGCACCCCCCGCCCACCGTCTCGTCCCCTCGCCCGCAGGCCGCATCCACCTGGTGGAGCAGGGCACCGGGCCCCTGGTCCTGCTGGTGCACGGCTTCCCCGAGTCCTGGTACTCCTGGCGCCGCCAGCTCCCGGCGCTGGCCGCGGCCGGGTACCGCGCGGCCGCCGTCGACGTACGCGGGTACGGGCGCTCCTCCCGGCCCGACCGCGTGGACGCGTACCGGATGCTGGAGCTCGTCGAGGACAGCGTCGCCGTGGTGCGCGCGCTCGGCGAGGAGAGCGCGGTGATCGTCGGCCACGACTGGGGCGCGACCATCGCCGCGAACTCCGCCCTCGTGCGGCCCGACGTCTTCCGCGCCGTCGCCCTGCTGAGCGTCCCCTACACCCCGCCCGGCGGGCCCCGCCCGAGCGAGGTGTTCGCGCGGATGGGCGTGGACGAGGAGTTCTACGTCTCGTACTTCCAGGAGCCCGGCCGGGCCGAAGCCGAGATCGAGCCGGACGTGCGCGGCTGGCTCGCGGGCTTCTACGCCGCGTTCTCCGCCGACACGATGCCCGCACCCGGCGCGCCGGACCCGCACTTCGTCGGCCGGGGCGGCAGGTTGCGCGACCGCTTCCCCGCCGGACGGCTCCCCGGCTGGCTCGGTGCGGACGAACTCGACGTCTACGCGGGCGAGTTCGAGCGGACCGGACTGAGCGGGGCGCTCCACCGCTACCGGAACATGGACCGGGACTGGGAGGACCTCGCCGCCTTCGAGGGCGCCGCCCTCACCCAGCCGTCACTGTTCCTGGGCGGCGCCCAGGACGCCTCCACCACGTGGCTGGCCGACGCGATCGAGGCGTTCCCCGACACCCTGCCCGGACTGCGCGCCTCGCACGTCCTCGACGGCTGTGGCCACTGGATCCAGCAGGAGCGCCCCGACGAGGTCAACCGGCACTTGACCGACTGGCTCGCCACGCTGCCCGCTTGACCCCGCCCGGTCATTGCCCTGCCCGGTCATGACCCTGCCCGGTCACAGGTGGGCGGCGGTCATCGCCATGGCGAGCACGATGGTCACCAGCGCCAGGCTCATCATGGCCGTCCGGGCGGGACTCATCCGGTCGCTCTCCCACCCCGTGCCCGAGGCGCCGGCCCGCCGTAAGGCCCGCTGGTCCGCCTCGCGCAGCCGGGTGCACCATTCGCAGTCGAGTCCCGGGCGGGCTGGTGTGGACAGCCAGTAGGCCCCGGTCAGTTCGGCCCGGTGCGCGGTTTCCGGGCCCTGTGCAGCGTCCCTGTCCATGCCGGGTTCAACGCCGGAGCGCGGCCGTGGGGAATGCGTGCGTCCGGTTTCGCGATCAAATCGTTGCCACCGCGCCTGATCGAGCGTGCGTACACGGGATCGCTCTCCGCGCCTTTGTGCGCCACCGGGGGAGCGATTGTGGCTGGCGGTTCACTGTCGGCGGGCGGGGTGCGCCTGCGATGCTGGCGGCAGGTCTTCGAAGCGGCCGCGCCTGTCCGTCGGTACGGCCGCTCGCGTGCCGGGGACGCAGGGTTCCCCTCCCCGTGCGTCCTCGACACCCGGTGCCCGCTCCGCCGTCCGCGGAGCGGGCACCGATGGCTTTCCCGGAGGTGTCAGTCCAGGAACGCGCCGGTGGCCGCCACGAACCGCTCGGCGTCGTCGAGCCAGGGGAAGTGCCCGGCCCCCGGCTGAACGACCAGCTCGGCGTGCGGGAACAACTCGACCAGCTCGGCCATCGCACGCGGCGGCGAATTGAGATCGACCTCCCCGGCCAGCAGCAGGACGGGCGAGGCGAGCCGCGCGAGCGCCGCCCGCGTGGCCTCGGG
Source organism: Streptomyces sp. NBC_00224 (assembly GCF_041435195.1). NCBI lineage: Bacteria > Bacillati > Actinomycetota > Actinomycetes > Kitasatosporales > Streptomycetaceae > Streptomyces > Streptomyces sp. NBC_00224. The sequence goes on from NZ_CP108106.1 coordinate 7,998,957, forward strand.
ATCGAACGCGCCCTCGCCCCCGAAGGCCGCCGCGGCCTCCCCGTTCTTCTGCCCGTCCTCGGCGGCCTTGTGGGCCCGGGCCGCCTCGTCCCAGCGGCCGTACCAGAACGGCGCGACGGCAGGCCACGAGTCAGCCGTCGCCTTCCCGGCGAAGATCGCCTCCAGAGCCGCGAACGCCTCCGGGAACCACGGCTCCTCCCGGCGCAGCAGCGCCGTCTCGCGCCGAACCTCACCCGCCACCGCGATGCCGAGAGCCGTCACACTCGGCGTGATCAGGGCGAGCCTGCCGACGCGCTCCGGATGACGCTCCGCGTACCGCACGGCCAGATTGGTACCGGCGGAGTGCGCGAGCAGATCCACCCGGTCGAGGCCCAGGTGCTCGCGCAGCGCCTCGACATCGTCGACGAGCCGGTCGCAGCGGTACGAGGCGGTGTCCTCCGGAACCGAGGAATCTCCGGTTCCCCGAAGGTCCAGCATGATCAGTTGCCGATGTGCGGAGAGACCACCGAGCTCGCCGAGGTACACAGAGGCCTGCATCGGTCCGCCGGGCAGGCAGATCAGCGGGGGGCCGTCCCCGAATACGTGGTAGGCAAGCTTGGTCCCGTCGTAGGTGGAGAAGGTAGGCATGGCGGAGACTCTGTCAGGGGCGCCGGGGTCGGGCAACCGGGTTCCTCGTCCACCGGCCGTCGGCGCTTGCTGTCCGGCCCGCCGCGCCGATGGTGATCTCGCCCGGGCGGTACAGGCGCTCGTGCACCTTGCCCGCGAAGTCCAGCATCTGGGCCTGTAGGGCGCCCGTGGTCTCCCTGTACCTCAGGGTGTCGGCAGGTTCCCGTGTTCCGTCCGGCTCCCCGCGCGCCAGCCACTCGTCGACGTCCTCGATGAGCGCGAGGTGGCAGGTGTAGATCGCATTGATCAGGTGCGTCACCGCTGCCTGTTCGTCCTCGGCGAGCATGAGGCGCAGCACCCACTCGGCTGCCTGCGTGTCCCGTATGCGGTCGTGCACGGCCGCTCGGTTCGCTTCGAGGTCGTCTTCGGTGCCCCGGGGTGCCTGAACGTGTTGGCGCACGATCCGCATCTGGCGCCGGACGGTGTCCACGCACAGGATCAGGTCCGCGTACGCGGCCCGCTTGCGGGCGATCGTCTCGGCCTCCTGCTGCGAGACGAGCTGCAAACGTGCCACGTTGAGCTGCCCGCGGGCGGAAACGCGGGCACTGGCCCATGTGGTGAGGGCGCCGACGATCGCACCGCTGGCGCCCAGACCCGCGCCGACGACCACCGCCCACTGTCCGTTCATAGAGCAGACGTTAAGGTGCGGCGGGGCAGTCGCAGGGGTTGTTTGCGGACCTTCGCAGGCGTTCGGTGCCGAACGACGGGCCGCCGTCGCGGACGGCCCGCTCCCTGGACGGCCCCTACTTGTCCCCCTTGGCGTCCTTGTCCGCGGCCGCCGCTGCCGACTCCGCCGCGCCGACCTTCTGCTCCATCTGCCGCTCCGTGCCCGAGGGTGAGTCCGACCGGGCGTGGGAGTGGGAGCAGCCCGTGGCGAGCGCGGCGGTCAGAGCCACCGCCGCCACGGTGTGCAGGACCGGGCGGGCACGCATCACTTCGTTCCGTTGTTGTTGGCCTTGCACCAGGCGGCCACGTCGGTGAGGTCCTTCTGGCGTTGCTGAAGGGTCGTCACCAAACCCTTTCGGTAGGTGAGTTTGTCGCTGAGGTAGGTCTCGATGGCCGTGTGGCCCTCCTTCTTCGCGTTGTCGACCCGCTGTTGCAGCCGGGCCACCGAACCCACGGTGTTCACACCGCCGTTGAGCCGGTCGAGGGAGCGGTCCAGTCGCGCCGCCACCTTGGGTGCGCGCTTGCAGACGCCCTTGGCCCCGTCGGTGGTGGGCGCCTTGGCCGTGGTGCGCGGGGTCTTGGAGGGGGTGGCGTCCGCGAAGGCGCTCGGTGCGGTGACGGTCAGTACGGCTGTCGCGGCCAGCGCGGCCGCGGCCATCCGGCGGCGCGGCGAGAAGGGTTTGTTCATGGTTGGTGCCTCCCGGTCCAGAGGTTTGGTTCCTCAGGATTGGTTCCACAGGTTTGGTTCCACAGGGTTGGTCGAACGGCCGGAGGCTAGGAAGGCTCTTTGTGGAAACTCTGTGACCGGGCCGCCGTGAGCGTCAGCCAGTCCCGCTGGAGGGGGAGTGTGCCGCTCTGAGAGGGGGCCCGCGCGGGCAGCCGTACCGTGCAGCGGGTGCCCATGTTGCCCGGCCCCTCGCCCAGTTCGACGGTCCCGCCGTGCAGCGCCGCCTGCTGGGCGGCCAGTGTGAGGCCGAGCCCGGAGCCGGTGCTGCCGGGACCCCGGTGGAAGCGCCGGAACACCTCCTGGCGGGCTTCGGGCGGGATGCCCGGGCCCCGGTCGTCCACGGTGATCAGCACATGCGCGTCCTCCCTGCGGACGGCCACGGCGATCTCGGCCCGGCCCTGTGTGTCCCTGCCGTGCGCGCATGCGTTGCCGACGAGGTTGTCGAGCAGGATCCGGATACCGGGCTCCCAGCAGTGCACCGGCGCGGGCTCCGCGTCCAGGGTGATCCGGGCGTCCGGCGCCCGCCGCCGGGCCTCGGCCACCGCCGCGTCCGCCGTCTCCGCGACGTCGAGCAAGCGGAACGCGTCCGGCTCCACCAGATCGCCGCGCCCCAGCTCCCGCAGCGCGACCAGCATGCCGAGCAGCCGCGTGTGCTCCGCCCGCAACTCGTCGACGACCGTGGCGCGTTCGGCCTCGGGCACCCCGGGAAGGGCCAGGACGTCGAGGTTGGTGCCCATGCTCATCAGGGGATTGCGCAGCTCGTGCGAGGCGGCCGCGGAGAAGGAGCGGGCGGTGTCCAGGGCCTGCGCGGTGCGGGCGGCCTGTTCGTCGTAGCGGGCCAGCACGGTCTGGAGGGTGGCGGCCAGGTCGTCGACCTCGGTGACCCGGGTCGGCCGGTGTTCGAGCCGTACCGCGCTCGTACGGGGATCGAGACCCGCCGCACGTCGGCGCAACCGGCGCAGCGGGCGGGTCGCACCGCTCGCGACGGCCCAGGCGAGCAGCGCGGAGAGCGGGGCGGCGAGCAGGGCGGCGGTGACCGTCCGCCTTCGTACGACGCCGAGTTGGGCCCGGTTCGCGGCGTCCGGCGCGAACACCCACAGGGTGCCGGACACCTGCGCCCCCTTGACCGGCAGCGCGTACGCCCGCCAGCTGCGGCCCGCGCCCCGCACGGTCGCCGGCTCCTTTCCGGCGTCCGGCAGCGGGACGGATGCGTCGGGCTGCGGTCCGCCGCTGAACGTCCCGTCGGGCCCCGTCAGCCGTACGCCCACGTCGAGTGCCGCGTTGAAGAGCTTGCGCTGCCGGTTCTCCTCGGCGGTGGGTCGGTCGTTGGCCGCGGCGCGCAGCAGCGTGCGGGCGTCGTGGGCGATCGTGGTGGCCCGGGTCCGCAGATGGCTGTCCTCCGCGCGGTGCAGATCGCGGGCGACGAGCGTGAGCAGCAGCCAGCCGCAGGCCAGGACGAGTACCGGTACGGCCACGCCCACCGCGAGGGCGATCCGGGTGGACAGTCTCACGGCCGCTCCCGCAGGACGAAACCCACCCCGCGCACGGTGTGGAGGAGACGGGGAGCACCGTCCGCCTCCAGTTTGCGGCGCAGATAGCTGACGAAGGTGTCCACCGCGTCGGTGCGTACGTCGACGTCGTACCCCCAGACCCGTTCGAGCAGTTGGTCGCGGGTGAGGACGAGGCCGGTGTTGCGGGCGAGGACTTCGAGGAGTTCGTACTCGCGCCGGGTGAGGTCGAGGAGGCGTCCGTCGCGGTGGGCGGTACGGGCCGCCGGGTCGACGACGAGACCGCAGGCCCGGACCACGTCGTGCTCGGCGGGCGGGCGGCGGCGCAGCAGCGCGTGCAGCCGCAGCACCAGCTCCTGGAGTGCGAACGGCTTGACCAGGTAGTCGTCGCCGCCCGCCTGGAGCCCGGCGATGCGGTCGGCGGTCTCGTCGAGCGCCGACAGCATCAGCACGGGCAGGTCGTGCCCGGCGCTCCGCAGGGCCGTACACACCTCGATGCCGCTCATGCCCGGCATGGAGACGTCGAGCACCAGCACATCGGGGGGCACCTGACCGACGGCGGCGAGCGCGGCCCGCCCGCCGTCGGCGGTGCGCACCCGGAAGCCGCTGAGCCGCAGCCCCCGCTCCAGCGAGCGGCGCACCGCGTCGTCATCGTCGACGACCAGAACGTCCCCGGGACGGTTCGGACCGATCATCTGCCTCACCTCACTGCACGCTGTCGCGGGTCAGTCAGGGTACGGCCGCTTGCTGTGAGCCCCGGGCCGGAAGGCTCGACCTACAGGTCGAGCTGGTACTCGTGGGCTGCGTGCGTCGGCAGATAGCCGAGGGTGTCGTTGATGTGACGCATGTGCGGGTTGTTGTCCGCGGTGTCGGTGAGCAGGCCCGCGAGGTGGGGGTGGCTTTCACGGGCCTGGTGGATGGAGGCGGCCTTCATCCAGTGGGCGAGACCGTGGCCGCGGTGTTCGGGCAGCACGGCGGTGCCGTAGTGCTGGGCGTCGCCGGTGCCGTCGCCCGGGACCACGAGTTCGGTGAATCCGACGATCGAGCCGTCCGACTCGTCGACGGCCGCGACGGTGTGCAGTGTCTCGCCGCGCTTGGCGACGGCCGCGGCCGCCGCCTTCACCCGGTCGAGGTCCCAGACCACGGTGCCGAAGTCGGTGGTGCCCATCGGCATGTCGTCCATGGCCCGGCGCGAGGCCACGAAGGTGTCGGCGAGCTCGTCGGGCACCGTCCCGTCCCAGGACGTCAGCCGGTAGCCGGGGTGCGGCGTCCCGATGGCCTTGGTGAGCGAGGGGAGGTCCGCGTCGGCCAGCGGCAGCCGGGTGTAGGTCAGGGTCAGCACCTTGCCGAAACCGCGGGCGGCGAGGAACGCGTCGCCGGGGGAGTCCGCCGGCGCCTGCGCGATCACGCTGCGCCGGCCGTCCTGGCGCGCCGCCTCGACGGCCGCTTCGAGCAGCCGCGAGCCCACGCCCGCGCGCCGCTCGGCCGGGTGGACCTGGACGTCCAGTTCGGCGAGGTGGTCCTGCCCGGGCCGGGTGAAGAGCCGCAGGAAGGCGGATCCGACGGGCGCGCCCTCGGCCCCGGACGCCAGCCAGGCGAGCCGTCGGCCGGCGGTGTTCTCGTCGGGGTCGGTCAGAGCGGTGATGCGCAGCGACAAGGTGTCTCCATGGCGAGAAGGGGGGAAGGGAGCGCGGTCGGGGGTGCGTTGCCCGGCCGCGGGCAGGGCTCGGGCGTCCACGTCGGTCGTCCCCGTCCCTGACCTCTTATTGCCGTGCGTGCGAGGCGTTCCGCGGCCTACGCTCGCGGCCATGACATCACAAGATCAGCGGGAAGGCTCCTCAATTACCGCCCCGATTACCACCGGCGACGGTGAGTTGGTGATCCGTCACGAGACGGAAGCGGATCACCCGGCGGTACGCGAGGTCCACACGCACGCGTTCGGATCCGAGCGGGTGCCCGGCCTGGTGGAGGCGCTGCGCACGGCACCGGCGCCGCTGGCCCCGATGTCCTTCGTCGCCACCCTCGCCGGCCGGGTGGTCGGGCACGTCCTGCTGAGCGCGGTGCGCCTGGACGCCCCGCGCCGGATCGTGGACGTCATGTCCCTCTCGCCGCTCGGCGTGCACCCCGACGCCCAGGGCCGGGGCATCGGCACCCGCCTCATCGAGCACGCCCTCGCGGCGGCCGACGAGCAGGGTGTGCCGTTGGTGTTCCTGGAGGGATCACCGCTGTACTACCGCACGCGCGGCTTCGAGGCGGCGAGCCCGCTGGGCTTCCGCTCGCCGTCGCTGCGCATCCCCGACCCCGCGTTCCAGGTCGCCCGCCTTTCCGCGCACGAGCCGTGGATGACGGGCACCTTCGTCTACTCGGAGACCTTCTGGGCCTTCGACTGCGTCGGCCTGCGCGACCCCGACGCCTGACGGCGGCTGCCCAGGGCCCGCCGACCGGCGGGCCCTTTCGCGTGCCCGTGCCCGGGCGCCGATCCGCACAGAGTCACACACAACTGCCGAGGCACGTCTGGGGCCTTGACGCCTCACCGTGGCCTTCCTAGTGTTTGCTGCTGCTTACTTGAGTTCGCTTGTGATCGAAAATGTGCGTGCATGTAGTTGTTTCCCTGCCAGAAAGGGTCGCACCACGATGAGATCCCTTCCCCGCACCCTGCTCGCAGTCCTTCTGCTGTGTCTGTCGTTGACCACCGTCCCGCAGGCGGCCGCCGCGACGCGTGCCGCTCCCGGGACCGCCGCCGCCACCAACACCGACATCACCGTCGACGGCACCTCCCCCGGCCGTATCTTCGACGGCGTCGGGGCGATCAGCGGAGGCGGTGGCAACACGCGGCTGCTGCTCGACTACCCCGAGCAGCAGCGCGGCCAGATCCTCGACTACCTCTTCAAGCCCGGCTACGGCGCCGCCCTGCAGATCCTCAAGGTCGAGGTCGGCGGCGACACCAACTCCACGGACGGCGCCGAATCATCCATCGAGCACACCCGAGGTGCCGTCAACTGCTCCAACGGGTACGAGTGGTGGCTGATGGAGCAGGCCAAGGCCCGTAACCCCGGCATCAAACTCGCCGCACTCTCCTGGGGAGCACCTGGCTGGGTGGGCAACGGCAACTTCTGGTCCCAGGACATGATCGACTACCTGGTGTCCTGGCTGGGCTGCGCCAAGCAGCACCACCTCACCATCGACTACCTCGGCGGCTGGAACGAGCGCGGCTTCAACGCCGCCTGGTACAAGAACCTGCACGCGACCCTCGCCGCCAAGGGGTACGCCACCAAGGTCGTCGGCGCCGACGACGGCTGGCAGATCGCGACCGCCATGCGGGGCGACAGCGCGCTGAACGACGCGGTGGACATCGTCGGCGCCCACTACCCGTGCGGCTACATGTCCGCCATGACCAGCTGCTCGACCACCCCGGACGCGCTGGCCACCGGCAAACAGCTCTGGGCGAGCGAGAACGGCTCCGAGGACGCGGCGACCGGTGCCGCCCCGATGGCCCGTGCCATCAACCGCGGATATCTGGACGCGAAGATGACGGCGTTCATCAACTGGCCGGTGGTGGCCGCGCTCTACCCCAACCTCTCCTTCAACAGCATGGGCCTGGTGACGGCCAACCAGCCCTGGTCGGGCGCGTACAGCGTGGACCGGAGCGCCTGGGCGACCGCACAGACCACCCAGTTCACCGCCCCCGGCTGGCAGTACCTCGACACCGCCTCCGGCTACCTCGGCGGCAACCGCACCAACGGCAGCTACGTCAGCTATGCCGCGCCGGGCAAGTCCGCCTGGTCCACCGTGTTCGAGACGATGGACGCGACCGCCGCCCAGACCGTCACCCTGAAGGTCGCGGGCGGACTGCCGGGCGGCGCCCCGCACGTCTGGTCCACCGACTTCTCCAGCAACGGCGCCACCGCACACCTGGTGCCCGAACCCGACCTCACCGCTACCGCGGGGACGTACCGGCTGACCCTCCAGCCCGGTCACCTCTACACCGTCACCACCACGACCGGACAGGGCGCGGGTACCGTCGCCCCGCCGCAGCGCGCCCCGCTCGCCCTGCCGTACGCGGACTCGCTGGCCGGGAGCGCCACCGGGCAGGAGGCGCGGTACGTCGCCGCGATGAACGGCGCCTTCGAGACCGCGCCGTGTGCCGGCGGCCGCACCGGCCGCTGCCTGCGCCAGCAGGCGCCGACCACCCCCATCCGCTGGACCGACGAGTCCACGCCACAGCCCTACGCGCTGATGGGTGACGTCAACTGGACCAACTACACCGTCCGTTCGGACGCCCTGCTCGAACAGTCCGGCGCGGTGGAACTGCTCGGCCGGGTCGGCACCCAGGGCCGCAACAACAACGGCCTCAACGCCTACCACCTCCGCGTCGCGGACAGCGGCGCCTGGTCGCTGCTGCGCACCGACACGGCCTGGTCCTCCACCACTCTGGCGAGCGGTACGGTCACGGCTCCCGGTCTGAAGACCTGGCACACCCTGGCCCTCACCTTCCAGGGCGCCACCATCACCGCGAAGCTCGACGCGACCACCCTCGCCACCGTCACCGACAACAGCTACGGCGCGGGCCAGATCGGGCTCGGCACCGCGGGCTACTACGGCGCGCAGTTCGCCAACCTGAGCATCACCCCCGGCACGACGGCGCCGCTCGACGGCACGTACCAGCTGGTCAACACCCACAGCGGCCAGCTCCTTGACGCGTCCGGGCAGGGCACCGCCGACGGCACCCCGATCATCCAGTGGCCGGGCAACCAAGGCGCCAACCAGCAGTGGAAGCTCGCCTCCACGGGCGACGGCTACTACACCGTCACCAGCGTGGCCAGCGGGAAACACCTCGACGTCCCCGGCCGGAGCGTCGTGCCAGGCACCCAGCTGAACCTGTGGGCCGCCAACGGCGGGACCAACCAGCAGTGGCGGGTGACCCCGGGCGCACGCGACTGCTACGTCCTGGAGTCCCGGCTCGACGGCCATCTGGTGGACGTCAGCGGGGGCTCGCTCGCCCTGGGCGCCCAGGTGATCCAGTGGCCCGCGAACGGGGGTGCGAACCAGTGCTGGCGGCTGGTCAAGGTGGGCTGATTCGGGGGAACACTTGACCTCAACTTAACTAGAGGTCGTACGTTTCTCGTATGAGTATGGAAGCCACCGCGTGGACACAGCTCCACAACGTCATCACCGCGCAGCAGGACCGACGTCCTTTCAACCGAGCCACCCTGCGGCGCATCGCTGTGTTCGCGCGGCCCCACCGCCGCCGCATCGCCCTGTTCCTCCTGCTGAGCATCGCCACAGCACTCCTGGCGGTGGCCACCCCGCTCCTCGCCGGACGCGTCGTCAACGCGATCGTCGGCGGCGAGGAGACGGGGACCGTCACCCGTCTCGCCCTGCTCATCGCCGTGATCGCCGTCGCCGAGGCGGCCCTGGGCCTGGTCGGCCGATGGCTGTCGGCGACGCTCGGCGAGGGGCTCATCCTCGACCTGCGCACCGCGGTCTTCGACCACGTCCAGCGCATGCCGGTCGCCTTCTTCACCCGGACCCGCACCGGGGCGCTCGTCAGCCGCCTCAACAACGACGTCATCGGTGCCCAGCGAGCGTTCAGCAACACGCTCTCCGGCGTGGTCAGCAACCTCGTCACGCTCCTGCTCACCCTCGTGGTGATGCTCAGCATCTCCTGGCAGATCACCCTGCTCGCGCTGGTGCTGCTGCCCGTGTTCGTCCTGCCCGCGCGCCGCATGGGCACCCGGATGGCGCGTCTGCAGCGCGAGGCCGCCGAGCACAACGCCGCGATGGGCACCCGGATGACCGAGCGGTTCTCGGCGCCCGGCGCGACCCTGATCAAGCTCTTCGGGCGGCCCGCCGACGAGTCCGCCGAGTTCGCCGCCCGGGCCGGCCGGGTGCGCGACATCGGCGTCCGTACGGCGATGGCGCAGTCCGCGTTCATCACCGCCCTCACCCTCGTCTCGGCCCTCGCGCTCGCCCTCGTCTACGGGCTCGGCGGCTACTACGCCCTGCACGGCAAGCTGGAAGCGGGCGCGGTCGTCTCCCTCGCCCTGCTCCTCACCCGTCTGTACGCGCCGCTCACCGCGCTCGCCGGGGCGCGCGTCGAGGTCATGAGCGCGCTGGTCAGCTTCGAGCGGGTCTTCGAGATCCTCGACCTCAAGCCGCTCATCGCCGAGAAGCCGCAGGCCAAGGCGGTGCCGGACGGGCCGGTCGCGGTGGAGTTCGACGACGTGCGCTTCGGCTACCCCTCCGCCGACAAGGTCTCCCTCGCCTCCCTCGAAGAGGTCGCGAGCCTCGACACCCGAGGCGGCGCCGAAGTGCTGCACGGCGTCTCCTTCCGCGCCGAGCCCGGCCAGATGGTGGCCCTCGTGGGCTCCTCCGGCGCGGGCAAGTCGACCGTCGCCCAGCTGCTGCCCCGGCTGTACGACGCCGACGAGGGCGCGGTACGCCTCGGCGGCGTCGACGTACGCGACCTGACCGCCGACTCGATCCGCGACACGATCGGCATGGTCACCCAGGACGGCCACCTCTTCCACGAGTCGGTCCGCGCCAACCTGCTGCTCGCCCGCCCGGACGCCGGCGAGGAGGACCTCTGGGACGCCCTGCGCAGAGCCCGCCTGGACGGACTGGTCGCCTCCCTGCCCGACGGGCTCGACACCGTCGTCGGCGAACGCGGCTACCGGCTCTCCGGCGGCGAACGCCAGCGCCTGACCATCGCCCGCCTGCTCCTGGCCCGCCAGCGCGTCGTCATCCTCGACGAGGCCACCGCCCACCTCGACAACACCTCCGAGGCCGCCGTCCAGGAGGCCCTCACCGAAGCCCTGGAGGGCCGCACCGCGGTGGTCATCGCCCACCGCCTCTCCACGATCCGGTCCGCCGACCTCATCCTCGTGGTGGAGAACGGCCGCATCGTGGAACGCGGCACCCACGACGAACTGCTGGCGCTGGACGGCCGCTACCAGGAGCTGTACCGCACCCAGTTCGCACGGCCGGGAGGTACGCACGCGGAGCTCGGCTGAGGGCCGGACGCGGGTGGTGACCGTCAGAGGTGCCGCCGCCGGACACCATCGCCACGAGCGAGACGCACGTCACATGCGCGGATGTCACAGCCTGCCGGGCTGCCTTGTCATAGGGGTGACAGCGAACAACGTCCAAGGAGTACACGATGGAAGCCAGGCTGAACCTCTTCGCCAGCCCGATCGCGGCCAAGTTCGGGAAGCACCTCGTGGCCGCGGGCAAGGTGCTCGCGGACTCCACGCTGCCGGCCGCGACGCAGGAACTGGTGAAGCTCCGCGCCAGTCAGATCAACGGCTGCGGATTCTGCACCGACATGCACACCAAGGACGCCGCGCACGCCGGAGAGACCCAGACGCGCCTCAACCTGGTCGCCGCCTGGCGGGAGACCACGGTGTTCACCGACGCCGAGCGCGCCGCCCTGGAGCTGACGGAGGAGGCCACCCGCATCGCCGACGGGGCGGGCGGCGTCCCCGACGAGACATGGGCGAACGCCGCCAAGCACTTCGACGAGGAGGAGCTCGCCACGTTGGTGTGCGCCATCTCCCTGATCAACGCCTTCAACCGCGCGAACGTCATCATCCGGCAGCCCGCGGGCGACTACCGGCCGGGCCAGTTCGCCTGACCCGCAGAAGAGGCCCGTCGGCACCGCCCCGAGAGGGGGCGGTGCCGACGTGTGCTGCTACTTCGCGCTGTCCGGGTGGATGTGGCGCTGTACGAACTCGTAGGAGCGTTGGCCGAACTGCGGCCCCAGACCCGCCGAGGCCTCGACGGCCGACGGGAAGTGGACCCCGGCCCAGACCCTGGTCTTGCCGCAGGTCGTGGCGAAGTCCGTCCAGGAGTCGTACGTCAGCGTGAGGTCCTTCGCCGGTGTGACACCCGGCTCGATCACGGACGACCCCGCCTTGCGCGGAATCGCGATGTGCACCTTGTCGCTTCCGAGGAAGAGCCGCGCGGCCTGCGCATACGCATAGCAGGCGGCGGTGGAGCCGGACGGGTACTCGGGGTGGTTGGTGACGGGTAGATAGCTGCGCCACTGATTGCCCGTGATGTCGTGGACCGTTCCCTTGCCCGGGCCGCCCCAGGCGGTCACCGGTGTGTCGCCGTACAGGTAACGGATCGCGCTGAACGGCCGTACGGAGTCGTAGTTCGCCTTCTGCTGCCACACCGCGACGGTGCTGTCGAAGAGGGCGATCTCGATGGTCGCGATGAACTGCACGAACCCCTCGACGTCCAGGTGCGCGTCCTGGATCACGGCGTTGCCGGGTGCTTCCGCGAGGGCCATGAACTTGTCGCCGAAGAACTCGGCGGCCATCTTCCGGTAGTCGTTCAGCCCCGCCGACGCCGCGAGGACTTCATCGGCCTGGCGCTTGTAGCCGTGCCGGTTGTGGTGGTTGCTGTTGACCGGCGGGGGGATGTGGAACTGTGCCGGGTCCTTGTACGTGAACGGGGTGGTGAGGCGCATCTGCGGGGTGATGAACTTCTGGATCTCGAAGGTGCCGTCGTCGTGCGGGACGATGGCCGGCTGCCAGTGCGAGGGATCGCGGAGTTCGTACGCCGTGTTGACCGGCTCGTACCCGGTGTAGTCCGCGTACGGCGCCTGCTGCCGTCCGCCCTCGTCGCCGTAGCGGTTCATACCGTCGTGCCACCGGGCCTCCAGGACGCGCCGGGCCGCGAGGTTGCCGATGCCGGCCGCGGTCCGGGTGTTCTCCTGGTGGTCGTCCGGGTCGAGGCCGACCGAGGTCATCATGTCCCGCCAGGCCGCCGCGGCCTGCGGGATACGGGCGTTGAAGATGCGGTAGGAGGTGTAGAGGATGGCCGTGTTCTTGTTGCGGTTGGTGCGCTCGGCGACGGGACGACGGCCGAGATTCGCATGGATACCGACCGCTGTGCGGTGGTAGGGCGCGATGGAGTCGAACCAGGAGGTCTCCAGGAGCATGCCGTAGTCCACGATCAGCGTGATATCGGAGCCGTCCTTCGATATGACGGACCGCTCCTGCGCCTGGAGCCCCGGGTAGACCACTTCCAGCGCGGCGTTGCCGTGGTCGAAGTCGAACGAAGGTGTCTTGGCCGCGGGGTGGGATGCGGGGCGGTCCGGCGCGGGATCGGCCGACGCGACGTTGGCGAACGAGCCCAGTAACAGGGTTGCGCTGCAGGCGGCCGTCCATCGTCGCAAACGCGACCACCGCAGCCGCCTCTGGTCCCTCATGGGTCAGTCTCCCTTCGATGGGAATTGGCCAGCGAGGGAACGGTAGAACTCGGCCACTGCCCGTGGTACGGCGCTATCCGGTCGTGTTGGGGCCGCTCTCACGGCGAAGGTGCCCGGACACGTGTGCCGGAACGACGTCCAGCACGCGACTGCGCACTCCGGTTGAACCACTGGTAGGAAACCTTCCAGTCCGCTACGCTCCCCCGCGGCGGCTTGGCGCGGTGCCCGACCCCCGTGGGCATGACGCGCTCAGCGAGAGCTCTGACCCGGCTGCCGTGGCGCTGCCCTCTGCCCGCGCGGGCAGGGGCGGGGCCGCGCTCCGGTGTCCAGCTCTCGCCGTCACCAAGCCCCCCACGGAGTCCAGGTATGCGCCTGAACACCCCCGCTCAACTCCCGCTCCCGCGCGGCAGAAACCGCGCCCTCACCCTCGTCCTCGCCGCCGTGCTCGCGCTCCTCGGCGGGCTGCTGCTCGCCTGGCCCGGGCGGGCCGGGGCTGCCGCCGACCCGCTCATCTCGCGCGGGAAACCCGCCACCGCCTCCTCCGCCGAGAGCTCCTCGCTCGGCGCCAGGAACGCCTTCGACGGCGACACCGCCACCCGCTGGGCCAGCGCCGAGGGCAAGGACCCGCAGTGGATCCGCGTCGACCTCGGCGCGACGGCCACCATCAGCCGGGTCAAGCTCAGTTGGGAGGCCGCCTACGCCAAGGCGTACCGCGTCGAGGTGTCGCAGGACGGGGCGTCCTGGACCACGGTCGCCGAAGAGAAGGCGGGCAACGGCGGCACCGACGACTGGACCGCGCTCACCGGCAAGGGCAGATACCTGCGCGTCCACGGCACCGCGCGCGCCACTTCGTACGGCTACTCGCTCTACGAGGCCGAGGTGTACGGCACCGTCGACGGCGGCCCGCCGCCCGGCGGCGCCTTCACCGTGGTCGCGGCCGGTGACATCGCCGCCCAGTGCACCGCCGCCGACAGCGGCTGCGCGCACCCCAAGACCGCCGCGCTCGCCCGGCAGATCGATCCGAAGTTCTATCTGACGATGGGCGACAACCAGTACGACGACGCCCGGATCTCCGACTTCCGCGCCTACTACGACAAGACGTGGGGGGCCTTCAAGGCCAAGACCCGTCCGGTCCCGGGCAACCACGAGACGTACGACCCGGCCGGGGCCCTCGCCGGATACAAGGCGTACTTCGGGAACATCGCCTACCCGCAGGGCAAGAGCTACTACAGCTACGACGAGGGCAACTGGCACTTCATCGCCCTCGACTCCAACTCCTTCGACCAGTCCGCCCAGATCGACTGGCTCAAAGCCGACCTCGCCGCCAACGGCAAGCAGTGCGTGGCGGCCTACTGGCACCACCCGCTCTACTCGTCCGGCGGCCACGGCAACGACCCGGTCTCCAAGCCCGTGTGGAAGATCCTGTACGGCGCGAAGGCCGACCTCGTCCTCAACGGACACGACCACCACTACGAGCGGTTCGCCCCGCAGGACCCCGACGGCAAGGCGACCGCGGACGGCATCGTGGAGGTCGTCGGCGGCATGGGCGGCGCCGAGCCGTACCCCATCGAGCAGGTCCAGCCCAACAGCCAGAAGCGGATCAGTGGCCAGTACGGCGTGCTGAAGCTGGAGTTCACCGACTCCGGCTACGGGTGGACCTACGTCGGCACCGACGGGCAGGTCAAGGACACGAGCCCGAAGTACGGCTGCCACTGATGTATCTGGCCACCACCGGCCGTACGGACGCGCCGCCCCGCACCCCCGGGGCCGGGCGGCGCGTCCCCGGCACCGTCCTCGCGCTCGGCGCGGTCAGCCTGGTCACCGATGTCTCCTCCGAGATGGTCACGGCGGTGCTGCCGCTCTACCTCGTCCTGGGCCTCGGCCTCTCCCCGCTCCAATTCGGCTTCCTGGACGGCATGTTCAACGGGGCCACCGCGCTCGTGCGGCTGCTCGGCGGGCGGCTCGCCGACCGCGGCGGCCGGCACAAGCGGGTCGCCGGGGCCGGCTATCTGCTCTCCGCGCTCTCCCGGCTCGGACTGCTCCTCGCCGGGGGCGCCACCGCGGGCATCGCCGCCGCGCTCGCCGCCGACCGGCTCGGCAAGGGCATCCGCACGGCCCCGCGCGACGCCCTCATCTCGCTCAGCGGCCCGCCGGAGACGCTCGGCCGCTCCTTCGGCGTGCACCGCGCCATGGACACCACGGGTGCGCTCCTCGGGCCGCTCGCCGCGTTCGCCGTGCTCCGGGCGACCACCGACGCCTACGACGCGGTGTTCGTCGTCAGCTTCTGCACCGGGCTCCTCGGTGTGCTCCTGCTGGCGGTGTACGTACCGCCCGCGTCCGAGACGGTGCGCGTGCCCGTAACTCCCCGCCCGCGCACGGCATTTCGTGATCCCGCCTTCCGCCGCATCTTTTACGCGACCGCCCTGCTCGGCGCCGCCACGATCGGCGACTCCTTCCTCTATCTGCTGCTCCAGCGCGGCCTCGACCTGCCGACCGCCCTGTTCCCGCTGCTGCCGCTCGGCCCCGCCGCGGGCTATCTGCTGCTCGCCGTGCCGGTGGGCCGGATCGCCGACCGGACCGGGCGGCGGCTGCCGTTCCTGCTCGGGCACGCGGCCCTGCTCGGCGCGTATGCCCTGCTGTTCGCCCCGCTCGCCTGGCCGACCGCCGTGGCCGTACTCGTGCTGCTCGGCATCTTCTACGCCGCCACCGACGGAGTGCTCATGGCGCTCGCCGGGCCCCTGCTGCCCGCGCGCGGACGAGCGGGCGGGCTCGCGGTCCTCCAGACCGGCCAGGCACTGGCCCGGCTCCTCGGCGCGGCCGGGTTCGGGGCGGCCTGGACCCTCTGGGGGCAGCGGCCCGCCCTGTGGACGGCGGCGCTCGCACTGGCCGGTGCGCTCCTGGCCGCCTGGCGCGTCCTGCCCGCCACGGTCTCGGAGGCGTCGTGAAGGCCGCCCAGCGCCACCTCCGGCTCGCCGTCGTCGTGATCGCCGTGCTCCTGCTGGCGGGCGGCTCCCTCGGCTACGTCCTGCACGCCCGGCACCGCGAGCGCCCGCCCCAACAGGCCGACGCCGACGGCTCGTTCGGCCTCGACGAGCCCGGCCTGTACTTCCGGGACCCGGCCACCGGACGGGTCGCGCGGCTGCCCGCACGAGGGGCGCCGCGCGTCGGCGGCGGCCCGTCCTGCGACCGCTTCTACGCGGCGGGGGAGCGCGCCCTGTGCCTGCGCAAACTGCCGGGCCTCCCGGCCCGCACCAGGGCCCTCGTACTCGACCGGCGGCTGCGCGAAGTGCGCGGCGTGACCGTCCCCGGCATCCCCAACCGGGCCCGCGTCTCCGCCTCGGGGAACCTGCTGTCCTGGACGGCGTTCGCCGTCGGCGACTCGTACGCCACCTCCGGCTTCTCCACCCGGACCTCGGTCCTGGACCTGCGCACCGGCTATCTGATCAAGTCGATCGAAGGGATCCCGCTGACCGTCGACGGCGCCCGCTACCACGCACCGGACGTCAACTACTGGGGTGTCACCTTCGCCCGCGACGACAACCGCTTCTACGCCACCGTCTCGTCCCGGGGCCGCACCCACCTCGTCGAGGGCGACCTGCGGAACTGGTCGGCGAAGGCGTTGCGCGAGAACGTCGAATGCCCGTCGCTGTCGCCGGACAACACCCGCATCGCCTTCAAGAAGAAGGTATCCGGCGATCCCCGGGCGCCCTGGCGGCTGTACGTGCTCGACCTGGCGGGGATGCGCGAGCACCCGCTGGCCGAGCGGCACAGCGTCGACGACCAGGCCGCCTGGCTGGACGACTCGACCCTCGGCTACGCACTGCCGGGGCGCGGCGGGCGCGCGAGCGACATCTGGTCGGTCCCGGCGGACGGCACGGGCGAACCCCGCCTGGTGGTGCCGGGCGGCTCCTCGCCGGTGGCCGTGCGGTGACCGGCGCCGGGCGCGTCACGTCCCGGTGGGCGTGTACGGAGTGCCGTCGGCGGAGGTGACCGCGATGGTGGTGGTGCGGCCGCTCGGCTCGATGCGGATGACCGGGATGGCCTTGTCCCGGGGGCCGCCGTCGCCGTTGATCGTGATCCAGCCGCTCGCGCCCGCCACCCCGGTGCCCTCGCGCAGCGCGGCGAGGGTCCGGTGGACGTCGGTGGCCGTGGGATCGGACGCCATGGGGGCGCCGCGCAGCGCCCGGGCGGCGATCAGCAGCGTGTCGTACATCATGATCGCCCGTCCGTCGTCGAGGCCGGAGTGAGGGAACGCGGTGGTGAACGTGCCGTCGCGGAACGGGGCGATGGCCTGCGGGGCGAACGCCCGCGGTGCCACGTCCCAGGCCCCGGGGTGGGCGAGGCCGGTGTAGACGAGGTCGACGCGGCCCGTGCGCAGCACCGCGGCCAGGTCCCGCGGGCCGAAGCCGTCGGTGCGGGTGACCTGGGTGGCGTCGTCTCCGGAGACGACGGCCAGCGGGCGGTCCCGGCACGGCCGGTCGGCGAGTGCGGTCAGGAACGCGGGCAGTGAGGTGCCGCGGCCCGCGAAGTAGACGACGTCCGGCCGGGCGGCGCAGAGCTCGCCGACCTGGTGGCGGAAGGCGGCGGCCGGGCCGGACGCCTGCGAGTCGAACAGCACGGCGCCCGCCAGGCGGTCGGTGGGCATCCGGGCGCGGAACTGCGTGGCGAGCGTGCTGGTGTACTGGTCGCCCGCGGCGACGTCCTCGACGAGCAGGACACGGGCGCGGGCGTACGCGCCCGCCGACAGGAACCGTACGGCGGCCGCGGCCTGGTCGGCGTTGGCGGGCGCGACCCGGACCAGACCGGGCGTGCCCGCCCAGGAGTCGGCGGTGAGCACCGAGCCGAACGCGGGCAGGCCCCCGGCGGTCAGCTCGCCGACCATGTCCTGGCTGGAAGCCGTACTGCCGCCGAGGCCGACCGCGGCCACGATGTGCTCGGCGCCCCGGCGGTGGAGCACCTGCCCGACCGTGTAGGCGCGCTGCTCGGCGCTGCCGCCGGTCTGGGCGATCAACACTCTGATCCGCGGCCCGGAGGCGGAGTCGTGGTTGGCCCTGCGCTGCGCGAGATACGCGCCCTCCAGGTCGTGCCGGACGCTCGCCATCATGCTGGTGCCGTCGTACTCGGCGGTGATCGGCGTGAGGTAGACGACGGAGGCGTACGGCCGTCCGCCCGGCTCGGCGGATGCCTGGACGACCTGACGGTTCTCCGCGTAGATCAGCTCCAGGACCGGCGCGAGGTCGGTGTCGGAGGAGCCCGGGGGGCCTGGATCGCCAGCGGAGTTCGGGGAACGGGCGGAGGTTCCCGTCGGGAGCGAGGGGCCGGTCAGCAGGCCGACGCAGGTGCGCTTCGCGCCCTCACCGAGGGCGCGCTGGCCGTCGGCGCAGCCGGTGCGGCCCGACAGTACGCCGGAGGGCGGCACATCGCCCCGGACCAGCAGGGCGGCGAGTACGGCGAGGGCGACGGCCGGCGCCGTGACGCGCCACCGGCCGCGCACCCGGCACGGTGGCCCGCTGTCGCACCCGGTCTCCCCGGCCCGGGCGGCCAGGCACAGCACCTCGTCCAGGCGGGGCCGCCGGCCGGGCTCCTTGGCCAGACAGCGGGTGACGAGAGGGCGTAGCGGGCGGGGTACGCCGGTCAGGTCCGGCTCCTCGTGGACCACGGCGAAGGCGGCGGCGATCGGCTCCGCACCCGCGGCGTCGGCGTCCTCGAACGGGCTGCGGCCGATCGCCGCGAACGCCAGCACGGAGCCCAGCGCGAACACATCGGTCGCGGGGGAGATACGGTGCGGCCCGCTCAGCTGCTCGGGCGCCATGAACGCCGGAGTGCCGACCATCCCGCCGGTGTGGGTCAGCGCGCGGCTCTCCGTCACCGCTTTGGCGATGCCGAAGTCGATCACCCGGGCGCCGTCGTCCGCGAGCAGGACGTTGCCGGGCTTGAGGTCGCGGTGCACGATGCCCTGACGGTGGATGTCGCGCAGGGCCTCCGCGAGTTGGCCCGCGAGACGTGCGATGTCCGCCACCGGCAGCGGGCCGCCCGAGCGCACGCGCGCGGCCAGCGACTCGGCGGGTACGTACTGGGTGGCCAGCCAGGGCGGATCGCCGTCCGGGGCCGCGTCGACCACCGACGCGGTGAACGCGCCGCTGACCTTGCGAGCCGCCGCCACCTCGCGCCGGAAGCGGGCCCGGAAGTGCGGGTCGTCGGCGTACTCGGGCCGGATCACCTTCAGCGCGACCTGCCGTCCGGTCGGGCTGCACGCGAGGTACACCACGCCCATCCCGCCGGCTCCCAGCCGCCGTTCCAGGGTGAACTCCCCGATCTGCCGCACCTGGACAACATAGCGAAGCGGAACCCCGCGGCGGCCGGAGTCGCGGCGAGAGGTCTACGCCTCGCGCCCCGCGTCCGACTCCCCGGCATGGCCGGTCACCAGCGCGCGCCGACCTCGTCGACCTCGTCGCGGCGCAGGGCGTTCATCCGGGAGGTGCCGACGTAGTACTGGCGGATGAGCCCGGCCTCGCGCAGTACGTGGAAGTGGTGGGTGGCCGTGGACTTGCTGACCGGCAGTTCGATCGTGCCGCAGCTGAGGTCCTCGCGGGCGGCGTACAGCTCGCCGACGATCCGCCGGCGCACGGGGTCGACCAGGGCTTCGAGCACCAGCTGGGTGCTGATCGCCCGGAGGTCCGGGTGGGGCGGAATGCGCCCTCGCTCGCTCTGCCGTGCTGCTGTCATCGCGCCGTCGTCAACTCGCGGAAGGGGGAGGCGTGATGGCCAGGGCGGTGCGGTTCCATGAGCTCGGAGGACCCGAGGTGCTGCGGCTGGAGGACGTGGAGGTCGGCGTACCCGGGCCGGGTGAACTGCTGATCCGGGTGGACGCGATCGGCCTCAACCGTGCCGAGGCGCTGTTCCGCGGCGGCAACTACATCGAGAAGGTCAAGGAGTTCCCCGCCCGGCTGGGCGCCGAGGCCGCGGGAGTGGTCGAGGTCGTCGGCGCCGGAGTGACGGGCTTCGAGCCCGGTCAGGCTGTGAGCGTGGTGCCCGCGTTCTCGATGAACGCGTACGGGGTCTACGCCGAGCGTGCCATCGTCCCGGCGGCCGCGGTGGTGCACCGGCCCGCCTCGCTGGACGCGGTCGGCGGCGCGGCGGTGTGGATGCCGTATCCCACCGCGTACGGGGCGCTGGTGGAGGTCGGCGGGATGCGGGCCGGGGACACGGTCGTACTCACCGCCGCCTCCAGCAGTGTGGGCCTGGCCGCGATCAGGTGTACTGGACCTCGCCAGAGTGGTCGCCCCCGACGGCA
This sequence comes from Streptomyces sp. NBC_00224, assembly GCF_041435195.1. Taxonomy (NCBI): domain Bacteria; kingdom Bacillati; phylum Actinomycetota; class Actinomycetes; order Kitasatosporales; family Streptomycetaceae; genus Streptomyces; species Streptomyces sp. NBC_00224. The sequence continues at coordinate 8,019,035 of NZ_CP108106.1, forward strand.
CGCTCATCGAGTTGACGAGATCGTCGAGGCCCACCGCTATATGGAGGCGGGCAGCCAGGTGGGCAAGATCGTGGTCACGGTCGACCACTGACGGGCTCGCGGCCCCACTGCCGAACGGGGGAAAAGACGGAAAATCCGGTCGGTGGGTGCGGGGGCGGTCAATGCCTCAAGGGGGTGCGTCGGCACAAGGACGCCATGCCACCGAAGGAGATCCCCATGCGCTCGTACAGGCGACCGGTCCTCACCTCCGCCCTGCTCGTCGCGGCGCTTCCGGCAGCGTTGCTCCCCGTGGCCGCCCAGGCCGCGTCCCCGCCGTCGCTGCCCTCGCGGCCGGAGGCCGACCAGCCGCGGAGCGCGGCGCTCAACTTCGACGAGCTCGACTGCGAAGGCCCGGAGGAGGACCGGCTGCCGTCGACCGACTCGGGCCAGGGGGCGGTGCACGAACCCGGCACCGCCGCGTTCGTCCCCGCCCCGCTCCCCACCGGTCTTCCTCCCGCCGTGGTGAAGTGGCCCAGGAACCTCCCCGACCTGGACGACGCCAAGCGCATGCTCGCCGAGCTGGACGTCGGGACCTTCGACAGCAAGGGATTCCAGCGGACCGCGTTCGGCGGCAAGAGCTGCTGGGTCCTGCACGGCGCCGAGAAGTGCTCCACGCGCGAACTCGCCCTGAAGGCCCTTTCCGACATCCCCGCGACCTTGAAGGACGGTTGCAAGGTGGTGGGCGGCCGCTGGCGCAGCGCGTACGACGACCTGACGGTCACCAACCCCCTGCGCGTCGACATCGACCACATCGTGCCGCTCAGAGCCGCGTGGGGCTCGGGCGCCCGGGACTGGCCCGAGTACAAGCGCCGCGCCTTCGCCAACGACCTCAGCGGCTCGCCGCAGCTCATCGCGGTCTCCACGTGGAGCAACCGCGACAAGGGCGACAAGGGCCCGGACAAGTGGCTGCCCAAGGGCTACGAGTGCACGTACAGCCGTGCCTGGATCGGTGTGAAGGACTACTACGGGCTGCGCGTCACGGCGGGGGAGCGGGGCAGCCTGGAGAAGGTGCTGGGTGGCTGCCGGGAGTAGCCCCCTGGCGCCGGGCAGGCGAGGGGGGCTCCGCCGGGCGCGCAACCCGTCCCGTGGCGCGAATACACTTCTGGGGTGAACGAGAACCTGCCCCCCTGCCCCGAGTGCTCCGGCGCGTACACCTACGAGATGGGCGCGCTGCTGGTCTGCCCGGAGTGCGGGCACGAGTGGTCGCCCGCGGGAACCGTCTCCGCGGAGGGCGAGACCGGCGGTGACGGGGTGATCCGGGACGCCGTCGGCAATGTGCTCGCCGACGGCGACACGGTGACCGTGATCAAGACCCTGAAGGTCAAGGGCAGTCCGGCCGGCATCAAGGCGGGCACCAAGGTGCGCAACATCCGCCTCGTCGACGGCGTCGACGGCCACGACATCGACTGCAAGGTCGAGGGCTTCGGCTCCATGCAGCTCAAGTCGAGTGTGGTCAAGAAGGCCTGACCGGGCGGGAAAGGTCTCCCGCGCAGTGCCCGGCCGCGCAGTGCCCCGCGCTCAGCCATGGGAGACCGTGAGCTTGTAGAAGCCGACGCGGGCGCCCTTGGTGGTGCTGTCGGAGGACGACTGGTTGTACGACCCGGCCTTGAAGTACTGCTTGTAGCCGTTGAAGGACGACGGGATCGGGTAGTGGGTCGTCGTGCCGTTGACCGTCAGGTCGATCGTGTGGCCGCCCGAGACACCGATCGTGTAGCTCCACGTCTTGCCGACCGGCACGTGACCCACCGTGTGCGGGGTCTGGCCGCCGGAGGGGGAGTTCTCCGTGCCGAGGACGATGTCGCCGCTCGACCGGTAGTACAGCTCCAGCAGCGGCTTGGTGGACGGGCCGCCCGTGCCGAGGTGGATCTGCCCGACGCAGACGTTGGACGTCACGGACACCACGCGCAGGGTCGCGTTCAGCCGGTGGGTGCCGCTGAGTGACCAGTTCGCGGGGCTGCCGTCGCGGTTCATCTCGCGCAGCTCGGAGCGGGCGTAGTGGGAGTTGGGCGTGGTGACGCCCTTCTCCGGCGCCCAGAACGTCATCGCGCCGTCGCGCGCGTCCGTGTAGAAGTACGCGTCCTGGAAGCCGTTGGCCCCCTTGAGCCGGGACGACGGGATCGTGGTCGGCGAGCCGGGGGAGCCCACCGGTTCCTGGAGCTCCCACACGGAGAGGTCGAAGTTGCCGCCCGGCGCGACCGACGGGCCGGCGAGGATCCCTGCCGTGGCCGGTGCGGGCGGGGTGGCCGACGCGGTGGGGGTGACGAAGGGCAGGCCGCCTGCGGCGGTCGCGGTGGTCACGTATATGAGCAGCGTGCGGATGCGCATGGGTGCTTCCCGTCGAGTCGGTGGGGGTCGAGGCTCGGGGCAGTGCTCTTGGTCGCGGGGTTTGGCCGCGACTGCGTGATGTTCATGTGCATGAACCTTGAGTTCTGACGTGAACTCGGAGAACCGTAGAGCTCTGGCGTGGCCGCGTCAATGGCTGGAAACAGCGGCTGTTCCGCTCACGGAACAGCCGATCGCCGGGCAGCTCGCCGTTCACTGCCAGGACAAGGCAGCCCGCGTACCCCGGCGCAAGATGGTGTTTCCGGTCTTTTCGCGGCCGGTTGGGTGCTTCGGTGCTTTCCGGTGGGGCGGGGGTTCTACCCTGCGGCTGTTCGTGACCGTCCGGCGGGTAGCGGGGCGGTTGGCCGGTGCGAGGGGGGATCGGTGTCCTACGGGGGAGTGCGGGCGGGTGAGGTCGCGGCGGGCCCGCCGGGGCTTGTCCCGGGGAGCGCGCCATGGCGGGGCGCGGCCGTGGAGTGCGCGCTGACCGCCGTCATGATGTTTCTCGTGGTGACGATGGTGCGCTGGCTGCTCGATCCGGCCTCGCCCGTCTTCATCGCCGATCTGCATCTCGCGCTGGGTGTGGTGGGGGCGCTGGTCGCGGTCCTGCTGGTGGGGCTGATCCTGAGCCCGCCGGGTCGCGGGTCGGGCGCGCACCTCAATCCGGCCGTCAGTGTGACCCTGTGGCTGATGCGAGCGTTCCCGGGGCGGGCCGTGGTTCCGTATGCCGTGGGGCAGTTGCTCGGAGGGCTGGCTGGAACGGCGCTGGCCCGGTTGGTGTGGGGGCCGGTGCTGCAGTCGGCGGCTCTCAGCGACGGACTGGCCCGCCCGGCTCCCGGCCGGTCCTCCGTGGCGGTGTTCGCCCTGGAGGCGGCGAGCTTCGCGGCGGTGGCCCTGCTCATCGGCTTCTTCGTCGCCCACCCCGGCCTTGCCCGGCCGATGCCCTATGCAGTGGGGCTGGTGGTCGGCCTGATCATCGCGCTGCTCGGCCCGGTGAGCGGCGGGGCGGCCAACCCGGCCCGCCAGCTGGGCCCGGCGGCCCTCTCCGGCACCACCACCGCGTTGTGGGCCTACCTGACGGCGCCGCTGCTCGGCGCCGCGCTGGGAGCCCTCGTGCACTACTGGTTCGTGTCGAAGCGCACGAAGTCAGCTGCGTACAGGCGCAGTTGACGGGCTCGGATTCGGACTGTGGCCGACGCTACCGTCCGTTCAGTGGCAGTACGGGCATGGCGTGGTCCTGCCAGATCCGGCGAGAGGTTTCCTCCGGGTACGCGGCGACGGATGGCCGGGTGTCGAAGAGCTGCACGAGGCGCTGCTCGGCGTCGTACGCGGGCCAGCCGGGGTCGCCGTGGGCGGCGAACGCCGTCCAGGCGGCGCGCATACGGGAGGACAGTTCCTCCGCCTCCGGTGGCGGGCCTTCGCCGATGAGCATGGCGGGTTGGCCACGGTCCAGGTTGCCGAAGACGAGCGGCACGTCGAGGCCGTGGCACGCGCCGAGGGCGCCGCCCATGCCCGGGGCAGGCCAAGTCAGCTCGTAGACGTGGGCACGGCCGCCGGCGGCGATCTGGGCCCGGGCGAGGTGGAGACTGGGCATGCGGAACAGGCAGTCGGACTGGACCAGTTCGTACAGTTCGTCCGGGGTAGCGGCCGGGAAACCGTCGAGGTATCGGCGTGCGCCGTCCTCGCCGGGGGCGAAGACGTCCAGCGCGGCAGCGGCCTGCTCCTGTGTCACCTGGCCGAGCAGACCGTCGAGCGCGGTGAGCAGCCGTTGTTCGTCGCGGGTGTGGCCGACGAGGAGTCCGATGTCCCGGCCGGCGCCGTCGGCCAGGGCCTGCCACGGGGTGACCGGCAGGGTGTCACCGCCGACGACCGGTGCGAACGGGATCGACTTGTGGGCGGCCGGGCCCCAGCGGTCCGCCCACTGGATCATCTTGGCGCCGACCGCGTCCCCGGCGGCGGACAGCCGGACCGGGTCCACCGCGGACAGGTCGGCCGCCGTGGGCCTCAGCCCCAGCTCGGCGGCGCACGCCGTGGCGATGTCGGCGGCGAGCTCCGGCGAGAAGAACGTGCCCTGCACGCTCTGCGCGACGGCCCGCCCGAAGAGCCCGGCCGCGCGGTCCATCGCCAGCAGCGCGGCGACCGATCCGCCGCCCGCCGACTGGCCGAAGACCGTGACGCGGTCAGGGTCGCCGCCGAAGGCCCGGATGTTGTCACGCACCCACCCCAGGGCGGCCACTTGGTCGAGCAGGCCCCGGTTGGCGGGCGCGCCCTCGAACTGCCCGAACCCCTCGAGTCCCACACGGTAGTTGAACGTCACCACGACGACCCCGCCCTCGCGCGCGAGGCGGCCGCCGTCGTACTCGGGAAGCCCGGACATGCCGATCACATACGCGCCGCCCTGGATCCACACCATCACCGGCAGCCCCGCGCCGGGGCCAGGCTCGGGCGACCAGACGTTGACGGTCAGCCAGTCGTTGCCCACCGTGTCCCGCGCCAGCGCGTCCATGCCGAAGTGGCCGCCCTGCGGGGGCGGCGGCCCGTACGCCACGGCCGTGCGCACCCCGTCCCATCCCCGCACCGGCCGCGGCGCGGCGAACCGCAGCGCGCCGACCGGCGGCTCGGCATACGGAATCCCCCGAAAGACCGCAACTCCCGCCTCCCGGCTGCCACGCAGCGCCCCGGCCGCCGTGCGGACCTCGGGCGCGGACTCGGACGGCTCGGACGCGGCAACGCTCATCACGGCTCCCTCTTTGGGGCAGGCGGAGCGCGATCGCAGGGATTCGCGTCGGCCCGGACGCTTCGGATGATGCCGCTGTGTGAGGGGGCGCGCCACCGATATAACGGATGGCTCGGCGAGCCCTGGCCGTCAAGGCTGGTCGGCCCGCGCGGAGACCAGAATGTCCGCCGCCAAGGACGCCAGTTCGAGGGCCTGGGTGCGGTTCAGGCGGGGGTCGCAGGCGGTGGTGTAGTGGTGGGGGAGGTCTGTGGTGGAGATGTGCTGGGGGCCGCCGAGGCACTCCGTCACGTCGGCGCCCGTGAGTTCCACGTGCAGGCCGCCGGGGTGGGTGCCCAGAGCGCGGTGCACCTCTACGAAGCCGCGCACCTCGTCGAGGACGCGGTCGAAGTGGCGGGTCTTGTATCCGCTGCGGGACTGCACCGTGTTGCCGTGCATAGGGTCGCACTGCCAGACGACCGCGTGACCGGACGCGGTGACCTTCTCCACGATCGGCGGCAGCACGCGCCGCACCTCCGCGCTGCCCATCCGGCTGATCAGGGTCAGTCGGCCGGGCTCGTCGTACGGGTCGAGGCGTTCGACGTACTCGACGGCCTGCTCCGGGGTGGTCGTCGGGCCGATCTTGACGCCGATCGGGTTGGCCAGGAGCTCGGCGAACGCGATGTGCGCGCCGTCCAGTTGCCGGGTGCGTTCGCCGATCCAGAGGAAGTGCGACGACAGGTCGTACGGCTGATGCCCGCCCCGGTCGTGGCCGTCCGCCACCCGTAGCATCGACCGCTCGTAGTCGAGCAGCAGGGCCTCGTGGCTGGTGAAGAACCCGCCCTCGTCCACCGGTCCGACCGCCCCGGTGGCGTGCAGCGCGCGTACCGCTGCCATCGCGGCCGCCGCGTTGACGTATGCGCGGAGCATGCGGTGCGGGTCGGGGGCGCGGGCCTCGGCGGTCGCCTCGCGGCCGTTGACGATGTCGCCCCGGTAGGTCGGGAGGCCCAGTGCGTCCACGGGTGAGGAGCGGGGTTTGGCGTACTGGCCGGCGAGCCTGCCGACGGTCACCACCGGCAGCCCGGCCCCGGAGGTGAGTACCGATGCCATCCGGTACAGGGTGTCGACGGTGCCCGCGATCGAGTGCTCGGTGGTCCCGGTAAAGGTTTCCGCGCAGTCGCCGCCCTGGAGCAGGAACGGCGCGCCGCCCGCCACCGAGGCCAGCCGAGTCCGCAGCCGGTCGACCTCCTCGGCGCTCACGACCGGTGCCACGGTCTCAAGGACGGCTCGCACCTCGCGTACGGCCTCGGGGTCGGGCCACTGCGGCTGCTGGGCCGCGGGGCGGGCGAGCGCGCGGTCCACGGCGGCGCGGAGGCGGTCCGGCAACGGCCCGTCAGGGGAGGGCTGGTCGGGAAAAGGCTGGTCCGGTAGCGGCTCGTCAGGAAGTGGTCGGTGCGGCGACGGCCGTGCGGGGCCGAGCCGAGGAGCCGCAGGCGCTTGTCCGTTCAACGATCCCCCTCGTACGGCTCCGCACGACTGGGTGCGGGCCGATGGCGTCATTACGGATTCGGGCGAGATGCGAGATGCGAGATGTGAGTGCGCGGCGTGGCGCGGGCGCGGAACAGTGGTGGGGTGTCGTTTCCGATCTTATCGCCTCCGCCTCGCACAACAAACGCCGTATGACCAGGCCGAGTTGGCACACCTGGACACGGTGAACAATGTCGTCCGCTTCGCTAGCGTGGGGCAGATCGGACCCGTTGTGAACCCTGGTGAAGCCTGTCGGGAAAGGACTTGTACGTGAGTGGACTGATGCGGGGCAAGGTTGTTCTGGTGACCGGCGCGGCCCGTGGGCAGGGCCGTGAGCACGTGGTGCGGATGGCGGGCGAGGGCGCCGACGTGATCGCCGTCGACCTGTGCGCGACGCTGCCGGGCGTCGCCTACGCCTCGTCGGAAACGACCGACCTCGACACGACCGTCGCCCTGGCGGAGGAGTCCGGGCAGCGGGTCGTGCCCCTGGTGGCGGACGTCCGTGACCTCGCCGGCCTGCGGGACGCCGTCGACGGGGCCGTGGAGAAACTGGGGCGCCTGGACGCCGTCGTGGCCAACGCGGGCATCTGCATACCCCGGGCCTGGGACGAGGTCACCGAAGAGATCTTTCGCGACACCATGGACGTCAACGTCACCGGTACGTGGAACACCGTGATGGCGACCGCGCCCCACCTCGTGACGGCGGGCGGCGGCTCTATCGTGCTGATGAGCTCCTCGGCTGGGCTGAAGGTGCAGCCGTTCATGATTCCGTACACGACCAGCAAGTTCGCGGTGCGCGGCATGGCGAAGGCCTTCGCCGCCGAGCTCGCGCGGTTCGGGATCCGGGTGAACAGCGTGCACCCGACCGGCGTCGACACCGCGATGGGCAGCCGTGCCATGCTCACCCAGGTCGCCAAGGCGAGCATGGCCGATCCGCGGCTGCGCGGCATGCTGGTCAACATGCAGCCGGTGGAGGGTATTTCGGTCGAGGACGTGGCCAATGCCGTGCTGTTCCTGGTGTCCGACGCCTCCCGCCATGTCACCGCGCACGCCATGGCCGTCGACGCCGGGGTCAGTGAGTTCTGAGCGGCGGAGGTTGCTCAGCCCCTCAGCTACTCAGCCTCTCAGCCCCTCGCTGACGGCACCAGGTTCTCGACGGTCTCCCGCAGATGGTTGCGCAGCACCTCGGGGCTGCTGACGTGCAGAGTGCGCATACCCAGGTCTCGCGCGACCGTGATGACGGTCGTCCGGTCGTCGATCATCAGCGCCTCGCGCGGATCGACCCCGCAGCGCTCCAGTGTTTCGGCGAAGTACTCGGCAGAGGGTTTGACCTGGCCGACTCGCCATGAGGAGCAGAGGTGGTCGAACAGCCGGTAGTGGCCGTGGCGTTGGTCCTTGAGGTGGTCCCAGTGCTCGGCCTCGTTGTTGGCCAGGACCAGGGTGAGCTCCGGACGGGCGCGGGCCACCTCGGCCAGTTCCACGACGTTGGAGCTGTAGCAGCGGACGTGGGTGGCGTACAGGCGGTCCACCCACTGTCCGTCGAACCACTCCCCGTCGGAGGCGTCCGCGAAGGGGCTGCCCGCTTCCTCCAGGAGCCCGCGCAGCACCTCGTGCGCATGGCAGGCGCCGCTCTCGTACGCATGGGCCGACGACAGTACGGCACCCAGCAGGCGGCTCTCGTCGACGCCATAGCGGCGTGCGACGTCCGGCACGAAAGAGGTCTCCTCATTGATGTTGTTGAACAGAACTCCACCTGCGTCCACCAGGAGTGCTCGAATCATTTTCTCAATCCCGTCTCGATAGTTTCGGGCCATGCGTAATTTTCGGCCATGTGTGGTGGCGGCTATTTCCGAAGTGGTGGAAAGGAGCGGAGCGATGGCGCTCTATCGCGATCTCGTCGGGCGGACCTGGGATTCCGGAACCCGGCAGTGGACATTCTCGGACACCTCCCTCTATGCGCTCGGAGTGGGCGCGGGCGGCGATGACCCGGCCCGCGAGCTGGAGTTCACCACGGAGAATTCCGGGGGAGTCATGCCCTCGGTGCTCCCGACCTTCGCGGCGACCCTCGTCTCCCGGCGCACCGAGCCCGCCCTCGGGGACTTCGACGTGTCGCAGCTGCTGCACACCCAGCAGTCCCTGACGCTGTACGGCCCGCTCCCCGTCGAGGGCACGGCGGCCACGACCTCGCGGCTGGCCGCGCTGAGGGACCGGGGGAGCAGTGCGCTCGCGGTCATCGAATCCTCCTGCGTGGACCCCGCCACCGGCCGGCCGCTCGCCGACATCCGCACCGGACTGACCATCAGGCGCGAAGGCGGCTTCGGCGGTGAGCGGGGCGAGGACGAGCCGTGGGAGCGCCCGGAGGGGGAGCCCGACCACACCGTGGACTACCGCACCGCGCCCAACCAGGCGCTTCTGTACCGGCTCAGCGGTGACCCGAACCCGCTGCACTCCGACCCCGCGATCGCCGCGCGTCTCGGCTTCCGACGGCCGCTGCTGCACGGGCTCTGCACGTTCGGCTTCGCGGGCCGGGCGCTGCTGCACGCGCTCTGCGGGGGTGACCCGGCCCGGTTCGGGACGATGTCGGCGTGCTTCACCGCACCCGTGTTTCCGGGCCAGGAGCTCTCCGTACGGATATGGGAGCGCGGCGAGTCGGCGCTCTTCGAGGTCCGCTCCCAGGGCAGGGCCGTCCTGGGCCGCGGCAGTTTCGTCCGGCGCGGCACCGGCCCGGCGGCGGGCTGAGCCGGGCGGCACCCCCGCGGGTCAGCGGCCATCGGGAGACCCACCCGGGTCGGCCAGGGTGTCGGCGTACCAGCGAACCGTGCTCCGTACACCCTCCGCCAGCCCGATTCGTGGCTTCCAGCCCGTGGCGAGCAGCCGGGAGACGTCGAGCAGCTTGCGCGGTGTGCCGTCGGGCCTGCTCGCGTCCCAGGTGATCCGGCCGGTGAAGCCGGTCGCCCCGGCCACGAGAGCGACGAGGTCCGCGATCGTGAGGTCCTCGCCGACACCGATGTTGACCGGTGACGGGTCGTCGTAGTGCGCCAGCAGGTGCAGGCACGCCGCCGCCAGGTCGTCGACGTGGACGAACTCCCGCCGTGGTGTACCGCTGCCCCAGACGACGACCTCCTCGGCGCCGGAGCGGACCGCCTCGTGGAAGCGCCGGATCAGCGCGGGCAGGACGTGCGACCGGGTCGGGTGGAAGTTGTCGCCGGGGCCGTAGACATTGGTCGGCATGGCGGAGATCCATCGGCGGCCGTACTGCCTGCGGTACGACTTCACCGCGATCACGCCCGCGATCTTCGCTATCGCGTAGGCGTCGTTGGTCTCCTCCAACGGGCCGGTGAGCAGCGCGGACTCCGGGATCGGCTGGGGGCTGTGCTTCGGGTAGATGCAGGAGGAGCCGAGGAACAGCAGCCGGTCCACGTCCGCCGCGTGTGCCGCCGCGAACAGGTTGGTCTGGATCCGGAGGTTGTCGTGGAGGAACTCCACGGGTTCGGCGTCGTTGGCGGCGATGCCGCCGACCCGCGCGGCCGCGTCGATCACCACGGCGGGCCGGAGCGAGGTGACGTGGTCGAGCGTCGCCCGGGCGTCGGTGAGGTCCACGTCCGAGGAGCGGATTCCGACAACGGAGGTGAAGCCCTCGGCTCGGAGGCGGCGCACGACGGCGGAGCCGACGAGCCCGGACGAGCCCGCTACGAGCACGGTCGCCGACGGGTCAAGGGCGGGGGAGACTGCGGGCATGGGCCTTCTCATCCTCGATCGGCTCGGGCTCGGTCGGCTCGGTCGGTGGGCGGGATGCGGTCGGTGGCGGGGATGACGCCGGCGAGCACGTGGTCGTCGAGCGCCGGGATATCCAGGCCCCGGCAGTGCAGCGCCCCCAGCAGGCGCAGCAGCGAGACCGGCTCGGGGGTCGCCCGCCGGCCGGAGGCGATCACCAGCGGATCGTCGACCCCCTCGGCCCGTAGCGTCTCGCGGATCGGCGGGATCAGGACCGGGTGCGGCCCGATCTCCACGTAAGCCCGGATGCCCCGGCGGGCCAGCGTCGACACGGCCTGGGTGAAGCGGACCGGGCGGCGCAGGTTGCGCGCCCAGTAGTCCGCGGTGGCGAGCCCGACCGGGTCCGGGTCGGCGTCGACCGTCGAGATCCATGGGATGCGGGGCGTCGCGGGGGCGAGATCGGCCAGCTCGGCGCGCAGTTGGGGCAGCACGCTGTCGACGAACGGGCTGTGCGACGCCGCGTTGATACGGATCACCCGGCACCGCACCCCCTCGGCCTCCAGCGCGCTCACCAGTGCCCGGGTGGCCTCGCTCTCGCCGGTGACCACCGTCTGCCTCGGTGCGCTGTGGGCGGCGACGACCACCGTCCCCGGGATCTGCTCGCACCGGCGCGCAACGGTGTGCCGGTCGAGGTTGACCGTCGCCATCGCCCCGCCGCCCGCGGCCTTCGCGAGCAGGCCGGAGCGTACGGCCACGACCCGCGCCGCCTCTTCGAGGGTGAGGGCGCCCGCGACATGGGCGGCGGCGACCTCGCCGAGGCTGTGCCCGACGACCGCCTCCGGCCGCAGGCCGAGGGACCACAGCCAGTGGGCGGTGGCGACCTGGACGGCGAAGATCAGCGGCTGTGTCGTGTCCGGCGGGCCGAGCTCCCCGTCGGCCGCGTTCATCAGCGGTTCGATCACTCCGCCCGGCAGCAGCGCGTCGAGTTCGGTCAGTACCCTCGCCGCCTCGGGCGCCCAGCTCAGCAGGGCGCGCCCCATGCCCGGCCACTGGCTGCCGTGGCCGCCGAAACACCAGGCGACCCGGGTGGCGGCGCCGTCGGCCCGCCCCGACACCCAGCGCGGGCTGGCCAGTCCGTCGGCGAAGAAGGACAACCCCTCGACCAGGCCCGCCGGATCGGCGGCCGCGACCGCCAGGCGCTCGATGTCGTGTTCGCTCGAAAGGAGTCGCGCGGGCAGCACCGCCTCGGGCCGGGCGCCATCGGCCAGTAATTCGGCGGCCGTTCGAGCCGTATCCGTCAGCGCGGCCCGGTCGGCGGCGGAAAACATCAGCAACCACGGCGGGGGAGGCGGCACCGCATTGGTGAGGGGCATGGGAACTCCCTGGTTCCGGAAAAGGGGATCGGACAGATCGTCGGTACTTGCTACGATCGCTGCGCTGGCAATATCGGGCCGTTGAACGGGCCGTTGGCCGATAACGCGATAAAGGAGTAGAGGAAGCATGCCGGAAACCTCCTTCCAGGGCCAGATCGTTGACACCGAACCCGCCTCCGACGTATTTCTCGTCATCGGCATTCCAGGATCGGGGAAGAGCTCGGTGTCGGCGGGCCTGGCCCGTCGGTTCCCCCTCGGTGCGCACATCGAGGGCGACCACCTCCAGGACCTCATCGTCGCGGGCGGGCATCTGCCCTCGCCGGAGGAGGACCTGGAGGCGGATCGCCAACTGCTGCTGCGGGCCCGCAACGCGTCGGTCCTTGCGCGCAGTTTCCACGCCGGGGGTGTCGTCGCGGTCATCGACGACGTGGTGGTCCGGCGCGCCCATCTGGAGTTCTATCTGGAGCAGTTGAAGGACCTGCCGCTGCGGCTGATCGTGCTGGCACCGGCGGCGGACGTCGTCTCCCGGCGGGTCGCCGAGCGGGACAAGGTGCTGGCCGACGACTGGTCGTTCCTGGACGACGCGCTGCGCAGCGAACTCGCAGGTGAGGGAACGTGGTTCGACAGCTCCGACCTGACCCTGGAGGAGACGGTCGACGCCATTCTGGCGAAGGGCTGAGCAGCTGACGGAGTCCGGCGCGGGCGATCCCGGAGGATCCCCGCGCCGGACTCCTGTTTCTCAGCCGTCATGGCCGTCGATGCGGCGCACCGCGCTCAGCCAGGTGCGCATGAGGTAGGCGCTGCGGTGCAGGAACGCCCGCGCCTCCTGCGACCAGGCCCCGCCCCGCGCCTGTTCGGCGAAGTCCTCCAGGCCGTGGCTGAGGGACTCGTACGCCTCGCGGTAGTCGCTGCCCTGGAGTGGGAACTCCCGCAGCCAGCCGAGGAGTTCGTCCATGAAGCGGATCGCGGGCAGCTCGATGGCGAGGTCGTTGAGCAGGTCGTGTTCGTTGCGCTCGTGGTTGACCAGGGGGCCGCCGAACCGGACCGCATGTCCGAGGTGTTTGGCGCACGCGGCGACGAAGTAGCCGCTGAAGATGTCACCGAACCGCTCGACCGCGGCCCCGCCGATGGGCTGGCCCATCCGCAGGAAGTAGTAGGCGGGCAGGGCGTCGTGGTGCACGGCGGTGTTCTGGGAGTTGACCGGGCACCAGGTGTCCCTGGCCAGTACGGCGGGTTGGCCGTTGTAGGCGGTCACCCTGGGCCGGACCGCGAGCCGGGTCACCGCGTCCACGTCGGGGTCGTCCAGCCACAACCCCGCGTTGACGCGCACATCGGCCACCTCTTCGGTGCTGGTGACCTCGGTCGGGCTCTCCCGGGGGCCGTACGGGAACCCGCGCGGGAAGACCCGGCAGGGGCTCACTTCGAGCAGGTCGCAGGCGTTGAACCAACCGTTGCCGGCCGACACCACGCGGTGCGGTACCGGGCCTTGCAGCACCACCCGGTGTTCGTCGAAGAAGGGGCTGTCGATCGGCAGGTTGTCGTCGTCCATGGAGACCGCCATCGCGCTGCCGTTGAGATAGGACAGCAGATAGCCGATGTTGCGGCGGTTGTCGGAGTCGTACGGGATCAGGTCGGGCACACCGAGCTTGGCCAGCAGCCGGTCCTGCTCCTCCACATCGGGGGAGACGATGGTGGCGCCGCGGCCGCGGGCCTTCTCGCAGGCTTCGTAGAAGGCCCTGGGGGTTTTCCTGTCGGGTATGACGACGAGCCGGGCGCCGGATTCGGCGAGGGTGTCGGCGTAGTGCTCCAGGAACGACCCGGAATTGATGGTTGTGATGACGATGTCGATCGTCTCAGACATGTGGTCACTCCACAGTAGGAATGTCCCGCCAGAACCGTAAGCGAGAGGACGCGGTGATGAGCGGGGCACTGAGCCAGAGGAACATCACGATGGCCAGCGCGGCCCGTGGGCCGAAGAGGGTGCCCAGGCCGCCGCCGACGAGGCCGCCGAAGAAGAGCATGCCCCGGCTGATGAACCGGACGCAGGCGACGGTCCGTTGCAGCAGATCGGGCGGTGTGAGCAGTTGTACGAGGGTGGCCTGGCCGACCGTGAACACGGAGAACCCGGCGTGGAAGAGCAGCGCGCCGCTGAAGAAGAGGAGCAGCCCCGAGCCCGGCCGGGTCATCGGCAGGAGCAGTCCCGCCGGTGCGAGGACGGCGGCGGGGATCCACACGGCGCGCGCGGTGCCGAGGCGGCGGCTGACGCGGCCCGCGCTGAACGCCCCGATCAGACCGCCGATACCCACCGACCCGAGCAGCATGCCCAGGGTGCCCGGGGCCACCCCGACGTCGTCGGCCAGGAAGATGACGACGAGGGCCTCGTACGCGGCGAAGCAGCAGTTCCCGACGGCCGAGCCCGCGATCGAGGCCAGGATGACCGGCCGCCGGGTGACGAACCGTACGGCCTCCGACAGTTCGGCCCACATACCCTTCGCGCCGGACGCCGACGAGGTGGCCTCGATGTGGGAGCGCATGAGGAGGTTGCACGTCACGGAGGCGGCGAAGCCCGCCGAGTTGAGCAGCGGAGCGTGCTCGGGGCCGAGCAACTGCACCGTGAAGCCCGCCAGTGTCGGCCCGAAGGCGAGCGAGACGGCGCGGGCGATCTGGAGGCGGATGTTGCCGTAGACGAGTTTGTCCTTCGGCAGCATCCGCGGGGGCATGGACAGATACACGATCTCGTAGAACACCGTCGCGCAACTGACCAGCACGTTGGACATGTACAGGTGCCACAGGGCCAGGTGCCCGGTCGCGGCGAGGATCGGCACCATGGTGACGATCAGCGCGCGGCCGAGGTCGGCCAGGAGCAGCATGGTTCTCGGGGGCAGTCGCCCGCTGTACACCCCGGCGGGCAGGGTGAGGATCAGCCAGGGCAGGTATCCGGCCGCCGTGATCAGACCGACCTCGCCGACCGACGCCCCGAGGGTCTGGGCGGCGAGCAGCGGGAAGGCGACCACTGTCGACATCCCGCACAGCTGGCTGATGCCGCTGCCGATCCACAGCAGACGGAAGTCCCGCTCGCGCACGGACTCGGTCGCCAGGGTGGCGGGACCGGACATGACTGGTGCCCTCTTCTTCCTCGGTCCGCGTGGGGTCCCGCTGCGGGAACCCACGGTGGGTCACGGATGTGCTTGTTCGTCAGGGGACGCGGCGATGAACGCCTCGACCGCGTCGAAGGCCTCCGAGTCGCGGTACTGCCGGGGCGGTGACTTCATGAAGTACGACGACGGCGCCAGCAGCGGCCCGCCGATCCCCCGGTCCAGCGCGATCTTCGCCGCGCGCACGGCGTCGATGATGACGCCCGCCGAGTTCGGCGAGTCCCACACTTCGAGCTTGTACTCCAGGGACAGCGGTACGTCACCGAAGGCGCGTCCCTCCAGGCGTACGTACGCCCACTTGCGGTCGTCGAGCCACGGCACGTGGTCCGACGGCCCGATGTGCACGTCGTCCTTGCCCAGGGTGTGGTCGATCTGGGAGGTCACCGCCTGGGTCTTCGACGTCTTCTTCGAGACCAGCCGCTTGCGTTCGAGCATGTTGCGGAAGTCCATGTTGCCACCGACGTTGAGCTGCATGGTGCGTTTGAGGTGGACGCCGCGGTCCTCGAAGAGGCGGGCCAGCACCCGGTGTGTGATGGTGGCGCCGACCTGCGACTTGATGTCGTCACCGATGATCGGCACCCCCGCCTCGGTGAACTTCGCCGCCCACTGCGGATCGGAGGCGATGAACACGGGGAGCGCGTTGATGAAGGCCACACCCGCGTCGAGGGCGCACTGGGCGTAGAACCGGTCCGCCTCCTCGCTGCCGACGGGCAGATAGGAGATGAGGACGTCGGCCTCGGTGGCGCGGAGTACGGCGACGACGTCGGCAGGGTCCTCGGCGGACTCCGTGATGGTCTCGCGGTAGTAGTGGCCGAGCCCGTCCAGGGTGGGCCCCCGCCGCACCGTGACGCCGGTGGGCGGGACGTCGCAGATGTGGATGGTGTTGTTCTCGGACTGGGAGATGGCGGAGGAGAGGTCCTGGCCGACCTTCTTGGCGTCCACGTCGAACGCGGCGACGAACTCCAGGTCGCGTACGTGGTAGCCGCCGAACTCGACGTGCATCAGGCCGGGGACGCGGAGTGCGGGGTCCGCGTCGGCGTAGTAGTGCACTCCCTGGACGAGCGAGGCGGCGC
Source organism: Streptomyces sp. NBC_00224 (assembly GCF_041435195.1). Taxonomy (NCBI): domain Bacteria; kingdom Bacillati; phylum Actinomycetota; class Actinomycetes; order Kitasatosporales; family Streptomycetaceae; genus Streptomyces; species Streptomyces sp. NBC_00224. The sequence continues at coordinate 8,034,951 of NZ_CP108106.1, forward strand.
AGTTGCCGATGCCGGCGATGGCCACGCGGATCTTGCTCATGGTGTTCCCTTCGCAGAGTCGCCGTATCAAGGATCAAGGTTTCCATGGGGGTTGTTGGCTTGGGCCGGGTCCACCGGCCGCAGCCGTGTTCAGAGCGTCACCGGCACCGAACCCGTCCTGGCCGACCGTTCGGCCGCCAGGGCGCAGCGCAGCGCTTCGTGCGAGTCGCGCCAGCCGCCCGCCGCCGGGGTGGCGGCGCCGCCCGCGGCCATGGTCAGGAACGCCCGTACCTGTTCGCGGTAGGCGGTGGAGAACCGGTCCCAGTACCCCCGGAACCGCGAGGTCTCCACGCTGCCCGTGCCGGGTGTCTCCGCCCGGGTCAGACCGGCCTGCAAGTTGCCCTTCTCGCCCAGGACTTCGGCCCGTACGTCGTAGCCAACCGGCTGCCACCGGCCGGCCGAGAGCGCGGCCAGCGTGCCGTCGTCGAGGCGGACCGTCGCCGTGACCGTGTCGAAGTCACCGATGTCGGCGAGGTCCGGGCCGGACAGCGCCGAGCCGTCCGCGACGACCTGGACGATCCGGCGCCCGGTGAGCCACCGCACCATGTCGAAGTCGTGGAGCATGAGGTCGGTGAAGATCGAACCGCTCTCGCGCAGCCGCGCGACGGGCGGCATGGACACATCGTGCGAGACCAGCCGGAGCAACTGCACACGCCCCAGCTCCCCGCCCGCCGTACGGGCCCGCAGATCGGCGAAGCCCGGGTCGAAGTGGCGCTGGAAGCCCACCCACAGCGGCACACCGCGCTGCTCGGCCCGCGTGCCCAGCGCCTCCGTGCGGGCGAGGTCGATGGTGAGGGGTTTCTCGCACAGGGTCGGTATACCGGCGTCGATCAGCGCGCCCACCAGCTCCGGGTGGCTCGTGGTGGCGGACGTCACCAGCGCCGCGTCACAGCCGCCGGACACCAGCTCCTCGACCGAGTCCGCGACGCTCCGCGAAGGCGCGTCCTGCGCCAGCTTCTCGGCGCGGGCGCGGTCCGCGTCCACGCAGACCACCCGGTACGAGCCCAGCGCGTCGAGGTGGTCGGCGTACATCGCGCCGATCTGACCGCAGCCCACGACGCCCACGACCATCCCGGCGCTCACCGGCTCGCCTCCGTCACCGGCGAGAGGGCGGAGTGGGCCAGCGCGACCAGGTCCGTCGTCTCACGGCACTCCCGCAGCCGGGCACCCCAGTGCGCGGCCCGTTGGGTGAACGCGGGGTCGCCGAGCACCTCGGCGATGCCCTTGCGGACGTCGTCGGCGCGGACGCACGGCTGGTCGGACGGGCCGGAGTAGCGGTCGCTGAAGGTGAGGCGGCCGTACGGGGTGGTCTCACTGGTCCGCAGGAGTACGCCGGATCCGGTGTCCTCCACCAACTGCCGTCCGTTCATCTCCTGTTCGGACATGAACGGCATCACGACCTGCGGTTTGCCGTGCAGCAGGGTGGCCAGCACCGTGGCCGAGCCGCCGTGGTCGACCACCACGTCCGCCCACTCCAGCGGGGTGTCCAGGCCGGTGAAGCCCGCCACCACGACGTTGTCGGGCACCGCGAGGCCGCCCTCGAAGGCGAAGCCGCTGGACACGTACACACTCCACGGCTGGTCCGCGCAGGCGTCCAGTACGTTCTGCAGCGCCTGGCGGCCCACCGTGCCGCCGCTGCCGATGGTGACGTACACCCTCGGCCGGTCGGTGCGCGGGGGAGCGGGGCCGTCGGAGGCCACCGCCGGGTTCCAGTACATCGGCCCGACGAAGTGCAGCGCGCCCCGGTGCGGGGATCCGTCGACCGGTTCCAGGGCGGACAGGCTGGACACCAGGGTGACCTCGCCCCACAGCAGGTGCTCGGCGCGGGCCACCGGGCCGAGGCCCAGCTCGCGCGAGACCCGGTCCCACACCGGCAGGCTCGACGGGTGCGGCAGCAGATCGCGCGGCGCGACCGTGGACCACGGCATCCACCCGTTCGCCCGGGGGGTGATGAAGTCCGCGTCGGCGAGGGAGACCACGGGAATGCCCGCGGCCCGTGCGGCGAGGGCCGCGGTCGGGCACATGTCGATGACGACGAGCGTCGGCCGGTACGCCTCGATCAGGCGGGCGTCGGCGGCGATCCGGCGCTGGACGCGCTCGACGCGGTGGTAGGTCGCGGCGACCGCGAACACCCGCTCCACGTCCGCGAAGGGCAGATACGGCGGCATGGGGTGCCGGTCGGGCGGCCGCGGCGCCTCGGGCTCGGATTCCAGGACCGGGAACCCGGCCTCGCGCACCATGGCGTTGATGCCGCAGTCCGCGAACGCCACCTCGTCGCCCGCCCAGGCCAGTGCCGAGGCCAGGGCGAGACAGCGGCCGGTGTAGGCCGCGCCGCCTCCCCAGCCCCAGGGGAAGAACAACACTCGCTCGGTCACATGTCCTCCTGCTCGTCGGTCGTCCTCATACCGTCAACCCGCCGTCCACCGCGATCACTTGCCCGGACACGTAGGACGCCGGGGGAGAGCACAGGAAGCCCACCACCGAGGCGATCTCGTCGACGCGGCCCGCCCGGCCGAGCGGTGTGCGGTCGAGCACGCCGTCCCGCGCCTTGGCGGACAGGCCGTGGTAGGCGGGTGTGTCGGCGATCAGCCCGGGGGCCACGCAGTTGCAGGTGATCCCGTACCGGCCGTACTCCCTCGCGGTCGTCCAGGCCAGTCCGTGCAGGCCGGACTTGCTTGCCGCGTACGCCGCCTGGCCGGGCTGACCACGCAGTCCCGCCACCGACGAGACGAGGACGATCCGCCCGCCCCCGTGCCGCGTCATGGCCCTCACCCCGGCCTGGAGGCAGCGGAACGCGCCGCTCAGATTGACCGCGATCTGGTCGTCCCACTCGTCCTCGGCCACGTTCAGGACCAACCGGTCGCGGTGGACCCCGGCGTTGACCACCAGCGCGTCGAGCCGGCCGAACTCCTCCACGACCCGCCCGACCACGTGCTCGCCGCTGTGCGGGCGGGACAGGTCGGCGGTCACGGCGAGTGCCTCCGCGCCCGCCGCGCGCAGATCGTCGACCACGGCCACCGCGGCTTCCTCGTTGCGGTGCGCGTGCACGCCCACGGCGTATCCCGCCAGGGCCAGGGAGTGGGCGATCGCCCGGCCCAGGGGGCCGGACCCGCCGGTCACCAGGGCCACCTGCGCGCTCATGGCGCCGCTTCCTCGCGTACGGGGAAGCAGGTGCTCTCGATCTGCGCGAACCGGGCGCGCAGCCGGGCGGACGCGCCGGGGTCGGCCGGTCCCTCCCGGCCGCCCGCGGCGACCAGGGCCTCGCGCAGCCGGTCGAGCGCGGTGCGCAGCGGGCGGCCCAGCTCCAGGACGCGCGGATACACCGCGAGCGGGTCCGGCTTCTCGTGCGCCGCGATCAGCGCGATCCCGAGGCGCTTGGCGTGGACCCGGGCGTCGAGCGCGGCCGTCCGTACGGCGGCCAACTCCGGGGGCAGGGCGAGCGGTTCGCCGGGGGCGGGGGCCACGGCGAGCGCGTTGGCGTAGATGAAGAGCTGGGGCTGGATGTCGCCGAGGACCAGGACGTGCAGGGCTCTGGCACTCACCGCGCCCAGGCCGGTCCCGGTGAGTTCGTCGAGGAGGGTGCCGAGGGCGTCCGCGCCCACCGAGAGCAGTGCGGTGTCTCGGTGCAGCCGCTCGGCGAAGTACTCCCGCGGGTCCCGGTGATCCGGCGCGTCGGTGACGGTGACCGTGCCCACCCAGGTGAACAGGGCTTTGAGCGCGGGCGTCAGCCTCCAGCGCCGGCGAAAGCCGTCGGCCGGGTCGGCGTCGGTGTCCAGGACGGTCATGACGCTGTCCCGCGACGACCAGTCCACCGCGAGGACCGCGTGGTCGTGGAAGTGGAAGCGGCCCTCGTACACGTCGCCGGGAAGGTGGAAGCGGTCCGGCAGCACCATCACCGGCTCGCCCGCGCCGAGGCGCTCCAGGACGAACGGCACGTTGCGGCCGCCGTCGTCGAACTCGGTGCGGTAGTCCACCCGGCAGCCGTCGAAGTCCTTCGCCAGGTCGCGGCCGACCGGGTCGAGGGGGCCGTTGAGCGCGCGGGCGACCGCGAGCGGGTCGAGGCCCCGGAAGTGCAGGACGGATTCGACGCAGCGCAGTACGCAGTTGAGCCCGTCCAGCGCGCGGTCCTGCCACCCCAGCGCCCCCAGCTGATCGAACCGCGGGGTCATCGTGGCGGTCACCGCAGCTCTCGCCCGGCGGTCCGCGCGCGGGCGACCAGGGTGTCGGCCAGGTGCCCCAGGTTGTCGAAGGCCGTGCCGTCGGTCTCCTCGCCGCTGTAGGGCACACCCCACTTCTCCTCGAAGCGGGAGAGGACCACGATCAGGTCGAGCGAGTCCATCCCGATCTCGTCGAGCGTGGTGGTCTCGCTGAGCTGGTCGGGCAGATGGGGGCGTTCCGCGAGTACGGTCGTGATGAGCTCCATGACGTGCTCGCGGTCGATCGGCTGTGCGTCGGCACCGTTGGTCATGTCCTTCTCTTCCTGTTGCCGTTGGGTGTCTCGATGGGTCGGGTGCGAAGTGGCCCTGGTTGACGGTGTGTCAGGCGCCGTCCTCGATCAGCAGACCCCGGCGGATCTTTCCGCTGCCCGTCCGGGGCAACTGGTCGACCCGGCGGATCACCGAGGGGACCTTGACCGTCATGAGGAGTTCGCCCGCCCGGCGGCGCAGCGCCGCCGCGTCGAACTCGTCGGCGCGGGCCTCGACGAACGCCCACACCTGGCTCTCGCCGGAGGGCCCCGGCCGCCCCACCACGGCGCAGTCGTTGACCCCGGGCAGGGCGCGCAGGACGGTCTCCACTTCGAGGGGGGAGACCTTGTTCCCGCCGATGTTGATGATGAGGTCGCTGCGGCCGGTGAGCCGGAGCCCGCCGTCGTCGAGCACCCCGAGGTCGCCGGTGGCGACCCAGCCCTCGTCGTCGGCGAGCGGCACGGGGTGCCCCTCCTCCATCCGTACGGGGGACAGGCCGGGGAAGCACGCCACCACAGGCCCGGGCTCGTCCCCGCCCGCCTTGAGTTTGACGCCGGGCAGCGGGTGTCCGACGCTGCCGCCGCCTCCGGCCGGGTGGAGGGTGAGCTGGCCGAGTTCGGAGTTGCCGTAGTGGTCGTACACGGTGATGCCCGCGTCGTGCCAGGCGGTGACCGCCTGGGCCGGGAGGGCCTCGCCCGCGCTGACGCACCGCTGCCAGGAGCCCGCGTGCGGCACGCCGCCCCGGCCCCACCAGTCCAGGATCAGCGGAACGCTCTGCAGGACGGTGGGCCGGTGGCGCTCGGCGAGGGCCGCGGCCCGAGCCGGGGTGAGCGGCCCGGACGGTATGACCTGGCAGGCCCCGGCCGACAGGGCGGCCAGGGTGCCCGCCTCGATGGCGTAACTGTGGCCGAGCGGGCTGGTGGTGAGCACGACGTCGTCGGCGTCGATGCCGAGCCCGCGCGCGAAGGTGGCCGAGTTGTGCAGGGTGCCGGACCACTCGCGGGAGATCACCTTGGGGCGGCCGCTGGTGCCCGAGCTCGTCACCGCGAAGGCCGGGTCGCCTCGGCCGCGCCGGGGCGGCCGCAGCCGGGTCACCCCCATGGCGTCGATGCCCAGTTCGGCGCCGAAGTCGGTGAGCGCGGCCGAGCGTTCCGCCTCGCCCGCGCGCTCCTGGAGTACGAGCACGGCGGCGTGCAGGGAGGTCGCGGCGGCGAAGTCGACCACCGAGTCCAGTGACGACGTCAGGGTGATGCCGGTCCGGGTGCCCGGCCCGACACCCGTCGATCTCAACTCCCGTACCCGGACGGTGACGTCGCGCTCCAGCTCCGCGTACGTCACCGAGCGCCGCTGGTCCACCAGGGCGAGGCGGTCGCCCCGTCCGGCGCGGCGGTGCCCGGCGAGGACGTCCACCAGTGTGTCGTCCACGGTCATCCCTCCTTGTGCGCGGTGCAGCGGTAGCCGTGCCGCCGCCCGGCCACGGCCACCGTCGTCGTGGCGGGCGCGCCGTCGTCGGTGAGCACGGCGGCCAGCTCGGCCAGGGGAGCGGTCGCGCGGATGTCGGCCGCCCGCTCCAACGGGGGCGGACACGTCTGGACGGGGCCGAGCCGGGCCAGCACGCGGGCGCCCCGCTCACGGGCCCGGGCGGCCGTCTCCAGGACCAGGAAGGCGGCCCAGCCGGTCACCGGGTCGCTGCCCCGGGCGCGGGCGGCGGCCGGGCTGAGCATCTCGTACGCGCCGCACAGCACCGGGCCGTCGTCGGCGAGCCGGAGCCTGCGCTGCCCGAGGGCGAGGGCCTGGAGCCCCGCTCCCGGGCCGAGGACGGTGGCGCAGTAGCCGCGCAGCCGGTGACGGAGACAGATCAGCGACGTCACGCCGTGCGCGTTGAAGTACAGGAACGACTCGGGTGCCAGCGACGAGCGGGCGCCCGCGTCGAGCCGGGCGCGCATGGTCTCGGCCACGTGCCCCGCCCCGTACACCGAGCCGATGACGCAGGCGGTGTCGCCGGGGTCCGTACCGCCCGCCCCGGCGAGCGCGTGGCCCGCCAACTCCGCAATGCGCTCGGGCAGTTCCCGCGTCCACTTGTTGACGTCCTGCCAGCCGTCGGCGCCCGCCGTGTGCGCGTCCCACAGCTCCGCCGTGTCGACCTCTCCCGAGGCCACGGCGGTGATCACGACCGAGTCGTCCATCAGGGCCTCCGGAAGATGAGTGCGGTGTTCATCCCGCCCAGACCGCAGGACACGCTGAGCGCGGTCCGCAGGTCCGGCAGCTGCCGTGGGCCGTCCTCCAGGACCAGGTCCAGGTCGGCGCAGATCGGGTCGACCGGCTCGGCGCCCCAGGTCGGGGTGACCGCGCCGTGCGCCAGCGACAGCACGCAGGCCATGGCCTCCACCGCGCCCGCGCCGCCCTGGAGGTGCCACAGGACGCCCTTGACACTGTTGACCGGAATCGAGGACAGCCGGGGGCCGAACACCGCGCGCAGCGCCTCGATCTCGGCGGTGTCGCCGCGCCGGGTGCCCGGCCCGTGGGTGTTGACGAAGTCGATGTCCTCGGGGGCGAGGCCCGCGTCGGCCAGGGCGAGCCGTACGGCCAGCTCGATGCCGTCGGCTCCGGGGGCGGCGAGGTGGCCGGTGGCGTTGGTCAGCCCGCAGCCGGCCAGGACGGCCAGCGGTGCGGGGGCGTCCGGCCCGGCGTCGTCGAACGGTTCGAGCCGGAGCACCGCGGCTCCCTCGGACACGCCGATGCCGCGCCGCTCGGTGCTGAAGGGCCGGCAGCCCTCCGGGCCGAGCGTGCGCAGTGAGTTGAGGCCCAGGAAGGCCATGTCGGTCACGGCGTCGGCGCCGCCGACCACGGCCACCGGCGCCTCGCCGAGGGCCACCAGGTCGCGGGCGACCGCGATGGCAGCGGCGCCCGAGGCGGAGGCGTTGGCGATGGTCAGCGCCTCGCCGCCGAGTCCGGTCCGCTCCGCGCAGGCCCCGGCCAGGTCGCCGGTGAAGTGCCCGGGCCGGGGCGGGACCACCCCGGGGTCGGTGGTGCCCAGGACGAGGGCGACGCGCTCACGGTCGACGCCGTCGAGGGCTTCCCGTACGGCGGTCTCGGCGAGGTCGAGGGCCCGCCAGACGCCGTCCCCGCCGGTGTGTCCCGGGACTTGGCCCGCAGCTCCCAGGGTGGCCCCGGTGGCGTCGAAACCCGTGAGGGGCGGATGGTGGGCCCTGCCGGTGGCCAGTGCCTCCCACAGTGCGGATACGCCGACCCCGCCCGGGCCGCACACACCGAGACCGGTGACGGCGACCGTGGCGCGTGTGCCGCTCATCGGCGCTCTCCCCGGGTCAGTGCGGTGGCGAGCGAGCTGATGCTCGCCGATTCGAGGACGGCGTCGTCCGGCAGCGCCACGCCCAGTTCCTGTTCCAACTGGCCGACCACCGAGATGAGTTGCACCGAGTCGACTCCGGCGGGCGCCAGCGGCTCGGTGTCGCTCAGCCAGGGCAGACTCGGCTCCTCCTCCTGCAACTGGTACGCGAGTTTGGCCCGTACGCGGGCCCGCATCGCCTGCTGGGTGTCCACCACGCTCACGCCACCTTCGCCGCGGCGCGGAACGCCTCGTCGCAGGCCGCCAGGGTGTGGTCGAGGTCGGCGTCGGTGGTGGCGGCGCAGATGAACCAGTGGTGGGTCGGGTGCAGCAGCACGCCGCGGCGGGTGGTGTTGGTGAAGAACGTGTCCTGCATGAGGCGCGCGCGGGCCGGGTCGGGGTGGGAGAAGGTGAGGAACGGCATCTGCGGCACACCGCGCACCTGGGCCGGGACCCCGTGGCGGCGTATGAGCTCGTTGAGGCCGCTCTGGAGGCGGACGCCGAGCCGGCGCACCTTCTCCAGGACTGTCCCGTCCGCGAGTTGGTCCATCGTTGCCACCGCCGCGGCCATCGCCACGGTGTTGGAGTAGAACGTGGACGAGATGTGGGTCCGGCCGACCATCGCCATCACCTCGGCCCGGCCGGTCAGCGCCGACACCGCCCAACCGTTCGCCATCGCCTTGCTGAAGGTGGCCAGGTCCGCCTGTACGCCGAACAGCTCCTGCGCGCCGCCGAGGGCCACCCGGAAGCCGGAGCGCATCTCGTCGAAGACCACCAGCGCGCCGTGCTCGTGCGCCAGGTCGACCGCGCCCTGGAGGAACCCGGGCTCGGGGCTGTCGAGTTCGAACGGCATCAGCAGCAGGCAGGCCACCTGGCCGGGGTGGGCGCGGAAGACCTCCCGCAGGCTGTCGAGGTCGTTGTACCGGAAGGTGTCGACCTGGGTGCGCACCGTGTCGGGGATCCCGCCGGGGCGCTGCGCGGCCCAGTCGTGCCACCCGTTGTAGCCCCAGCGCACGACACGGTCGCGCTCGGTGTACGCGCGGGCCAGGCGGACCGCCGCGCTGGTGGCGTCCGACCCGGTCTTGAGCAGGAACACCCGCTCGGCTCCGGGGATGATCTGCACCAGCCGCTCGGCGAGCTCGATCTGCGTCCGCTTGCGGAGCGTGATCGAGAAGCCCTCCTCGATCTCCCGGAGCGCGGCCTCGGTCACCACCGGGTCCGCGTGCCCGAGGATGATCGTGCCGTACGCCAGGATGTAGTCGAGGTACTCGTTGCCGTCGGCGTCCCAGATGCGGGCGCCCTTGGCCCGCTCGCCGTAGACGGGGTAGGCGCCGTCCACCAGCCGGTCGCGCTCGATCACGTAGTCCTTCTCGGACAGTGTCGCGTCGACGAGGCGGCCGCGGGCGAGCAACTTCATGGAATTGTCGAGCCGGAGCGCTTCGGAAACGTCGGTCACGGCGTGGTCCCCTCTGTAGCTTGACGTCCTTCGTTCGCCTTGTCCGCCCGCCCTGCCGGTACGGGACGGGGGTGCGCCGTCACCGCGCGGCCCGGGCCGACCGGGTGCCGCGGACGAGCTTGCCGGGCAGTGCGCCGGTCGCCTCGCCGTCGCGGAAGGTGATCTCGCCCGCGACCACCGTCGCCGCGTAGCCGTCCGCCTTCTGGATCAGCCGTCCGCCGCCCGCGGGGAGGTCGTGGACGAACTCGGGGGAGCGCAGGCTGAGCCGGTCGAGGTCGATGACGTTGATGTCGGCCCGGTAGCCGGGGCGCAGCAGCCCCCGGTCGCGCAGCCCGTACAGCCGCGCGGGCTCCGAGGTCTGCTTCCTGACGACGTACTCCAGCGGGAGCCGCGCTCCCCGGCTGCGGTCGCGGGCCCAGTGCGTCAGCATCGACGTGGGTGTGCTGGCGTCGCAGATGAGCCTGCAGTGCGCGCCGGCGTCGCTGAGGCCGAGGACCGCCTGGGGGTGCAGCAGCATCTCGCGGATCGGGTCGAGCGTGTACTCGGTGTACCCGAGCAGCGGCCGGAAGATCATGCCGCTGGTCTCCTCGGAGGTGAGGAAGTCGTAGATCAGCGCCTCCGGGTTCTGCCCGGTGCGCTGGGCGAGGGCGTGGAAGGACCGGTCGGCCGCGGGCTCGTAGTCCGGTGCGGTCGCGTCCATCGGGAAGTGCCGCTCGTAGCCCTGCGGGAACAGCGCGGAGCGGGGGTCGGCGTTCTCCGGCTGCTCGGCGAGGATCCGCTCGCGCAGCGCGGGATCGCGCATCGCCACCCGGCGCTCGTGCGCGGGCAGATGGGCGATCTTCTTGTACGAGGGCCGTTTGTGGAAGGGGTGGGTGGAGTCGAGGCTGATGATGACGCTGAACGGGCGTCCGGCCACCTGCGGGTGCAGGTCGGCCCCGTCCGCCACCGCGTCCTCGGCGATCTGCAGCAACTCCCGCCAGCCGTCGGGGTCGTTGTCGTTCTGGAACAGCCCGAAGGTGACCGGGCGCCCGACCGCCGCCGACAGCCGGCGCATCCACTTGATCTCGCCGAGCGGGTCGTCGACCTTCTCGCCGCCCGCCCCCAGCGGCACCAGCTGGAACACCCCGGTCCCGGCCTCGCCGAGCACACCGCCGAGCGCGAACAGCTCGTCCTCGGCGGCGAAGGTGCCGGGCACCGGTGCGCCCGTGATGGCGAGATGGGTGAGGGTGCGCGAGGTGGAGAACCCGATGGCGCCCGCGTCAAGACCCTCGCGCACCAGCGCGCACATCCGGCGCAGGTCGTCCTCGGTGGGCGGCTCGTTGTCGGCGCCCCGCTCACCCATCACATACGCGCGCAGGGCGCCGTGCGGGACCTGCGCCGCCACGTCGAGCACCCGGGGTACGCGCTCCACGGCGTCGAGGTACTCGGGGAAGGTCTCCCACTCCCAGGTGATGCCCTCGGAGAGCGATGCGCCGGGGATGTCCTCGACGCCCTCCATCAGACCGATGAGCCAGTCGTGGCGGTCGGGCCGGGCGGGCGCGAAACCCACCCCGCAGTTGCCCATGACCACCGAGGTGACCCCGTGCCAGCTGCTCGGGGTGAGCTGGGGGTCCCAGCTGACCTGCCCGTCGAAGTGGGTGTGGATGTCGACGAAGCCGGGGGTGACCAGGTGGCCCTCGGCGTCGATCTCGGTGCGGCCCCGGTCGGTGACCCGCCCGACCTTGGTGATCACACCGTGGTCCACGGCGACGTCCGCGATGCGTGCGGGAATGCCGGATCCATCGCACACGGAGCCGTTTCGGATGATCAGGTCATGCATGGTGATGCGGACTCCTCGTGTCGGGTGAGTGCCACAGGCCCGCCGGTGCGAAGAGCAGGTTCTGGTACTCGTAGTGCTTCTGCGGCCGGTGGGGCACGGGGGTTCCGCCGCGCAGCTCCCACGGCTCGTACTCCGCGGCCGTCAGGGTGTCGACCAGCTCCCGGCTGGAGGGTGCGCCGGCCACGTCGAGGTCGCCCACCTCAAGGGAGATGACGGGCCGCTGTCCGGAGAGCAGGTCGCGCATGCCGGTCAGGACGTGCGCCTCCGCGCTCTCGGTGTCGATCTTGATGAAGTCGACGTCGATGCCTTCGGCGCGTACGTAGTCGTCCAGGCCGATGGCCTGCACGGTGAAGGGCTCGGAGGGGATCCGCGACCGGACGGCGTCGGGCAGCCGTGCCTCGAAGGCGGAGTTGTAGGCGCTGTAGCCGAGGCCGTGGTCGAAGAAGACGAGTTCCTCCTTCTTGGACCAGGCCGCCGCGGCCACCACCGACGCGTTGGGCAGGCGGGCGGCGTTCATCCGCAGCACCGAGAGCGTCGAGGGGGTCGGCTCGAAAGCGATCACCGTGCCGTCGGGGCCGACCAGGTCGCTCGCCCACATCGTGTAGTAGCCGATGTGGGCGCCGACGTCGAGCACGGTCGAGCCGGGGCGCAGATGGGAGAGGAGGAACGCGGTGAGGTCGTAGTCCACGAAGCCGTACCGGTGGAGGGAGATGGACACTTCCTCGGGGAGCGCGATGGACATCTCCCGGCCCCAGAAGGTCTTCGCGGTGGAAGGCGCGCCCTCGCCGCGGTGGCGTCGCGCGCGCAGTGCGCGGGTGGTCGGATACGTGGTCCTGACGGGGTGGCGCAGGCGCTGGGCGAGCCCGTGGATACCGGTCGTGCGCGAGCTCCGGTCGAGCGCGGTGCGCCAGGCGGTGCGGTCGGGTGGGGTCACAGACGGCTCCGAGTCTGCTCGTGATGGGCCCGGGAATCCGCGAAGGGGAGGGCGTTCGACGGTTCTCGGCCGTTCGCCCCGAGCCGGGCGAGCTCGGCGTCCACCATGATCTGGGCCAGCCGCTCCACCGAGGTGCGCGCGCTCCAGCCCAGTGCCGTACGCGCCTTGGAGGCGTCCCCGATCAGCGAATCGACCTCGGTGGGGCGCAGATACGCCTCGTCGTGCCGCACGTGGCTCTGCCAGTCGAGGCCGACGTGGGAGAAGCAGTGCTCGGCGAACTCCCGCACGGTGGAGCCGACTCCGGTGGCCAGTACGTAGTCGTCCGGCTCGTCGCGCTGCAGCATGCGCCACATGCCCTCGACGTACTCGGGGGCGTATCCCCAGTCGCGGACGGCGTCGATGTTGCCGAGGTAGAGGTGTTTCTCCAGCCCGCTCTTGATGCGCGCCGCCGCTCGGGCGATCTTGCGGGTCACGAACGTCTCGCCGCGCCGGGGCGACTCGTGGTTGAAGAGGATGCCGTTGACCGCGAACAGCCCGTACGCCTCACGGTAGTTGCGCGTCATCCAGTAGCTGTACACCTTGGCCGCGCCGTACGGGCTGCGCGGGTGGAAGGCGGTGTGCTCGTCCTGCGGCGGCGGGGTCGCTCCGAACATCTCCGAGGACGAGGCCTGGTAGTAACGGATGTCCCGCGCCGACATGAGGATGGCTTCGAGCAGGCGGGTGGTGCCGATCCCGGTGATGTTGCCGGTGTTCTCCGGCTCGTCGAAGCTCACCCGTACATGGGACTGCGCGGCCAGGTGGTAGACCTCGTCCGGCCGGATGCGTGCCAGCAGGGTCACCAGCCGGCTCGCGTCGCTGACGTCGCCGTAGTGCAGGATCAGCCGCCGCCCGGCGTCGTGCGGATCGCGGTAGATGTGGTCGAGCCGGCGTGTGTTGAAGGTCGAGCTGCGACGGACTATGCCGTGGACTTCGTAGCCCTTGTCCAACAGGAGGTCGGCGAGATAGGAGCCGTCCTGGCCGGTGATTCCGGTGATCAGCGCGCGCTTCACGCCGATTCGCTCCGGAGCGGGGGTGTGCTTCCGGAAGTCATCTGTATCAACCGTCCCTTTCCAGAGGCTCCAGGGTGTGACGAGGTTCCAGAGGCACGAACCTGGGGTTGAACCGTTCGTGTACGTACACCCGGCCCGCGCTGCCGCAGTCGATGATGTATTCCTTGCTCACGCACGCGGGCGAGCTGCCGCCGATCGGCCAGGTGTCCCGTGACACGGCGATCGGTTCGCGCTTCAGCGCCAGCCCCACCTTCTTCAGGTAGGGGCCCAGGAGTTCGTCCGGCGGGGGGACGAGGCGGTCGCTCTCACGACCGGCGATGACCACCCGGTTCACGCTGATGACTTCGTCGTCGGGGGTGAGGATCCTGGTCTGGCGGTCGACCACCAGGGCGTCGGGGGCGGCGCCGAGGATCTGGCACCCGATACGCCGGACGTGCGCGGCGGGCACCTGTTGCTGGTGGTCGATCCGTACGCTCAGCCGCTCGCCGACCAGGGCGTCGAGCAGCAGGGTCGTCGATCCGTCCGCGTAGACGAGCATTCTCGTCTGCGGCGGAGCCGAAGAGAATTGATTCAGCCGTTCTTTCATATCACGACCGTTCCACGCCGTAAGGCGGACCAGAAAACGTGAATCGCGCTGCCGATTTCTTCGATGATCATGTGCCGAAAGGCTAAGAGCCAAGGAAGTTGGGGGTCAAGCGGTGTTCGACTGCACAAAGTTGTGCAGTCGAACACCTGGAACGCCAACTCCTGGAACACCTACGAAAGGCCGGGGCCGGGCCTTTGTTCTACCGCTGCTCCAGCTCCGTCGCGAACTCTTCTAGATTGGCCATGCATACGCGCATGGCCCGCGCCGCGATCGCGGAGCAGTGCTCGGGGACGCTGTTCACTATGACAGTGTGGTTCTTGCTGACGGCCGCGGTCAGCCGCAGCCACTGCACCAGCATGCGGCCCGTGTCGGTGTGCCGCACGGACGGGTCGCGGGCCAGCAGTTCCAGATGGCGCAGCTGCTCCGGGCCGGAGCCCGGTCCTTCCACCGGGGAGAGGGCCGGCGGCTGCCGCGCCTGGGGGTCCGGGGAACTTCGCTGGAGCGTCGCGCGCCGGCGTACGTCCTGGGCGGTCGAAGGGGAGATGTTCGCCGCCCGTGCGATCTCCCGCAAAGAGGCGTGGGGGTTCTCCTGGAGATACTCTTCGGCAATCCTTCGGTTCTCCTTGGGGTTTACGGGTCGTGCGCGCCCGTCCACGCCGATGCGCGACGTGCCGGGCCTGGTGGGGGGAAGTTGCTGCCGAATTCTGGCGACGGTCTGCTGGGCGAGACCGGTGAACTTCGACAGCGCTCGGTCGGACATCGTCGGAAAGGCCTCGATAATCCTCTCCGCGGCGGCTCTTCGGTCCTCCCGGGTCAGGGGAAGACCGTGTTTCGTATTCGACTGGACGGCGAACAGAAACGCTTCGTTGTCGCTTCCGGTGAAGTAGCGGGCCCGGATGGTGGTGTCGCCGCGCTCGGCCCTGGCCCGCAGACGGTGCATCCCGTCGATCACCCGCATGGATTGCTGGTGCACGATGATCGGTTGCGGTTCGTCGTCCAGCTCCGCGATCAGCCGCACGTGCTCCGTGCTCTCCCCGTTGAGGCGAGGGGAATCGGCGGGGAGCAGCGATCCGATGGGCAGGGAGACACAGTGCTCACTGATGTACCGCTGGAGCGGAAGGAAGTGATCGGCGCGGTCCTCGTTCGCTAAGTCAGGAACTGTCGACATGATCCCCCATGCGTTGGTGACGTTGGTGAGAGTGTCATTTCGGCCATGGTCGGCGCCGGTGGCCGCCTTCCGGCGTGGTGGGACCGGGTGCCCTCGCACCGGTGCATGCCACGCCCGCGAGGGCGACCCGTGGAGGCAGTGGAGACCACTGAGCTCCCCTTTCGCATCGGTGAGTACTGCATTCAACTTTCGCGAGGGCGTAGAGGAGTCGCAAGTTCCGATTCGGACAGTCCTGATCATCAGGGCAACCGGATTATTTTCGGCCGGGGGTACGGACCAGAGCGGACCAGAACGGACCAGAGTCGTCCGGGGCTGTTCGGAACAGGGAACTGGACAACGGCCAAGGAGAGTTAATGTCTTTGCGGGACGCGCCAGACGCACTAGGTGGCGGAGCACGGCCTCCGTTCGACTCGAAGGGACGAGCCATGCCTCAAGCCCCCATCCGGACCGCGGTCGGCATAGTCGGCGCGGGCCCGGCCGGGCTCATGCTCTCGCACCTGCTCGCTCGCGCGGGGATCGACTCGGTGGTGGTCGACCACCGCACGCGCGCCGAGATCGAGGCCACCAGCCGCGCGGGCATGCTGGAGGCCGACAACGTCCGCCTGCTGACCGACTCCGGGGTGTCCGACCGGGTGCGCCGCGACGGCCGCCCGCACGACGGAATCGAGCTGCGCTTCGGCGGCGAGAGCCACCGCGTGGACTTCCGGACACTGGTCGGGGAGAGCGTGTGGCTCTACCCGCAGACCGATGTGTTTCTCGACCTCGCCGACGCCCGCGAACGCGACGGGGGAGACGTGCGCTTCGGCGTCTCGGACACCCGGGTGGTCGACCTGGCCGGCGAGCGCCCCGGCATCCTGTTCACCGACGCCGACGGAGTGGCGCGGGAGATACGCTGCGACATCCTGGTCGGTGCCGACGGGTCGCGCGGGGTGTGCCGATCCGCGGTGCCCGAGGCGGCGCGCACGCACTTCTTCCGCGAGTACCCGTACGCCTGGTTCGGCGTCCTCGTCGAGGCCCCGCCCAGCGCCCCCGAGCTCGTCTACACCCACTCCGAGCGCGGTTTCGCCCTGATCAGCCAGCGCACGGAGTCCGTCCAGCGCATGTACTTCCAGTGCGATCCGGACGAGGACCCGGCGGCATGGTCGGACGACCGGATCTGGGCGGAACTGCAGGCACGGGTGCGCGGCGCGGACGGCTTCAGCCTCAAGGAGGGCCCGGTCACCGACCGCTCGGTCCTGCGCTTCCGCAGCTTCGTGTGCGAGCCCATGCGCTACGGCAACATGCTGCTGGCCGGCGACGCCGCCCACACCGTCCCGCCCACCGGCGCCAAGGGCCTCAACCTGGCCCTGGCCGATGTGCGATTGCTCGCCGAGGCCGTGGAGACCGCACTGACCAAGCGCGACCGCAGCGCCCTCGACGAGTACGGCCCCCGCGCCCTGCGCCGCGTCTGGCGCGCCCAGCACTTCTCGTACTGGATGACCACCATGCTCCACCGCGCCCCCGGCACCACCGACTTCGACGTACGCCGCCAACTCGGTGAACTGGCGGCGGTGGTGGACTCCACGGCGGGCTCGACGTATCTCGCGGAGGCGTACACGGGGTGGTGCGAGAGTCGGCCGGTCGGCCGGTTCACCGCCCCGGTCGGCGGGCGCGGAGTGCAGGATGCGTGGCAATAGCAAGAACCAAGAGGCGCACCGTTGTTACACACGAATCCTAACGCGAGCTGCGGCTGCGCGGTGCGAAGTGCCTCGTCGCCTTCCGGGCGAAGAAGGGGAGCCTGGACGCCAGGATCACACTGGTTCGGGCCCGTGAGGGGGAGGGGGCAGGGGAGGAGTAGGCGGTTGACGGTCTTCCTGTGTGACGGCTGACCGGACCGCCGACTCCGCCAGGTTGACGGAAAGTCGACTTTGGCCCGGCGCGACGCCTCCGTAGATTCGTGGGGCGCTTCTGTCCGCAGTACCGCAGCAGGTTCTTCATCCTTCGCGTCGGCCGCGAGGGGGCAAGGGGACCAAGCCGGGATGAGTGACCGCGAGATCGTTGTGATGACGGATCACAGCTCGATGGAGGGCAGTCGTGCCGCTCTGGCCGCCGCGGTCGAGCTCCTGACGGGACGGCCGCCGGTGCTGGTCGACGCGCGGCACTTCCTGACCGGCGGACCCGGCCGGACGCACGTCGCGGACTCCGTGGTCCGCCTGGAGGTGCCGTCCGAGGGCCTGCTGGTCACCCCGTCGGCCGTGCTCGTCTACGAGGTCCAGCCGCCCGAGCGCCGCCGCTTCGAGCCGTTCCAGCGGCTGTTGCAGCGGTACGCGACGGTCTCGCTCGGGACGGACGCGAGCGCGTGGCGGGCGGCCACCGACAAGAACATCACGATGGCGCGGTTCGCGCTCCACGGCATTCCGCACATGGAGACCGTCACGCTGACGCGGCCGAGCGTGGACGCGGCCGCCACGGCGTTCGACAGGCTCGGCCGCAACGTCTGGGCCCGGCCCGCTCTGGGAACCTGCGGCAACGACGTCCTGCACATCACCACGTTCGAGCAGCTCTTCCAGGCGCTCGCCCGTTACGCCGACGCGGAGCAGGACTGGCTGATCTCGCGGGACGCGGAGAACTTCAACTCCGCCGGGCAGCGCCACCAGTTCCGCGTGTCGGTGCTGGACGGGCGCGCGGTGCAGGCGTGCGAACACGTCCAGGCGCGTCCCGACGCGCCCTGCAACGAGGCCCAGGGTGCGGCCTGCACCCCCCTGCCGGTGGACGACCTGCCCGTGGACCTGTGCGAGCTGGCGGTCGCCGCCACCAAGTCCGTGGGGCTGCGCTTCGGCGGCGTCGACCTCGCCGTCGAGAACGGCGGTGTGGTGTTCGAGGTCAACGTCCACCCGATGCTCGGCTCGGCGCACCCGGCGGAGTCGGTAGCGGTCCCGTACGTGGAGGCGCACCTGGCCATGCTGTGACCGGGCGGCGCGGTGCCGTCGCCCGGCAGCAGACACATCCGTACGCCATGGACAGACACCGACAGACACCGACAGTGCCGCACGGGCCCTTCAGGGCCGCCACCCATTGACCTGTGGAGGATCACTCATGGCAGCAACCGGCCCTGCGGCACCGGACGTCGACGCGATCTACTTCGACGGTGACATCGTCACCGTCGACGACGCCAGGCCCACCGCCGAGGCAGTGGCGGTCAAGGACGGCCGGATCGCGGCCGTCGGCCGCCTCGTGGATGTCCTGCCGCTGGCGGGCCCCGATACGGAGACGGTGGACCTCGGCGGGCGGACCCTGCTGCCCGGCTTCGTCGACGCGCACAGCCATGTGTCGCTGATCGGGTTCCAGGCGGGTGCGGCCAACCTGCTGCCTCCGCCCGACGGGCCGGTCGGCGATCTCGCCGCGCTGCGACGGGAGCTGGAGGCGTGGGCGGCGAGCGAGAGCGGCGGCCGGTGGGAGTGGATCGTGGGCTTCGGCTACGACGACGCCCAGCTGGCGGGCCGGGAGCACCCCACCCGCGACGACCTGGACGAGGTGTCGAGGGACCGGCCCGTGCTGGTCATCCACCAGTCCAGCCATCTGGGCGCCGTCAACAGCAAAGGGCTCGAACTCCTCGGCTTCGACGCGGACTCGCCGGACCCGGAGGGCGGAGTCATCCGCCGGCGGCCCGACAGCACCGAGCCCAACGGTGTCCTGGAGGAGTCCGCCTTCTTCCACGCCTGGGGGTGGTCGTCGAAGGACTTCGACGACGAGGAGCGGATACGGCTGGTCCTGCTCGGCCAGCGGGCGATGGCGGCCTACGGCTTCACCACCGCGCAGGACGGGCGGGTGATGTCCCTCAAGGACCTGGAGGTCCTCGAATCCGCGGCCGCGCGGGGGCTGCTGGACATCGACGTGGTGGCCTACCCCGACGTCTCGCTGGCCGAGCATCTGAAGGGCACGGACGTGTCGGTGCCCGAGTACCGGGGGCGGCTGCGCATCGGCGGGGTGAAGGTCGGCCTCGACGGCTCGCCGCAGGGGCGGACGGCCTGGCTGACCCGGCCGTATCTGACTCCGCCGGGGGACGACCCGAAATACCGGGGCTATCCGGCGATGACGGACGCCGCGGTGACGGAGGCGGTCGGTGGCGCGTACGCCAAGGGCTGGCAGGTGCTCGCGCACGTCAACGGCGATGCCGCGATCGACCAGTTCATCATGGCGCTGCGGCAGGCCACCACCCGCCACCGGCCCACCGACCCGCGCCCGGTGGCGGTCCACGCCCAGACCGCCCGGGAGGACCAGCTCGACGCGATGAAGGAGCTGGGCGTCATCCCGTCGTTCTTCTCCATGCACACGTTCTACTGGGGCGACTGGTACCGCGAGACCGTCCTGGGCGAGGAGCGCGCGGCGCGCATCTCGCCCGCCGCCTCGGCCCTTCGGCGCGGCATGGTCTACACCTCGCACCACGACGGCCCGGTGGCGCTCCCCAGCTCCTTGGCGATCCTGTCGAGCCAGGTCACCCGGACCACCCGCAGCGGTCACGTCCTGGGCGAGGACCAGCGGGTGGCACCGCTCGACGCGGTCAGGGCGACCACCCTCCACGCCGCCCACCAGTACTTCGAGGAGGCCACGAAGGGCTCGATCGCGGTGGGCAAGCTGGCCGACTTCGTGGTGCTGAGTGCCAACCCGCTCACGGTCCGCCCCGAGGAGATCAAGGACATCCGGGTGCTCCGGACCATCAAGGAGGGCAGGACGGTCTATACGCGACAGCGCTGAACCACCGCGCGGAACAGGTCAGTTGGTGATCGTGACGCAGGGCAGGCCCACGCTGTCGCCGCCGCGGAAGCCCTCCGCGCAGAGCCGGGTGCCCGCCGGGAAGTGGCGCTGGGGGTATGCCTGGTCCCGGTAGGTCCGGAACGCGGCGACGTCCTCCACCTTGGTGTTGGCGCTCCAGCCGTTGGTGGTCCAGACGCGCGCGCTGATGCGGTGCGGCTGGTTGGTGTTGATCACCGACACCTCGACCCGGCCCAGATAGGTGCCGATGTCGTACGTCTGGATGCAGACGGAGTTGTTGCACCACTTGCCATCCGCGGCGGCGGGCGGCCCGGCGGCGATGACACAGCCGAGAGCCGCGGCAGCGGTTCCGATTCCCGCGACGATCTTCTTGGTGATGGTGTGCACGGTGAGCGACCTCACGCATTCGTCTTGATCCGGCGATGGGCCGGGCACTCGGCCCGGCCCTGACCAACGCGGGAAAGGATCACGAGTTACGCGCGGGGGGCCGTCGTCATGCGCGGCGTCCGCCGTCGTCGGCGTCGCGCCCGGCCGATCTGCCTACGCCTCGGGCGGTACCCAGTAGTTGTGCACCTGGGAGATCTTAGGCTCGGGGCCCTGGGGCAGGTTGGCCTCGGCAGCCAGCGGCATCACGACGTCCATGAACTTGCGCATGGCCTGCTCGGACTCCCACAGGTCGGAGATCTGCAGGCCCCCGCCCACCGGGACGCAGATGTGCGCCAGACAGCCCTCGAAGGGGTTGCCCGGCAGGGCCTGGAGTTTGGCGTTGAGGGCGTCGTACTGGTCCGTCGTCACACCGGGCAGCTCGGCCTGCATCAGAATCGCCATCGGGTTCTCCTCCGCGGAACGGGTTTCCTGCCTCCCCACCGCCACGATGGCGGTCCGTACCCAGGGCCAGCAGAGCACGCCCGTCTCTCATGGGCATCCCGCCCGGCGCCGTACGAGTGGCCTGTCCTGCGGGGATAGCGGTGCGTGATCGTTCCGGATGCGGTGGGCACGCGGCGCTGATTCGCTGGTGGCGTCCGCTCCCCCCAGATCTCAGGAGTGATCATGAGCATTGCAGACGAGTCCGGCGGCCGTTCCCGGCAGATGCGCCAGAAGGCGGAGCAGCTGGAGCAGGCCGCCGAGCGCGCCAACGACCCCGCAGAGCGTGAGCGGCTGAAGGAGAAGGCGCGTCGGCTGCAGGAGGAGAGCAAGCAGGCGAACCAGACCGGCAGCGGCGGCATCGACCCCATGTGACGCTCCCCGCGAGGCATCAGGCCGGCCGGTGGGCACCACTCCCGTGAACGCGGGAGCGTGGTGTCACCGGCCGGCTTCTGGTGTGACGGGAAGGGTGAGCGTCGCGAGCGCGCCGCCGTCGGTGGGGTTGCCGAAGGTGAGGTGCGCGCCCAGCAGCGCGGTTTGGCCGGCCGCGATGGTGAGCCCCAGGCCGAGGCCCGTCCCCTCCGCGCCGGTACGGAAGCGCTGCGGGCCCTGCGCGATGAGGTGCTCCGGGAAACCCGTGCCGTGGTCCCGTACACGCACGGTCGGGCCGTCGACCTCGACCAGGACCGGCTCGGCCCCGTGCCGGAGGGCATTGGTGACCAGGTTGGTCAGCACGCGCTCCACACGGCGCGGATCGGTCTCCACCATGGCGTCGGTGACGACGTCGACGCGCACGTCCGGTGCGGTCCCGTCCGTGGCGGTGCGCCCCTCGGTCGCCGCTCGCACCACCCGCCGGGCCAGGGCGCTCAGCTCCACCCACCGTGGTTCGGCCGCTTCCGTGCCGCTGTCGAGCCGGGCCACTTCGAGTACGTCCTCCATCAGGTCCCGCAGCCGGCCGGCCCGCTCCTTGACCATGGTCTCGGCGCGGCCGTCCGGCAGCAGCGCGGCGGCCGCGATCAGTCCGGCGACCGGGGTGCGCAGCTCGTGGGCGATGTTCGCGGTCACCTCGCGCTCGGCCTGGAGGCGGGCGGCGAGCGCGTCGGCCATCGCGTTGACGGCGTGGGTGAGGGTGGTGATCTCGTCCCGGCCGGTCTCCGGCAGCCGTGCGGTCAGATCGCCGTCAGCGATCTCCTGGGCGCTTCGCGCGGACCGTCTCAGCCGCCGGGCGAACCGGGTGGCCAGGCCGAGCCCGATCACCGTCGCCACACCGGTGCCGACCGCGCCGGACTGCCACATGACGCGCTCGACCTCGTCGCTGAGGCCGTTGGAGGCGGTGTGCATGGCGAGCACGGCGCCGCCGTCCGACATTTCGGCGGCCCAGATCACGTTGCCGTGGCCGGTGCTCTGCACGTAGGTGGCCCGGTGGCCCCCGAGGATCTTCGCGCGCAGCGGGCCGGGCAGCTCGGGCGGGTCGACCGTCAGGCCCAGGGCGGGCCTGCCCTGCTGCTCGGTGAGCCGGGCCGCGTACTGCAGACGTTCGAGCTGTACGTCGCACTCGCGGTTGGTGAGCAGGACCGGCACCTGGCTCGCGGTCACCATCGCCGCGAGGGTGGCGGTCACGGTGATCGTGGCACCTATCTTGAGTCGCAGTCCCATGTGCCGGCCTTGTCCCCCGTGGAGCGGTAGTTCGCGGCCGAGCCTACGGAACCCGCTCCGGCGGCCTCATGGCGGGCTCGCCCCGTCCGCGGTGAACGCCAGGCGGGCGGCGCGACGCCAGCGGTTGGCGGGGAGGGAGGGGCGCAGCACGGCGAGGGCACCGCAGTACTTGGTGAAGACGGCGGGCCGCACGCGGTGGGTGTGCAGCAGGCGGTCCGCCTCGGTGAGGTGCTCGGCCGACTTCGTCTCGACGAGCACGAGGCCTCCGTCGCAGCGCACGGTCCGCCCGGTGTGGAGGTCGACGCAGATCAGCCCGGCGTCGCAGGTGATGCGCCGCCCGTCGGCCACGAACGTCGAGCGGAGGTAGTCGGTGCTGAGCGAGGGCCGCAGCACCGGCGGTGGGGCGATCTCGTAGGCGCGGCGCAGGGTGTCCGCGAGGAACGTCTGAGGGGCGGTGTCCAGCGGGGTGTCCGTGCCCGTCAGGGGGCTGCGGTGTTTGACGGTGTCGCCGCGGCCGCCCTTGAGTTTGATCTCGAACTGCCGCTCGCCGCTGTCCGCGTAGAGGCGTTCGCGGATCTTGAAACGGAGGCGGCGGCCCTGGCGGTGGTCGTGGAAGGAGCGGAGCCCGGGGGTGTCGTAGTAGACGGAGTGGTAACGGAAGGCGCGGCGGTCGTCGATGGTGCGCGGTGGGGGCCGTCAGCGGGACACGGGGGAGCGTGGGGTGGTTCTGGGCCCACTGCAGGAGCGTCTGCCCCTCGGCCCGGGCCGAGGGCGCGCTTCCCCGCAGGCGCAGCGCGTACGGAGGCGCGGGCTGGGCCTCCGCGTGGCAGCGGTAGACGAACTCGGAGCAGATCATCGGCTGTTGGCCGCGCTCGGCCATCGTGTTCAGGACTCCGGCGGCCTGGTCGAGGGCGGCGCGCACCATGCGCTTTCCGCCCAGCGGCGGCGGGATGCGGCGGGTGACGGCCAGCAGGGCGAGCAGCACGATCTGCTGGTGGGCGTAGGCGTGGCGGGCGCCGAGGTAGCGGTGGGCCACGTCGATGACCGGGGCCATGTCCGCCGGGCGGGTCAGCGTACGTCCGACGACGAGGTCGTGCTTGTCGAGTGCCTGCGCGTAGGTGATGGTGCGCAGGCCCTCGCCGACGGACTCGGCCAGGGTGTCCGGTCCGACGGCGATCGCGGCGTGGCTGACCTCGGAGCCGTCCAGCTCGGTCCCGCTCGCCAAATGGAGGCCGACCGATGGCCGGTGGAACCGTGGCTACCGTGTACGCGCCATGGCCACGAGCCGTTCGACCACCCGCACCAAGTCCGCGGGGCTGCCCGCGGTCTTGAGATCGGTCCTGTACTTCCCGTTGACGAGGAAGGTGGGGACGCCCTGGACACCGGCTCTGCGCGCCTGAGCCTTGGCGGCGGCCAACTGCCCCTGCACCCCGAAGGAGTTGAGGACCGCCAGATACCGTGCGCGGTCGACGCCGAGCCGGGCCAGGAAGTCCGCCTGCTCATCGGGCTCGGCCAGCCGCTTCCCCTCGTGCTGGACGGCCTCGTAGACGGCCCGCATCGTCTCGGTGTCGGCGTGCGCCAGGGCCTCCAGCGCGAAGTGCAGCCGTGCGTGGGCGTCCCACGGCCCGCCGAAGGGAGCCGGGGCGCGTACGAACGTCACCCCGGTCTGCCTCCCCGCCCAGCGGCGCACGGTCGGCTCGATGGCGTACGAGTGCGGATCCCCGTACCAGAAGAACTCCCACACCTCGACCGTGCCGGCCGTGGTCCTCGGGGCGGGTGGTGACAGCTCCACGTACTGCCCGCCCGTCGGAATCTCATCTGCCATACGTTGTTCTTCCTCACCAGTCCACTTGCGTTGGAGTGTGCTCCAGGATCTAGTTTCGGTCATATGGACAGCGCACAGAACTCCGTAACCACTTCCCCTGCCTCTCCCGCCGCGACCGACGCCGACGAGCGCTTCGAGCGCGGCCTCGCGCTGTTGCGGAAGGTCGGCGGCAGGGAGCGGCCCGCCGTGCTCGACAGCACCGCGGACATCGCCCCCGACCTCGGCCGGATGACGGTCTCCTTCGGTTACGGGGAGCTCATGGCGAACGACCGGCTCACCCTCCAGCAGCGCCAGGTCGCCACCGTGGCCGCGCTGTCCGCGATGGGGACGGCCGCCGCCCAGCTGCGCTTCCACATCGACGGGGCGCTGAACGTGGGCGTGACGCCGGCAGAGGTCGTGGAGGTGCTCATCCACACCGCCGTGTACGCGGGTGTGCCCGCGGCGCTCAACGGCATAGCGGTGGCGCGCGAGGCGTTCCGCGCCCGGCCCGGACTCGCCTACGAGCCGACCGGGACGGGCGAGCGCGGCCAGCGGTACGAGCGGGGGCTCGCCAAGCTCGCCGAAGTGGACGGGCACGCGGGGGACGCCGTCGTCGCCTCCCTCCAGGACATCGCCCCCGACCTGGCGCGCTACATCATCGAGTTCGCGTTCGGCGACGTCTACTCCCGGCCCGCCCTCGACCTCAAGTCCCGTGAGCTGGCCAGCGTCGCCATGTGCACGGCCCTCGGCACCGCCGCCCCGCAGCTGCGCGTGCACATCCACGGCCTCCTCAACGTCGGCGGCACCCGCGAGGAGGTCGTCGAGGTCATCACGCAGATGGCCGGATACGCCGGTTTCCCCGCGGCCCTCAACGGCATCGCCGCGGCGCGCGAGGTGTTCGCGGAGCGCGCCGAGGGCTGAACTGCCGTGTGAAGCAAGGGAGGTCAGCAGCCGGCCGGGGCCGCGCCGATCTGGAGGGTGTCGGGGGCAGCGCAGCAGCCGCCGCCCGACTCCTGGGCCTCGGGTTCGTCGAACAGGCCCGCGCCGCCGCAGACCCCGGTCTCCGGGAGGGTGAGCTCGACGCGTTCGGCGGCTTCCTGGTCGCCCGCCAGGGCCGCCGCGAGGGAGCGGACCTGCTCGTAGCCGGTCATGGCGAGGAAGGTCGGGGCGCGGCCGTAGGACTTCATGCCGACCAGGTGGATGCCGCTCTCCGGATGGGAGAGCTCCTTGACGCCGTGCGGGTACACGGTGCCGCAGGAGTGGACATTGGGGTCGATGAGCGGCGCCAGGCCGACCGGGGCTTCGAGGCGCTCGTCGAGGGCGAGGCGGAGTTCACGGAGGTACGAGAGGTCCGGTCGGAAGCCGGTCAGGCCGATGACCTCGTCCACCGGATCCAGCCGTCGGCCGTCGTCCCCGACCAGGACGAGCCCGTCGGCCGCCCGCTCCACGGCGGTGAGGCGGAACCCGGTGACCGCGTCGGCGTGCCCGTCGTCGACGGCGGCCTTGGCGGCGAGGCCCAGCGCGCCGCGCGCGGGCAGCTGGTCCGCCTCGCCGCCGCCGAAGGTGGAGCCGCCGATACCGCGCCGCAGGATCCATACGGCGTGCGTACCGGGGGCCTCCTTCGCCAGCTCCGCGAGGGAGGCGAGAGCCGTGAAGGCGGAGGCGCCGGAGCCGACGACGGCGGTGCGCCTGCCCGCGTAACGGGCGCGTACGGCAGGGTCCTTGAGATCGGGGACGCGGTACGAGATCCGGTCGGCGGCCGCACGCTCGCCCAGCGCCGGGAGGCCGTCGCCGCCGAGGGGGCCGGGCGTGGACCAGGTGCCGGAGGCGTCGATCACGGCGCGGGCGAGCAGGCGCTCCTCGGCTCCCTCGGCGTTCACTACGTACACAGTGAAGGGCTGCAGCTCGCGGTCGGCGTCGACCACGCGGTCGCGGCCGGTGCGCGAGACACCGGTGACGCGGGTGCCGTAGCGGACCCGGCCGCCCAGGACGTCGGCCAGCGGCTGGAGGTAGCGGGCGGCCCAGTCGCCGCCGGTGGGGTAGGCGGCGCCGTCCGGCTTGGTCCAGCCGGTCGGGGCCAGGAGCTTCTCGGCGGCCGGGTCGACGACCTCGGCCCAGGGGGAGAAGAGGCGTACGTGCGACCACTCACGCACCGCGCTGCCGGCGGTGGAACCGGCTTCCAGGACGAGGGGCTCGATGCCGCGCTCGACGAGTCGGGCGGCGGCGGCCAGGCCGATGGGTCCGGCTCCGATGACCACGGTCGGGAGGGCGGGGGTGGCGGGGTTCTCGCTCATCGGGTGCTCCAGTGACGGGCGGCTCGTCGATCTTCTGATTCGACGTTTATCGATGTCTTGGACATCTTCGAGCTTGCTCGATGCATCGACAGATGTCAATATTGGCGTATGTCGAATCAGGGTGTGGTGGAGCTGACGGTCCTCGATGAGCCGGTGGTGCCGTGCTGCCCGCCGCTGACCGAGCGACCGCTGACGGCGGAGGAGGCCGAGCGGACCGCGAAGATGTTCAAGGCGCTCGGGGATCCGGTGCGGCTGCGGCTCTTCTCGCTGGTCGCCTCGCATGAGGGCGGGGAGGTGTGCGTGTGTGACATCTCCGACGTCGGCGTCTCGCAGCCGACCGTCTCCCATCACCTGAAGAAGCTCAAGGACGCCGGTCTGCTCAGCTCCGAGCGGCGAGGGACGTGGGTGTACTACCGGGTCGAGCCCGCTGTGCTGGCGGCGATGGGGCAGTTGCTCACCGCCGCCGCACGCTGACCTCTTGATCAGTGGGTGGGGGTGGGCCGGGGCTCTGTGCCGGGCCGGACGAAGATGACCGCGACCAGGGCGAGCCCCACCGCCGCCCCCGCCAGCTGGGCGCCGATGAACGCCGGGACCGAGCCGGGTTCGATGCCCGCGAAGGTGTCCGTGAACGCCCGGCCCACCGTCACCGCCGGGTTGGCGAACGAGGTCGACGAGGTGAACCAGTACGCGGCGCCGATGTAGGAGGCGACCGCGACCGGGGCGAAGCGGAGGCGGTCGGTGCGGGCCAGGCCGAAGATCAGCAGGGCGAGCCCGGCCGTGGCCACCACCTCGCCGAGCAGCAGGTGCCCGGCGGAGCGGTCGTGCGTGGACCACTTCACCAGCGGCTCCCCGAACATCGCGTCCGCCAGGACGGCTCCCGCGATCGCGCCGGCGATCTGCGCGGGCAGGTAGACGGCCACCTCGCGGGCTGTGACTCCCGCCCCGTCGCGCCGGGCGGTCCACCACTCCGCCAGGGTGACGGCCGGGTTGAAGTGGGCGCCGGATACCGGGCCGAGGAGGGTGATCAGTACGCCGAGGCCGAAGACGGTGGCGATCGAGTTGGCCAGCAGCTGGAGCCCGACGTCCTGGGTGAGTTCGGTGGCCTGGATCCCGGAGCCGACAACGACCGCCACGAGGGCCGCCGTGCCGGTGAACTCGGCGGCGGCGCGGGCGGTGAGCGGGGCGCGGGGTGGGGTGGCGCCGGGCGCGGGCTGGGGTACGCCGGCGGCTATGGGCGCCTCCACGGGGGCGGCGCCGACGGGATCGATGGCGGTCAAGGTTCTCCTCGTGCGGTGTGGCGGAAGGTTATGGGCAGGACCGCTTGAGGTTCGCCTCGGCGGTGGTACGGGCCGTACGGGCCAGGTCGGCGAACTGGCCGGCGAGGGCCTCGATGACCTCCGGGCGCAGCCGGTAGTAGGTGAACCGCCCGCATGGCTCCGTGTCGACGATTCCGGCCTCGCGCAGCACCCTGAGGTGGTTGGAGAGGTTGGTCTGCTTGGCGCCGGTCTCCTCCACGAGGTGCGTGGTGCACAGCGTCTCGTGGGCGAGCAGGGTCACGATCCGGAGCCTGAGCGGGTCGGCCAGCACCCGGATCAGATCAGTGTCGACTGACGTCATCATGGGCTGATACTGTCACATCATTCGGAGCTGATACCAGTGCGTACTGATCTCCATGGGCTCCCGGACCCCGCCAGCGAACGAACGAAGTCGAAAGTAAACGAAGTCGAAAGTAGGCGTCATGTCCTCGGCCGCCCCGTCCTCCGGCAAGCCCTCCGTGCTGTTCGTCTGCGTCCACAACGCCGGCCGCTCCCAGATGGCCGCGGCCTGGCTGACCCACCTGGCCGGGGGCCGTGTCGAGGTCCGCTCCGCGGGCTCCGCGCCGGGCAGGGAAGTGAACCCGGCCGCCGTCGAGGCCATGCGTGAGGTCGGCATCGACATCTCCGCCGAGGTCCCGAAGATCCTCACCGTGGACGCGGTCAAGGAGTCGGACGTGTGCATCACGATGGGCTGCGGCGACACCTGCCCCGTCTTTCCCGGCAAGCGGTACCTGGACTGGAAGCTGGACGACCCGGCCGGTCAGGGCGTGGCGGCCGTGCGCCCCATCCGCGACGAGATCAAGGTCCTGGTGGAGGGGCTGATCGCCGAGATCGCGCCGGAGCCCACGGCTTGAGACCCGGGGTCCAGGACGTACGCTCACGCCGCCGGCAGGCCGGCGCCTGACAGGGTGACGTCACGCATGCGTCGGCCCCGGCCCCGAAGCAGCGGGGCCGGGGCCGGGGCCGACGGTTGGTGAACTCACCCGGGAGCGGGCCGCAGGCCTCAGCCTTCGGTGTCCGCGAACGCCACCCGCATACTCCGCTTCAGCGCCTTGCCCGTGACGCCCACGTGTTCGTCGGCGCCCTTGACGAGGACCCTTTCGACGGGCGGCCAGCCCCGCTCCGCCAGCAGGGCGTTGATACGTGACCGGAGATCCGCCAACTCCGCCTCGGAGGAGGGCACATCGATGGTCAGGACGGGCTCCTGGCTGTCGCTGCCGCCGTCACCGCTCTCCACTCCGACGACCGAGCAGTCGACGAGGTCGGGGAAGTGACGCAGTATCAACTCCTCCGTCTGTGCGCTGTAGAGGACGCCGTTCACGGTGGTGATCCGGTCCGTCGTCCGGTCCACGTGGTAGTAGAGGCCGTCCTCGCTGCGGTAGGCGAGATCGCCGGTGAGCCAGTATCCCTGGATCCGGTTCTTCTCGCTGAGCAGGCTGTTGTTCCAGTAACCACCCGTGATCGTGGGCGACTTGAGGGCGAGGCGGCCCACCGTCCCGTTGGCCACGGGCTCGTCGTCGGCGTCGAAGATCTCGACCTCCACCCAGGCGAACGGTCGGCCGATGCAGCGCTGGTAGCGGTCGCTCGTGGGCGTGTGAACCGTACGGAACATGGCGAAGCCGAACTCGGACGAGCCGAAGTTGTCGATGAACAGCGAACCGCCCTGAGGGTTCCCGTCCCGGTCGACATGGTTGCCGCGCGCCACCAGCTTGCGTATGTGTCGCTCGTGGTTGGCGTCGCCGGTCGACATCCACCGGGCGACCGAGGACAGGTCGTACGCGTCGAGGTCGACGCGGCACAGGTCGACGAAGGTCTTCGGGAAGCCCGCGACCAGGTGCGGCCGGAACTCCTGGATGGCGAGGGCGATGTCCTCGGGGCCCCGGCGGGTCGCAAGGAGCGTGGTGGCACGCCGGGCGACCGCCGACATCAGTACGGAGATCGCGGACGCGTGGCTCTGCGGCAGGGCGGACAGGATGCGCGTGCCGAGGTCGGCCCCGATCTGCTGCCTGACCCCGAAGAAGAACCCCATGTGGTTGAACTGCACGGCCTTCGGGATGCCCGTGGTCCCGGAGGTGTGCGCGATCAGCACCGGATCGTCGTCCTCGTGCGTGAAGAGCTTGAACGCGCCCTGACCGTACGGCTCCTCGCTGTAGTACGTGATCGGCAGCCGGTCCTCGGCGAGCCGCTCGGGGTCGGACACCACGGCTGCCGCCCCGACGTGCTCGATGAACCGCGCCGCGATCTCCGGGGGCAGCGAGCTGTTCACGAACACGGGGATCGCGCCGATCTTCGTCAGCGCGATGTAGTGCAGGAGGTAGCGCACGCTCTCCGTCACGAAGACCGCCACCGGGTCCTTGGGGCGGATGCCGTCGGCGTAGTACCCGGCGGCCACCCGGTCGGTGAGCTCGTCGAGCGCCGACAGCGAAAGTCTCTTGTGCAAGGCCCCGGAAGGAGCGCGATAGGGCTCATCGAGCTCGATCACGGTCTCGGTCGTCTCGCTCGCCGCTGCTGCCGCCAGGCGGAAGAAGTTGCCCGCGCCGAGCCCGTCGGTCTTGATCAGGCCGATCGGATCGGCCGCCCGCGCGGTGCCGGTGACGGTGCCGTCGACGCTCGTACGCGTGGGGTCCGTGCGGTCGGTCGTCATATGTAACGCTCCATCGCTGTGCGGATGTCCTGAGGGATGGGGATCGGGCCGTGGCCGTCGAGCGAGGTGGTCACCAGCACCGCGCGGATCCGGGCACGCACGTCCTGCCCCCGCGGCCCGGCGCACTCGTAACGCAGCTCGAACGACGACTTTCCGATGCGTTCGACGCTGAGCGTGATGTCCAGCGCGTCGCCGAGCCGGCTCGGGGCGAGGAAGTCGCATTCGAGACGGACGGTGGGAATGCCGATCCGGCGCTCCGCGAACAGCCCGGCATAGCCGACGTTCAGCCCCGTCTCGAACCAGTCCTGGAGCACTTCGTTGATGAGCAGCAGATACTGCGGGTAGAAGACGATTCCCGCCGGATCGCAATGATGGAAGAAGACACGCTTGTGCTGGGTGAAGCCGATCGGGCCGGGTTCAGGCGGAGGCAGGGTCACCGGTCACTCCTTCCAGCTCGGCCGACGGGCCGGAGCTGTCGGCGGTGGCGCCGCGCAGCCGGAAGCGCTGGACCTTCCCGGTGCCGGCCCGGGGGAGTTCGTCGCAGAAGGCGATGACGCGCGGATACTTGTAGGGCGCCATCTCGGCCTTGGCGAACTGCTGTAGTTCCAGGACGAGTTCGGGGGAAGGGGCGTGGCCCTTCGCCAGCACGACATGCGCCTGCACCACCGCACCGCGCTCGTCGTCGGGGGCGGCGACCGCCGCGCACTCCCGTACGGCCGGGTGGGTCAGGAGCGTGGCTTCCACCTCGACCGGCGAGATGTTGTACCCGGCCGACACGATCATGTCGTCCAGCCGGGCGTGGTAGTGGAGATAGCCGTCCTTGTCGGCCCAGCAGGCGTCGCCGGTGAGGTTCCAGCCGTTGCGTACGTAGTCCACCTGGCGGTCGTCGTCGAGGTAGCGGCAGCCCGTGGGCCCCTTGACGGCCAGCGCGCCGACTTCGCCGTACGGCAGTGGGCGGCCCGCGTCGTCGACGATCGCGGCGAGGTAGCCGGGCACGGGTCGCCCGAGCGCGCCGGGCCGGGTCGCCGCCTCGTCGCCGCGCATCGCGATGAAGATGTGCAGCATCTCGGTGGAGCCGAGACCGTCGATCAGGTCATGGCCGGTGGCCTGCTTCCACATTTTGCGCGTGACCGGCGGCAGCGGCTCGCCCGCCGAGACGCACTCGCGCAGCGAGGACATGCCGTACGGGGCCGGGTCCATGCACATGGCCCGGTACGCCGTCGGGCCACTGAAGCAGACGGTGGCGCGGAACTCGTCGATGGCGCGGGCCAGTTGCTGGGGCGAGGCGCGGTCGAGCAGCACGACGGAGGCGCCGATGTGCAGGGGGAAGAGCAGCAGCCCGCCGAGGCCGTACGTGAACGCCAGCGAGGGGGTGCCGATGAACCGGTCGTCGCTCGTGGCCCGCAGTACGTGCTGGGGGAAGGAGCAGCACACGGCCATCACGTCACGATGGGAGTGCACGGTCGCCTTCGGCATCCCCGTGGTGCCGGAGGTGAAGGCGATCAGGCAGGGGTCGGTCGCGGCGGTGTCGACGGGCGGGAACCAGTCGGAATGCTCGGCCATGGCCGTTTCGAGGTCCGCGCCCGGGTCCGCCTTCGCGTCCCAGTCCCCGCGCGCCCCGTCGAGGAAGTGCATCGTCCGCAGCGGGCGCCCGTCGGCCTCCGCCGCCTCCAGCTCGGCGCCGAGCGCGGACTCGCACAGGGCGTGGGTGATGCGCGCCTTGTCGATCACGTACGCGAGTTCCTTGGCGCGCAGCAGCGGCATCGTGGCCACGACCACCCCGCCCGCCCGCACCACCGCGAGCCAAATGGCCACCAGCATCGGGGTGTTGGCGCCCCGGAGCAGCACCCGGTTACCGGGCACCAGGCCCATGTCCTCGGTGAGCACGTGCGCGATGCGGGAGACGGTGGCGAGGAGTTCCGCGTACGTCCAGCGCACCCCGTGCGGCGAGAGCACGGCGAGCCGGCCCGCGCGGTCCGCCGGGCCCGAGGGGCCGTCGAGGAGCTCGGTCGCACAGTTCAGCCGGGGCGGAAAGCGAAGTGTGGGCAGGTCGAGCAGGGTGTCCGGCTGGAGGGACACGGGAGGCAAGTGGTCCTGGACGAAGGTGTCGAGGTGCGCGGTGCCGAGCTGGGGCGATACGGGAGGTGGGGAGGAGGACGAGGTGGAGGACGGTAAGGGAGAGGGAAAGGGGGATGGGGTGCTCAACTGCCTGCCCTTCAGTGTGACGTCCGGTCGGCGTGACTTCCGGTCTGCTGACGCCTTATTCAACGGCCGACGGCAGGTGGATTACCTTGACGATGCGTGCACGGTGCTGGCCTGATCGTGCACGGACGCGCGTACCTTCCCCTCGTGGCGTGGAGTTGCCGCTACGGGGAGTGGGGGGCAGGTGGTCGGGAGAGGGGGGCAAGTGCCGTCCCCGACACGCTAGGGCGCTTTGTACGCGGCGCGTAATCCCGCAGTTAAGGGATTGCAAAATGACGCGGAGCGTGAGGCCCTGGGGAGGGGTCCCTGGCCGAAACGCGGCCCGGAGAGGCGAGTTGACCACAGCGGCGGGTTGGCCGGAAGGGCGAATTGGCTGGAACGGTGAGTCGCCGGGAGCGGCCCGGAGCCGGGCACGGCGTGAGCCTGGAACGGTCTGGAGCCCGGTCGGCGATGCCGACCGGGCTCCAACCGCACGGAATCTGCTGCTCAGTTCGCCTTCTTGGCCGCCCGCCACTCCGGCGCGAGCACCGACCAGATCTCCTCGTCGTGCCGCTTGCCCCGGTACAGATAGCTCTCGCGCAGCACGCCGTCCTTGGTCATCCCGAGTCGCCGGGCCACGGCGATGCTCGGCTCGTTCTCGGTGGAGACCCACCATTCGACGCGGTGGACGCCCCGCTCCTCGACGGCCCAGTCGATAATCACGCGTACGGCCCGGGTCACGAGTCCCTTGCCCACCGCCGACGGCTCCAGCCAGCAACCCGCCTCGGCGGTGCCCTGGGCGATGTCCAGCTTCCGCAGCAGGACCGCGCCGACCAGCGTGCCGCCCGTCCAGATTCCGTACAGCCGTCCGGAGTCGGCCGCGGCCTTCTCCGCGTACGCCTGGAGGAACGCCCGGCTCGACTCCAGGTCGGTGACGACGTCGGGCAGGCCGTTGTGCTGCCCGATGAACTCCCGCCCCCGGTCCACGTGAGCGAGGAACTCCCCGGCCTGCCACGGCTCGACCGGGCGCAGCTCAGCGCCGTCGTCGCCCAGCGGTATCGCGTACATCGTCACCCTCCACATGGTTGGAACCGGCGCCCGTGGCGCAGTGGCCATGGCGCGAAAGCGATCCTCGCAGGTCGGTCCGGGCGGCTCCAGTGGCTTTCCGCCCGTAGGCAGTCCGAAATGGTGTGACAAACGATCAGTGGGTGCTCGACGGTGGGGGCATGAACGAACGCATCCACGTGTTCGGCGTCGGCGTCACGAGATGGCGGCTCTCGTCATGGTCGTGCGAGCTCGACCATGTCTGGGCGGAACTGGGGGATCCCGAACGCGTTCGCCTCTTGTTCACGCACTACCGGCGGGGAACGGACGGCACCATGTGCTCCGCCGGTGCGTTCGGGGCGTTCGGGCCGGTGACCGGCGAGGATCCCGCCGTACAGGCGGAGCGTCTGGCGGCCGAGTTCCTGTCGGGAGACCCGCGGGCAGCGGAGGGAGTGCGCGGCGACCCGTCCGTGGGGCCCCTCTTCGAGTGGCTGGGAACCGGATACGGCATCGGCGGACCGAGCGCGGTGCGCTGGTGAAAAGGCGCGGTGGGTGCGGTCCGGCCGAAGCCCCGATTGCCCGAAATGCGATCTTCGTACGTGTGTGCGAGCCTGGTGTCGTTCATCCTCCGGGACCCCTTGAAGGAGGCATCGTCGTGGGCAAGAAACAGACCCGACAGAACCGCGGCGCCCGCACCGGCGGCCACGAGCGCAGTACGACGGCGGAGGTCAGGGAGCCGACGAGGTCGCCCGCGGCGCAGGACATGGAACGTCCGGCCCCGCAGGAGGTCTCCCACAAGCAACCACGGAAGTTCGGGCACAACTGACCGATTGCGGGAGGAAGTGGGCCGGGGACCGGCCCCGCCGACGGGAGTTGGCGGGGGAGCCGGTCCTGCGTCTAGGCTCGCCTCCGCCAACAAACGATCATGTGGGGGGCCTACCGTGGTGGACGACAACAAGAAGGCAGTGCGGGGTTTCTTCGAGGCGGTCAGTGACCGTCGGCTGGAGGATCTGCCTCGGTTCATGGCGCACGACGTCGTGGACCACAACAAGATCATCCACGGTGAGGCCGACGAGCCGGGTGCCGCGTTCGATGGTCTGCGTCAGCAGCTCGCCGCGTTCGACCCGCTCACCGTCCGCGTCGACGAACTGATCGGCGAGGGGGACCGTGTGGTCGCCCGGGTCACCCAGCGCGGTGTCCATGGCGGGACGCACCCCAGGATGCCCGAGCCGACCGGCCGGAGCTTCGACGTCGAGGCGATCTGGATCTTCACGCTGGCCGACGGCAGGATCACCGAGATCCGGGCGGTCAGCGACCGCCTCGGCTTCTTCCTGCAACTCGGCTGGGAGTGGCCGCAGGTCTAGGGTCTGCGGGGCCGCCATGTCGGTCCTCGTAGGGTGGTGTGTCTGTCAGTGCGGCCGTATCGGGCAGCTACGCCTTGCGGCGCAGGCGCGCCGAGAGGTGGTGCTGGAGCGGCTGGCCGACCGTCGCGAGGTCGTGGACGAAGGTGAGGGTGTCGTCGTCGGTGAGGGTGTAGCGACGGCGGGTGGCGTCGACCTCCTTGGCGGTGGGGGTGAGGGCCACCTCGTGGGTGGAGAGGTCGACCGTGTTCTCGCCCGCGTAGCCGACCGCGATCTCCGCGATGCCGGTGGGCTGGGTGATCAGTGCCTCCACCCGGCCGTCGGGCTGGAGCCGCCACCAGCCGCTCTCCCGGGCGGACGGGCGCAGCGGGGTGTCGTCCGCGCCGAGCAGCCAGGCCCGGGCCTCGTAACGGAGGAAGGGGCGGCCGTCGTGGCTGAAGGTGACCTCCTGCGCGTAGGTGAAGTCCCCGCTGATCGTCGGGTACCCGCCCTGGCCCCGGCCGTGCCAGGTGCCGAGGAGCCCGAGCACCGGCGCGAGCAACTCGTGCGGTGCGGGCATGTCGTCGGGTCGGTGGCTGTCGGGGTACGGGTTCTCCGCTGCGGGGTCGAACACGGTGTGCGCTCCTGACGTCGGGATCGGCGGCCGGGCCGGTACCGGAAGCCTAGAGCGTCGCCCCCTTCGGAGACGGGCGGCCGTGCCTTCGGCCGCCACCGTCACGCAACGCTCCCGCTGCGCGTCGCGGTGACCGCCACCGTCGCGTAACGCATCGTGAAACCGCCGCCCACCGTGTCGATGGCGGCCCCGATGCCCTCCAGCACCTCGGCCAGCTTGTCCGGCGGGAGCCGGGTGAGGGCGCCGTGGGTGGGCACTTGGTCCAGCCAGGCGGCCCGGCTGTAGGACCACTCCCAGTCGAAGCGCCACTGCTCCGGTTCGCTGAACGCACCGGCCCCGCGCATTCCGTCGACGGCCTTGGCGAACAACCCCTGGTACGCGTCCAGAGGTTGCTTCGTCAGTGACTGGAGGTTGAACGGGGCGTCCGGCAACACCCGCCGGTAGACCGCGGCGAAGGCTTCCGCCACCTCTGGTGGAAGCTGGAATACGTTCCAGAACGCCGCCAGCCGACCGCCGCGCCGCAGCACCCGCGAGGCCTTGGCCGCTCCCGCCGCCGGGTCCACCCAGTGCCAGGCCTGTCCGGCGACGACCGCGTCGAACTCCCGGCCGCCGGGATCCCATGCCTCGAACGCTGCCACCTCGACCTCGACCCCGAGCCGGCGTGCCACATCGGCCATACGCGCGTCGGGCTCGACCCCGAGCACTTCGCAGCCCGCCGCCTGGAACTGCCGGGCGACGATGCCGGTCCCGCAGCCGACGTCGAGGACGCGGGCGCCCCGGGTATGGGCGGTGATCCGGTCCACCAGGGCGTCGGGGTAACGGGGTCGCGCCCGGTCGTAACGCTCTGCGTCGGAACCGAACGACTCGGCCGCTTGCCGCAGTTGATGTGTCTCGGCGGCGGAAGAACCCTGGGAACCGTGTGGCTCCGGCACTAAAGTGGGCATGCGCCCACTATGGTGGGCACGTGCCCACTCGTCAACGGGCGGGCATCGGTGAGGGAGTGAGGGGTACGGGTATGCCGACAGGCGTGGCCATGCGTGACGCGCGCCGGCAGCTGTTCGACGCCGCCGAGCGCGTCCTGCTCCGGGGCGGCCCGAACGCGCTGACCAGCAGGGCGGTCACCGAGGAGGCGGGCTGCGCCAAGGGGGTGCTGCACCGCCACTTCGCCGACTTCGACGCGTTCCTCGCCGAGCTCGTACGGGACCGCGTCGGCCAGGTCGGCCGCCAGTCCGACACCCTGCGCGAGTCCGTCGGGACCGGCACCGTCGCGGACCATCTCACCGGTGCGCTGACGGACCTGTTCGGTTCGGTCGCGGTGGCGATCGTCGGGCTCGTCACCTTCCGGGACGAGTTGCGGGCCCGGCTGCGCGGGACCACGCCGGGCGGCATCCCCGTACTGGCGGAGGCCACGTCCATGATCGCCTCCTACCTCGGCGCGGAACGCGCCTTGGGCCGCGTCGCGGCGGACGCCGACGTAGACACGCTCGCGCTCACGCTGATCGGAACCGGGCACCTGCTGTTCGCGGGGCGCGAGGGCGTCCCGCCCGAGCCGGAGGAGGTCCGCAGGGTGGTGACCACGGTGATCGCCGCGGTCGTACGGTAGAGGGCACCCGCCCCAAGGCCCGCGTTTCCGCACCCGGTACGAAGGGCTCGGCGACCTGCTGACCGTCCTGGCCCCAGCTCTCGCTGTCCCGGTGCCGGTCAAGTCCGACTGCGGTGAACCCTCCCCGTACGGGGAGGGTTCAGCCCGCCCCACCCCCGCACGGATCCACCGGCGTCAGCACGCCGAGCCGGTCCTCGACCGCCTGGGCCGCGTCCAGGCACAGGTCCTCGCGGAAGGGGCGCCCGATGATCTGCACCCCGCAGGGGAGCCCGTCGGTCAGGCCGGTCGGTACGGCCACCGCCGGTACGCCGACGAAGCTCGTCGCCGTGCACAGGCGCATCGCCGAGGCGACCCGGTCCCGGCCCGCCCGGTCGCGCGACTCCAGGCCGGGCTCGATCGGTGGCTCGGTGAACGACGGGCCGAGCACGAGCGGGTACTCGTCGAGGAACTCGGCCCATGAGCGGCGGATGTTCATCCACGTGCCCATCAGCCGCATGAGCTCGTCCGCATCGGCGACCGGCGGCGTCCGCTCCATCGCCATCTCGATGTAGCGGTTACCGCCCTTGCCGAGGAGCGTGCGTACCGTCGGCCAGTTCGGGGCGAACTCGGTCATGGTGATCCGGTCGTACGCTTCGAGGGTCTCGTCCAGCCTCGGTACGTCCGGCACCTCGCACACGTCGTATCCGGCGTCGCGGAGCGCGTCCGCCGCGGCCTGGAGGGACGCCGCGACGGTGGGGTGGACGCCGTGGCCGCCCGGGTCCGGCACGACGGCCACCTTCACCCTTCCCGGCAGCGGGTCGCCGTACGCGGGCACCGGAACCGCCCGCGGGTCGCGCGGATCGGTCCCGGTCAGCACCTCGTAGGCCAGGCGCAGGTCGGCCACGTTCCGGGCCAGAGGGCCGTCGGTGACCAGCATCTGGGAGGCCGGGCCCGGGTCGTCCGGCCCGAGGATGCGGTGGTCGGCGGGGAAGCGGCCGGTGGTCGGCTTCAGCCCCGCCACTCCGCAGAACTGGGCCGGGATCCGGATCGACCCGCCGGAGTCGTTGCCGAGGCCGATCGCCGCCATGCCCGTGGCGACGGCCACCGCGTCGCCGCCGCTGGTGCCGCCGGGCGTCCGGCCGCGGTCCCACGGGTTGACCGTGTCGCCGAACAGCTCGCTGCGGGTGTGCATTCCGGCCAGGATCAAGGTGGGTATGTTGCTGTGCCCGATCGGGATGGCACCGGCGGCGCGCAGTCGGGCCACCGGGGGCGCGTCGGCCGCCGCGACCAGATCGCGGAAGCGCTGCACGCCGAACGTGGTCGGCACGCCTTCGATCGAAGTGCTCTCCTTCACCGTGAACGGCACGCCCGCGAGCGGCCCCAGCACATCCCCGGCGGCCCGCCTGCGGTCCGTCTGCTCCGCGGCCTCGCGGGCGCGCTCGACCAGGAGCTGGGTGACGGCGTTCACCTGCGGGTTGACCGCCGCGATGCGCTCCAGATGGCTCTCGACCAGCTCGGCGGCCGACACCTCGCCACTCCGTACGGCTGCCGCCTGCGCCGCTGCCGTCCTCTGCCACAACGCGTCCTGCATGCTTCGCACTCTCCTCATGGTTGTTCCGATGCGCTTGCATCGGAACAATAGCCCGAGTACCGATGCGGGCGCATCGAATAGAATGGGCGAAGCGCGGCAGTCCGTGGCGGACGCGGCGGACACGGCAGAAGGAAGCGAGCGGGCATGCCCAGGCAGGTGGACCACGAGGGCCGACGCCGGCTCATCGCCGAGGCCGTGTGCCAACTTGCCGACGAACGCGGGCTGGAGGGCGTGACCCTGCGCGACGTCGCCGCCCAGGCACGGGTGTCGATGGGCGCGGTTCAGCGCTGCTTCCGCACCAAGGA
The DNA here is from genome assembly GCF_041435195.1 of Streptomyces sp. NBC_00224. Taxonomy (NCBI): domain Bacteria; kingdom Bacillati; phylum Actinomycetota; class Actinomycetes; order Kitasatosporales; family Streptomycetaceae; genus Streptomyces; species Streptomyces sp. NBC_00224. The sequence goes on from NZ_CP108106.1 coordinate 8,073,821, forward strand.
AGAGATGCTGGTGTTCGCCCTCGGGGTCATCGGTGAGCGGATCATCGAGCGCGTACGGGCCCGCCTCGTCCGCAGCCCGGCCCAGTCGGCCGCATCCGCCCTGGGCCACGCGGCCACCGAGATCTCACTGCTCCGGGAAGAACACCGCGCCGAGGCCAGGGTGTGGCTCGCCTTCGTCGCCCAAGCGGCGGTCAGCGAGGCGCTCGCCGGCACGCTGAAGGCGAACTACGCGGCTCTGCACGAGGTGTTCGCGCGCCTTGTCGCGGAAGCCGACGAGAGCGCCGAGTACGTGGTGCCCCTCGATGCGCACCACGAAGCCCGCACCCTCCTCGCCCTGGCCGACGGCCTCACCGCACACGTCCTCATCGGCCACCTCACCGCGCGGCAGGCTCAGGACGTCCTCCACACCCACTTGGGGCGTCTGTGGGAGAGGGCTGAGCGGCCTTCCCGCTCAGGCTGAACCGGCCGGTGTGTTGCGTGGCGTGCACGTCATGTCGAGCGGGCCCGGTCCCAGCGTGCCGCGCACCTGTACGTGGAGGGTGGCCTCGGGGTCCGGGGTCAGGTCCCAGCGGGTGCAGACGGTGGCCAGGGCGAGGGTCATCTCGGTGAGGGCGAACTGGTCGCCGATGCACTTGCGGTTGCCGCCCCCGAAGGGCACGTGCGCGCCCCGGGGCAGGGCGTCGGCCCCGTCGGCGGCCCAGCGGTCGGGGTCGAAACGCTCGGGGTCGGGGAACAGGTCGGGCTGGTGTTGCAGGAGGTAGGCGCTGTAGAGGAGGGCGGTGCCCTTGGGGAGGGGGTGTCCGGCGAGGGTGGTGTCGGTCGTGGTGACGCGGGTGAAGAACCAGCCCGCGGGGTACATGCGCATCACCTCGTGGATGATGTGCTGGGTGTACGACAGGCCGTCGAGGTCGGCGGGTGTGGCGGTGCGCCCGGCCAGCGTCGCGTCCACCTCGGCGTGCAGCTGTTCCCGTACCTTCGGGTGCTGGCTGATCAACCACAGTGCGAAAGCAAGGGTGTTGGCGGTGGTCTCGAAACCTGCGCCGATCATCACCATCAGCTGGTCGCGGATGTCCTCGTCGGACATCGGCTCGCCCGTGTCGTCGTCGTGGGCGTTCAGCAGGATCGACACCAGGTCGTGCTCGCCGGGCGCGGCCCGCCGGGCGGCGATGATGTCGTCGATCGCGCGGTGCAGGCGCGTACAGGCGCGGCGGTAGCGCAAGTTGCCCGGGGTGGGCAGCCGGTAGAGCGGCCCCAGTGGCAGCATCACGCGCTGGTAGATGCCGTCGATGACCGTGTGCAGACTCTCCAGTACCTCGGCCACCGCCGAGTCCTCCGCCTCCGCGGCCAGCACGCTGCGGGTGACGATGCGCAGGGTCAGGGTGGTCAGCGCGGCGGTGACGTCCAACTGTTGACCGGGCTTCCAGGCGGTGGTCATACGGTCCACCTCCTCGCCCATGACCACCGCGTACCCGTCGATGCGGCCGGGCTGGAAGGCGGGCTGCATCTGGCGGCGCTGCCAGCGGTGTTCGCGCCATCCGGCCATCGGCAGACTGCTGCCGAACAGCACCCTCGCCTTGTCGAAGAACGGGCCGCCCTTGTCGAAGGTCCGCGAGTCGGTGAGCATCTGGTGCGCCGCGTCCGGGCGGCAGACGACATAGGCCGGCCAGGGCCCCATCCCGATCCGTACGAGGTCCCCGTGGGCCGGCAGGGAGGACAGGAACTCCAGCGGGCGGGCGTGGAGTTGCCAGGCGTGCCCGAGCAGCGGCAGGCCGCCGGGAGCCACACCGGCGCGCGGCCTTGAGGGGGTCGTGGTCACAACAGGACACCTCCATGAGGAACATGCCGGGCCCTGTGCGGGGCAGGCCGTCGGCTTCCGACTATCCTCCCCGCGCACACGTACGGGAACCCGGCGCGAAGCAGCCCGCGAGGGCGCGGCACGGACGGACAACAACCCCCGGCCGGCGGGTACGAAAGGCCGAGGTGGGAGGGCCCGGGAGCAGGTGCCCCGCACTCGCCTGGCAGGTTCACATCAGCAGGTCCCTATCCTCGCGGTATGAGAAATCGTCTGCGCATACCGCGGCTGCTGGCTGCCGCGCTGATCGGGGCGGTCCTGCCGGCCCTGTTCGGCGCGCCCGCCACGGCGGCCGCACCGACGCCCCCGAACACCTCGAAGTCGGCCGGACAGCAGTGGGAGCTGCTCTCGCTCGCCACCGGCAAGTACGTCTCGGTGGAGGCGTCCAGCACCAACGAGCTGTACGCCCGGGCGGACAGCCCCGGCATCCCGGAGCAGTTCACCCTGCACACCGACAACGCGGCCAAGGGGGCGACGGTCGCCCTGCGCTCGCAGGCCAACGGCGCCTATGTGGCGGCGGAGTTCGGTGCCGGGGCCGACGGCCGGTACGGGAAGCTGCGCGCCCGGACCGAGGGGCCGCCCGCCGGCTGGGAGAAGCTGGAGCTCGTGCCGCAGCCGCAGACCGGCGCGGCCGTCTACGCCCTGCGCTACCACCACGACGGGCAGGACCGCTATGTGTCCGCCGACGCGGGAGCGACCGGCGACGGGCTGCTCCAGGCCCGCGCCACGGCGGTGGGTTCATGGGAACGCTTCCGCCTGGTGCCCGTGGCCGCACCGGCCGACCCGACCCCGCCGCCGTCCGCGTCCCCGCGCGCCATCAAGGCGCTGACCTGGAACGTGTGCGCCGACAACAACAAGAACTGCGGCTTCTACCACACGACGGCGGGCCCGCTGGCGGACCAGATCGTGGCACGCGCGAAGGCCGCCGGAACCCCTGATGTGATCCTGCTCGAAGAGTTCTGCGAGAAGTTCGCCAAGCCCGTGGAGCAGGCGCTCGAAACACAGCTCGGCGGCGGCTGGGACGTACGGTTCGCGCCGGTTCAGTACCAGGTGCCCGGAACCGGCATCAAGGCGCGGAAGAACTGCCAACCCGACCCGTCGGGAGCGGACCGGGGAGCGTACGGCGTGGCGCTGGCCGTGCCGGAGGAGAACACCTGGTACCGGGCGTACGAGTTGCCCTCCCCGCCCGGTGTCGAGCAGCGCACCGCGCTGTGCGCCACGGTGGCCTCCTGGGCGGCGGAGGTGTGCGCCGCGCACTTCAGCACGGGCGGCCCCGGCTACGACGACCCCGACCGTACGTACCAGCCGCAACAGGCGGACACCCTGCGCCGGGCGGCGTCCCTGCCCGGCTACCGCCCGCTGCTCGGCGGTGATCTGAACGCCACGCCGTCGACGGGTGTGCTGGGCACGCTGTACTCCGCGTACGAGGAGTGCGACGCGCGTTCCGCGACGCCGAACCGGCCGACGGCGGGCACCATCAAGATCGACTACTTGTTCGGCGGGGGCACGTGGAGCGGCTGCGGCGTCGCACCGGACACCGGCTCCTCCGACCACCGGGCGGTGTGGGGCACACTCACTCTGCCCTGACGCCACTGTCCGGCGCGGGCGAAGCGGTGCTCCGCGCGGTGGCGGGCCGTGCGTGACGCAGTCGACCCGCCCACCGCGATGGCCGGTTACTTCTGGGGCGGGATGTAGTAGACGTTCTTCGGTGTGACGATGCTGGTGATCGCCTTGCCGAGGACGGTGCTCGGCTCCTCGCCCTTGTAGAGGATGTCCGTGTTGAGCAGCGCCACCAGCGTCGCCTTCTGCTCCGGCAGGTAGATGGTCAGGCTCTCGTACCCGGGCAGGGAGCCGTTGTGGCCCGTCCACCCGTTGACGTTGAAGATGCCGAGGCCGTAGCCCGCGCCGGGGACGCCGGTGGGCAGGACCTTCAGGCGCTTCGCCTGGGTGGCGGGCGAGAGCAGGGTGCCGGTGGCGAGGTCCTTGGCCCAGTGCTTGAGGTCGTGCAGGTCCGAGATCATCGCACCGGCCGCCCAGCCCCAGCTCGGGTTCCAGTGGGTGGCGTCCGCGACCTTCCCGGTGAGCGTCTGGTTGGTGTATCCGTGGGCGTGCGGGCGGGGGAACTCGGCCGCCTTCGGGAAGAGCGTGTGGTCGAGGTGGCTGGGCCGCAGGACCCGGTGCTCGATGACGTCCCGCAGGTTCTCACCGGTCATCTTCTCGACCAGCAGGCCGAGCAGGATGTAGTTGGTGTTGCAGTACTGGAACTTGGACCCCGGCGGGAACTGGTTGGGGTGCTTGAACGCGTAGGCGAGCAGTTCCTTCGGCGTGAAGGGGCGGTCGGGGTTGGTGAGGAACGCCTTGATGAACGCGTCGTCCGCGCTGTACGAGAACAGGCCGCTGCGCATGTCGAGCAGGTCGCGCACGGCGATGTGGTTGCCGTTGGGGACGCCCTTGATGTACTTGGAGATCGGGTCGTCGAGGCCGACCTTGCCGTCGTCGACGAGTTCGAGGACCGCCGTGGCGGTGAACGTCTTGGTCTCGCTGCCGATGCGGATCCGCATGTCGTCGGTCATCGGTGCGCCGGTGCGCTTGTCGGCGACACCGAACGCACGGACGTAGCTGCCCTTGCCGGGCATCCACAGGCCGACCTGCACCCCGGGGATGCCCGCCTTCTTCATGACGTCCCGCACCGCCTTGTCGAGCTTGGCCTGGAGTCCTGGGCTCAGCTCGTGGTGCGGGTAGTCGTGGTCGCCCCCCTTGGCCAGGGCGTCGACGGGCGGCGTGGCCTGCGCCTGGGTGACCGCCAGCGGCAGCAGCCCCGCGACGGCGAGCGTCGCCGCGGCGAGCGTGCGGGCCGCCGTCGACCGGCGGGACGGGGAGGGTTTTCTCATGATCGGGCCTCTCTCATTTTCCGTTCGTCTGCCGAGCCGATCGTGCGCGATGAGAGGCTCGCGTCAGGTCCGGCGGGCGTGCGGGCCGGGTGAAAACGGCACCGATCCACCCGATCGGCCCTGCTACGGCACCGGCGCGCCGGTGGGCACCGCCGCAGTGGCGGTGCCCACCGGTCGCGGATCAGCGCGGTGTCACGCGTGGGGGAGGGGGAAGTAGTTGAGCTCCTCCTCCGCCAGGGGGTGTGTGCGCCAGCCGAGGGAGACCGGCATGTCCTGGATGCGCCTGCGCCCCAGGAACGGGAAGGCCGCGGGGAAGTTGGGGACGAGACCGGGGATGAGGACGCGCAGGACGCGGAAGCCGGTCTTGGCGACGTCCTGGGTGGTGATGTCGACGTAGACGATCTCGTAGCCGCGTTGCTCGACGGTCTTCTGGTACGTGGCCAGGGTGCGGTCGGTGAGGCGGGGCAGGGAGTCGATGGGGCGGCTGGTGGGGGTGTCGACCCAGGGGCGCACGATGTCGGCGGCGCGCGGGTCGAGGAAGAGCTGCTCCTGGCAGAGCAGGTCGTTGACGTCGTGGAAGTCCTTGGCGTAGTCGTCGAGGTAGGCGCGGTCCTCGCGCCACGGCTTCACCCGGGCGCTGGTCCAGCCCGCCGCGACCGCCTCCCGGAACAGCCCGTCGGGGTCGTCGAAGTCGCGGGTGCCGTCCTGCAGGGTCAGACCCTCGCCCCAGGCCTTGCGGGCGGCCTCGACCGGGTCGGGGCGGGCGCCGAAGCCGATGGAGAACAGCTTCTCCACCTCGTTCTCGACGACTCCGGCCATGACCGGCACGTCGAACTCGTTGTCCAGGTGGATGAGCCAGCCCCGCTGGCCGAGTTCGGTGGGGCGGCCGGCCCAGAGCGCGGCGAGTTCGGGGGTGGGCTCGATCTTGGGCAGCGGGTGCCGGTTCATCCACCAGATCATGGTGGCGTCCCGTTCGATGATCTCCTCGATGCCGGAGACCAGGGCGTCCTCCACACTGCGTCCCGCGGCCAGGCCCGGGTAGTAGAGGAAGTTGGTGGGCGGCACCTCGGCGTACTGGTCCATGTACCAGTTGACGTAGACCAGGCTGGCCGGAACCCACATGGGCCGGTCCTTGGTGAGGGAGTGGCCGCGCACCCAGTGGGTGGTGCGGTCGTGGGTGAAGCGGACGAACGGGAAGCCGGGGCTGTCGTAGAGCCGGTCCGAGTAGAGCACCAGACGCTCGGGGTCGAGGGTGCGCTCGCCGGATCGCCGCATCTCGCGGTAGGAGGCCTCGCGCACCTCCACGGAGTCGGTGATGCAGTTCCCGCAGTACCGCTCGACCGCCTCGCCGATCGCGGCGCCGCGGGCGGCCCGGAAGTCGCGGAAGGCGGTGCCGCCGCAGACGACGTTGCTGGACCAGGTGTACAGGCGGCGCATGTCGGCGACGTTGGTCTGCACGGTGACCAACTGGTCCGGGATCGAGGGGTGGTGGTCGAAGACCTGGTGGGTGGCGATGAGCCCGGTGCGGTCGTCCAGCAGATACCGCTCGCTCAGGGGCGGGGTGTCGTCGTCGATGGGACGGTCCGGGAGCGGCAGCAGCGGATGCCGGGAGGTGGTCAGCTCCACCGGGTCCAGTTCGATCTCCGCCCACAGCGTCAGCGCGGTGACCCCCGCGATCCACCGCTCCACGTCGATGAGCAGGTACGAGAGCATCCACAGCAGTTCGGAGTGGGTGGGGCGGGCGGCCTCGCCGAACACCGCGTCACCGGTGAGCGCGGAGTACACGTCGGCGCGTTCGGCCACGGTCAGCCGACGGCCCAGCAGGTCCCGGTAGTCGGGGGTGCGCCCGGGCGCGACGGTGGGCCCGGCCCAGCCGCGGCCCTGACTGAGGTGGAACGAGGACCAGTTGACCGTACGCTCGGCGCAGAAGTCGTTCAGCGACTCCAGGTAGTCGAGGTCGAAGCGGTCGCGCAGCGCCAGCACCAGCGGCTCGCCGTCCGCGTACGCCTCCAGCGCCTGAGGCAGTCCGTCGGTGGTGGTGACCTCGACGGAGGCGAAGTGGGCGGCGGCCGGGCAGTGTTGGGCGATCGCGGTCAGCTCCGCGTCGCCGGTCAGGATCAACGGGGTGGCGGCCACCCGGTCGGGCTCGGGCCGGGTGCCATGGGCGAAGCGCAGCCAGCGTCCCTCGCCGTCGAGGGGGGTTCCGGAGCTGAGGGCGCCGAGCTCGGTCAGCTTGTCCAACACCTCCCGGTATCCGGCCGGGTCCGATGTGCCCTCGGTGACTTCCTCGGCCGTCCTCGTACCGTCGCAGCGGGCGAGGACCGCCGCGACGTTCTCGGGCGCGGCCTTGATCTCGAAGAGACCGCCCCTTGGGGCGATGGCCAGCGTGTGCCGTTCCGCACCCGGGCCGGGTTGCACGAGCGGCCGTAATTCGACGTTCACCAAGCGGAGCCCGCCGGCCCGCACGGAAGGACTGACTGTCACGACTTCCTCCAACCTCAAAGAGCCGGGAGCCGCCGAGACGACGGCTCCCGGAACCCGGCCACCTGGACGGTCAGTCCTTCTTCCAGGTGAAAACGGGAGCGATGCCGGAGTGGTGGTGGGCCGGGGGGTACATCCTGCGGGCCCGCTGGAACTCAAGCTGCACGATCATGGAGTTCTCCTCTCGGATACGCGGCTCACGTCAGATACGTATGCCGCCGCACGCTGCGAAGCGTCCCCGGCAGGCTATGGCAGCTCATATCGGGCCCCGTATCCCAAAATCTGGGGATGGCCAGGCCGTTGGGAGTCGACGTATACGCGAACGGATTCCGGTTCCCGCTCCCGCACGTCCACGGCCATGCCGCCGGGCCGTTCAGAGCCGGAAGACGACTCCCCGCCACGTCCATCCAGCGTCCAGGACCGCACCCCGCAGGGGGTTCTTCATCTCCGCGAAGTCGAAGCGCGCCCCCTCCGTCTTCTGGAGACGGCCGTCGGCGCCGCGCTCGATCGTCCAGTCACGGGCGACGCCGGTCACCTGCCCGCGTGAGTACTCGCGCGTCTGCGCGTCCCACTGCTCGTCGATCGCCCGCACTTCGTGCTGCGCCGGGACCAGCCGCATCCGGGTCCGCACGGTGATGCCCAGCTCCCGGACCCGCCACACCGCCACCAGGTCGGCGCGCTCGGAAGGGGCACCGTTGCGCACGGCGAACGGCACGCCCGGCCCGTTGACCGCGAGCAGCGCGGCCCGGACCTCCGCGGCCGAACGTGCCGCGACACCGGCGTCGGGGTAACGGGTGCCGGTCAGTCTGTCGAAAATGCCCATCGGGACAACTTACGGATGCCGGGTTGTCCGGCACAAGATCTCTCGTGTCGAGGAGATGAGGGAGGGGAGGTGGGCAGTGGCTGCCCTGGAGAGCGCGTCCCCGGTATCCCGGGCAACTCATCCATCCTGATGAGGCAGGTCCACCCGGACGGGGCATCCTTGCGGCGTTCCCCGGGCAACTCCTGTACGCCGCCGCTATGTTGGCCGCTCTCGTCGGCCCTTGTCGGCATCCCGGAGTCGCCTTGGAGGCGTCGTGAAACTCTTCTGGGTCCTCTTCGCCCTTCTGCTCACCGCGCTCGCGCTGGGCGGATTCATCAGCGCGGTGAAGGACGCCGACAAGGCGAGCCGCATCGGCGACCTCGTCACCAGCGCCCTGCTCGCTCTGGCGGCTCGGGGGAGCTGGAGGCGCGTCGGCGCGTGAGTGGCTTCGCCCGACGGGGGGTTCGCCGGCCAGGGGGAACGCCGTACCCGCCCTGGTCCCGGGGGAGTTGTCAGTGGCGGGTGTCACCATCGGGGCATGAGGCGATACGAATGGCGGCCGTTCCTTGAGCGCTGGAGCGCGGAGTGGGCCGATGTGTACGACGAGGATCTCGATGCGCGGGACGGCGACCGCGATGCCCACGCGGCGCGCTGGCTGGGGTTCGAGCCCGCCGACGAGGAGCGCCTCGCCGCGCTGGAGCGGCGGACAGGGCATCCGCTGCCACCGTCGCTGAGGTCGTTCCTCCAGGTCACCGACGGCTGGCGGTATGCGGGGCACTTCGTGTATCTGCTGGCCGGGACCGAGCACATCGACTGGTGCGGAGACCCCCACGGCCTGGGCGAGATCTGGCTGGAGGACCTCGACGAGGACGCGGACGACGAGGAGGTGAGGGAAGCCGGAGTGTGGGCACGGTCCCTCCAACTGGCGGTGGAGTCCGACATGGTGGACGTACTGCTGGACCCGGACGACGTGGACGAGCACGGCGAGTGGGCCGTCTACACGTATGCCAGCTGGCGCGCGGCGCCGCCTCGGCGGTACGCGTCGTTCAGGCACTTCATGGAGGACATGTACCAGGAGTTCCTCCGCATGTCCGCCGACCGGCCCGGCTTCGCCAACGACACGACGCGTTCCGTGGACGCCGGGGTGGAGCGGGCGCTGGCGGACGCGCTGAGCGGTGAGTACGAGGCGGCGGCCGAGGTGCTGGCCGAGGCGGTGGCGTGCGGGCGCCCCCGGGCCGGGCGGCTGTTGGCGCAGATACGGGCGCTGTCGGGCGCCGGCGACAGCACCGAGCGGGTGGGTGCCTCGCTGCGGGACCCGTACGTCGCCCGCGAAGCCATGCCCCTGAGCTGCGCGGAGGAGGGAGGCTCGGGACGCGACGACGACACGTGGTTCCTCGGTCGGTATCCCGAGGAGGACCGCGAGACGGTGGCGGGCGTGCTGGAGCGGATACGGCAGGGCACGTTCGCATACGAGGCGTCCGGAGCGTTCGGCGAAGCCGTCCGGGTGGCCCGCGAGCTGGCAGTACGTGCCCGGCCGGAGGCGGCATGGCGGACTCTGCTGGAGGCCGCTCCCTCATGGGTGCCCCTGACCTCCGACCACATCGCGCCGGTGGGCCTGCTGGCCGACTCCGTTCTGGGCCCTCTGCTCACGCCCGAACGGGGGCGTGCTCTGCTGGCCACGCCGCGCGGCGCCGCGGCGACCCCCGCACAGACCATGGCCGCGGAGACCGCGGCGCCGGACACCGACGGCCTGGGCTGGCTGGCCGCCCCCGGGCACACATGGCGCGGGTGCCGACTGGTGCTGGTGGAAGGGGTGCAGCCCGACGAACTGCATCGGCGCATGGGGGCGGGCGGGCCGCTGCTGCCGGCCCTGAGGGCCTGGAACGCCGACACCCGGCATTGCTCACCGGATGCCCAGACCTGGGAGAGCAGGGTGGTCGTACGCACCGGCTGCGCGGGAGCCGACTGGACCTTCGCCTACTCCGGAGCCGGGCTGGACGCGAGGGCGGACAGGTTCGTCTCCCCGGCCGTGGCCGCCTCCCACGGCACCAGGGCGCTGACTCTCGCCATCGACCACGGGTTCGCGCACCGTGACGGTGAGGGTCGAGCGGAGTCCTTCCACTTCTCGCTCGCCGAGGACGGCAAGGTCGTCCATTCCCTCACCGTCCACGGCGACGAGGTGACCGTCACGGGAGAAGTCCCCGTGTTCCTCGAACCCTGCCTCCGCCTCTTCGGTACGGATCCCAGCGGCCCGGAGGACGAGCCCGCCCCCGACCCCGTACGGCAAACCCTCGATGCGATCGCCGCCGCATTCGGTGTGACGCTTTCCGAGGAGGCTCTCGTCGACGGACGGCTGGACGCCTTCGAAACGGTCTCCTGGCTGCGAGAGCCCAGGGCCGGAGAGTCCTGGGCCTACATCACGATGGGACGACCGCCGGAGTGAGGCCGACCGCCGGACCGACCGGGGGCCGGACCGACTGCCTCGGCCGCGTCGGGCACCCCGCACCCGCTAGGTAGGGTGGGCGTACCAGCACATCGTGAAGTGGAACAAGGAGCAGACGTGAGCGAGCCGGCGTCCACCGCCCTGCAGCAGGAGATCGCCCGGGAACTCCAGGTCGCCGAGACCTTCGAGGCCGAGCGGGAGATCGAGCGCCGGGTGGCCTTCCTCGCCGAGCGGCTGACCTCCACCGGCCTGCGCTCCCTCGTGCTCGGCATCAGCGGCGGCGTCGACTCCACCACCACCGGCCGCCTGTGCCAGCTCGCCGTCGAGCGGGCCCGGGCCGCCGGGCACGAGGCACAGTTCTACGCGATGCGGCTGCCGTACGGGATCCAGGCCGACGAGCACGACGCCCAGCTCGCGCTCTCCTTCATCCAGGCCGACCACGTGCTGACCGTGGACATCAAGCCCGCGAGCGACGCCGCCCTCGGGGCCGCGCTCACCGCCGACGTGAGCTTCCGCGACGCCCACCACCAGGACTTCGTGCACGGCAACATCAAGGCGCGCCAGCGCATGATCGCCCAGTACGCGGTGGCCGGCGCGCACAACGGCCTGGTCGTCGGCACCGACCACGCCGCTGAGGCGGTCTCCGGGTTCTTCACCAAGTTCGGCGACGGCGCCGCCGACCTGGTCCCGCTGACCGGCCTGACCAAGCGCCGGGTGCGCGCCGTCGCGGACGCCCTGGGCGCGCCCGCCGAGCTGGTGTGGAAGACCCCGACGGCCGACCTGGAGACCCTCGCCCCGGGCAAGGCCGACGAGGACGCGCTCGGCGTCACGTACGACGACATCGACGACTTCCTGGAGGGCAAGCCGGTGGGCGAGCGGGCCTTCGAAACGATCGTCCACCGCTACCGCCTCACCGAGCACAAGCGCCGGCTGCCGGTCGCGCCGTAGAAGGAGCGTGTGGCCCCGGGAGTGCCCCCAGGCATTCCCGGGGCTTTTCGCATTTCTGCGCGGGAACGACGGGGCACCCGCGAAGCACACCCCAGGCACACGACAATCCTTGCCCGGCCGCGCGCCCCGAGGGTTTGATCGGAGTGCCTGGTCAGCCCGCCCATGACGGGAATGGGTCACGGGCCACCCCACGGGCTCGGCCGTCGCCGTACGGAGGCAGCCGTGGCGATCACGCCTGACCAGTCGAAGGGTGCGTCAAGAGCGGATGCCGCCGGATTCCCCGGTGCCCGCTGACGGCTTCCCGGTATGCCACCGGAGTTCGTGACGCGCCGCACGCTCCGACCGAGAGGCATCCCATGCTCGACAAGCTGGCCGCGCTGGTGACCGTACGCCGGAAACTGGTCCTTGTACTCAGCCTCCTCTTCTGCGTCGTGGCCGGTGGCCTGGGCGCCTCCGTCACGACGAAACTCTCCGCGGGCGGATTCGCCGTGCCGGGCGCCGAGTCCACCCGGGCCACCGAGACCCTCAGTACACGGTTCGGGACCGGTGAACCCAATCTGGTGCTGCTCGTCAAGGCCCCGGACGGCGTCGACGACCGGGACACGGTTCGCAGGGGCGAGGAGCTGACGGGCCGGCTCGCCGCCGAGCCCGGCGTCCAGGAGGCGGTCTCCTACTGGACCCTGGGCAAGGCCCCCTCGATGCGCGGCGAGCACGCCGACTCGGCCCTCGTCCTCGCCCATATCAAGGGCGACGAGGACCAGGTGGGCCGGTATCTGGAGAAGATACGGCCTCGGTACGAGGATGGTTTCCGAGGACTGACGGTGGAGTTCGGCGGGCGCGCCGAAGTCGACCGGGAGCTCAACGAGCAGATCCAGAAGGACCTCGTGCTCGCCGAGGCCCTGGTCCTGCCCCTCACGCTCATCCTGCTGGTCCTCGTCTTCCGCGGTGTGATCGCGGCCCTGCTGCCGCTCGCCCTCGGGGTCGTCGCGATCATCGGCACCTTCGCCGTGCTCCGGCTGCTGACGGAGGTCACCGACGTCTCGGTGTTCGCGATGAACCTGACCACGGGCCTCGGCCTCGGCCTGGGGATCGACTACAGCCTGTTCGTCGTCAGCCGGTACCGAGAGGAACTCGCCGCCGGTGCCACGGTGAGCGATGCCATCGCCACCAGCCTGCGCACCGCGGGACGCACCGTTCTCTACTCGGCCATCACTGTTGCCCTCTCCCTGTCTGCCCTGCTGCTGTTCCCGATGTACTTCCTGCGCTCGTTCGCGTACGCGGGCATCGCCGTCGTCGCCTTCGCCGCGCTGTCCGCCCTGGTGCTGTTGCCCGCGCTGCTCGCCGTCCTCGGAACACGCGTCAACAAGTGGTCCTGGACCAGGCCCAGGAGCGAGCCCGCCGGGAGCGGCCCCTGGTCCCGTCTGGCCGCCTTCGTCATACGTCGGCCGGTGCCGATGGCCACCGGCGCCATCGCCGTCCTGCTGCTGCTCGGCTCCCCCTTCCCGGGGATCAGACTCAACCTCGCCGACGAGCGGACCCTGCCCGTCGGCGCCGAGGCGCACCGGGTCAACACCGTCCTCCTGCACGACTACTCGGCCCGTGAGATGGATCCGCTCCTGGTCGTCGCCGACGGCTCGGGTGCGCCGCGCGGCCGCACCGCCGACATCGACGCGTACGCCAGGCGCCTCTCCGCGCTCGACCACGTCTCGCGGGTGGACGCCCTGACCGGTTCCTACACCGACGGCCGCCTGATCGCCCCGGCGACCACCCTCCACCGGCGCTACGCGGCGGAGAACGGCACCTGGCTGTCCGTAGTGCCCACCGCCGACCCCTACAGCGACGAGGGGCAGGCCCTGGTCCGTGACATCCGTACGGCCAAGGCGCCGTTCGACGTCAGGACGGCCGGAACGGCCCCGGCCTTCCGTGACACGCTGGACGCCCTGACCGACCGGATGCCCTACTGCCTGCTGCTCATCGCGGTCACCACGTTCATCCTGCTCTTCCTCCTCACCGGCAGCGTGGTGATGCCCGTCAAGGCGATCGTGCTCAACCTGCTCAGTCTGACGGCCACCTTCGGCGCCGTGGTCTGGGTCTTCCAGGAGGGCCATCTGCGCTGGCTCACCGGCGACTTCACCGTCACCGGGGGCATCGTCGCCACCACGCCCATCATGGTGTTCTGCCTGGCGTTCGGGCTCTCGATGGACTACGAGGTGTTCCTGCTGTCCCGCATCAAGGAGGAGTACGACGCCACCGGCGACACCGCCCGGTCCGTCGTCCGGGGTCTGGAGCGGACCGGCGGGATCGTCACCGCCGCAGCTGCCCTCATCGCCCTGGTCTTCCTCTCCTTCCTGACCTCCGGCATCACGCACATGAAGCTGCTCGGCCTGGGTCTCGCCCTCGCGGTGGTCGTGGACGCCACCTTGGTGCGCGGTGTGCTGCTCCCCGCCTTCATGCGGCTGGCGGGCCGGTTCAACTGGTGGGCTCCCGGCCCCCTCGCCCGGCTGCACCGGCGCATCGGCCTCAAGGAAGGCGGTCCACCGAGGTAGGCCGCTGACTCGTTGACGTGCTGTGCGGACATACGCAAGGGGACCGCCGCCGAGTTCATCGGCGGCGGTCCTGTGTGCTGCGGACGTCGTGGTCAGCGCAGGGACGGGCAGTCCCGGCACACACTCTTGTGCCGTCCGGTACGGCCCGCGCGGCGCCGGCCCCAGAGACGCATGGCGGGGCGTTCCACCGCGACGTACAACAGCCAGGCCAGCAGCAGCGACACGGCGAACATGGGGGCCAGGACGGTGATCTGGTCCACCAGGGCCAGGCCGCTGAAGTGCGGGATGCCGAGCACCTTGGCGCCGTAGTCGATGACCGGTTTGTGCACCAGGTACAGGGCGAAGGAGATCTCACCGAGCCGGACGAAGTACGGGTGGCGCAGCGGGGAAGGGCGCCCCTCGATGTCGGCCACCGCTGCCGCGCAGATCAGCATGCCGATCGGGACGACCGTGGCGGCGGCGAAGGAATACAGTCCGGATCCCATCGACATCCAGTAGCCGAGAACGAGCAGGACGGTGGCCGGCGCCATGCCGAGTTGGACCCACTTCCCGGCCGCGACGATGTGGGCGAGCACCATCCCGAGGGCGAATTCGAGGGCGCGCGCGAGCGGGAAGAAGTCGACGAACCAGGCGTCGTTGTCGAGGTAGGGCAGCAGCGGGGACATCGGCTGCCCGTTCGGGATGTAGTGCTCGGCGATGACCGGCAGGGTGAAGATGACCGCGACCAGGACCGCTGCCGTGCACCACAGGAATCTCGGGGGGATGCGGCGTATCCACGTCAGCATCAGGGGGAACGAGAGGTAGAAGAACACCTCGCAGGAGAGGGTCCAGCTCACGGGGCTGACGGCCGTCGTCAGGTTGAAGCCGGGAATCCACGACTGTGTGAGGGTCGCCGTGGGAAGGATCTGGGCCGCGACGATCGCTTTGCCCGTCAGGAGCATCAGACCCGCGTGGGCCGCTCCGACGACCAGGTGATTGGGGAAGATCTTCGCCGCTCGCGCGCGCCAGACGGCCCGTGCCGGAGTGCCGGGCTTGGCCGACCAGGTGAGGACGAAGCCGCTGAGGACGAAGAAGAACGAGACGGCCACCTGGCCGAGGTTGCGCCAGAAGTCCGGGTTGCCGCGGATGTAGAGGGAGAAGTGGCAGAGCAGAACGGCGGTCGCGGCCAGGAAGCGCATTCCGGTGAGACTCGGAAGCTTGTCCCAGCGGCCTTCGTGCGTCGCCGCGGCCGAGGTGCTCGGCCGTGAGAGTTCGGGTGTGGTGGACATGGGTTTCCCCCTGTCTTGTTGGACGGTCGCTTGGTTGGTTGCTGTGTGGTGTGGTGCTGAATCCCGTTCCTGTGCCGCGTATGCGCACGCGGCGCGGGAACGGGACGTCATGGGGAGGCCGACGGGCGCCGCAGCCGCCTGCGCGGACGGGGCGGGGTGGCCCACCGGCTGTTCTGGACGGCGATCGCCTCCTGGACGGTGGCGGCCAGTCCGGCGCGCGTGCACGCCGGGCCGTCGGTATCGAGGTGGTGCCGGAGGGTCCGCCGCAGCTGAGCCGCGGGGTCGTGGGCCGCGCTCGCGGGCCGGGTCGGCAGGCGCAGTACGGCGGCGACGGCCGCGGACAGCCCGGGCGCTTCGCCGCACACGACGTGCCGGATGGACGCCAGGCCGCGGGAGTGCAGCCCGGTGAGGAGACGGGACCAGGAGGCGGAGGCGTCGGAGCCCGCCAGCTCGAAGCCGATGACCTCGCGGCGCCCGCGCGCGCCGACCCTGATCGCGGTGAGGATCTGTACGGCCCCGTAACCATGGCTGCCGTGGACGACGACGGGCAGGGTGTCCAGTCGTAGGAACGCTGTACGGCGTGGGCGCTGACGGCGCGGGAGACCGGCTGCAGGGGCGAGGGCAGCCGCGGAGATGGCGGCGAGGAAGAGGACGCCCGTGGTCAGGAGGGTCGTCGTGTGCAGTGCGGAGGCGTAGTCGGCTGCGGCCGTTGCCGCGCCGGTGGCGTGGCCGGATCCGGCCGACGGCGTGGCGGCTGAGGTGGTCTGACGGGTGATCAGAGCTCCGACGGCGGCGCCGCCGAGGATGCCGCCGATCTGACGGCTGGTGTTGAGCACGCCGGAGGCGGGACCGGCGTGCCGGCTGTCGACCGCGGCCATCGCGAGGGTGGTGAGCGGGGCCAGCGCGGCGCCGATGCCGAGGTCCGCCAGGAGCATCGCGGGCAGCAGCTCCCACGGGTCCATCCCCGGCCGGGCCTGCGATCCCAGCAGAGCGAGTCCGTACGCGTAGGTCAGCAGGCCGCCGATGACGAGGGGTTTGCCGCCGATGCGGTCGGCGAGGCGGCCGGAGACGTGCGCGGCCGCCGCGGCGGCCAGCGGGGTGGGGGCGGTCAGGAGGGCGGATTGCAGCGCGGTGCGGCCGAGCTGCTGTTGCAGGAAGAGCGCGATGGGGGTGGCACTGCCGATGACCGCGAAGTGCAGGGCGGCGCCGATGCCGTTGGCCAGGACGAAGTCGCGGCGGGCGAACAGTGTGCGGGGAAGCAGCGGGGACCGGGTGTCGCACCGCTGCTGCACGAAGAACAGGACCAGGCACCCGAGTCCCGCGCAGAGCGCCTGCCCGCGCAGGGGGTGGCCGGTGCCCAGCAGGGCGAACGTGAGGGAGGTGAGTCCGACGGTCACCAGGGCCACACCGAGCGGGTCGGCTCCTCGACGGCCGCTCGGTGGTGGCGCGGGCAGCAGTACGAAGGACAGGACCAGCACGGCGATTCCGGCGGGAACGTTGATCGCGAAGATCCACTGCCAGCCGATCCCGGTCACCAGCAGACCGCCGAGCAGGGGACCGGCGACGATCGACAGGCCCATCACGCTGGTGAGCGCGCCGAAGGCCGCCCCTCGGCGGTGGGAGGGAAACAGGACGGCGACGAACGCGCCGATCTGCGGGGTGACGAGCGCCGCCCCCAGTCCTTGGAGCGCTCGCCAGGCCAGGAGTTGGCCGATGCTCCCGGCGCAGCCGCACAGGGCCGAGGAGAGGGTGAAGAGGGCGAGTCCCGTGAGGTGGATCCGTTTGGGGCCGTAGCGGGTGCCGAGCCGCCCGGCCGGGATCATGAACACGGCGTAGCTGATCAAGTAGGCGTTGACGACCCAGAGGACGTGGTCCAGGTCCGTGGCCAGGCCGTGCATCATCGCCGGAAGGGCCACGTGCACGATCGTCGTGTCGAGCACGGTCATGAAGAGGCCCGTACCGAGGACGCTCAGCGCGACCCAGGGCGCCCGGCCGTGGACTTGCTCCATCACGACTCCTTGCAGAGAGGTGTCACAGGGCGGTGAAGCCGCCGTCGACGACGATTTCGGTGCCGGTGATGAAGGACGCGCTGTCGCAGGCCAGGAACCGCACCGCGGCCGCCACTTCGTCCGGGCGCGCCGGTCGGCGCAGCGGGGTGCGCGCGGTGACGTCGGTGATGAACTCCTGCGGTGCGGCGGCCGTCATGGGGGTGGCGACCATGCCGGGGGAGACGGTGTTGACCCGTATGCCGTCGGGAGCCAGCTCGATGGCCGCCGCGCGGGTCATGGCCCGCACGGCGCCCTTGGCGGCGTGGTAGGCGAAGGAGGCGCCCGAGCCGACCATGCCGTAGATGGAGCTCACGTTGACGATGGCGCCGCCCCCGGCCGACCGCAGACAGGGGGCGGCGGCTCGCATGCCCAGCCAGGCACCGCGCTGGCAGGTGTCCACCACGCGGTCCCACTCCGAGGCGGTGCAACTCTCCAGCCCGTGGATGCCGAGCGTGCCGGCGTTGTTGACCAGTACGTCGAGATGGCCGAAGCGGCGTCGGGCGAACCGGGTCACCCGCTGCCAGGAGTCGGGGTCGGTCACGTCGAGCACGTGTCCCACCGCGTTGCCCGTGGTGGGGCCGCCGTTGAGCTTGCTCGCCGCCGCTCGGCAGGCGTCGCCGTCCAGGTCCGTGACCACCACGCCCATGCCCTCGTCGAGCAGGGCCCGGGTCACGGCCTGTCCGATGCCGCCGAGCGCCCCGGTGACCAGCGCCACCCGGCCGTACGGTCGGTGCGCGTCCATCACCGCTCCCCGTCGGCGGGGAACCAGGCGAGGGCCGCCGCGTACCCCCGAGCGTGTGTCAGCGAGACCCGGGGTGTCGCCAGGCCGTGCTCGCCCATCCAGCGCGCGAGTTCACCATGGACGCGCAGGACGGGGGCCTCGTCCGAGCGGCGCCGGATCTCCATGTCCTGCCAGGGCGGCGGGCCCGGCCAGCCAAGGAGGCGCGCGACCGCCTCCTTGGCGGCCTTGCGGGCGGACAGGTGCTCCTCGGCGCGGGCCAGGGAGAGCGCGTAGGCGCGTTCGGCGCCGGTCAGCCAGTCGCACCAGCGGGGATCGTGCCGCTCGGGGCAGTGCTGCGGCGGGCTGATGCGTACGACCGGCCCTGCCGTGCCGGGGGGATTCATGCCGCCTCCTGTGACGTGGCCGCCTCGTGCCAGGGGGCGAGGACGAGCGAGACGTAGGTGCCTCCCCAGTTGGCGGCCGTCACGACGCACGCCTTGCCGCCGGTGTGAGGGGCGGAGTCGAGATACGGGCGCACCCCGTCGAGGGGGTGGGAGAGGCTCGGGACGGAGGGGCTCCAGCCGGTGCGCAGGGTCTCGGTGGCGCAGACGGCCGACATCAGCGCCGAGGTGCTGGGCACGTGTCCCGTGTACGGGCTGAGGTTGCTCAGGCGGACCGTGCCCGGCTCCCACACCTGAGCGATCGCGGCCGCCTCGGCGCGGTCGATCGCGGCCGTGCCGCGGGCGTCGCCGAAGACCGTGCCCACGTCCGAGGCCGGCACGCCGCCGTCGGCCAGGGCCCGCCGGAAGCTCTCCGCCCAGGCCTCGCCCGAGGGGTCGTTGCCCGCGACGCGATGGCCGTCGCTGGTGATGGCGTGCCCCTTCACCTCGGCGAGGATGGTCGCGCCCCGGGCCAGCGCGTGCTCCAGGGACTCGACGACCAGGGCCGTGCTGCCGGCCCCGAGGGCGGCGCCGGTGGGGGTGGCGCTGTAGGGACGGGGGCTGTCCTCGGCGAGCAGGCCGACGCGGTCGAACCCGAAGTGCAGCAGCGGGGTGAGTTCGTCGGCGCTGACGGCGAGCATGACGTCCGCCTCGCCCCGGCGGATGAGGTCGGCTGCGTAGCCCAGGCCGCTGAGCCCGGAGGCGCAGCCGGTGGCGAGGGTGGAGAGCGGGCCGCGGATCTGGAGGGCGAGGCAGGCGTGTCCGGCGGCGGCGTTCATCACCGAGTTGGGGAACAGCCGGGGGTTGACGCGATGGGGGCCCTGGGTGCCGATGGTCTCGCTGAGCTGCTCCACGGTCTCGACCGGTCCGCTGAACGTGCCGAAGACCATGCCGATCCGGGCCGCCTCCGCCTTGGTGACGCGCAGTCCGGCGTCGTCGAGGGCCAGTCGGCTCGCGGCGAGGGTGAGCAGGCCGATCTGGTCCAGTCGGCGGGCGTAGGCGCGGTCGACGTGGCGGCGGCACTCGGTGGTGTCGACCTCGGCGGCCAGGCCCGTACGGGAGAGGCTCAGGTCGTTCAGCCGGGCCGGACCCACTCCGGTGCGGCCTTCCCTGAGTGCGTCGAGGAACACCTGGCGGCCGCTGCCGAGCGCGGTCACCGGCCCCGCGCCGGTGATGACGACGCGGTGGGCGGCGGGGGTGCGCGGCGGGGCGGGGCGGCGGCCCAGGACCAGGGAGCAGTTGTTGCCCCCGAACGCGAAGGAGTTGGAGACCACCACGTTCAGTTCCTGCGGCCGGGACCGGTTGGGAACGATGTCGCGGGGCAGTTCGCGGGTCTCGTCGACGTTGACCGTGGGCGGCAGCACGCCGTCGCGCAGCGCCATCACACAGGTGGCCGCCTCCATGGCCCCGGCGGCGCCGAGCATATGGCCCACCTGGGACTTGGTGCTGCTCATCGGGGCGGCGGTACGGCCCGCGAACAGGGCGTCCACGGCCTTGGTCTCGGCGCTGTCGTTGGTCGGCGTGCCGGTGCCGTGGCCGTTGACGTAGTCGATGTGCTCGGGACCCAGGGCGGCCTGGGCCAGGCCCGCGCGCATCGCTCGGCTGGCCCCGTCGCCCGCCGGGTCGGGGGCGGTGGCGTGGTAGGCGTCACTGGTGAGGGCGTAGCCCAGGAAGTAGCTGAGGATGTCGGCGCCGCGCCTGCGGGCGTACGACTCCGATTCGAGCACCAGGAAGGCCGCGCCCTCGCCGAGGTTGAGGCCGGTGCTGCGGGAGTAGGGGGCGCAGGGTTCGGAGTCCAGCGCGTTGAGGCTGTCGAAGCCGGCGAGCGAGAGGATGTCGAGCACGTCCACTCCGCCCGCGATCATCACGTCCGCGCGGCCCTCGCGGATCGCGTCGGCCGCGAATCCGATGGAGTTGGAGCCGGCGGCGCAGGCGTTGGAGATCACCACCTTGGGCCCCTTGAACCGGAACGCGATGCTTAGCGCGTCCGCCGAGGTGTACAGGGGGTAGTTGAAGAGCAGGTCGGCGCGCGTCGACTCGGGGCCGCCGCGCAGCAGTTCCCAGTGGAACTGCTCACCGTGGTCCAGGCCGCCCACGGAGGTGCCCACCGCGATACCCATGCGGTACGGATCATGGTCGTCCTGCGGCAGTCCCGCACTGTCGACCGCCTCCTGGGCGGCGGTCAGGGCGAGGGAGGTCGCCCGGTCGACGCGTCCGCGCAGCCGTGGGTGGGAGGAGGGGAGCGAGGCCGCCTCTCCCGTGTACTGGCAGCTGAGCGCCGACACGTCGAGGCGCTGGGTCTTGGCGATGCCGCTCTGGCCGGCGCGGATCCCGCGCCAGACGTGCTGCGCACCGTTGCCCAGCGCACAGCTGAGGCCGATTCCGGTGATGGCCACGCCTTCGAGGCGGTGGTTGCTGAGGCTCATGACTTCTCCTTGCGTGCCGAGGGGTGTGTGCCGAGGGCTCGGCGTGCTCGTGAGCGGAGGGCGCCGCGGCGGGGGCGGGGCGGGCGGGCGCCCGCCCCGCGTGCCGGGTCAGTCCAGCGAGACGTCGAGGCTGGTGGCGGTGAGGAAGGGGGCGGATATGGTGCGCAGCGCGGTGCCGCCGTCGGCGAGGGCGAACTCCTGACCCGAGGCGGCCACCGCCGCGTCGACCTGGGCGGTGCCGATCACCCTGTTGAGGCGGGGGGACCAGACGGCGTGGGTGACCACGCCCACCGCCGCGTCGCTCGCCGTCAGGGCGGTGCCGCGCGCGGGGCGGTCGGTCATCTGCTCGGCGCCCACCCAGCACACCGGCCGGCGCGGCTGGTCCGCGGCGCCGGCGGGCTCCTTGCCGGGCTCGATCATCCACTGGAGACCGAGGTCGGACGCGGTGGCCCGGCCGTCCGCGGCCTCGTGCTCCACGCTGGCGAAGCGGACTTCCATGCGGCACACGTCGACTGCGTCCTTGCCGCACTCCACGGCGCCCAGCGCGGTGAACTCGGCCCGCAGTTCCTCCCCGGCACCGGCAGGGGCGAAGAACTTGTAGCCGTACTCACCGGTCACGCCGGTGCGCGAGACGGTCAGCGGCCGGCCGTCGTGGTCGGCGGTGACGAAGCTGCGGTATCCCATGGAGGCCACCGGGAAGGGGAGGTACTTCTGCGCGATGCGGAAGGACGCGGGTCCCTCGACGGCCAGCACGTCGTACTCGGCGCTCACGTCCTGCACGGTGGTGTCCGGGGCGAGGGCGCCGCGAGCGAGGAGGTGCTCGGTGGCCTCGCTGGCCTGCGCCGGCCAGATCTCCACCAGGTAGTGGCCGGCGTGGCAGTGGACGAGCACTTCGGACAGGAGCGTGCCGTCGGAGCGCAGCAGCAGCGCGGTCATGCTCTGGCCCTCAAGGAGGAACTCGACGCCACGGGTGGCCACTTGGCCGAGGAAGTCGGTGGCTCCGGAGCCGGACACCCGCACCAGGCCGATGTCCGTGTAATCGAGCAGCCCGCACGACTCCCGCAGTACGGCGTACTCGTCGTGGGTGTTGGTGTATGCGGTCTTCATGGATTCTCCTGGTGAAGTAAGGGGTGGCGGAGGGGGATCAGGCGTCGCGTTCGGTGACGGCCAGGCGGGCGGTGAGCACCGTGTCGCGGCCGACGGACGCCTGGCCGGTGACCGAGATGAGCCCGCCGACGCGGGGGCCGCTCTGGAGGCGGAAGACCACCTGGTCGCCGGGGACGACGGGCTTGAGGAACTTCGCCTGGCGGATCTCGGCGAGGTAGCCGACGCGCTCGGCGACGTCGCCGACGATCTCGCCGGTGGCGCGCAGGGCTCCCGCGGTGCCGTAGACGACGGCGGCGAGCTGGGCCACGCATTCCACCAGCAGGACGCCGGGGTAGATCATGCGTCCGGGGAAGTGTCCGGCCAGCACGGCGTCGGACGAGGTGATGTTCTTGATCGCTTCGGCGCTCGTGCCCGGTTGCAGGGCGGTGACCCGGTCGAGCAGGAAGAACGGGTGGCGGTGGGGCAGCAGCCGGGCGATGTCGTCGGCGCTCAGGACTGCGCCGGGCGCCGCTGTGGAGTGGTCGGTCATGACTGCTCCGCCTGGATGTGGTCGAGCAGGCGGTTGAGCGAGAGCAGGCTGTGGGTGTCGTCGTCGGTGATGACGACACCGAAGGTGTCCTCGACGGCCATCGCGAGTTCGAGGGTGTCGATCGAGTCGAGCTCCAGGCCGCGTCCGAACAGCGGCTGGTCGTCGCCGATGGCCGCCGGATCGACGTCGAGCGCCAGCCGGTCCACCAGAAGTGTCTTGACCTCCAGCGCCAGCTCGTGCCGTCGTGCGGCGTGGGTGGTGGCTTCTTCCAGGGACATGACCATGAGGTGTCTCCTTTTTCGGTGAGGCGGGTGTGAGGGTGGGGGGTGTGGTGTGGGCGGGGGATCGTCGGTGGGCGGACCGCTGGTCAGCTGATGAGTCCGCCGTCGACGACGAGTGAGGTGCCGGTGATGTACGAGGCGGTGTCGCCGAGCAGGAACCGCACGGCGGAACCCACCTCCTCGGGGCGGCCGATGCGGCCCAGGGGGATGCCGTTGAGGCTCTCCGTGAGCCGGTCGGGCGGCATCTGCCGGGTCATCGCCGTGTCCACGAAACCGGGGACCACGGCATTGACCCGTACGCCGTAGCCGCCGAGTTCCTTGGCCATCGACTTGACCATCGCGAGTACTCCCGCTTTGGAGGCCGCGTAGTTGGCCTGGCCTGCGGGCGGGTTGAAGGCGCTGGTGGAGCAGATGGTGACGATGGATCCGCTGCGGCGGCTCGCCATCATCCGGCCGGCGGCCCGGCAGCACAGGAAGGCGCCGGTGAGGTTGGTGTCGATCACCTGCCGCCACTTGGCCTCGCCCATCATGACCGCGTAGCCGTCCTGGGTGATGCCGGCGTTGTTGACCAGGGCGTCGAGGCGGCCGTGCCGGCGGCGGATATCGCGGTACATCCCGTCCACCTCGTCCGGCCGGGAGATGTCGGCCCGGACGAGTTCGGCGTCCGGCCGTATGGACTGCACGGTGCGCAGGGCGGCCTGGGCCTGTTCGGGGTTGCCGCGGTGGTTGAGGAGGACGGTGGCGCCCGCGCGGGCCAGGTCGGTCGCGACGGCGAGTCCGATCCCCTTGGTGGCCCCGGTGACGAGCGCGATGCGTCCTTCGAGTTCGGTCACGAGCTGTCCTTCGTTGTGGCGGTGGTCAGGAGGGTGTCGGTGGTGCCGGGGGGTGCCTCGGGGGAAGGGGTGCGCAAGGCGTCCTGGACGCCCAGGTGTTCGGCCTCGCGGACGATCTCGCGCCCCAGTCCCGCCAGCACCCGCCCGGGTCCGGCCTCCAGGAAGAGGCCGACTCCCTGACGGCGCAGGGTGGTGACGGTGCGCCGCCACTGCACGGGGCGCAGCATCTGCCACGGCAGTTCGTCGTGGTACTCCTCGATGTCCTCGACCACCTGGCCGGTGGTGCTGGAGACGAGGGGGATACGGGGCGGGTGGAGCCGGACCCGGGCCAGTGCGGCGGCGAGGGGCGGAAGGGCCGGTGCCATCAGGGGCGAGTGGTAGGCCCCGCCGACCGCGAGCTGCCGTGCCCGCAGCGCACCGAGCGCCTGCGCCCGCTCGACGACGCGCCGCACCGCCGGTGTGCTGCCGGAGACGACGGCCTGGCGGGGGGAGTTGACGTTGGCGACGGTCACCAGGTCCGTGCCGTGGCACGCTTCGCGGCACATCCCGCGAACCAGGTCCAGGGGCAGTCCCACGATCGCGGCCATGGAACCCGGGGACAGCCGAGCCGCGTCGCGCATGGCCCGTCCCCGGCAGGAGACGAGCTCCAGTGCGGTGTCCAGGTCCAGGCTGCGGGCGGCGTACAGGGCGGTGAACTCGCCGAGGCTGTGTCCGGCGACGTACCAGGGGCGCCACCCCTGGCCGTGCAGCCGGGCCAGCGCGGCTGCCGACCAGACGAAGACCAGGACCTGGGCGATCTCGGGGTCCGCGAGCGTGTGGGCGTCGGCCGCGGCCATCAACTCCGCGACCGGCAGGCCCGTCACGTCCTCGGCGCGGGCGACCACCTGCCCGCCCTCGGCCCCGAACCGGCCGATCTCCCGGCCCATGCCGGGAAACTGGCTGCCCTGCCCGGGGAAGACGAAGGCGGTCGGGCCGCCGCTCATGGCGTGCCGCCTTCGGGCTCGTCCGGCGTGCGCGCGACGGCCCAGGCGGCGGCCATGTCGTCGCCGAGTTCGTGTGCGCCCCCCACCATCTCCACACTGTGGTCGGCTGCCCAGCGCTCCAGTTCGCCGTGGAGGCGGACGGGCCAGGCTGCCTGTCCGGGCACGGCATCGACCTCGATGTCCTTGAAACCGGTGTCCATCGGCAGGCCTCCGACGGCCTTGATGACGCCTTCCTTGACGCCGAACGCCTGGCCCAGCAGCCGCTCGTGCGGTGTGCCGGGGGCGGCGCGGCTCTCGGCGGCCCGGCGTTCGGCGAGGGTGAAGACGCGTTGCAGGAGCTCACCCTTGGTCCGGGCGACCGCCAGGTCCCAGCGGCACAGATCGACGAGGTCGAGGCCCGCGGAGTGGACGTCCCGGGGCATCGAGGCGTGAAGAATCTCTGAGATTTCCATCGACGACTCCTGTCGCTGCGCGATGGTCGGAGGAATTGAAACAACGGGACAAGGGAAATGGTGCCCGAAAAGGAAATCAGGGGTTTCGGGTGAAGCCGAGTCGCTCGTCCCGATGACGAAGTTAGATTCCGTCCGGCATTCCTGTCAACCGATCTTTCGCGGTTGTCCCTTTCTCTTACCGGGCATGAAAGTCCTCTTTTCCGGAGCGGTAAGGAATGAAAGAAGTATGCAAGATTTGGCAGCTCAACGTCATGGTGGAAGGCGCTGAGTAATGCTTTCGAAGCCTTGTTGACGGTTTGCTGTGCACCTGCATAGCCTGCGTGTGCCGATGCGGCTCGGTTCCGCATTTCGGGGCCCGTCGAGGAATTCGGAATTCCTCCGGGCGTGCCTTTTCTGAACCCCTGTGAGAGAAGAGAGGCGTCATGCCGCGCTGGGTTGAAACGGTTCGGGCCATCGAAGGCTGGAACCACATCGATACGACTGCCCGTGTCCGCTGGGGCGAATGCGATGTGCAGGGCCATGCCTACTACGCCAGCTACGTTCCCTGGTTCGACCTGGGGCGCGAGGCGTTCGCCCTCGCCGTGGGCGTCGACTTCTGGAACTACACCATCACCACGACGAACTTCCGGGCGCGCTTCCACGAGCCGGCCAAGTACCTGGACGACCTGACCATCCGGACCTGGGCGCTCACCCCGCGGCGCCATCTGGAGTGCCACTACGAGATCTACCGCACCAACGGCGGACGCCTCCTCGCGGAAGCCCACTCGGTGCACTCGCTCGTCGATCCCGCCACCGGCCGTCTGATGCGCGCCACGGACGAACTCCACGACAAGTTCGAGGAGTTCATGGAGCGCCGCCGTGCCGAGGCGGCCGCCGCCCTTGCCTGACCGTCACATCGGCGGGCAGCCGTGCCGCCCGCCTTCTCGACCCACCGCCGACAGCCACAGGAGGCAAGGCATGCGTTCCCCCGCCCTTGAGGATTCCCCCGCCATCGAGCAGCTGCGTACCGCACTGCGAGGACAGCTGATCACTCCGGCGGACCCGGAGTACGACACCGTGCGCCGCGTCTTCAACGCGATGATCGACCGCCGCCCCGCGCTCATCGTGCGCTGCCTGGACACCGCCGACGTGCTCGCGGCCCTGGCCCACGCCCGTGAGGCAGGTCTTCCCATCGCCGTGCGCGGCGGCGGGCACAGCATCGCCGGCCACGGCACCTGCGACGGCGGACTCCTCGTCGACCTGTCCCTGATGCGGGGGGTGTACGTCGATCCCGCGCGCCGCACCGTGCGCGCCCAGGCCGGGGCGACGTTGGGCGATGTGGACCGCGAGTCCCAGGTCCACGGGCTCGCCGTGCCCAGCGGCCAGGTTTCCGAGACCGGCATCGCGGGCCTCACCCTCAGCGGCGGCATGGGCATGCTGCAGAGGAAGTACGGCCTGACCTGCGACAACCTGCTCTCGGTGGACATGGTCACAGTGAACGGGGAGCTGGTGACCGCCAGCGCGGAGCAGAACACGGAGCTGTTCTGGGCCGTGCGCGGCGGCGGGGGGAACTTCGGCATCGTGACCTCCTTCGAGTACCAGGCCCACCCCGTGGGACCGATGATGCTGGCGGGCATCGTCGCCTACCCGGTCGAAGAGGCCCCCGCGGTCCTGGAGTTCCTGCACCAGGAGATCGCGGACACCCCGGACGAACTGAGCACCGACGTCGTCTTCCTGCGCGTTCCGGACCTGGAGTTCTTCCCCTCAGAGCACCGCGGCCGGCCCGTCGTGGCCTTCTTCCTGCGCTACGCGGGCGACGTCGAGGAGGGCTGGGAAGTGGTGCGGCGCTTCCGCGAGTTCGGCGAACCGCTCATCGACGTCGTCGCCCCGATGCCGCTCGTGCACGTTCAGTCCATGCTGGACCCCGCCAACCCGCGCGACCACCAGCAGTACTGGACCAGCGAGTTCCTGCCGGAGTTCGGCCCCGACGAACGGGAGACGGTGGCGCGTATCGGTGCGGACCTCCCCTCGCCCGAGACCGTCCTCCAGGTCATCCCCTTCGACGCGGCGCCCACCCGGGTGCCCGCCGACGCCACCGCCTTCGCCCACCGCGAGGAGAGCTGGCTGATCCACGTCGTCGGCCAGTGGGCGGACCCCGCGGACAACGACCGGTGCCGGGGCTGGGTGCGCGAGGCGGGGGCACAGCTGCGCGCCTTCGGGACGGGCGCCGCCTACCTCAACCTGCTGAGCGAGGACGACGCGGACATGCGGGTCAACGCGTTCTGGAACGACGCCCGCCTGCGGCGCCTGTCCCGGGTCAAGGCCCAGTACGACCCCGACAACCTGCTCCGCTTCAACCACAACATCCCGCCCACCCCGGCCGAGGACGAGCGGTGAGCACGCGGACCGCCGGGCGGCGCGTACGGGTCGCCGTCGTGGGCGCGGGATTCGGTGGACTGGGCATGGCCATCGCCCTCAAGCGCGCCGGCCACCACGACTTCGTCGTCCTCGACAAGGCGCCCGGGATCGGCGGCGTCTGGCGGGACAACACCTACCCGGGGGCGGCCTGCGACGTACCCGCCTCCCTGTACTCGTACTCCTTCGGCCCCCGCCACCCCTGGTCGCGCAGGTACGCCCCGCAGCCGGAGATCCTCGACTACCTGCGCTCATGCGTGGAGACCCACGGCCTCGGCCCCCATCTGCGGTTGGGGGAGGAAGTCACCGACGCCGTCTTCGACGACGACCGCATGCTGTGGCACCTGCGCACGGCGGCCGGGGAGACGATCGAGGCGGAGGTGTTCGTCGCCGCCTGCGGCCAGCACAGCCGGCCCGTCGTCCCCCGGATACCCGGTGCCGAGCGGTTCACCGGACGCGCCTTCCACTCGGCACGGTGGGACCACGGGCACTCCCTGAGCGGCCGGCGGGTGGCCGTGGTCGGCACCGGCGCGAGCGCCCTGCAGATCGTTCCGGCCATCGCCGACGAGGTGGAGCACCTCACCGTCTTCCAGCGGTCGGCTCCCCATGTCGTCCCCAAGTGGGACCGCGCCCTGCCCGCCCCGCGCCTGCCCGGCCGGGTGCGGGACGTGCGGCACAAGGCCGCGCGGCTGGGCTGGTGGCTGTTCAACGAGTCACTGGTCAGCGGACTGACCCGGCGCTGGCCCACCGTGGGGCTGACCCGGCGCGGCAGCGAGGCGCAGCTGAGCAAGCAGCTGACCGACGACGGGCTGCGTACACGGCTCAGGCCCAGCACCGCCATCGGGTGCAAACGGGTGGGTATTTCCAGCACGTACTACCCGGCGCTGCAGCGGTCCAACGTCACCCTCGTGACCGAGCCCATCGCGGAGATGACCGAGACGGCGATCCGCACCACGGACGGCACGCGGCACGAGGTCGACACGGTCGTCTACGCGACCGGGTTCGCCGCCACCGACTTCCT
Organism: Streptomyces sp. NBC_00224; assembly: GCF_041435195.1. Taxonomy (NCBI): domain Bacteria; kingdom Bacillati; phylum Actinomycetota; class Actinomycetes; order Kitasatosporales; family Streptomycetaceae; genus Streptomyces; species Streptomyces sp. NBC_00224. The sequence goes on from NZ_CP108106.1 coordinate 8,102,287, forward strand.
CGGACCACTGCGGGTGAGCGGACGGCGCGGCGCGGACCTGGCCCGGCTCTGGAGCGACGGAGCCCGCGCCCACCTGGGCATGACGGTGCCGGGGTTTCCCAACCTGTTCCTCGTCTACGGCCCGAACACCAACATCGGCGCCGGCTCGGCCATCTACATGATCGAAAGCCAGATCCGCTACATCAGGGCGGCGGTCCTCGAACTGGCCAAGGGCACCCGGGCCTTCCTCGAAGTACGTCCCGAGGTGGCCGAGGCCTTCGACACCGAGATGGCCCGGCGCACCCGACGCTCGGTGTGGGCCTCCTGCACCAGCTGGTACCGGCACCCCTCGGGCCGGGTGACCAACAACTGGCCCGGCCAGACGGTGGAGTACCGCCGCAGGACCGCGCGCCTGAACCTGGCCGACTTCCGCCCCGCCCTGCCCCGGCAACGCCGCCCGTGACCCCGCGGCTGCCTGCCCCACCGCAAGGAGCGCCATAGCCATGCAACCGCAATCCCATCCGAGCTCGGACTCGGAAAGCATTCTGAAAACGCTGCGGGAGCAGGGGTTCCCGCCGCTGGAGAGCGCCGACATCCCCGAACTGCGCCTGCTCGTCGGCCGGCTCCGCCAGGCCCAGGGGCCGCCGGAACCGGTGGCCCGCGTCGTCGACACCCTCGTGCCGGGACCGGCGGGCATGCTGCCGGTGCGCGTGTACCAGCCAGAGCCGCGGCCCGGGCCACGCCCGCTCCTGGTGTTCTTCCACGGCGGCGGCTGGGCGGCGGGCGACGTCGACCTGGTCGACCGGCCGCTGCGCCGGCTGGCCAACGCGACGGGCGCCGTCGTCGCCAGTGCCGGATACCGGCTCGCCCCCGAGACCCAGTTCCCCGGGCCGCAGCACGACGCGTACGCGGCCCTGTGCGCCCTCGCCGCACGGCCGGCCGAACTGGGCGCGGACCCCGGCCATTTGATCGTCGCGGGGGAAAGCGCCGGGGCGAACCTGGCCGCCGCCGCGTGCCGGACGGCGGTGGACGAGGGCGGTCCCCGCCCCGCGCTGCAGATCCTCATCTGCCCTCCGCTGGCGCCCGCGCGGAACACCCCGTTCGCGTCCTACCGCGAGAAGGCCGTCGGTTATCTGAACACCCGCGCGGCGATGGAGCGCTTCTGGGAGCTGTACGTGCCCGATCCCGGCGCGGCACGCAGCCCGCTGGCCGCCCCGCTCCTCGCCGACGACTTCTCCGCTCTGCCCCCGGCGCTCGTCCTCACCGCCGAGCACGACCCGCTGCGCGACGAGGGGGAGGAGTACGCGCGCCGCCTGGAGCGGGACGGGGTGCCCGCCACGGTGAGCCGTATGCCCGGGGCCCTGCACATCTTCTTCCTGCTCCCGCACCTTGCCGCCTTCGGTACGGCACTGCGCGACATCGAGCACGCCGTGCGGGCCCATCCGCCCACCGCGCCGCGAAGCCGCCCCGGCCCCCGGTGCGAAGTCGCTCCGTCATGACCACTCCCACCCGGCCCTCAGGAAGGGGCGACGGCATGCACCACCGCCACATCTACCTCGACGGCACCTGGACCGCCTCCACTTCGCACACCGTCATCGACGTCATCGAGCCGGCCACCGAGAAGGTGATCGGTTCGGTACCCGGCGGCACGCCCCAGGACGTGGACGCCGCGGTGCGCGCGGCCCGGCGCGCCTTCGCCGGCTGGGCGGACACCCCCGCGGAGCGCCGGGCCGCGTATCTGCGCGAGGTGGCCGACGCTCTGGAGCGCCGCGGCCCGCACCTCGCCGAGCTGATCGCCCGCGAGGTGGGGACGCCCATCGGGTTCGCCCGCATGGCGCAGGTGGGCCTGGCCGTGCTGGCCTTCCGTACCGCGGCCGAGGTGGGCGCGTCCTACCCGTACGAACACAGCCAGGCCAACTCGCTCGTCGTGCGCGAACCGTTCGGGGTCGTGGGCGCGATCACACCGTGGAACTATCCGCTGTACCAGGTCGCCGCGAAAGCCGCCTACGCGCTGGCGGCGGGCAACACGGTGGTGCTCAAACCCAGCGAAGTGGCACCCCTCAGCGTCTGGGAACTGGCCGCGGCCATGGACGAAGTCGGGCTCCCCGCCGGTGTCTTCAACCTGGTCAGCGGGGTCGGCCCAGTGGTGGGGGAGGCGCTCGCCGCCCACCCGGATGTCGACTTCATCTCCTTCACCGGTTCCACCGAAGTCGGCAAGAAGGTCAGCCGGACCGCCGCCGGCACGGTCAAACGGGTGGGCCTTGAGCTGGGCGGCAAGAGCCCCACGGTCATGCTTCCGGACGCCGACCCGGCCGACGTCGTGCCCCGGGCCGTCGCCGCGGCCTTCCTCAACAACGGGCAGACGTGCTGCGCCCTGACCCGCCTCGTGGTGCCCCGCGGCCGCAAGGAAGAGGTCGAACAGGCCGCCGCGCGGGCCGCCGAGGCGACCCGGGTGGGCGATCCCCTGGAGCCGGCCACCCAACTCGGCCCGCTGGTCTCCGCCGCGCAGCGCGAACGGGTGCGGCGCCACGTCCAGCGGGCACAGGACCAGGGCGCCACGCTGATCACCGGCGGCGTGGAGTCCCCCGAGGACCAGCCGTGCGGGTACTACGTACGTCCCACGGTCCTGTCCGACGTCACCACCGCCATGGACGTCCAGCACGAGGAGGTCTTCGGCCCGGTGCTGGTGATCGAGTGCTACGACGACGAGGACGAGGCCGTCGCGCTGGCCAATGCCACGCCCTACGGGCTCGCCGCCGCGGTGTGGTCCGCCGACCGGGACCGCGCCGTCGCCGTGGCCCGGCGCATCCGCGCGGGGCAGGTCGAGGTGAACGGCGGCGGCTTCAACCCCCGTGCCCCCTTCGGCGGTTACAAGCAGTCCGGCAACGGCCGTGAACACGGCGTCTTCGGGCTGGAGGAGTTCCTCGAAGTCAAGTCCGTCCAACTCTGACCCCTTTCCCTCCCCTTCACACCTCCGCACAGACAGGAAACCGATCCCATGCTCCGGACCATGTTCACCTCCAAGATCCACCGTGCCACCGTCACCCAGGCGGACCTCCACTACGTCGGCTCCCTCACCCTGTGCGCCGACCTCATGGACGCCGCCGGCCTGCTGCCGGGCGAGAAGGTGGACATCGTCGACATCAACAACGGCAACCGGCTGTCCACCTACCTCATCGAAGGGCCCCGGGGCTCCGGCGTGGTCGGCATCAACGGAGCCGCGGCCCGGCTCATCAGCCCCGGCGACCTGGTGATCATCATCGCGTACGGGATGGTCGAGGCGTCGGAGGCCACCAAGGTGGAGCCCAGGGTCGTCTTCGTCGACGCGGACAACAAGGTGGTCTCCCTCGGATCCGATCCGGCCGAGGCCACGCCCGACGGCACGACCGTCCGAGGCGACCACGTCTTCGTCGACTGACCCCCTGCCACCGCAACCGTCCACCGGGGCGGGGCCGCCCCCGACGCCGCCCCGCCCCGGTGGCCCTGCACCACCACCCGGAGACAAAGATGTGCGGAATCACTGGATGGGTGTCGTACGACGGTGACCTCACCGGACGGCGTCACCTGCTCGAACGGATGACGGCCACGATGACCGGCCGCGGGCCCGACGCGGGCGGCACCTGGTCCGACCGCCACGCGGCGCTCGGCCACCGCCGGCTGTCCATCATCGACCTGGCCGGCGGCGCCCAGCCGATGACCGCCACCACCGCCGACGGCACGGTGGCGCTGACCTACAGCGGCGAGGTCTACAACTTCCGCGAGCTGCGCGCCGAACTGCGCGCCCGCGGCCACCGGTTCACCACCGCGAGCGACACCGAGGTGGTGCTGCGCGGCTACCTCGAATGGGGCGACGCGCTCGTCGACCGCCTCACCGGCATGTACGCCTTCGGCCTGTGGGACGGCCGCACCGAGCGGCTGCTCCTGGTCCGTGACCGGCTCGGGATCAAGCCCCTGTACTTCCACCCCACGCCCGACGGAGTGATCTTCGGGTCCGAGCCCAAGGCGCTGCTCGCCCACCCGGACGTCCGCGCCGTCGTGGAGCTCGACGGACTGCGGGAGATCATGCTCGGCGTCAAGACACCCGGCGCCGCCGTCTGGAAGGGCATGCGCGAGCTCCCGCCGGCCCATCTGGCCGTGCTCGACCGCGCGGGGCTGCGCGAGCGGTCGTACTGGCAGCTGCGGGCAACCGAGCACACCGACGGCCGTGAGGTGACCGGCGGCCACCTGGCCGCGCTGCTCGAAGGTTCCGTGAGCGAGCAGCTCGTCGCCGACGTACCGCTGTGCACCCTGCTGTCCGGGGGACTCGACTCCAGCGCCATCACCGGTCTTGCCGCCCGTGAACTCGCCTACGGCGGCGAGCCGCTGCGCTCCTTCTCCGTCGACTTCGTCGGCCACCAGGAGCACTTCGTCCCCGACGGACACAACGTGAGCCCCGACACCGCTTACGCCCAGGCCGTCGCCGATCACGTGGGCGCCCGCCACACCAACCTCGTCCTGGACCCGGCGGCCCTCGCCGACGAGGAGGTCCGGCGCGCCTGTGTGGCGGCCCGGGACCTCCCTGTGGGCCGGGGCGACATGGACCACTCGCTGCTGCTGCTCTTCCGCGCGGTGCGCGCGCACTCGACCGTCGCGCTGTCCGGTGAGGGCGCCGACGAGATGTTCGGCGGGTACTGGTGGTTCCACGACCCGGCGATCAGCGCGAGCACGGGCTTCCCCTGGCTGACCGCCGCCACGGGCCGTGCCCGGCAGGACCGCGGGTTCCTGCGGGCCGATCTGCAAAAGGCCCTGGAGATACCGGAGTTCGCCGAGCAGCGCTACCGCGAGGCGATCGCCGCGGCGCCCGTCCTCGACGGCGAGAGCGCGGACCGGCGCAGAGCACGTGAACTGCTGTACCTCCACGTCACGCGCAGCCTCGGCGGGATGCTCGACCGCAAGGACCGGCTCAGCATGGCCGCCGGGCTGGAGGTCAGGGTGCCCTTCTGCGACCACCGGATCGTCGAGTACGCGTACAACATCCCCTGGCCCCTGCACGTCTTCGACGGGCGGGAGAAGAGCATCCTGCGCGAGGCCACCCGCCACGTCGTGCCGGAGGTCGTCCAGCGCCGCACCAAGAGCCCGTACCCCATGACGCAGGACATCCGCTATGTCGAGGCACTGCAACGCCAGGCCCGGGACGTCCTGGCGGAGCGGGACGCCGCGGTCTTCGCCCTGGTGGACCGGCAGGCCGCGATACGAGCCGCCGGCACGCCCTGGAACACGTCCGCGAACGCACCGGGACAGCGCCTGCTGCTGGAGAAGCTCCTCGACCTGCACGTCTGGCTCGACCTGTACAAGCCCGAGCTGAAGATCTGAGGCGGGATCCGCTCGCCCAACGGGCATGGAGAAGGCCCCGGTTCGGTCACACCGAACCGGGGCCTTCCCCATGTGCTGCGGGTTCTACTCGTAGAGGGATTCGTACAGTTCGCGGAAGCGGGCGTGCACGACGGGGCGCGCGACCTTCATGGAGACCGTCAGCTCTCCGGTCGCCATGCTGAGGTCGCGGTCGAGCACGTGGAACGCCTTGGCGCGGAAGTACTCCTGCAGCGTGGCGTTGGCGGCCTCCAGCGCGCGGCCCATCTCCTCACGCAGGAGCGGCTGGGCGGCCAGGGTGCGCACATCGGTGGGCAGACCCCGTTCGGCGGCCCACTGCGCGGCCCGCTCCGCGTCGAGCGTGAGAAGCGCGACCAGGTGCGGTTTGGTCTCGCCGTAGAGCACGGCCTGGGAGACGAGGGGGTGGGTGCGCAACTCCCGCTCCAGCGGATGGGGCGTGACGGCCATGCCGTTGGAGAGCTGGATGAGCTCCTTCTTGCGGCCGGTCAGGCGCAGATAGCCGTCCTGGTCCAGCTCGCCGAGGTCGCCGGTGTACAGCCAGCCGTCGCGGACGGCGCCGAACTCGCCCTCGTCGTAACCCCAGTAACCGCGGAAGACGTGGTCGCCCTTGATGAGGACCTCGCCGTCCTCGCTGATGGCTATCTCGACCCCGGGCAGGGGTTTGCCGACGGTGCCCAGACGGTTGTCGCCGGGGGAGTTGGAGGTCGCGGCGGCCGCAGTCTCGGTCATTCCATAGCACTCGACCAGGGGAAGCCCGCAGCCGACGAAGAAGGACAGGATGTCGGGGGAGACCGGTGCGCCCGACACGGTCGCGCGGCGCAGATTGCCGCCGAAGCGCTCGCGCACCGCGGCGAAGAGGGTGCTGTCGGCGTGGTCGAACCACCTCTGGAGGTCGTCCGGCACCGGTTCACCCGCGGCGCGCATCCGGCGCACGCGCAGCCCGGCACGCGCCGCGTCGATCAGCTCGGCACGCCCGGCGGCGGAGCGCGAAGCCAGGACCGACCGGTAGACCATCTCCAGTGCGAGGGGAACGAGCGGGACGATGGCGGGCGAGGCCGCCCGCAGTTCCGCCGGCATCCGGTCGGGCGAGCTCCCGCTGAAGCTGGAGAAGGTATAGCCGGACCACCAGCTGAGCAGTTGCATGAGCAGGGCGATGGTGTGGGGGCCGGTGACGACGAAGACGGTGCCGTGCGAGGTGTCCGGCTCGTCCGGTGCGCGCTGTGGTGGCGCGGGATGGGCCCGCAGGACCGCCACGTAGTTGCGGTGGGAGAGTGCACACCCCTTTTTCGGGCCGGTGGTTCCCGAGGTGTAGATGATGACCAGCAGGTCGTCGGGTGTGACTGCGGCGCGCCGCCGGGCGAGTGCGGCGGCGGGCACCGCGTGGGAGCCGGCGGCGCGCAGTTCGGCGAGCGTCGTCGGCGGGATGTCAGTGCCGGGCTCCTGGTCGATCACGATGATGTGGCGCAGCCCCGGCAGATCGGGCAGGGCGGTGCGCAGCTTGGCGAGTTGCTCGTCGTCCTCGCAGATGATCGCTTTCGCGTCGCAGTCGTTGACGACGTGGACGATCTCTTCGGGGACCGTGGTGGGCAGCAGCGACACCAGGACCAGGCCGCAGGAGGCGGCGGCCAGGAGGGTGAGGGTCCACTCGGGGCGCAGCCGGCTCTGGATCGCCACCCGGTCGCCGGGGGCGAGGCCCAGGGCCATCAGGCCGCGAGCGATCTCGTCGGTGGCTTCGCGGGCCTCGGTGAAGGTGAGCTGCCGCGGGGTTCCCCCGGCGGTGCGCCAGCGCAGGGCCGGGGCGTGCGGCCATCGTTCGGCGCCACGGGGCGCGAGGTCCGCGAGGGTGAGGGGTGTGGTGGGTGTCATTGGCGTCGGCGGTGTCGTCGGTATCGGCGGCGTCTTCATCGGGTCCACTCCCCGCCCGGCGCACAGCGGTTGGCGGCCTGGGCGTCCGGCTGGGTGTCGAGCATGTAGCCCTTGCCCCACACCGTCTTGATCACCAGGCCGAGCGGGGCGAGGCGGCGGCGCAGGCGCAGGACGCGCACGTCCAGCGCGTTGCGGCGGGGCATCTCGCCCGCGGGCCACATCCGCCGTGTCAGGTCCTCGCGGCCGACGGTCCCGCGGTACGAGGAGAGCAGCACCGCGACCAGATCGGCCTCGCCCTGCCCGAGCGGCACGGCCTGATCGGCGAAGTGCAGGATGCCGTGCTGGTCGAGCACCGGGTCGCGGGGCGCCGCCCGCACTTGCAGCGCGGCCTGCCGCGCGTGGACGTCCTGGGGATCGGCGGGAGTGCGGATCCAGTCCTCCAGCTGGTCGACGCAGTGCGGGGGCGGTGCGGTCGGCGCGACCAGCAGCAGACGGGGAACCCCTTGGGCGCGGCACTGGTCGAGCTGGTGCGCCTGCTCGGGCCAGCGCAGGATGCGGACGGGCCCGAGCGAGGTGTGCGAGGGCGCGCCGGGGGCGGGGCGGCCATAAGGCGGCAGGCGGTGGGGGCGGGGCGGGCTGGGGAGGGTGAGCGGGAGAGTCACGGTTGCCTTCCTTGGATGAGGGAGGTGATCGGCTGGGTCCGTGAAACGGGGGAGGCTGCCCGGGGCGATACCGGGCGGGGAGAGGGGGTGCGCGGCACGGACTTCACACAATCCGTTCGCGGGCGCGGATTCCAGAGGAACGGCTGTGCCCTGGGTGTGCCTGCGTGGGCACGGCCCCGGTCGGTGTGGTGTCGTACGTGAACGCGTGGCGAATGAGGGTTTCCAGCTCGGTGAGCTCCTCGTGGGGCGAGGGGTGTCCCGAGGGCGTGGGGGTGTGGCCGGGCCGTTGGCGGGGTGCGTCGTGAGCTCGCCCCAGCAGCGTGCGGGCCGCCCTGCGGCCGGCGTCCACGAGGGACGGCAGCGGGGAGTCGGTTCGCGAGGGCGGGTGGGGCGGCAGATCGGCCGGGGCCAGCAGCCGCAGGGCGTTGGCCGGGGCTCCCTGGCCCATCTGCTGGGCGGCCAGGAGCACCAGGGCCCAGCGGCCGAGCTCGTGGTCGTGGATCAGGGCGGCGGCCCTGAGAGCAGCGACGTAGGCCGCTTGTGCGCGTGCCTGGTCGTCGAGTTCGTACGCGAGCAGTCCGCTCAGACACGCGGCGCGGGCCGCGGCCGACAGCAGCCGGGTGCCCAACTCCGGTCCGTAGCAGGCGGTGTGGAGCAGCTCGGTGACCACGCGCAGCTCCGCGTCCGCCAGGAGACGGTTGGTCGAGGGCGCCTCGGTGGGACACAGCCGTCGGAGCTGGCGGTGGCGGGCTTCCAGGGCGGCCACGGTGGCGTCGGCCAGCGGGTGGCCCTCGCGTTCCGGCGGCGACGGCGGTGTACGGGTCAACTCCTGCCAGTGCACGACCAGTTGGTCCAGTGGAGCCGCGCAGACGGTGAAGAGGCCGTCGTCGAGGGCGAGGCCCTGCTGGGAGCGGGCCAGGGCGCGCAGGGAGCGCAGGGTTTCCTCGGCTGTCCAGGGGGCGCAGAGCGGCACGGACGATCCCCCGGCGATGTGCAGCCAGTGCGGCCAGCCGAGGCGGAGCACCTCGGAGCGGGGCACACCGTGGAGGCGGGCGATCGTGAACTGCGCGGTCAGTTCCGGGGTCACCTTGCCCGACTCCCAGCGGGCGACCTTCTCGCGGCGTGCGGCCATGCTGCCGAAGCCGAGTTCCGCGTGCTTGCGTGCGACGAGCTGGGCGTAGCCGGCGTGGGAGAGGCCCTCCTTCCTGCGCAGCGAGGAGAGCGGGTGGGCGAGCGGGCTCTTGCGTGTGGGGCACATCGGCAGGCACATCTCGTGGGGGGTGGGGGATGGGCTGCCGGTGGGAGGCGCTGTGCCCGGCCCGTTCGGCAGCCCGTGTCTTCGAGACTGGCAGCGGCCGTACGCCGTGTCCCTACGGTCCCCACCACAGAGATTCGCGGGGCGGCGCCGCGGCGAGGCTTCGGTACCGAAGGTGTGCGCCGCATGGGAAGGGCCCGGTCCGGCCCTGTCGCAGGCCGGTCGCGGTCGCGGCCTTGTCCGGATTACCCGCGGGTACGGAGACGTGCTGTCCGCAGCGGCCGCAGGCAGCCAGGGCCCTGCTGACCAGGACCGGAGCAATCCGGATGACGGCGCCGCGCCCCCGGCCGCACCCGCCCGGTGATCCCCCCGGGCTCTGTGCCGCTGTCAACCCTGTCGGTGCCCATCGGCCGAGGAGACGGTGAACTGCATGATCAGACCCGCTCGTTCGGCGAGTACGGCGGCCTGGACACGGTTGACCCCGCCGAGTTTGCCGAGGATCGCGCTCACATGGTCCTTGACCGTGCCGTGGGCGAGGTGCATGTGCTCGGCGATCTCGGCGTTGGACAGACCGTGCCCGAGCAGGGCGACCACTTCCCGCTCGCGGTCGGTCAGCCGGTGTATGGCGCGCTTGGCGGCCTGGGCGTGCCCCACGACCCCCGTGAAGCCCTCGACAACGGTGCCGGTGATGCGCGAGGCCCAGGGGTGCCGTGCTCCGGCCATGGTCAATGCCTCCGGCGGGGGCTGCCCGGCCTCGGGATCTCTGAGCCGGACGTTCAGCAGCAGCACATCGGGGCGGCGCGGCGGAGCGGTGTTGCCGCAGGAAGGGGTGGTGGTGTCAGCGGCTGTCACCTCCATGGAGGTGACAGCCGCCAAGACCGCCCGTAGTCCCGATTCGACCAGTTGCCCGTCATTGACGACGACGACCCGGATGATCTCTTCGTCTGCTGGCTCCACGTACCGACTCTATGGCGGGCCCCGGTGGACCGCCTGTGCTGGAAGCACCTGGTGACCCCGCCGACCGGCGGGGCGATTGCCGCCGCTGGGCGGATTCAAACGGTGCCTGCCGCGCGTGACAGTGGTGTCTGGGGGGCGAACACGGCGCGTCGGCCCATCGGCAGGCGCGGACTCCGGAAGAAAGAGTGCCCCCCCATGGCGCGTGAGCTCACCGCTCCCCGTGTGGCCATCGACCGCAGACGAAAGACACTGATCGCACGCAACGGCGCGTTCGCCCGTGCCTGGGCGGCACAACTGCTGAGCCAGAGTGCGACACGCATGTACCAGATGGGCGCCCTGTGGTGGCTCCTGGGACAGGTCGCCACCGGTGACCGGGGGCTCGCGTCAGGGCTGTTCCTGGTGTGCGCGGCTCTCCCACCCGTGGTCTTCGCCCCCCTCGTGGCGCGGGCGATGGCCACCCACCCCAGCCGCAGCGTGCTGGGCGCCGCGGTGCTCGGCGGTACGGCGCTGATGACGGTGCTGGCGGCCTGCGGGCTGCTGGTGGACATCCCCACACTGGCCGTGTATCCCGCGATGTTCGCGCTGGCTTCCTGCCAGGCGTTGTTCGACCCGTGTCTGACCAAGGCCATACCGGAACTGGTCGAGGACGAGGACATCGAGGACGCCACCGCGTTCGAGCAGTCGAGCTACTCCCTGGTCGGCATGGCCGGGGCCTTGTTCGGGGCGGTTCTGGTCGACTGGATCGGCCTGACCGGTGTGGTGCTGGTCAGCGCCTGCGCCTACGCGGCTGCGGCCGCCTTCGTGGCCACCGTCCGCCCGCGGCCCCAGGAAACCGGCTCGGGCGACAGCGTGGAGTCCGGCATCCTCCGGACGTGGCGCCGCCTCGCAGGCCTTCCGTTCGTCAGACTCGCCCTGATCTGCTTCGCGGCGGCCAACTTCTTCATCACAGCCACCTTCGTCGTCCTCCCGCTGTACACGAAGAACGTGCTGCACGCGCCGGCCCTCACCCTGGGGCTCCTTGAGGGCGCGCTGTGGCTGGGCCTGCTGGTCGGTGTGTTCACCGGCAAGTACCTGCCCGGGCACCCCCGCCTCATCGGCAGCGGGTGCGTGGCGCTGTTCGGGACCGCGGTCCTCGTGCCGGCGCTCACCGCCGAGCGCGGCGCGGTGCTGGCCGCCCTGGCCGTCGCGGGCTGGGCCGTGGGGGCGACCAACGTGGTGTTCGTCGCGGCCTTCCAGCGCGCCGTGCCGGCCGAGGCCAAGGCCGCGTTCTTCGCGGCGATGCTGGCCCTCCTCGGCGCCGGCTTCCCGGTGGCCGCCTTCTTCTTCGGCCTGGCCGGAGATCTGGTCCCGCCCCAGGCCCTCTTCCTCATCCAGGCCGCCGGTCTGCTGCCCATCGCCGCCGTCCTGGCGCTGCGCGGCCGCTCGGCCTCCCATCCCGTCCCCGGGCACTCCCACCTCCACGAGCAGGACCCGAGCACCCAGAACCAGAAGGAATCGCGATGACCGCCACACTGGCCCGGCCCACTCCGCGCACCAGGGTCCTCGTCGACACCGCCGCCGTCGGCGACGTGGCCGCGCTGCGGAGTCTGTACCAGGCGGTATACGGCGACTGCTATCCGCTGCGGCTGGGCACGGACCCGGTCGCGATGGCAGCCGCCATGACCGATCCCGCCGTGGAGTGGCGGGTCGCCCGCGACATGGCGACCGGTGAAGTGGTCGGCTCGGCACTGCTGCGCAGCGATGTGCCGCTGCGTATCGGCAAGGTCGAGGGGATCGCCGTACACCCGGGCCACGCGGGCGCCGGGATCGCCGGTTCGCTGCTGGAGGCGCTCCTGGAGTCGGCGTTCGGCGCCGAGGGCCGCCTGGACTCGGTGTACGCCACCGCCCGGTGCGTCTCGTCGGCCCCGCAGCGGCTGCTGCTGCGGCACGGCTTCCATCCGCTGGGCGTGCTGCCAGGTGCGGTCACCCTGCGCGAGGTGGAGACCCTGGCCCTGCTGGTCCGCTACCGCGACGGGATCCCGGCCAACCGCCGGGCGCCGGGAAGGGTGCCCAGGGAATTGGCGCCCCTGCTGGAAGCCGCTCGGAGCCACGGTGTCGCCTTCGACGACATCCACGCGGAGCCCGCGCCGGTCCCCTCGCGCACCCGGGCAGGCACCGACCTCCAGGTGAGCCACGACCCCGGGCTCGTCCTCCAGAGCTATGCGCGGACCCCCTCCGGGACGGCGCCCACCCTGCCGCTGCACCTCCCGAACACCCTGCTCACCTCGCCTGACGGTCGTTTCGAGGCGTACGCCGTCATCGACGCGATCGCGGGCAACGGCCTGCTTCTGGACGCTCACCCTTCGTCCGAGGAGCCCGAGGAGGCTCTCGGTGACGTCCTGCGGGCGATGGCCGACCGTGGAGCCGCGTACATCGAGGCGGTGCTTCCTCTGCACGACAGGAACCGGATAGAGCAGCACCTCGCGCACGGATTCACCCCCACCGCCCTCTACCCCGCGATGCGCCTCGAAGACGGGGTGTGGCACGACTACGTCCTGCTCAGCCACACGGCCGCCCGGGTGGACGCGGACTCGCTCCGCGTCGATGACCGGTTCTCGCCGTACGTGAGACGGCACAGCCATGTCCGGGCCCCCGAGTGCCCGGATCCTTCCGACACCACGAAGCGAGGGTGAGCCATGACCATGTCCTTGGCCCCGGACGCGCGACCCGCACACCTGAAGTACTTCGACCCGCTGCCCGTGCCGGATGCGACGGCGCTCGGACACCTCCAGCGACTGGGTGATCTGCGCGACCCGTACGCCACGGGCCCCGCCGTCGACGAACTGTTCGCCGCCGCCGTCAACGAGGTCACCGCCTGGCACGCGGAGGGCTCGCCGTTCTACCGCCGGGTGTGGCAGGAGCACGTACGGCGGGGTGCCACGGCGCTGCGGACGGCGGACGACGCCGCCACCCTGCCGCTGATCCACGCCAACTTCTTCAAGTCCCACGAGGTGACGTCCATCCCGCCGGAACACGTCGTCGCCCATCTGACGTCCTCCGGCACCAGCGGCCAGAAGTCGCAGATGTTCTTCGACAGCTGGTCCATCGGCTCGGTGATGCGGATGGCCGCGTTCGTCCTCGACCACTACGGGTTCGTCACCCCGGATCAGCCCAACAACTACCTGCTCTACAGCTACGAGCCCACCGACCGGCTCCAGCTCGGCACCGCCTTCACCGACAACTTCCTGTGCGACCTCGCCCCGGTCAACCGCCGCGCCTTCGCCCTGCGCGCGGTCGGCGACGAGCACGTCTTCGACGCCTTCGGCTGTGTCGACACGCTGCTCCGGTACGCCGAAGAGGACGTACCCGTACGGCTGTTGGGGTTTCCCTCCTTCCTGTGGTTCACCCTCGAACGGATGCGGGCGATGGGAGTGCCCCCGCTCAACCTCCGCGCCGACTCCTTCATCTACCTGGGAGGCGGCTGGAAGGGCCACTCAGGGCGCCAGATCGGCAAACACGAGCTGTACGACCGCGTCGAGGAGCAGCTCGGTATCCCGCACCACCGCGTCCGCGACAGCTACGGGGCGGTGGAGCACGGTGTCACCTACGCCGAATGCGCCCGCCACCACCTGCACGCCCCGGTGTGGTCACGCATCTTCGCCCGCGACGTGACCACTCTGCGGCCCTTGCCGTACGGGGAGAAGGGCTATCTCCACTGCGTGGCCCCGTTCATGACGTCGGTGCCGGTGCACAGCGTCGTGATGGGCGACCTGGTGTCGATCCACCCGGGCGAGGAGTGCGGCTGCGGCCTGGACACACCGTGGTTCGAGATCCACGGCCGGGCCGGGACCAGCACCAACCGCAGCTGCGCCGTGGCCGCAGCCGAACTGCTCAACAAGGAAGCGTCATGAACGAGATGAGCCACCCGAACGGCATCGCGCACGACCACCTCTGGCAGGGCGCCTGGATCGGCGACACGGAGGCGGGCAAGCGCCTGGTGGACCTGCCGGCCCTGGTCGCCGACGAACTGACCCGGCCGCTCTCCGCCCGCCAGGTCATCGCGGCCTGCGACCGGTTGAGCACTGTGCTGGGCACACCGGAGCACCCCACCCGCACGGCTCTGGCCGACCATCTGGTGGCGGCGGGTCAGGACCTCGCCTCGGCCGAGCGGAGCCTGGCCGAGATCGCGGACTTCCTGCGCCGCGACGGCCTGGAGAGAAAGGTCGTGGCAGAGCTGGGCGGCACCGCCCCGCAGAGCCTGACGCGCACCGACTTCCGCACTCCCGTCTTCGAGTCCTGGCAGCCGGTGGGTCTGCTGACGCACATCACGGCCAGCAACGACCCGATCGTGGGGATCTTCAGCGCCGTCGAGGGGCTGCTCGCGGGCAATGTGAACGTCATCAAGGTGAGTGGCGGCGATTCACTGTTCACCCACCACCTTCTGCACGCGCTGGGCACGCTCGACCCGGACGGCCGCATCGCCGACCGGCTCATCGTCCTGCGGTTCCCCTCGTCACGCACCGACTGGCTCCGGCGTGTCTGCCAGGCGGCCGACGCGGTCGCCGCATGGGGCGGAGAAGAGGCGATAACCGGAGTCGCCGCCCACGTACCGGCGGGGTGCCGGCTCATCGCGTTCGGCCACAAGATCTCCTTCGCGTATGTGACGTCCGCGCTGTGGAGCGACGAGCAGACGCTGAGCGGCATCGCCGACAGTGTCTGCCGGCTCGACCAGCAGGCCTGCTCCAGCCCCCAGGTCGTCTACCTGGACACCGCCGACCGCGAGGAACTGTCCGCCTTCGCCCGACGTCTGGGCGACGCCCTGGACCGGCGCGCCGACGCCGCGTCCGACCCTTCCGTGCACGAACAGGCCGAGATCACCACGACGGTGCTCGTCGCGAAGACGGAGGAACACCTGGGCCTCACCCGCGTCCACGAGAGCCCCACCGGAGCCTGGCGGATCCTCGTCGACCACCGCGGCGCACTGCGCGCTTCCCCGCTGTACCGCACGGTATGGGTCAAGCCGCTACCCCGTGACGAGATCATCAGCACGCTGCGTCCCATGCGCCGCTTCCTGCAGACGGCCGGTCTCGCCGCCGCACGCGGCGACGTCCCGGGCCTCGCCGCCCGGCTGTTCACGGCCGGAGCCCTGCGCGTCACTCCCGTCGGCTCGATGCTGGACAGCTACCCCGGCGAACCGCACGACGGCCTCTACCCCCTGCAGCGCTACAGCCGTCGGGTCAGCACCCGGCTCGACGACCGCTTCACCCACGACACCTGCCTCGACGACCTGCGCCGACCCGCCGACGGCGAGCCCGTGCCCCCGCTGTGGCAACGCCCCGACCCCGCGGACCCCGTTCTGGGCAAGGCCGATGTGCAGAGGCTCAACGCCTCGATCCCGCCCGAGAAGGCCCAGCTCCATCTGGCCAGCGGCGGCAGCAGCGGAACCCCGGCCGTGTCCCTCTACACGTACGCCGACTTCCGCACACAGACGCGCCGCGCCGGCGAGGGACTGGTGGCCGCCGGCCTTGACGTACGCACCGACCGGGTGGCGAACCTCCTGTACGCGGGTGACATGTACGCCAGCTTCCTCTACGGCCATGGGCTGCTGGAGGCGGTAGACGCGGTCCAACTGCCCATCTGCGCGGGCAGTGACTACGAACGCGACGCCCGGCTCATCGTCCGGCACCGCGCCAACACCCTGCTCGCGATGCCCTCGTACCTCTGGCAGCTGTTCCAGAACGCCGGTGACGTCCTGGACGCGTACGGCGGCGTCAAGAAGATCTTCTACGGCGGCGAGCACTTCAGTGCCGAGCAGCGCGCCCAGCTCCGAGAACGCCACGGCGTCGAGCTGATCCGCTCGTTCGTGTACGGCGGGACGGACCTCGGCACCATGGGCCACCAGTGCGGACACGCCGAAGGCAGCGTCCACCACCTCTTCAGCGACCTGTTCACCCTGGAGATCCTCGAAGTCGACTCCGACCGCCCGGTCGCGCGAGGGGCCACCGGCCGCCTGGTCTTCACGCCGCACACCCGCAGCGCGCCGCCCATCACCCGCTACGAGCAGGGTGACCTGGGACGGTGGGTCGAGGGCACGTGCGACTGCGGTCGCACCACCCCCCGCTTCGAACTGCTCGGCCGCACCGGGGACGTGGTCCGAGCCGGAACGTACTTCGTCAACTACCGGCGCATCGCCCGTATCGCGGCGGAACACCTCGGGTACTGCGGCGAACTCCAGATGGTAGTGGAGGCGGCCCCGAGCCGTGAGCGGATCACCGTCAGGATGGACGAGGACGGCGTGAGCGACCCGGCGGCAGCGACCCGCACCCTGCTGGCCCACTACCCCGAACTGTACGAAGCGGTCACCGCTGAGGGGCTGCTCGACCTGTCGGTCCAAGCGGTCGCTCCTGGCGACTTCGAACGCAGCGCGGCGAGCGGGAAGTTGCGCACGGTGGTGGACCGGCGACTGCCGGGGTAAGACATCGCGGGCACCGCCGGTCCGGCGGTGCCCGCGATGCTCTGGGACCTCAGCGACTGCCCGCCCCGGCCATCTCCGGGGCTTTCGGGGTTTCCGGGGCGGCGCCGATCAGGAGCAGCGGGCCGAGGCCCTGCCGCTTCACTCCCAGCTTGCGATAGGCGCTGGAGAGGTGGAACTCCACGTTGCGGACGCTGACGCACAGGTTCTGGGCGATCTGCCGGTTCGTGGCGCCGCGTGCCGCGGCGAGGCCGATCTGGTGCTCCTGCGGGGTGAGACCGTGCGGAATGTGCGCACGGCGTCCCTTGCGCCGCCCGCCACGGATCCCGGCGAGCAGCTCCTCCCCGCGCCGCGCCAGCGGCTCGGCGCCGCACTCGGACGCCAGGGGGATCGCCTGGTCCAGGATGGCGCGGGCCTCGTCGTCGCTGCCCTCCGCGTGAACCAGCGCCGCCAGGTCCAGCAGCGCCGCGGCGTGGCCGAGGCGGTAGGGGGAGGCGGCGAGCCGCGCCACCGCGGCCTTCAGCAGTTCGTGTCCCTCGCCCGCGCCCACAGCCATGGCCAGCGCGTGCTGGGCGACGCCGATGACGCGGTCGGTCCCCCAGACGAATGCCAGGGCCAGGTCTTCCTCGGCCAGCTCACGGGCGCGCTCGCGCTGCCCGAGTGCGGTGTGGGCCGCCGCGGCCCGTGAGCGCCAGGGCAGAATCGCGGGGTTGCGCATCTGCCATGCCTCCGCCCGCCGACCGCACTCCTCCAGGTCCTCGACGGCACCCTGGGGGTCCCCTTCGGCCAGGCGCAGGCGGCCTCGTGCGTAGAGGAGGAACGTGTATTCCAGGATCTGCGGCACATCGTCCTCCGCGCTCATGTGGCGGGAGAGGAGTTCGCGGGCCTCGCCCATCCGTCCGAGCGAGACGAGGACGTCGGTGAGCCAGACGGCGCAGGTGACGGCGCAGTGGTCGCGGCGCACATCGATGCCGTAGTCCTCGAACGACTTCAGAGCGGTGGAGAAACGCCGGGCCGCCTCGTGCAGGTCTCCCGAGTGGGTGGCTTTCAGGCCGTGGGCCATCTCCATGATGGCGACGGCGCGGGGCCACCCGCTGCCCTGGGCGATGCGGTCGGTGACGGCGTACACCTCGTCGATGGCGGCCGAGGCGTCGGTGCGGGCCAGGGCGAACAACGTGTAGTAGGAGGGCGGGCGGAAGAAGTTCTGGTCGGCGCCGAGGATCGCCCCACGTGCGCAGCGCACCACCTTCTCGCGGTCCTCCCCGCGCCAGGCCGTCATGGTGGCGAGCATCCCCTGCTGGTGGCGGCGCACATCGAGGTCGCCGCGGGCCGGCCGGGCCATGCGCTCCGCTCGACGCCAGGCGGTGGACACGGTCGGCAGCCGCAGGAACGCCGGCATCATGGCCGCCGCCTCCAGCCGCCAGGCGAGGTCGCGGTCCTCGCCGCCGAGGTCGGCGAGGACGGTGTCCGCGATCTGCGAGGCCTCCTCGTGGGCCGAGAGCATGCACAGCGCGGGCACGAGCTTGAGCGCCGCCTGTGCCGCCTGGCGGGCGTCGGTGGCGGCCGCCAGCGCCTCCCGCAGATGAGCGATGCTGTCGTGCGGTGCGTACGACAGCTCGGCGCTGCCGAGGTCGCACAGCACGGCGCTGTGCTCGTCCGGCGACAGCGGCTGCTTGAGGGCGTGGCGCAGATAGGTGGCAGCGACGTCCGGGGCGCCGCGGCCCGCCGCGAGCTTGGCCGCGCGACGCAGCTCCTCGCACGCCCAGGGTGCGGCGGAGGAACGGGAACGCAGGAGATGGGCGGCGACCTGCTCGGACGGGGCGTGTGCGGCGCGGAGCAGGTGCGCGGCCCGGCCGTGCGCGGTGATGCGCGCGCCCATCGGGATGCTCTCCAGGACGGCGTTGCGCACGAAGGAGTGGGAGAAGCCGAGCGGGTGGGAGTTGGGCACCACGGACATCGCCGCGAGGGCGTCCAGGGCGCGCGCGGCGTGGGCCGGTGCCAGGCCCGCGAGGTCGGCCGCGACGTCGAACTCGGCACCGTCGCCGAGGACGGCCACGGCGTGTGCCAGGGCTTCGGTGTCGGGACGGGCCCGGAACCGTGCGCGCAGCCGTGCCGCCACCGCGGGGGAGCCGAGTCGGCGCACCTCGTCGGGGCCGAGCTGCTCCGCGGGGGTGCCCGACTGACCGAGTACGCGCAGCAGCTCGGCCAGCAAGAAGGGGTTACCCCGGGTTACCTCGGTGCAGGCCGCGACCACGTCCGCGCCCGTACGCCCCAGCGACCTGTGCACGACCTCCGCCACGGTCTCGTCGCTCATGGGGGCGAGCCGCAGTTCACGGGCCTGGCTGCTCAGGGCGAGGAGGGGCTCCTCCGCGTAGGGCTGCTCACCGTCCGTGGTGGACAGGAGCAGCGTGATGGGGCGGCCGACGAGCCGGTGCGCCGCGTAGGAGAGGAAGCGCATCGAGGGGGCGTCGGCGGCGTGGGCGTCGTCGACGACGAGGAGGAGGGGCGAGCGCTCGGCGAGCTTGGTGATCAGCCGGTACAGGGCGTGGTGCGTCGCGTACGTACTGGTAGGGGGCGCGTCGAACGACGCCTCGTCCACCACGAGCCGCGCCGGCGGGCCGGCCAGGTCCAGCAGCGACTGACGGGTGGGCTCGTCGGTCTTCGCGAGGAGGTCGCCGAACATCTGGCGCACCACCCCGAAGGGGAAATCCCGCTCCAGCGGAGCACCGCACGCGCTGCCCACGAGGACGGGGACGCCGAAGCCCGCGCCGGTGAGGGCCCGGATCAGCGACGTCTTGCCGATGCCCGACTCGCCGACGAGGTGGACCAGCGCCGGGTGGCCGGCGGCCGAGGCGCGCACGGTCTCACACAGTGTGTGCAGTTCCCCCGCGCGTCCTGCGAGGGGGAGCGTGTCATACCGGTGTTCTGTCGCCGTATAACCACCTGTGTGCGACATACGGGAGCTGCCTTTCGTCGCCGGGAGGAGAGCGGGATGGCCGGGAGGGCGGCAGGCTGCGAGCACCCGGGGAGGCGGGCGGCGGTGCCTGAGGTGTGGGGAGGGACCGCCGATGAGGGGCCGTGCCGGGATGCGTACGGCGCTGCGGGGCCACGGAAACAACCATGGCCCGGGCCCGCCCGCCGACGGACCCCTCCCGTGTCGGCCCCTGCCCCCGCCACCCGGTGGGGGTAGTGCCCCGCACCTCACGGGGCGCCGTGGGCGCGGGCGCCCTAGAGTCGGGTACGTGGGATCGGAACGGGAAGATCGGGCGATCCGCGTAGTGGTCGTCGACGACGAACAGCTCGTTCGCTCGGGCCTGCGGATGATCTTGGGTGCGGCACCGGACATCGAGGTGGTCGCGGACTGCGCCGGTGGCCAGGCGGTGGACACCGTCCTCGCGCAGCGGCCCGACGTCGTGATGCTGGACATCCGGATGCCGGACGTGGACGGGCTGACCGTACTGAACCAGCTCGCCGCCGCTCTGGGGGAGCGGCTACCCGCTGTCACCATGCTCACCACGTTCGACACCGACGAGTACCTCGCCACCGCGCTCCGCGCCGGCGCGTCCGGCTTCCTGCTCAAGGACACCGAGCCCGAGCAGCTCGCCCAGGCCGTCCGTGTGCTGGCCGCCGGAGGAAGCACCCTGGACCCCACGGTGGCCCGTACGGTGATCGGTGGCTATGTGGACGGGACCGATGGCGCCCAGCCGGCGAAGCGGGCGGTGGAAGGACTCACCGACCGGGAGCGGGAGGTACTCGTGCTGCTCGGGCAGGGGCTCTCGAACGCGGAGATCGCGGCCCGCCTCCACCTCGCGCACGGCACCGTCAAGGACCACGTGAGCGCGCTGCTCGGGAAACTGGGCGGCCTCAACCGCGTACAAGCGGCCGTCATCGCCGAGCGGGCCGGGCTGGTGGAGAACCGCACGGACGAGCCCCGGCATCCCGTATGACGCTCACTCCGGCACAGTGGCGCCTGTTGTGCCTCCTCGGACCGGTGATCCTGGGCGTGGGCGACACCTTCATCTCGGACGTCCCGCTGAGCGCTGTCGAGCGGACGCTCTCGGTGGGGGCCGGGCTGGCGCTGATCTTCCGGCTGCGGCTGCCGGTCACCACGCTGCTCGTCACCCTGCCCGGTGTGTACATGGGCAGCGCCTGGCTGGCAGGGCTGATCGCCCTGTACACCATCAGCCGCCTCAGACCGGACCGTCTGCTGCTCACGACGTGCGCCCTGCTGGTGACGGCCGTGGAGGTCCTGCCCCACCCACTGGGAGCGGCAGAGCTGCGGGGCAGGCTCGCCGACCTGGTCTGGGTGGAGAAGGTGCTGGGGTCGCCCATCGCCGCGATCGCCCTGGGGCGGGCGGTCGCGTTGCGCCACGAGCTCGCGGCGCGGCTGAGGGAACTCACCGAAGGGCGAAGCAGGGAGGACCACCTGCTGGCCGAGCGGGTGCTCGCCACGGAGCGCGCTCAGCTGGCCCGTGAGATGCACGATGTCGTGGCCCACCAGGTGAGCCTCATCAGCCTGCAGGCCGGCGCGCTGCGTATGAGTACCACGGACACCGCGTCGCGGGAGACCGCCGACACCATTCGCATGCTCTCCGTCAGGACCCTGGAGGAACTGCGCCACATGGTCGGCGTGCTGCGCGCCGCGGGCGGCGGCCCCGTGGAGCGCAGACCACAGCCCCGGCTGTCGGACCTGCCCCGGCTCATCGGCGAGAGCACCCTCGACGTCGATGCCGACATCGACTACGAGGAGTGCACCGCCTGTCCGGAAGGCGTGGAGAGAGCGGCGTTCCGGATCGTCCAAGAAGCCCTGACCAACGTCCGCAAACACGCCCCTGGAGCCAAGGTCCGCATCCGTCTGCGGTGTGCGGGCCACGAGCTGCGGGTGGAGATCCGCAATGCCGCGGCCGCCCCCGGGGCCGCCCCGTTGGACCTGCCCAGCGGCGGGCACGGCCTGATCGGCCTCAGCGAGCGTGTCTACCTGCTGGGGGGTTTCTTCAGCGCGGGCGCGGATGACGCCGGTGGCTTTTCGGTCAGCGCCACCATCCCGACGGCGACGGGACAGTCCTGACCGCACACCCCGTCCCATGCGCCGGGGAGGGAGTTTGGATCCTTACGTTCGTTCCGTCAGCAACCCCGCCAACTGGTCCGCGAATTCGGTGAACCGGTCCAGCATGGGCCCGTTGCGGGCGATGCGGAATCCGTGGCGGCGGCCCCGGAACGCGGTCTGGACGGCGTGGAACTGGGCCCACCGCCGGGTGCGTTCGCGGTCGAGTTCCGCCGCCTCGGCGAAGACGTCGAGGCCGTCGGTCAGGGCGTACGAAGTACGCTGACCGCGTGACCACGCACAAGAGTGTTGATGTGAGTGTTGACGCGATGATCGAGGACCTCAGGACACTCGTCGAAGTCGAGTCTCCCTCGCGCGATGTCGATGCCTTGACGGCGTCGGCCAAAACCGTCGCCGGAGTCATCGAGAGCCGCCTCGGCGGGAAGGCCGTCCTCGTCGAGAGCGCGGCCGGGCCGCACGTCCACTGGTCGGGCGGTGGCGATCCCCGCGTACTGATCCTCGGTCACCATGACACGGTGTTCCCCCTAGGCACGCTTGCCCGCCGCCCGTTCCGGGTCGAGGACGGGCAAGTGACCGGCCCGGGTGTGTTCGACATGCTGGGCGGTTTGGTGCAGGCCATTCATGGGCTGGCGGCGCTCGACGACCTGTCCGGCGTCGAGATCCTGGTGACCGCCGACGAGGAGGTCGGCTCCCGTTCCTCTCGGGCCCTCATCGAAGAACGAGCCCTGGCCTGCGGCGCCGTACTCGTCTTCGAGGGCGCCGCTGACGGCGGAGGTCTGAAGACCGGCCGCAAGGGCTGCGGCACGTTCCGGGTCTCGATCGCGGGCCGGGCGTCGCACGCCGGACTCGAACCCGAGGCCGGGGTCAACGCCCTGGTCGAAGCGGCACACCAAGTGCTGCACATCGCGGCGCTCGGTCGCCCCGAGATCGGCACGACCGTCACCCCGACCGTCGCGTCCGCGGGAACCCTGGACAACGTCGTTCCCGCCGAGGCGACCGTCGTCGTCGACGTCCGGGTCGAGTCGGCCGAAGAGAAGGAACGTATCGAATCGGCGTTCGCGGCTCTGGCTCCGCACCTCGACGAGGCGGAGATCGCGGTTGAGGGGGGCGTCGGCCGGCCCCCGATGCCCGAGTCGGCATCGGCCGAACTCTTCGCGGTGGCGAAGACGTTGCATCCGGAGATCGAGGGTGTGGCGGTGGGCGGTGGCAGCGACGGCAACTTCACGGCCGCACTGGGGGTGCCGACGCTTGACGGCCTGGGGGCGGTCGGGGGCGGGGCCCATGCCGACCACGAGTATGTGGTGGTCGAGGCGATGGCCGAGCGGGCGAACCTTGTCACGGGGCTGGTGAAGGCGATTCGGAGCGCCTAGCGGGAGGGCGACGCAGCCTGGGCGAGGGAGGTCGGAGGTAAAGGGAAGGTCAACGTCCACTTATGATGTGGGCGACCTTGTCTTACTTGTCTGATTTCTTGAGAAACCGGGGGAACAACATGAAGTTGACCCGCATGTCGACTCTTGTCGTATCCGCTGCCATCGCGCCGGCCGTTCTGCTCGCCTCTCCGGCGTTCGCCGCCGGCACCGCCAAGGCTCATGTCGTCTCGGGGCCGGGTGCGGGTGCGAAGGCCTCTGCTCGGACTCCTGAACAGCAGGAGAAGGACGACCGGTTCGAGATCCTCCGGCTGATGGGGGCCAAGGACGCGGGCCCCGGCCTCAAGGCGGCCGGGAGCAAGGCGCTCGACGGAGGGGCGGCGGCGATGCGCCACTTCCTTGAGGTCGACCAGTTCACCGCGCGCGACGCGGACAACGAGGTGCTGATCTCGAAGATCATCAACAAGGGCGGCCCCGGGGTACGGGAATGGGGCAAGAAGGCGCTTGAGGGCACTCCTCAGGACCGCGTGAGGTTCCTTGAGGAGGGCCAGTTCATCGCCCGCTTCGACGATGACCGAGTGCGTACCGCGCAGATCTTCAGCGCGGGCGGACCGTCGGTCCGGGAGGCCGCGCGCAAGGCACTGCGTGAGGACACCCCCGAGGCGATCAAGCGGTTCCTCGAAGTGGACCAGTTCGAGGCCCGCGCCATCGACAACCGCGTCCTGGTCAGCAAAATCATCAACGACGGCGGCCCGGCGGTGAAGGCGGCCGGGAAGAAGGCGCTCAGGGGTACGCCCGAGGACGTCCAGGCCTTCCTCGACAAGGGGCAGTTCGAGGCGCGCAAGAAGGACGAGGCCGACGCCGCCGCGGGGAAGAGCAAGCCGACTCCGAAGCCGAAGCCGAAGCCGGAAACGGGCAGGACCGGCGACGACAAGGGCGGCAAGCCGGCCCCGGGCGACGAGAAGAAGACGGGCGGCGCCGAGCCCGCCGCGGCGAAGCCGTCGCAGCACAAGACCACGGCCGACGACGGCAGCACCGCCCTCGCCTCCACCGGCGCCGGTTCCGTACTGCCGTGGGCGGCGGGCGGCACCGCTCTCGCACTCGTCGGAGGGGCGGGCCTGCTCATCACGGCCCGGCGTCGCCGGTCGGCCGAGGGATAGCGGCACCCGGTATTCGCGCGGCCCCATGCCACGCCAACAGGCTTGGGCATGGGGCCGAATGGCGTTGCACCGGCCTGTGACCAGCCACTAAGGTCCATGAGATGACTGCCGGGTCGGCCTTGGGCCATGCACGAGTGGGGTTCCCGGCCTCGGCGTGAGCACGAGGCGGCCAAGAGGCCCGCCTTTCTCCGCGTCTTCCTGTCCGGTGCCCGCGCACGGCGCCGTATCCCAGCGGATCCCGAGGATTCGCAGACTCGGAAACGCCCCGGAGAACCTCACTGATGTCGCACGACCAGTACCACCCGCACTCCTCACCGCGAGGGACAGGAGCTTCATCCGTGGACAGCATGGAGATCGATGCGGGGTTGGTGCGATCCCTCCTGCACGCGCAGCATCCGGACCTTGCCGGGCTCAGCCTGCGTCCGGTGGAGGGCGGCTGGGACAACCAACTGTGGCGGCTCGGCGACGAGTTGGCCGTACGGATGCCGCGCACGGCACGCGCGCCGGGACTCCTCCGCAAGGAGTATGAGTGGCTGCCCCTGCTGGCTCCGGGCCTTCCGCTCCCGGTTCCGACCCCGTTGCGGCTCGGTGAGCCGTCGGCCCTGTTCCCGGCGGTCTGGACCGTTGCGAGATGGGTTCCCGGCGAGCCGGGTGACCGTGCCCCGATCACCGAGGGCCGCCGTGCGGCCGACACTTTGGCGGGCTTCCTGAAGGCACTCCACAGGAACGCGCCCGCCGGGGCGCCGACCAACCCGATGCGCGCCGTTCCGCTCACCTCGCTCACGCACCCTTTCGAGGAGCAGTTCCAAGCCGTCGCCTCCCGCGTTCCCGTCGAGATCCGGGATGTGTGGGAGGAGGTGGTATCGGCTCCCGACCGGGAGGGCCCGCCGGTATGGGTCCACGGGGACCTTCATCCTGCGAACGTCGCCGTCTCGGACGGGACGCTCGCAGGCGTGTTCGACTTCGGCGAGCTCTGCGCCGGTGACCCGGCGACGGATCTCGCAGCCGCGTGGCTGCTTCTTCCGTCGGGCTCGGCTGCGCGGTTCTTCGAGACGTACGCCGATGCGGACGAGGCGATGATCCGGCGGGCGCGCGGCTGGGCTGTGCTGCGAGGCCTCTCCCTCGTAGGTATCGGGCAGGCTTGGGAGCGGGGACTGCCCGGCGGAAAGCAGACATGGGGACCGGCAGGCCGAGCGGCGCTGGATCGGGTTCTGGCCTCCAGCTGAGAGGTCGCCCCCGCGCGGAGGTATGCGGCCTCACTGAAAGCCCGTTGAGATGCGGCCGTACGTCGGGGAGACTCCGTGGCCATGGAGTTCTTCTGCTACCACCGCGATCGGCCCGATTCCGTCAAACTGCGCGAGGACCTGCTGGAAGCCCACTGGTCCTACATGGACGGGTACGCGAAGGAGCTGATCGCCCGCGGCCCGACCTTCGGCGACGACGGTGAGACGCCCAGCGGAAGCGTACACATCGTCGGCCTGCCGGATCCGGCCGCGGCCCGCGCGTTCGCCTTCGACGAGCCCAACTACCAGGCAGGAGCGTACCGGGACGTACTGGTACGACGGTGGCGCAACCTGCTGGGGCGCACCATGTGGGACTTCCCCGGCGGCCGCGACGGTGGCAACCGCTACCTGGTGCTCGGCCTCGGCTCGGGGGAGCCCGCCGACCTCGTCGTGCCGCCGGACCGGGACGACCTGATCGCGTACGGGCCGCTGCTGTCCGACGACGCGGCCACCTGGGTGGGTACGGCGGCGCTGGTCCGGGCCCCGGACCCGGACACGGCACGCGCCGTACTCACCCCGGAACGGTATGCCGACATCGAGGTCCACGACTGGCAGTTCGGCGGGCGGCGGTAGCGAGGCACGGGCGCGGACGCGGTACGCCGACAGGGGTTGGCGGGTGGCGCAAGGTGGGGACCTGGGCCACGGCTGCCGACGGGGCCCGGCGGATGTGCACCGAGTGCGCACGGCGTTCGCGCCCGTGGTGATGGCTCGGCGGCATCACCGCTCGGCCTCATATCCCCCTGGCGCCGTCGATCCGCTCGCGGAGCAGGTCGGCGTGCCCGTTGTGGCGCGCGTATTCCTCGATCATGTGGATGAGCACCCACCGCAGCGACACCGTCCCGCGCCACGCGTCGTCCTCACCCTCGACGTCGAGGTGCGGAGCCTGTCGTGCGAAGTCGTCGGCGTACGCGACCTCGTCCCGCCAGGTCTGCCACGCCTCCGCGATCGCCTCCGGGCTTTCGGACACGGCGTCGTCGAAGTCACCGTCGGGGTTCTCGGCGGAGGAGAAGAGGAGTGGAACATCCTGCCCGGCCAGCACCTGGCGGAACCAGCGGCGCTCCACATCCGCGAGGTGCCGGACCAGGCCGAGCAGGGAGAGCGTGGACGGTTCGACGGCCCGCGACGACAACTCCGCCTCAAGGCCCGCACACTTCAGCTCCAGGGTCGCGCGCTGATCCCCCAGGAAGCCGAGGAGCATGCGCCGCTCATCACCGGTCGCAGGTCCGTTGAACCGACGCTCAGGTCCGTCTCCGTCCGCGGCAAACAGCTCGGCTCTTCTGGTTGAGGTAGTCATGCTCGCAATCATCACCCCTGGGCGTGGAGCGGCGGTTGCCGCCCCCACCGACCTCTGGGACGGCCGGTGTTCCTCCCTCACCACCATGGTCTGTTGACCCTCACACCGTGTCAGGCGCTGAACTCGGAGACATCATGTTCACCATCGGAGACTTCGCCCGGCACGGTCGTGTCTCGGTCCGGATGCTGCGTCACTACGACGCGACCGGCCTGCTGCGGCCCGCCCATGTCGACCCTGCCAGCGGCTATCGCTACTACACGGCCGCCCAACTGGCGCGCCTCAACCGTGTCATCGCGCTCAAGGACCTCGGGTTCACCCTTCAGCAGGTCCAGGAGATCCTGGACGGGAAGGTCACCACCGAGGAGCTGCGCGGCATGCTGCGGCTGCGGCAGGCCGAGTTGGAGGCCGCGATGGCCGCTGCGGCGGCGCGGTTGGTGCAGGTCGAGGCGAGGCTCCGGTCGATCGAGAGCGAGGGGCACATGCCCACGAACGACGTTGTCATCAAGACCGTCCCCGCGGTCCGGGTGGCGGAGCTGACCGCGACCGCCGCGAGCTTCGAGCCGCAGGACATCAGCTCGGTCATCGGGCCGCTCTACGACGAGCTGTTCCGGCGCCTGGGCGAGGCGGGCGTCACGCCGACGGGGCCGGGTGTCGCCTATTACGAGGACGCCGCGGAGGGCGACGGCAGGATCATCGTCCACGCCGGCGTCCAGGTCGCGGCGCCGCTCCAGGACGGCGCCTTCAGGGTGCTCGACCTGCCGCCCGTCGACCGGGCGGCGACGATCGTGCACCGCGGCTCGATGGACGCGGTGCTGCCCACGGCGCAGACCCTGGCCCATTGGATCGACGGCAACGGCTACCGCTCGGCCGGCTACCCCAGGGAGATCAACCTGGAGTGCCCGGACAACCGCGACGAGTGGGTGACCGAACTGCAGACGCCGGTCGACAGGCCCCTGGCGCCGAAGGAATGATCGCTTTTCCAGTGACAGAGGGCCGTGCCGAAGGGGCGCGGCCCTCGCCCGAGTTCTCCGTCAAGGGGCGGGGCGGTAGCGGGCGAGGAACATGTCCACGCCGCCGGTGATCAGCCGTTGGGTGAGGTCGGGGTCGGGTGCGGCGCCGGCCGAGCCGTACGCGATGTGCGGCATCAGGACCAGGCCGGAGAGCTGGATGGCCGCCAACTCGATGTCGTCGACGGCGAGTTCGCCGCGCTCGACGAGTGAGGTGAGCGCGGCGCGGACGATGAGGTGGAAGCGTTCGGGGCCCTGCTCCTGCCAGGTGCGGCCCAGGTCGGGCAGTTGCGGCATGGAGCCCATGACGGCGTTGTGGAGTGCGAGCACCTCGGGGGTGGCGTGGCCGGCCACCCAGGCCTCGCAGATCGCGACGAGGTCGGCGCGTACGTCGGTGGAGGAGCCGAGGCGTTCCTCGATCAGCCTGGTCGATTCCGCGAGCGCGGCGTCGAGGACGTCGCCGACGATCGCCGTGAAGAGGGCTTCCTTGCTGCCGAAGTGGTTGTAGACGGTGACCTTCGCGACGCCCGCTTCGGCGGCGATGGTGTCCATACCCACGCTGTAGCCGTCCCGCAGGAACGCCTCGGTTGCTGCCGCCACGATCGCCTTGCGTTTGGCCGCGGCCCGGTCGCCCGAGGGGATCCGCTTGGGGGCCCGTTCGCTTGCGCGCACTCTCGCCGTCTCCTTATGTCGCCTCGCACCGCAGTCTAGACAGTGCTGAACCGGTCCGTTGAGTTCAGTTCAACTGAACCGTTGAGTACAGGTGAACTGTACTGTATGGTTCAGTTAATCGAAGGCGGGGCTTCCCGCCGCCGCTTCCCCTTCCTTGCCGTGCAGAGGAGTTCGTCACCATGACCACGACTGCTTGGGTCGCAGGCTTCCGTTCCGCCGTGCTCAGCCCGCACGAGACCATCCAGATCAAGCCGTCCCGTGGCTTCCGCGACCAGACGCTGCGTCAGATCCTGCACCTCGACGGCGGCGGCGAGGCCGTACGGGTCCAGCTCAGCAACGAGTACGGCAAGGAGCCGCTGGTCATAGCCGCCGCTCGGGTCGCGCTCCGAGCCGAGCGCGGCGACGCTGTCGATGCCGCCGCCGACACCGCCCTCCTGCCCGGGACCGACAGGCCGCTGCGCTTCGGCGGTGCGGACGAGGTGACCGTCCCGGTCGGTGAGGTGGTCCAGAGCGACCCCGTGGACCTGGCGGTGAGCGCCGGCATCGACCTCGTACTGAGTCTGTACCTGCCCGAGGACACCGGGTTGGCGACGTTCGCCCACACCGCGTCGCAGAATGCCTACGCGGTGTCCGGGGACCATGTCTCGGCGGGTGTGCTGGACGGCGCCGAGGAAGTGGACAGCCGCTTCTACGTCACCGGTGTCGACGTCCTGGCCCCTCGGGGCACCGCGATCGCCGTCGCGTTCGGCGACTCCTGGTTCGAGGGTACGGGCACCTCGACGGGCGCCAACCACCGCTTCCCCAACCACCTCAACCGCCGTATCGCCCGGGGTTGGGTGGTCAACCAGGGCATCGGCGGCAACCGGCTGCTGACCGACGAGGTCGGCCCGCACGGTCTGGCCCGCTTCGACCGCGACGTCCTCGGCGTGCCCGGCGCCACCCACGTGCTCTTCCACTTCGGCCTCAACGACCTCGGGCTGCCCGGCATGACCGGCGAGCCGCCCGCCACCGCCGAGGACCTGATCGCGGGCTACACCGCGCTCGCCGCGAAGGCCCGCACCGCGGGGCTGACCACCATCGGCATGACCATGGGCCCGTACGCCGGCACGATCTACCCCGGGGTCGACAGCCCCGAAGGCCGGGCGATCCGCCGTCAGGTCAACGACTGGATCCGCACGTCGACCGTCTTCGACGCGGTCGTCGACATCGCCGCCGCGGTCCAGGACCCGGACGCACCGGACTTCATCCGCCCCGATCTCGACAGCGGAGACCACCTCCACCTCAACGACGAGGGTGCTCGCAGGATGGCCGACGCGGTCGACCTCGCCCACCTGGGACTGTGACGGCGTACGTTGCCCCGCCCCTCGGGCCGGGGCCTCGGCAGCCTCGGCGCCGGACGAAAACACGGTGTCGCGGGGCCTACGCGTCCGCCACAATGTCGCGATGATCGGCAAAGCGCGCACCCACCGCATGGCGGACGGCATACGAGTACCCGGAACCTGGCGGCACGCGTTCATCCGCAACGGCGACTACCACCTCACCGACCTGTTCATCTAAGCGGACGGCCTCATCGACTGCTGGGGCCTGGTCACCCTTGAGGAGTTCGAGGAGAAGCTGCGCTGCGGCTGGGTCGCCACCGAACTCCCGGAAGGCGCCAGGGCGTCCGGCCACGAGTTGGCCTCCTGGAAGTTCAGCGAGCCGTACACCTGGCTCACCCCTGAGCTGTTGCTCGCCGAGGTGCGCGACACCATCGAGCAGCTCAACGGGCGGCCGGACTCGACGGATCGGTGTCTGGCCGCCGTTGACGCCTTCCTCGCCGACCGCACCGAGGAGCGGCGGGCCGCCGCCCGCGCCGCCTACCTCGCCATCCCGGAAACGCAGCGCCACTACGCGCTCGGCGACATGGACCGCAAGGACGGGCCGCTGCAGGTGCTGGTGCTCGGGCCGGGCGGGCACACGGAGGACTGGCCGGACGACGCGATCACGCAGGAGGAGTACGACGAGGCGGTCGCCTACTTCGAGGACCGGGCGAAGTGGATCGCCGAACGGCCCTCGCGGGCACCGGCGGACGGACCCGCGACCTGCGTCGCCCCCGCGATCCACCTC
Organism: Streptomyces sp. NBC_00224; assembly: GCF_041435195.1. Classification (NCBI taxonomy): domain Bacteria; kingdom Bacillati; phylum Actinomycetota; class Actinomycetes; order Kitasatosporales; family Streptomycetaceae; genus Streptomyces; species Streptomyces sp. NBC_00224. Next base: position 8,132,781 of record NZ_CP108106.1, read on the forward strand.
TACCAGAGCTATCCGCTGAAGCCGTCCGACGATCCGGGCACGAAGGCCCTGCGCAACGACTACCCGGCACCTGTCGACGTGGACGGCACCACCTACCTCTCCGTCGCGCACGCGTACTGGGCCCTCTCGACCGCCGACCCCGACGCCCGCGCCGCGATCACCGAAGCGGACAGCTCGTTCGAGGCGAAGAAGCTCGCCGCCGAGGCCGGCCGGCGCGACGGCTGGGAGCAGGCCCGTCTGGCTGTGATGACCCGTCTGCTGCGGGCCAAGTACACCCAGCACCCGGCCCTGGCCGAAGTGCTTCTGGCCACCGACGACGCGACCCTCGTCTACGACGACGTCGACTCCGCCTTCTGGGGCGACAGTTCGGGCCGCGGTCGGAACTGGACCGGCCGCCTCCTGGAACTCATTCGTTCGGAACTGCACGCGGAGCGCCGCGGCTGACCGGGGCGAGCAGCGGCAGTGTGCGGGTGACGGTCAGCAGTCTGCGTACGGCGCTGCTCGCGGCGTGGACGCAGAGTGTCTTGCCGTCCCGGAGTGCGCGTTGACGGATGCGCAGCAGGATGTTGAGGCCGGAGCAGTCGCAGAAGTCGACCTTGCTCAGGTCGAGGTCGACACCGTGACGCGACCGGTCGAGAGCCGCACGCAGCGTGCTGTGCAGGAGGTGGTCGGCGTCGATGTCGATCTCGCCGGTGACCGCGACCAGCTGACGGTCGCCTGCTGGGCGGACCTCGATCTCAAGGCGCGGCAGCGGCCGGCCACTCGGCGAGTAGGCCGGTGCCGCGTAGGTGGTGCACCCGCGATTGATCTGTGCGGGTATCGCATGCTCTGGCATGGCATTGGCTCCCCAGGCGTCCGCCGGTGCCCTGCTTGGCTTCCTTCAGGTTCCGCCTCCATCCCTGGCACGTCAAGAGATACCTGAAAAGTATTTCGCCTATTTGTATGCGCGAAAGGTGCGTCATACCCTGAGGGGATGGGTGCTGTACCTGAACCGCACGCGGGCTGGACGTTCTTGACCAATCACGCCCGCGTGCTGGCCGCGATCGCCGATGATCCTTCCGTCCGTATACGCGACATCGCCGCGCACTGCCGCCTCACCGAGCGTGCCGTCCAGAGAATCATCTCCGATCTGGAGGAATCCGGATATCTCTCCCACACCCGGCAGGGCCGTTCCAACACCTATCGCATCGAACCGGGCACCCCTCTGCGGCACCCGGCGGAGGCCGGGCTGACCGTGGCGACGCTGCTCGCGGTCCTGGCCCAGCACGACGAGCAGCGGGGGCAGCAGCCTCAGCATCTGTGAACGCCGCCGGCGGGTGACGCACGTGGGGCGATGAGTTTTCGCGGGCCCGGGATGAGCGGGCCCGGCCCACGCCTCGCCGCCGCCCCGACCCCCGCTGATCAGCCCTGTTCCACCTGGTGGGTGAGGTCGCCGAGGTCGGTGTTGGCGCCGCAGAGGACGACGGCGACCTTCTCGCCGTCGCCGGGCCGGTAGCCGAAGCCCGCCGTGCCGGGCAGGTCCCGGTCGGACGCGTGGTGCCGCGGCGTGGTGAGGGCTGCGAGCGCGGTCGCGGCGGCGTGCTCCACGGCGATGCGACGGTGGTCCCACAGCGCCTGTCGGGCGCGGACGATCTCGCTGTCGGGTACGAGTGCGGAGTGCACGTCGGCCTGCTGGGCGGCGTGCAGGGCCATCGCCGAGGCGCGGCGCGCGCCGAGGGCGTCCGCGGCGATCGAGTCGACCGTGACGTCGACCGGACGACCGGCCCCGATCGCGGCGTTCAGCGCCCGGCAGTTCTCCGGCTCGACCGCGACGACGCGTACGCCGTGGTGCTGGGCGGCGGTGGCGACGCCCGCGAACAGGCCCCCGCCGCCCACCGCGACCACCACGGTGTTCAGGTCGGGGACCTGTTGGAGGATCTCCTCCAGCAGGGTGCCGGCCCCGGCGGCGATGAGCGGGTGGTCGTACGCGTGCGAGGCGAGCGCGCCGGTCGTGGCGGCGAAGTCCTCGCACGCGGCCAGGGCGTCCGCGTACTCGGCGCCGACCAGCCGGACGTCGGCGCCGAAGCCGCGCAGCCCGGCGACCTTGACGGCGGGCGCGGTGGTGGGCAGGAAGACGGTGGCGGTGACGCCCTGCTGCTGGGCGGCCCATGCGCAGGCGAGCCCGGCGTTCCCGCCGGAGGCGATCGTCACCCCGGCGTCCGGGAGGGTCCCGGCCTCGCGGTGGGCCTGGATGAAGTTCTGCGCCCCACGGGCCTTGAACGAGCCGGTGTGCTGCATGAACTCCAGCGCCAGCCACACCTTGGAGGCCTCTTCGGGGCGGTCGCCGAGCGGGCCGCGACGGGCGGCGCGGACCTCCCCGGGATCGGCCGGGGCGAGGGCGACGGGCCGGACGCGTCCGGCGATGCGGTCGGCGGCCGCCTTGACGTCGCCGTACGTGAGCTGGTGCATGTCGGGGACTCCCATGCGGAGGGGGCGCTCAGGACGAGGCGTGGCCCCGGGCGGTGACGATGACGATGACGTTCGATACGCTGTACCGTACGCTGGCTCACATGCCCAGGCAATCCGCATCCCTCGACCTCGCGACCCCCGAGCGCATCGCCGAGGCCGCCCTGCTCATCGTGGACCGGGAAGGCTCCGCGGCCCTGAGCTTCCGGACCCTGGCCGCCCGGCTCGGTATCGCCCACGCCACGCTCCAGCGCCGCTGCACGGACCTGGCCGGGCTCCTCGACCTGTGCGTGGACCACCTCGCCGCATCTCTGCCCGACATCGGACCCGGCACTGCCTGGGCGGATGCCACCGAAGCCCGCTTCCGGCGCCTGTACGAGCTGCTGGCCGCCCATCCGGGCCTGATCGCCCTGCGCGGCGCCCGCCCCTGGCTCGGCCCCCAGATCCTCAAGCGCCTGGTCGAGCCGCAACTGGCCGATTCCCTCGCGGCCGGGATGACGCCCCAGGAGGCGATCACCTGCTACCGGCGGATGTACCTGCTGACCCTGGGCAGCGCGAGCTTCGTCGACCACCACGACCCCGGCGCCGCCCAGGCCGCCACCCGCACCGCGCTGGCCGCGCTGGACCCCGCCGAGTTCCCGGTGCTGACCGGGCACCTTGCCGCCATCCTGCCCGCCGTGGTCGACCACGAGGTCTTCTTCGGGGCGCTCCGCCAGCTCATCGACGCGGCCGACCCGACCCGGACTGCCGTGACTCCGGGCGGCGTTCGGTAACGGCCGCTCGGCACCGCCTGAGCCCGCACGTGCTCCCGGATCTTGCCCGGGAGCACGCATCGGCGGTCGGGTTCCCCGTCGTACTTCTGCCCTGACGGGTGGTCAGAAGCGGCCGTGGACGGCCTCCGGGTCCGTGGGTGAGACCGCGGCCACGGAGGCCTTCGCGGCCGGGGTGGGCTCGACGTAGGTCGGTGCCGGGTCGGCCTCCGGGGCGCAGGTCTTGGCGATGGATCCCTTGCCGGTGGGCAGGGTTCCGTCGCGGAGGTAGGCGACGAAGGTGTCGTCCAGGCAGGCGTTGCCGTGGAAGAGGACCTCGTGGAAGCTGCCGCCGTTCTGGACGACCAGCTTGGAGCCGGGCAGCGCCTTGTGCATCGCGACCGCGCCGGGGTAGGGCGTGGCCGCGTCCTCGGTCGCCTGGAACAGCAGCACCGGCGGAAGGCCCTTGCCGGTGACCTTCAGTCGGCCCGGGCCGCCCTGGTAGGGCCAGAACATGCAGGCGGCGTTGTACCACATGTTGTTGTACGTGTAGAACGGCGCGACCGCGTTGACCTTGGCCTGGTCCTTCTTCCAGAACTCCCAGTCCCGGGGCCAGGCGCTCTCCGTGCACTGCGTGGCGTTGTAGTTCGGGAAGGCCCCGTCGTCGGCGCCCGGCGCGGCGTACCGGTTGTAGGCGATGTTCAGCGGCCGGGTGTCGTGCCGGGTGAGGTAGCCCGAGAGCACCGTGGCCATCCGGGGCCAGCGCAGGAAGTTGTAGCCGCCGCCGTAGAAGGTGTCCTCGAACTCTGCCGGGCCGATCTTGCCGGGAGCGGGCGCGGCGGACACCGGGGCGGTGCGCAGCGCGTCCTCCATGGCGTAGTACTTCTTGATCACGGCGTCCGCGTCGGTGCCGAGGTGGTAGACCGAGTCGGCTTTGGCCGTCCACTCCGCGAAGGCGCGGAAGCGCCGCTCGTGCTCCTTGTCCTGGAGGATGTTGTGGTCGTACCAGGAGATGGTGGGACCGACGATGCTGTCCAGGACCATGCGCCGTACATGGGACGGGAACAGCTGGCCGTAGGTGGAGCCCAGCGAGGTGCCCCACGAGCCGCCGTAGAAGTTGATCTTCTTGGCGCCGAGCGCGCCGCGGATGCGGTCCATGTCCCGTGCACTGTCGACCGTCGTCATGTGCGGCAGGATCCAGCTCCAGTCCGCCGCGCAGTCGGCGGCGTACGTCGCGGCCCTGCCGAGCCACGCCTTCTCGGTGCCGTGGCCGACCTGGTAGTCGGGCCGTTCGCCGTCGAAGTAGTGCGCGTCGCAGACCACATGGGGTTCGCTGCCGTTGGTGCCACGGGGGTCGAAGCCGATCCAGTCGTACGTCGAGGCGACGTCGGCCGGGATCTGGCCGGTGATGTACGCGGGCATCCACAGCCCGCTGGCGCCGGGGCCGCCGGGGTTGAGCAGGATCGGACCCTGCTGCTTGGCCTTGGGGGCGGTGGCGGGCAGCCGGTTGAGCTTGATCTTGATCTTCCGCCCGTCCGGGTGGGCGTAGTCCACCGGGACCTCCAGCATCGCGCACTGCAGCGCCGGGGTCGTGGTGTCACCGCAGGACGTCCAGGCGATCCGGCCCGCGCCGGTCTCGTGGCTTTCGCTGTCGGGGGCCGCGGCGACCGGGACCGCGCTGCCCAGTAGGACGGTCGAGACCGCAACGGCCAGCAGTGCCAATGGTCTTCGCATGTGCCCTCCTCAGTCGGCGCGCCATGGCGGCGCGACGGGGTCAGGCAAATCATGTGACATGTGCAATGGCACATGTCACGTAGTGGAATTACTCGTTATGCAACCGTGATTGAGCGCCGGAGGAAGTACGGAAGGGGCGACCGCACCCCACTCGGTGGGTGCGGTCGCCCCTGGCTGTCGACCGGTCGTCGGCCCGGTCCGTGGCTCGCGTGTCAGTGGACCGTGACGCGGTCCTCGTGGGGCAGGGAGCCGGCCGGCTGATCGGCGTGGTGGCGGCCCTTGGTGCGGCCCGGGCGGACCGGCCACCAGATGCTCCGGCCGAGGAGGGCGGCGAGCGCGGGCACCAGCACGATGGACAGGACGAAGGCGGAGAGGAGGATGCCGAGCCCGGTCGCGAAGCCGATCTGCTGGGTGGCGGGCGCCGCGTTCACCGCGAGGCTGCCGAAGGAGGCGGCGAGGACCACACCGGCCGTGGCGATGGCGGGAGCGGTGTGGCGTACGGCGCGGGCGACGGCGGCCCGGGCCGGTCCCGGGCGTTCCATCTCTTCGCGGATCCGGTCGCTGATGAGGATGTTGTAGTCGGTGCCGAGGGCGACCACGAAGAGGAACAGCACCAGCGGCAGGACGAAGTTGACGCCCGGCTTGTCGAGCAGGTGCTGGAAGAAGAGCGCGGAGGCGCCCAGCGTCGCGGCGAAGCCGAGCCCCACGGCGATCATCAGGACGGCCGGGGCGAGCAGGCTCCTCAGCAGGACGATCAGGATGAGGGCGATCAAGCCCGCGGCGACCGGGAACACGGTCTTCAGATCGTGGTCGACGGCGGTGGAGATGTCCGCGAAGATCGCCGCCGTACCGCCGACATGGGCCTCCATACCGGCAGGCGTGTGGAGGGCGACGGTGTCGCGGACCGGCCCCGAGACGAGGTCGCGGGCCTTCTTGCTCTGGGTGTCGGCGGTGAGGTAGACGTCGATGCGGGCCGCCGTACGGTCCTCGTTCAGCACGGTCTGGCCGACCTGGCCGACGCCTTGGACCTTGGTGAGGGCCTTGGGCAGTGCGTCGACGCTTCGGGTGGTGAGGGTACGGCCCCGGTCGGCCGTGACGTAGACGGTGGTCGGATCCGACACCCCGGCAGGCAGGGCGCGGTTGATCTCGGCGGCGGTGGCGGCCGCCGGGGTGTCCTCGTTACCGCCCGTCTGGTCGAAGTCCATGCGGATACCGGCGACTCCGGCCGCCAGCGCACCGAGCAGGGCCACGGAGGCCACCACGAGGGTGAGCGGGCGGCGGGCAACCAGGTCACCGACGCGCCCGGCGGTGCCCGGGCGGGGTTCGCGCCGCAGCGCCCGGGAGGGCCAGAACATCTTGCGCCCGCTGACCGCGAGCAGCGCGGGCATCAGGGTGAGGCTGGCGAGCAGCATGACGAGCACGGACAGGGCGATGGCGGGGCCCAGGACGCGGAACTGCCCGAAGGTCGCGATGCCCAGGGTGGCGAAGGCGGCGACGATGGTGAGGGCCGCCGAGGTGATCGCGGTGCCGACCCGGCCGGTGACCTCCGCGGCCACGGCACGGGCGGGCAGGTCGGGATGGGCCCGCAGCTGTTCGCGGAAGCGGAAGAGAAGGAAGAGGAAGTAGTCGACACCGATGCCGATCAGTACGACGCTGATCAGGTTCGGAGTGGAGGTGTCGAGGTCGATGCCGGTGAGCAACGCGGCGCCCACGACCGCCCCGAGCGCGGCGCCGCTGATGATGGCGACCGCCAGCAGGGGCACGAACGCGGCCAGCACACTGCGGAACACCAGAATGTTGACCAGCACGATCAGGCCGACCATGAGCGCGCCGACGACGGTGGTGGTCGTCTCCTCCGCCTCCGTGGTGTCGACGAGGTCGGCGAGTCCGCCGGTGAAGCCGGTACGCATCTGGGCACCGGCGAACTCGTGCTTCACGTTGTCCCGGAAGGCCCGGTAGAGGTCGTGCATACCGGGGTCGGTGGAGTTGCCGGTCAGCTGCACGGAGAGCAGTTCGAAGCCCCGGTCGGGAGCGACCATGGCGGGACTGACCTTGGGCGTCTGGGAGTAGTCCTCGGCCAGGAACGCCGGCTTGTCCCCGCTGGGCTCGGGCATCTTGACGTGCCGTCGGCCCAGCTCCGCCGCGATGTCGCCGACGCGCCGCTGGTCGGCTCCGGTCAGCGCCTCGCCGTCCGTCCGGGCGACGAGCACGGTCACCGCGTTGGCGTCGGGCTTCGCCCCGAACTTCTCCTCGGCGACCTTGAGCGCGGCGGCCGAATCGTACTTCGCGGGCAGGAAGTCCCCGCTCTGGCTCTGGGTGACGCGGAAGAGCAGCGACTGGCCGAGCAGGGCGAGGAAGATGCCCACCACGGCCCAGAGGGCGATGACCTTCCATGGGCTGCGGGTGGAGAACCCGGTCAGGGCGCGGATCACTTTGTCCTCCGACGGTGGCTGGGGTGCGGCGCTTTCGGCCGATGACCAGCACATCAGCGCGGCGGGGCGCAGTCGTCCGAGCGCGGGAGGAGATACGGCCTGGGAGCTCGGGGTGGGCGTGGGCGAGGACTGGGACCCTGGTCCCAGGGCGGGATCGGACCGCGGGCCCGGTACGGGCCCGGTCCGCGATGCGAGACTGGGATCATGGAACGAGGGCCACTGACACACCGTCGGCGGCCCGGATCGCCACTCACAGAATCAGGACCCTCATGGTGACCACGCGCCCCGCGCCCCGGGCCCCCGCGACCCGGCAGGGCGGCGACGCGCCCTGGACGCGCAACGACGGCCTGGTCGCGGTCGGCGCCGGGGTCATGGACCTGCTCAGTTTCACCTTCGCCAGCCTGGCGGGACAGGGCGACGTTCCCGTGGTCGGATGCGTGCTGCTGGTGGTCGCCGCGCTGCCGCTGCTGGTGCGGCGCCGTGCGCCGGTGCTCGTACTCGCGGCCGTGCTGCTGCTGGGACTAGGGCTGAACCTGACCGTGCCCACGGCACTGCACTTCGGCGCCGCCGTGGTGGTCGCGCTCTACTCCGTCGTACGGTTCAGGAGCGCGCCCGTGGTGGTGGCGGCATCGCTGGCCGCGGTGGCGACGCTGGTGGACTGGACGAAGTGGCCGCGGCTGTCGCTGATGGAAATGGTGGGCAACGTGCTCGCCGCCGTGACCGTGATCATCGCGGGGGCGGTGATGAAACGCTGGCAGCGGGACATCGAGGCCAACCGCCGGCTGCTCGCGGACCGGGCCGTGGCGGCCGAACGGCGCCGCATCGCACGGGAGTTGCACGACATCGTGGCGCACCACATCACCACCATGCAGCTGATGGCCGGGGGCGCCCGGGCCAACCTCGCCCGTGACCCGGAGGTGGCCAGGGAGGCGCTGGTCGAACTGGAGGGCTCCGGGCGCATGGCGCTGCACGAGATGCGTCAACTCCTGGACGTACTGCGGGCCGGGGACGAGGCGGAGGACGAGCCGATCGCCCCGCAGCCCGGCATCGCCGACCTGGAGCGCATCGTCGCCGAGTCGTGCCGGGCCGGTCTCCCGACCGCACTCGACGTACGGGGCGGCGAGCGTCCGCTGCCGCCGAGCGTGGGTCTGACGGTGTTCCGGATCGTGCAGGAGTCGCTCACCAACGCGCGCAAGTACGCGGGCGAGGCGCGGGCCCAGGTGCGGTTGACCTACGAGCCGGACGGGGTGGCGGTGGAGGTCTCGGACGACGGGACGGGCGCCTGCGAGGGGCTCGTGCGGGCGGGCACCGCATCGGGTTCCGGCTACGGCCTGGTGGGGATGCGGGAGCGGGCCGCGCTGCACGGCGGGACGTTCGAGGCCGGTCCGCTGGACGAGGCCGGATTCAGGGTGGCGGCACGGCTGCCGCTGACGGCCGACGAGGGGGCGCTGCGGTGAACGGGACGACGGACGACGTGACGCGAACACAGGCCATCAGAGTGCTGATCGCGGACGACCAGCCGCTCGTACGGCGCGGACTCGCTCTGATCCTCACCCCCGACCCGGCCTTCGAGGTGGTGGGCGAGGCGGGCAACGGCGAGGAGGCCGTCGCCCTCGCCCACCGGCTGCGGCCCGACGTCGTGGTGATGGACATCCGGATGCCGGTGCTCGACGGCGTCGCCGCGACCGGCCGGCTCGCGGCGGAACTGCCCGGCTGCCGGGTGCTGGCGCTGAGCACCTTCGACATGGACGAGTACGTGGTGGCCGCGCTGCGCGCCGGGGCCTGCGGATTCCTGCCGAAGGACATCTCACCGGAGGAACTCGTGGCGGCGGTACGGGTGGTGCACACGGGCGAGGCGGCCGTCGCACCCCGGCTGCTGACCCGGTTGATCTCCACGTACGTCAGGGCCCCGGAGCGCCCCGGGCCGCCCCTCGCGCAGATCGGCGATCTGACCCCGCGCGAGGCGGAGGTGTGGCGGCTGATGGCCACGGGCCTCGACAACGCGGAGATCGCCGAGGCGATGAGCGTCAGCGGCTCCACCGTCAAGAACCACATCACCAGCCTCTTCGGCAAACTCGGCGTCCGCGACCGCGCCCAGGCGGTGATCGTGGCGTACGAGACGGGAGTGGTCGAGGTCGGTCGTACGGGCTGAGCGTCGACTCGTCGACTCGTCGGTTCCTCGATCAGATGACGTGAGCGGCGATGGCGTGGGCGCACGTCAGGGACTCCGTGTGCGTCGTGTCCACCTCCACGTCGTAGACGACGCCCTCGTGCGCCATGTGCGCTTGGGATGCGGCCATTCCCCGGGTCCGGTCGCCCCGCGCGGTCTCACGGGCCGCCGCGACCGCGCTCTCGCACCGGACGCCGACCCACAGCACGGCCAGGTCGCCAACAGCCTCGCGCCAGCGCTGCTGGGAGGCGGCTCCGCCGAGGAAGACGTCGTCGACGACGACCCTGGCGCCCGCCCGGGCCGTCGCCGCGACGCCTTCCATCCAGGCCGCCTCCAGCGCCCGGAAGTCGGCCCCGACGTTGACCGTGCCGTCCGCCTCGAACCCGATGCCGTCAGCTGACGTCTGCATGCTCACGGGCATGGCGTCGATGAGCGAGTCGATTCCGAACGCCAGCCACGGATGGGGCAGTACGGCCTGCAGGCACCGTACGATCCCGGATTTACCAGAGCTGGAGCCGCCGTTGAGAATGATCATCTGAGTCGTCACCGCGACACAGTACGGTGCCTGCCCCCGCGGTACGGAATGAGTTTCCGGCCCGTCGTCACGCCGCGCGACGATGTTGCCGAGGCGGCGGGGCCATGATGCGGACATGAGCGACCGTGACGATTTGGTCCGGGTCCGTGGTGAGCTCCGCCCGGCACCCGCATGTCCGGATGTGACAGGGAACCGTCATTGCGGTCGTCGGTGGTGGCAGTGAGGATGGGTGCATGCCCCTCACCCACCGGGTCGTCATCGCGGTCTTCCCCGATGTCGACCTCCTCGACGTCACCGGCCCGGCCGAGGTGTTCGCCCTGGCCAACCGGGAGACCGCGGGCCGCGCCGGCTACCAGGTCCGGCTGGCCGGGCCGGTCGCGGGCGAGGTGCGGACGTCGGCGGGCGTGCGGCTGCTGGCCGATCTGGGCTTCGCTGAGGTCGGCGGGCAGGTGGACACCCTGCTGGTGCCCGGCGCGGTCGACATGACCGACGACGGTCCCGTCGCCCGTATCGACACCGACGTGGTGGCCTGGGTGAAGGAGACCGCCCCGTACGCCCGGCGGGTCGCGTCCGTGTGTGTGGGCGCGCACCTGCTGGCGGCGGCCGGGCTGCTCGACGGGAAGACCGCGACCACCCACTGGTCGACCGCCGCCCAGCTCGCCGCCGATCATCCGGCCGTCACCGTCGACCCGGACCCGATCTTCGTACGCACCGACCGCGGCCGGGTGTGGACCGGGGCCGGGATCAGCGCGTGCCTGGACCTCGCGCTGGCCCTGGTGGCCGAGGACCTGGGGGAGGACGTCGCGCTGGCGGTGGCCAGGCAGCTGGTCATGTACCTCAAACGGCAGGGCGGGCAGAGCCAGTTCTCCGTCCCGCTCAGTCGGCCCGCCGCCTCCCGCCGTGACATCGACGAGCTGCGGCTGTGGATCTCCGAGCACCTCGACGAGGATCTGTCCGCGCAGGCCCTGGCTGCCCGGATGTGCCTGAGCGAGCGGCATTTCGCGCGTGTCTTCAAGCAGGAGACCGGCGCCAGCCCCGCCACGTACGTCGAGGCGGCCCGGGTGGAGGCGGCCCGGCGCCTGCTTGAGACCACGGACTGCCCCCTCGACCAAGTCGCGGCCACAGCCGGGTTGGGCTCGGCCGAGACCCTGCACCGGGCGTTCAAGCGACAGCTGGCCACCACGCCCGCGGCGTACCGCCGCCGCTTCCGTACCACCTGACCGAGTCCCGTCCCACTCACCCCGGACCCCGGCGCGCGAGCGCGACACGGCGCTTCGCCATGCCCGATTCACCCATGAAAGGCACCCGATGAACCCGAACCAGCCCGCAACTCGGCCCGAGACGGCTCAGCCCTCCACGACCCTGCGCGACGTGATCGGCCTGGACGACCAGCCGCCCCGGCTGAGCGAGTCCGTCCTCATCATGATCGACTTCCAGAACACCTACCGCACCGGGGTGATGGCCCTCGACGGCGCGGACGAGGCCGTCGCGGCCGGTGCCCGCCTCCTGGCGCGTGCCCGCGCCGCCGGTACCCCGGTCGTCCACATCGTCAACGACGGCGGCGAGAACACCCCGTACGACATCCGCGCCCACATCGGCGCCATCAGCGACGAGGTCGCTCCGGTGGACGGCGAGCCGGTCGTGGTCAAGCAGTTCCCCAACGCCTTCCACGCCACCGAACTGGAGAAGACCCTGGCCGACTTGGGCGCGGCCGCGGGCGGCGGCAAGGACCTGATCCTGGCCGGGTTCATGACGCACATGTGCGTCAACTACACCGCCCAGGGCGCCTTCAACCTCGGCTACCGCCCCACGGTCGTCGCCGAGACCACCGCGACGCGCGCCCTCACCACGCCCGACGGCACGGTCCTGCCCGCGCCGACCCTCCAGGCCGCAGCCCTGACCACGATCACGGACCTGTTCGGCACGGTCGTCCCCACGGGCGAGGCCCTCCCTGTCTGACCCCCATCCGGCGGTGCGCGGCAGAACCTGCTTCCCTGCCGCGCGCTCGCCGTGCCAGGAGGCTCGGGGGTGTCCGAGCGCGCCGTATGGTGCGCTCCGGTACGGCAGGGAGCCCGGCGCGCATGCCTTCGCGCCCTGTCCGGCACCACGGCCCATCTGGTTGATTCACAGGGTGAATTCGGCAGCCGATACCGCCCTGCCCTATCCCTCCGGCTGGTTCTGCCTGGCCCCGTCCCACGAGCTGGCCGCGGGGGCCGTGCTGACCCGCAGGCTGGCCGGTGAGGACGTCGTCCTCTACCGGACCCGGCCCGGTGCGGCCCACGCCGTACGGCCCTACTGCCCCCATCTGGGTGCCCATGTGGGCGTCGGCGGGACGGTCGAGGGTGAAAACCTCCTCTGCCCCTTCCACCGCTTCGCGTTCGCCCCGGACGGTACGTGTGTGAGCGCACCCGGCAGCCTGCCGCCGCGCGCCCGCCTCGCGCACCTGCCCGTACGAGAACGCAACGGCATGCTGTTCGTCTGGTACGGCCACGGTGGAGCCGCGCCCGGTTGGGAACTCCCGGACGAGCTCGGCACCGCGGCCCCCACCTCCTGGTGGACCCGCGACGTGGCCACCCATCCGCAGGAGGTCATCGAGAACATCGTCGACTACCGGCACCTGGCCGCCCTGCACGGCGCGTCAGCGCAGGAAGTGGCCCCGCCGGAGATCCAAGGGCCGTTTCTGCGCCTGCACTTGCGCTTCGGTGTGGAACGCCACCGCAGGGCGGAGCGCCTCTTCGACGGTACCCAGCAGGAGGTGCTCATGGGCGGACTCGGCATCCTGCTCACCCGGCTCCCGCTGCCCCGTTTCGGCCTGCTGTTCCACCTGTGGAGCCTGCCGACCCCCATCGGCCCCTGGGAGTCCCGGCTTCGCTGCGCCGCCTCCTGCACCGTGACCGACCGACGCCGCTTCCCCGGCCCCGGTCTCCTGCGCAGCCCACTCACCGGGATCGCGGCCCATGCCATGCGCAGGGCCGCGGTCGAACTGCTGGAGCAGGACATCCCGATCTGGAACCACAAGCGGTACCAGCCCCACCCCCGGCTGGCCCGCGGCGACGAGATGATCAGCCGTTTCCGGCGCTGGGCCCGGCAGTTCTATCCGGACGGCTTGTCGTAGGGCCGGCGAAGCCGGGCGGACGCCTCCCCATGGCTGCGCCGGTGACATATCACGGCACCCGCCGGGAGCGGGCGTTTCCCGGCCGGTGCCGTAGCGCGGGAGGAAGGGAGGTCCTGCTGCCGCTACGGTGAGAGCCGGAGCTCTGGTTCTTTTGGCGGATCCGCAGGGAGGAACCAATGGGTGGGGTCGGGCGGGACGGGGCGCGGCCGCTGTCGCGGCTGAGGCTGGATCAGCTGCTCGATGAGCTCCAGGTGCGCATCGACACGGTGCGCAACACGCGTGACCGGTTGCACGCGCTGCTGGAGTCCGTTCTGGAGGTCGGCCAGGAGCTGGATCTGCCGCAGGTGTTGCGGAGGATCGTCGAGGCCGCGGTGGTGCTGGTCGACGCGGAGTACGGGGCGCTCGGCGTCATCGGACAGGGGCGGCGGCTGGCGCAGTTCCTGCCGGTGGGGATCGGCGACGAGACGCAACGCAGGATCGGTCATCTGCCGTCGGGACACGGGCTGCTGGGCGAGCTGATCCGCCACCCCGTGGCGCTTCGGCTCGCCGAGTTGTCGCAGCATCCGGCGTCCTCCGGCTTTCCGGCCGACCATCCGCCGATGCACTCGTTCCTGGGGGTCCCGATCCGGGTGGGGGAGGAGGTCTTCGGCAACCTCTATCTGACGGAGAAGCGCGGTGGCGCCGAGTTCGACGAGGAGGACGAGGCCGTCCTGTCGATGCTGGCGGTGGCCGCCGGGGTGGCGATCCAGAACGCCCGCCTCTACGAGGAGGTGCGGCTGAGGGAGCGGTGGCTGGAGGCCGGTGCCGAGGTCACCAGTGCACTGCTGTCGGGGGTGCCGGAGTCGCAGGTTCTGGAGGTGCTGGTCGAGCGTGCGCGTGAGATCACCTCGGCCGAGCTGGGCGTGGTGGACCTGGTGGAGGCGGCGACCGGCGAACTGCAAGGCGCCCTGGCCCTGGGCCGCGGGGCGGCGAAGCACCAGGGACTGGCCCTGCCGGTGGACGGGACGCTCGCGGGCGCGGCCATGAGCTCGGGTTCGGCCGTCGTCACCGCGGATGTGCGGAAGGACCCACGGGTGACGCACGGGCCCGACCGGTGGGAGGGGCTCGGGCCCGCGGTGGCGGTGCCGATGAGCACCCGGGACGGTGTGCGGGGGGTGCTGCTGCTGGCGCGCGGGGCGGGGCAGCCGCCGTTCAGCGAGGCGGAGAGCAAGCCCCTGCGCGGGTTCGCCGACCAGGCGGCGCTCGCGCTGGAACTCTCCGACCGGCGCCGGGACGCGGAGCAGGTGAGCATCCTGGAGGACCGCGACCGTATCGCGCGGGACCTTCACGATCTCGCGATCCAGCGGCTGTTCGCCACGGGGATGACGCTGCAGAGCGCGCAGCGTTTCGTCCAGCATCCGGAAGCCATGGAACGGGTCGGCCGGGCGGTGGACGACCTCGACACCACCATCAAGATCATTCGCTCGACGATCTTCGGGCTGCGTGCGCACGACGGGCCCGGGACGGGGCCGGGGCTGCGGATACGGATGGTGCGGGCGCTGGAGGGCGTCGCGCCCGCGCTCGGCTTCACGCCCGCACTGCGTATGGAGGGGCTGATCGATGTCGATGTGCCCGGCGACGTCGCCGAGGACGTGCTGGCGGTGCTGGGGGAGTCACTGACCAATGTGGCCCGCCACGCGAACGCCACGGCGGCCGAGGTGGTGCTGGTGGTGCGCGGCGGGGAGGTCGCGCTGACCGTCACCGACAACGGGATCGGGATCCCCGTCGGGGCCGGGCGGCGCGGCGGTCTGCGCAACCTCGCGGAGCGGGCCGACGGGCGGGGCGGGACGTGTGTCGTGGACGCGGCGGAGGGAGGGGGCACACGGCTGGAATGGCGAGTTCCGCTGGGTGGCCGGCGCCCCGGGGTCAACGGTGCCGGGCGTCCGGAGGGAGCTGGGCCGCGATGACCGCGGCCTGGACGCGGCGCTCGACGCCCAGCTTCGACAGGAGCCGGGAAATGTTGTTCTTGACCGTCTTCTCGGAGAGGTAGAGGTGCTTTCCGATCTGGCGGTTGGTGAAGCCCTCGCCGATCAGATCGAGGATCTCGCGTTCGCGCTCGGACAGGCCCGCGAGCCGCTGGTCCCCGGCGGGAACATCCTCCGCCGAGGGGCCCCGCAGCGTGCTCATGAGCCGCGCGGTGGTGGCCGGATCGAGCATCGACTGCCCCGAGGCGACCGTACGCACCGCCGCGACGAGGTCGG
Source organism: Streptomyces sp. NBC_00224 (assembly GCF_041435195.1). NCBI lineage: Bacteria > Bacillati > Actinomycetota > Actinomycetes > Kitasatosporales > Streptomycetaceae > Streptomyces > Streptomyces sp. NBC_00224. Next base: position 8,148,201 of record NZ_CP108106.1, read on the forward strand.
TTCCCTTGATCTGCTTGAGGACGTAACCGGCCGCCCCCGCCATGATCGCGTCCAGGAGAGCGTCGTCGTCATCGAACGACGTCAGCATCAGGCAGGACAACTCCGGTGTGCGGGACCTGAGTTCGCGGCAGACGGTGATGCCGTCGCCGTCGGGCAGGCGTACGTCCAGGATCGCCACGTCCGGCCGCAGGGCCGGGCCGCGCGCCAGGGCCTGCTCGCTGGTCGAGGCTTCGCCGAGGACGGTGATGTCGGGCTCGGCGTCCAGCAGGTCGTGCAGCCCGCGGCGCACCACCTCGTGGTCGTCGACCAGGAAGACCCCGATGGTAGGCCTGGAGTCGTGTTCCCTTGCGGCCATGCCGCCCCCTGATGCGGTGTGGTTGCCTCTGTGTCCGATCGTGACGTACAGGGCGGTGCGGGGAACAGGGCCGAACGGTCCACACGGCGTGGTCACCGTGCGGGTCCGCTTCCGTGGGGTGCGTACAGGTCGAGCAGCCGCATCCGTGCCTGTGTCAGCCGGTGGGCGAGGACCTGACCGACCCACTGGGCGACGGCCGCGCCCAGCTGGGGATCGTTGTCGCACATCAGCCGCACGGACAGGGCGTCGAACTCGTACGCGCGCACCGGTGTGGTCGCCTCGCCGCCGAAGTGCCACACGTGGGGAGCGAACAGCCAGGACCAGCCGACGAGTTCGCCGGCGACCAGGCTCTCGATCGCGGCCGAGCGGCGGCCCGGGACGTGCATGTCCAAGGTCACCTGGCCTGTGCGCACGACCCAGAAGCGGTCGGCCTTGCGGCCCTCTTCGAACAGGCGGGTGCCCACGTGGAAGCTCACCTCGCGAGCGGTGTTCATCAGCCGGCTCCGGTGCTTCGCGGGCAGCGCGACCGTCATCCGGACGGCTTGTTTGGTGTCCATTGCCGTGGTTCCTCTCGGGAGGTGGGCAACTCCGCCTGGAAGGCTGCCACTTCATGGGTGATGTCGATGCCGGACGGACGCCGGGAGCGGGGAGCCAGGGGCCGAACGGCCCTCGCGCCGGGTTGGGCAGGTCGGATTACCGCCGCGCGGGCGGCGGTAATCACCGCCCCTCTCAGAGCTTGCGCAGCCAGTCGTCGGCGATGCCGTGCACGGCCGGTTCGTCCGGGTGCAGATGCGAATCGTCGAGCTGGTAGCCGAGCTCGTCGACGACGGCGACGACTCCGTCCACCATGCGCGACATACGTACCGCGAGGGGGATCTCACTGCGCCGTTCCAGCTGCCCGGACAGGGTCACCACGCCCTCCCGCACGGTGATGTCGATCGTGCCGTGCGACAGCCACAGGGTCCCGACCAGCACGTCCCGGACGACCTCGGCGCGGATCTCGTCGTCCGAGCGCAGGAAGACCTGGAGGAGGTCGTGGCGGGTCACGATGCCGACGAGCCGGTCCTCGGCGTCCAGCACGGGGAGGCGTTCGACGCGGTGCGCCGCCATGGTCCGGGCGGCGACGGCGATCGTGCCGTCGGCGCGCACGGTGATCGGCGGGCGGGACATCAGCTCACCCGCCGTCCGGGCCCGGGCCTTCTTCCTTCGGGCGCGTGCACCGCGCCCGAAGGAGGCGGGCCGGAACCGGCGGGGCGGCTCGTACGGGTCCTCCGCCTCCGTCTGCCGGGCCATCAGGTCGGTCTCGGACAGGACGCCGACGACCTTGTCGTCGTCGTCCACCACCGGAAGCCCGCTGATGTGATGCTCTGCCAGCAGCCGGGCGATCTCCTTGAAGGGGACCGATGTGCGCGTGCTCACGACGTCGCTCGTCATGACCGAGCCGACCTTGGCGTGTTTCACGACTTCCTCCTCATCGCGGCCTTCGCGGGTACGGGTCGTGCGGACATCGAGGGCGGTCACCCCGCTCGGCCGGGCGAGAACCGTGTGGCCATGCGAGCAGCCTGTCCCGCCGGCACCGCGGCGGGACAGGGGCCGAATGACCCCTCCGCAGGGCCGGTTCGCCCCTGTATCCCGCCACCGGCCCGGTGCCAGTCTCCGGGAGCGGGGCCGCGACGGCCGCCCACCCCGAGGTGAGCCGGACGACTGAGCACCCCCGTACGCGGTACCCCTACCGACGGCACGCCCCCGACGAAGCCGGAGACACCATGACGAAGCACCGTCCGCCGAACCCGGCCGCCCTCGACGCCCACTGGCGCGCCGCGAACTACCTGTCCGCGGGGCAGATCTATCTGCTGGACAACCCGCTGCTGACCGAGGAGCTGCGGCCCGAGCACATCAAACCGCGCCTGGTCGGCCACTGGGGCACCTCACCCGGCCTCAACCTCGTGCACACCCATCTGAACCGGGTGATCAGGGAGCGCTCGCTCGACGCGATCTGCGTGTGGGGTCCGGGGCACGGCGGCCCGGCGGTGCTGGCGAACTCCTGGCTGGACGGCTCGTATTCGCGCACCTATCCCGACGTCGGCCGGGACGCGGCGGGCATGGCGCGGCTGTTCCGGCAGTTCTCCTTCCCCGGCGGCGTGCCCAGCCATGTGGCTCCCGAGACCCCCGGCTCGATCCACGAGGGCGGCGAGCTCGGCTACTCCCTGGCGCACGCCTACGGGGCCGCGTTCGACAACCCCGGCCTGCTGGTCGCCTGTGTGATCGGCGACGGGGAGGCCGAGACCGGGCCGCTCGCCGCGTCCTGGCACTCGAACAAGTTCCTCGACCCCGTCCACGACGGCGCCGTACTGCCGATCCTGCACCTGAACGGCTACAAGATCGCCAACCCGACGGTCCTCGCCCGGCTGCCCGAGGCCGAACTCGACTCGCTGCTGCGGGGATACGGCCACGAGCCGCTCCACGTCACCGGCTCGGACCCGCTCAAGGTGCACGAGGCGATGGCCCGCGCCCTGGACCACGCCCTGGACCGTATCGACGAGATCAAGCGGACCGGCGTACGGGCGTCCTGGCCGATGATCGTGCTCCGTACGCCGAAGGGCTGGACGGGCCCGGCTGTGGTCGACGGCGAACCGGTGGAGGGCACCTGGCGCTCGCACCAGGTGCCGCTCGCCGCTGTCCGCGAAGACGCCGACCACCTGCGGCAGTTGGATGCGTGGCTGCGCTCCTACCGGCCTCGGGAGCTCTTCGACGCCGACGGCCGCCCCACCGAGCAGGTGCTGGCCTGCGTCCCGGACGGCGAGCGCCGGCTCGGCGCGAATCCGCACGCCAACGGCGGCCTGCTCACCCGCGACCTGCCGCTGCCGCCGCTGGAGCACTTCGCCGTCCCCGTCGACAAGCCGGGCGCGACCCTGCACGAGCCCACCCGGGTCCTCGGCGGTCTGCTGGCCCAGGTGATGGCCGACACCGCCGAGCGGCGCGACTTCCGCGTGGTCGGCCCCGACGAGACCGCCTCCAACCGGCTGGGCGCCCTCTTCGAGGTCACCGGCAAGGCGTGGCAGGCGGAGATCCTGGAGACCGACGAGAACCTGGCCCGCGACGGCCGGGTGATGGAGATCCTGTCCGAACACCTCTGCCAGGGCTGGCTGGAGGGCTACAACCTCACCGGCCGCCACGGCCTGTTCTCCTGCTACGAGGCGTTCGTCCACATCGTCGACTCGATGGTCAACCAGCACATCAAGTGGCTGAAGACGTCGCGGGGCCTGTCGTGGCGCGCCCCCGTCCCCTCCCTCAACTACCTGCTCACCTCGCACGTCTGGCGCCAGGACCACAACGGCTTCTCGCACCAGGACCCCGGCTTCGTCGACCATGTGCTGAACAAGAGCCCCGAGGTCGTACGGGTCTACCTCCCGCCGGACGCCAACACCCTGCTGTCCGTGGCGGACCACGTCCTGCGCTCGCGCGACTACGTCAACGTGGTCGTCGCCGGCAAGCAGCCCTGCTTCGACTGGCTCTCCCTGGAGGAGGCCCGCGGCCACTGCGCGCGCGGCGCGGGCATCTGGGAGTGGGCCGGTACCGAGGGCCGCGACCGCGAGCCCGACGTCGTTCTGGCCTGCGCCGGAGACGTGCCCACCCAGGAGGTCCTGGCCGCCGCCGGGCTGCTGCGCCGCCACCTCCCGGACCTCGCCGTCCGCGTCGTCAACGTCGTCGACATGACGAAGCTGCTGCCCCACGAGGAACACCCGCACGGAATGGCCGACTTCGAGTACGACGCGCTGTTCACCCGCGACAAGCCGGTGATCTTCGCTTACCACGGCTACCCGTGGCTGATCCACCGGCTCACCTACCGCCGCGGCGGCCACGGCCAGCTCCATGTGCGCGGCTACAAGGAGTCCGGCACCACCACGACGCCCTTCGACATGGTCGTCCGCAACGACCTCGACCGGTACCGGCTCGTCATGGACGTCATCGACCGCGTCCCCGGCCTCGCCGTGCGCGCGGCCGGCGTCCGCCAGACCATGGCCGACACCCGCACCCGCCACCACGCCTGGATCCGCGACCACGGCACCGATCTGCCCGAGGTCGCCGACTGGACCTGGACCGGCTGACCCCCACTGGAGGTGGATCATGCATCGCCACATCACGGCCGGTATCGACGGCTCGCGCGAGAGCCTCGACGCCGCCGACTGGGCCGCCCGCGAAGCCGTACTGCGCGGCCTTCCCCTGCACCTGCTCCACGTGGACGAGGAACCCGCGGACCGGACCTTCCTCCCCGAACCGGACGTGCCCGCCGAGCGCGGGCACACGGCCCTGGACCGGGCCGCCGTCCAACTCGCCTACTGCCACCCCGCCTTGGAGATCCGGCCCGCCCACGCCCTCGGCCGGCCCGCCGACACCCTGGTGGAGGCGGCCGAGACCTCCGAGGCCCTGGTCCTGGGCTCGCGTGGCTTGACCGGACTGGCCGCGTTCATGGTCGGCTCGGTCGCCCTCGACGCCACCGCGCGGGCCGCGTGCCCGGTCGTTCTGGTGCGCGCGGGGGAGCGGCCCGAGGACGAGCGGCAGGGGTTGGCGGGCAACGGCCCGTACCGGCCCGTGGTCCTCGGACTCGACCTGGGCCGCCCGTGCGACGAACTGCTCGCGTACGCCTTCGACGCGGCGGCGAGCCGGCACGCGGCGCTGCACGTCCTGCACGCCTGGAGCGTGCCGCTGGTGCCGTCGGCGGACGCGGACGACCCGGCGGAGGAGAAGGCCCGCGCACTGTCCGGGATGCTGTCCGCGTGGCGGCACAAGTTCCCCGACATCGACGTACTGGAGCACGCGCTCCACGGCCGGGCGGGCCACCACCTGCTGCTGGCCTCCACCCGGGCCGGCCTGCTGGTCATCGGCCGCCGCACCGGCATGGGCGACCACCTGGGCCCGGTCGCCCACTCGGTGATCCACCACGTGCTGTGCCCGGTGGCCGTGGTGCCGCACTGCTGACCGGAGGAGAGAGGCCCGGGCGGACAGACACGGTGTCCGCCCGCGATCGAAGCCGCCGCCGGTGCCTACAGGACGGTGCTGCCAAGCGGCCGGTCCGGGCCCCCGCCCGGCGGGACGAAGAACAGGGCGGAGCCGAAGTGTTCGACGAACGGGCCGAGTGCGTCGTGGCCCGCGAGGCGGCGTTGTACGCGGGTGAACAGGTTGGGGTCGTTCATGTACGCGAGGAAGAGCAGACCCTGGTCGTCGGGGGCGTTGTCGTAGGAGTATCCGCGGCGCAGCATCCGGGCCCCGCCGTCGAATCGGGGGTGGGCGAGGCGGACGTGGGCGTCGGCCGGGAGCAGGTAGCTGCCCTGTGACGTCTTGGCGAAGAGATCGGCTTCGGTGTGTTCGGGGCCGCCCTGGAGGGGGCCGCCGTGCGGTTTGCGGCGGCCCATGACGCGTTCTTGGCGTTCTACGGGCAGATTGCCGAACTCGGCCGTCGCCAGCCGGATGCGGCGCACCACCAGGTAGGTGGCGTTGTGGTGGGGCCCGGGGCCGAGCCACACCCATCGTTCGGCCTCCTTGGCGCTCGGGTTGGCGGTGCCGTCCTTGAAGCCGAACAGGTTGCGGGGGGTCTCTCCTGGCGTCGTCGCGGGCAGGAAGCCCGCCTGGTGCCAGCGCGGGCGCAACACGCCCGGCACGGCCCGCTCCAGCCGCCGCGCGAGATCGGTGCAGACGGCCGGGGTGCCGGCGCAGATCTGCAGGAACACCTGGCCGCCCCCGGCTTCGGGGCGCAGCCGGTCACCGGCGAAGGCGGGGAGGTCGCGGAGCGCCTCCGGTGTCCGTGAGCCGAGGCGGGTGAAGAAGGCGGGGCCGAAACCGACCGTGACGGTCGGGCCGTCGCGCGCGGTGGACGGGCGGGCGGTGAGCAGGGGCGTCCACGCGGCGAACATACGCCGGACGGCGTCCCGGCCCGACGGACCGTGGGTGCCGGGGCTCAAGTCGTAGGAAAGCAGGAGCACACGGGGAGGCTGCGGGTCCGTCACGCCCGGCTGGCGGCCGGGCTGGGAGGACGGGGCGGGGGCGGGGGTGCGGGATCCCTGGCAGCCGGTCACGGCGGCGGCCGTGCCGAGGGCGGCCAGCCCGCCGAGCAGGCCGCGCCGGGCGGGCCCGTTCATGTCGGGGCCCCCGGCGGGACCGCCGTCCGACGAGCTTCGTGCGGAAGAGGCACGCTGTTCATCCCCCTTCATGCCCCTCGCGGGGCAAGTAGTCGTATAAGGGGCGTAGTTCGCATTCGCGGCGCTTCGCACGATACACCTGGCGCCGTGCTCGCTCTCGTTTCTCGCCTTCTGCCGCGGCGTCGGCTCGGCCTGCCCGTCGCCGCGCTGCTCCTGCTCGTTCCGGCGTGTTCCGGCCCGGTGGACGACTCCGCCCCGCCCGGTCGCGGCCCGGCCGCCACCCTGCGCGTGCCGCGGGACTTCGGGTCCATCCAACAGGCGGTGGACCACGCGCGCCCCGGCGATCTGGTGCTGGTCGCGCCCGGCGTCTACCGGGAGAGCGTCACGGTCGCCGTGCCCCGCGTCGTCCTGCGCGGCGCGGATCGCAACGGCACGGTCATCGACGGCGAGTTCCGCCGCGCCAACGGCGTCACCGTGACCGGGGCGGGGTCGGCCGTGGAGAATCTGACGGTCCGCAACCACCTCGCCAACGGCGTGCTGTTCACCGGCGTGACCGACGCGTCCCGGCACACCGGCGGCGCCGGGGGAGCGGGGTACGAACGGCTCGACACCAAGGCGTACCCCCCGCTCAAGGGCTTCCGGGCGTCCTACGTCACGGCTCACAACAACGCGCTGTACGGCATCTACGCGTTCGACGCCCGCGAGGGGATCATCGAGGACTCGTACGCCTCCGGCCAAGCCGACTCCGGGATCTATGTGGGCCAGTGCCGTCCGTGTCTCACCACCGTGCGGCGCAACACCGTCGAGCACAACGCCGTGGGCATCGAAGTCACCAACGCCTCCGAGGAGTTGTACGTCCTCGGCAACACGGCCCGCCACAACCGCGTCGGGGCGACCGTGAACTCCAACGACCTGGAGGCCCTGGCCCCCCAGCACCGCGCGATGTTCACCGGCAACGCCTTCACCGACAACAACGACGACGGCAGCCCCGAGCAGGCCGACGGCGGCTACGGCATCGGGATCGGCCTGGGCGGAGGCACGGACAACACCGTCGAGCGCAACCTGATCAGCGGCAACCGCCGGGCCGGGGTGCTGCTGACCGATGTCGCCGGGTATCCGGCGGCCCGTAACGCGGTCCGGGACAACCGGGTCACCGGCAACGGGACCGACCTGGTGCTCGCCACCTCCGCCGTCGCGGGCAACTGCTTCGACGCCAACACGCCCGACCGGGTGTCCCCGGCGGACCTCACCGACGCGGCGCGCTGCGGGCGGCCGGCGGGGCGGTGGCGGGTGCCCGGGTCGGTGCCCGTCGTCGCCGCACCGGCGGGACTGTCCTTCCGGCTGGTGCCCGCTCCGCCGCCGCAGCCGTCCATGCCCCGGGCGTCCTCCACGCCCGCGCGGGCGGCCGTGGGTCTGCCCGGGCGCCCGGAGGCGCAGAGCTATCCGCTGCCGTCCGGGTCCGCGTAGCCGCGCGTCACGCCCGTGTCGAGGCCGCCGGGGAGGGCCACGGGCCCGGCGGCAGCGGTGAGCGGCGCCCGGTGAAGTCGACCGTCACGGGGTCGCCCCCGCTGGTGAGCACCGCCTCGACCCGGCCGAGCACGCCCGTCTCGTCGATCCAGTACGTCACCGGCGAGGTGGGCGGGCCCGACGGCTTCGCGCCGCCGGCAGTACGGGTGGTGGGGCGGGGCCCGGCGAACAGCGTGTAGGTGTGGCCCCGCAGCCGCTTCTCGCCCAGCCACTGGGGGCCCGACTGCGCCAGGAGCTGGGCGTTCTCGGGGCGGTCGCTGCCGAGGGCCAGTACCAGGCGCAGCGCGCGGTCCACCGGGTCGCGGGTGTAGGAGCGCCTGGACCAGCGGGATGCGGCGCCCGGCCGTTCCAGGTGGCCCCCGCCGGGCGCCACCGATACGCCGGCCGCGTCCCAGGCGACCCGGCCGTCCCGGCCGAGGGCGCGGTAGCTGCCGAGAGCACGGTGGGCGGCGTAGTCGACCACGGCCTCGACACCGACGTCGGTGTCCGCCGCGGGCACCCGCAGCCGGACCGAGGCCGGGCCGCTCTCGTACACCGACAGGCGGGCCAGAGCCAGCCGCTGGGCCTCCTCCAGGGTGACCGGCCGACGCCGGTCCGGTGCACCGCAGGCCGTCGTCCCCATGAGCAGCGCCGCCGTGAGCAGCGCGGCGCAGCCGCCGTGGCGCAGCGCCCGGCGTGCCGTATGTCCCATCACCGGGTCAGCACACCACCGGCCGGGCGCGGCGGACGGCCGTGACACGGTCGGGTGGGCCGTTCAGGCGCAGCAGTCGTTGCGGCGGTGACACCCGGATGGCCCCTTCGCCACGGTGGGCCCCGGCCCGACGTGCTCGAATGGCGGCCAGGGCGCCGGTGCCCGATGCCGTCGCCGCAGCCAGCAGGAGCCGCCGTGACGCCGCTCATACGCCGCCCGCGTTCGCCGATACTCGTGGGCGCCCTCGCCGCCCTTCTGGTCGCGGTGGCCGCCCCGACCCCCGCCGCCGCGCCCGCACCCGCGTGCACCGTGGACACCGGCCCGTACCAGTGGCAGCTGGAGCAGTATCTGCGCCTGCCCGCCGACGGACGTCAGTCCAGCGCCGACTGCGTGGCGATCCGCGCCTTCCAGGAACTCCACGGCATCCTCCCCGCCGACGGCTCCGCGAGCCTGGCCACCTATCGCACCACCCTGGTGATCGAGGAACGCCGCGCCCCCAACAAGAACGGGACCTGTCCGCACCGGGAGGAGCGGCTCGTCTGCGTCGACCTCGCGCGCCAGCTCCTGTGGGTGCAGCGCGACGGCCAGGTCGTCTACCCGGCGGTCGCGGTCCGCACCGGGCGCTGGGGCCAGCAGACCCGCAACGGCTGGCACGAGATCACCGAGCGCCGCATCGACGACCACTCCGAGCTGTACGACAACGCGCCCATGCCGTACTCCCAGTACTTCTCCGGCGGCCAGGCCTTCCACGGCGTCTACGGCGACCTGTTCAACGGCGGCGGCTCGGCCGGCTGCATCAACCTCCGCCTCCAGGACGCCCAGCTCCTGTGGAACACCACCGACCTCGGCGACCCCGTCTTCATCTGGGGCCGCAAACCCGCGACGTGAAGGACCGCCCGGGTGAATCCGCCGTGGCGCACGGGTGAGTCCTCGGCATGATCACTTCTGTCGATCACGAGGGACCGGCGGTGTGATGTTCATTCAATTCGTCGTATCAGGTGACGGCGGAAATGAGACATCACCATGCACCATCCCCCACGGCCCCCCTCGGGCCGGATCCGATTCTGGGCGGCAGGCGGCGCCGCCCTCATGCTGGCCGCGCCCCTCATCGCCGCCACCACGGCGGCGCACGGCCCGTCGGCCCGCGCCGACGGCACGGTCGACGTCACCGTGGTACGGGACGTGGACTCCGACGGCAGCTGGACCCCGGCGCTGGAAGTCGGGGAGAGGGGCATCCCCGTCACGATCACCGATGCGGCGGGCACGGCCCGTACCTCGGTCACCGCGGACGACGGCAAGGCGCGGTTCGCGCCCTCGGCCCTCGGGCTGACCGGCGGGCGCTACCGGGTCGAGGCGGTCATCCCGCCCGACAAGCGGTTCCTGCGCCCGGCGCAGGCGGGCGGGCCCGCCCCGTCGCTGTCGTCCCTGGTCGAATTCGTCGACGTGACCGACGGGAAGAACGCCTCCGTCGTGACCGGCGTCCACGTCCCGGCCGACTACTGCCAGGCCAACCCGACCCTGGCCACGCCCTGTTCGCATCAGAGCGCACCCGGCACGGTGGGCACCAAGGCCCTGGTGTCCTGGCCGTACGACCGCACCGGCGACGGCCCGGCACCGGACGACGAAGCAACCTTCGAGCAGATCGGCGCCACCTACGGCCTCGCCCACAAGCGCGACACCGACCAGCTCTTCGTCGGCGCGCTCACCAAGCGTCTGATGCCGTACGGGCCCGCCGGACCCGGCGGCATCTACGTCGTCGACCGCAAGACGAAGCAGACCTCGCTGTTCGCGACCGTCCCGGACGCCGGGGACGCCAAGCACTCCGCGGACCTCACCCGCGACACCCTGGAGATCAACAACGCGGTCGGCAAGGAGGCCCTGGGCGACCTCGACCTGGCCGACGACGGCCACACCCTGTACGCGGTGGGGCTCAAGGCCAAGAGCCTCTACGTCTACGACACCACCGGCGCCGGACCCGGCAAACCGGCGGCCCAACCCCAGCGGACCATCGCGATCCCGGACCCCGGCTGCCCGAGCGGCGCGGACGACTGGCGCCCCTACGGTCTCGGCTTCCACGACGGCGCCCTGTACGTGGGCGGCACGTGCAGCGCCGAGTCGTCCCAGAAGGACGCGGACCTGCGCGCGTACGTGCTGAAGCTGGGCGGCACCTCGTTCTCGACCGTCGTCTCCCACGACCTCGCCTTCGAGCGGGGCATGGGCTACTCGTCGGTCAAGGGCGACACCCACTGGCGGCACTGGCTCAGGAGCTGGGACCCGTACGCCTGGTTCCTCCAGGCCAACTACCCCCAGCCGATGCTGTCCGACATCGTCTTCGACCGCGACGGCTCGATGATGCTCGGCTTCCGGGACCGGCTCGGCGACCAGGCCGGCTACGAGGCCCTGCCGCCCGAGGGCGCCACCAACGACACCGCGCAGCGCTCGCTGTTCCCGGCGATGGGCGACATCACCCGGGTGTGCAGGAAGGGCGCCGAGTGGGTGTGGGACAGCACCTCGGCGGACTGCCCCAACCACTTCGTCAACGGCAGTGCGCCGCCGCAGCAGGACGGGGTGAAGGAGTACTACTACGGCGACTCCACGCTCGGCCAGCTCGCGGAGTCGCTCCAGGGCGGCCTCGCGTTCGCTCCCCGCTTCACCAAGACCGTGGCGACCATCGTCGATCCGCTGACGATCTTCTCCGGCGGTGTGCGGAAGCTCGACAACACCACGGGCGCGGGCTCCGACGACTACCAAGTGGACGGCGGAACCGGCTCCTTCGGCAAGGCCAACGGCCTGGGCGACCTGGAGCTCCTGTGCGACGAGGCGCCGGTGCAGATCGGCAACCGGGTCTGGTTCGACCGCGACCGCGACGGCATCCAGGGCCCGGCGGAGGAGCCCATCCCCGGCGCTACGGTGACGCTGCTCGACAAGGACGGCAAGGTCGTCCACAGCACGAGGACCAATGAGCGCGGCGAGTACTACTTCCAGGTCGAGCCGCACACCGAGTACCGGATCAAGTTCGATGTGACCACGGCCGACACCGGCGGCATCCCCGAGAAACCCGCACCCGGGGACCTCGTGCCCACGGAGAGGGACCAGGGGCGCAACCGCTCCATCGACTCCGACCCGGACCCGCGCACCCAGATCGACCGGCTCACCACCGGGGCGGCGGGCGACAACGACCACACCCACGACGCCGGTTACTACATCCCGCCCAAGGGGCAGGTGAGCGTCGTCAAGCACGACGCCAGGACGGGCAGGCCGCTGCCCGGAGCGGTCTTCCAGCTGTGGCGGGAGACCAACGGACACGACGGTCTGCAGACCACCGGGGACAGGCCCGACACCCGGCAGGGCGCCGCGTGCACGACCGGCGCCGACGGCACGTGCACGGTCGAGGATCTGCCGCTCGGGTCGTACTACTGGCAGGAGACCAAGGCCCCGGACGGCCATGTCCTGCCCGTACCAGGCGTCTTCGGACCGCTGCGCCTGACGGCCGGTGACGCCGAGAAGGGGGTCTCGGTCACCGTCGACAACCAGCCCGTCCAGGGCAAGCTCAAGATCCTCAAGCGGGACGCCACCTCCCACGAGCCCCTGCGGGGCGCGGTGTTCGAGCTGTGGCAGGAGACGAACGGGACGGGCGGCCTGCAGACCGGCGGAACCACCCCGGACACCAAGCACGGTGCGGCGTGCGCCTCCGACGGGCAGGGCCACTGCACCTTCACCGGCCTCCCGCTGGGCACCTACTACCTGCGGGAGACCGCGGTGCCCGAGGGCTACCGTCTGCCCGCGCAGCCGGTGACCGGCCCGTACTCGGTGACGGCCGCCAACGCCGAGCAGGGCATCGAGATCAGCCTCGTGAACCAGAGAGGCGAACCGGACAAGGGAAAGGGCAAGGGAGGCAAGGGCGGGCCCCGTTGACCCGACCCACCTCGTCTGACCTGACCTGACCTGACCCGGGCCGTACCGGTCCGCCGACCGCACGGGCCCCCGAGCGCATCCGCGCCCCGGGGGCCCGTCGTCATGGCTCCACCGGCCCCGGCGCCTCGCACGACCCGTGCTTCAGCCACCGCGTGTACGCCGGGCTGTCGGCGCGGGCGTTCGCGTAACCGGTCTGCACACGGCGGAGGATCTCGGTGCCGTGCGGGGCGAGCGGCCCGTCGCGGCGCCAGGCCAGAACATGGCGGTAGTGGAGGGGATTTCCGGTCAGTGGGCGCACGGCGACACCGGGAACCTCGATGAACGTGGCCTGGCACAGGCTGACGGCCAGTCCGGCCCGCACGATCTCGATCAGCTGGCGCCCCTCGGCCTCGTACGGGGCCGAGGGGCGGCGGTGTGTCAGGGCGCAGACCGACGACCAGTACTCGCGGGTGCGGTCCCGGTCCGGGCCCGGCACCGCCCAGTCCTCGTCGAGGAGCTGGGCCAGGGCCACTTCCCGCTGGGCGGCCAGCGGATGGGCAGCGGGCAGCAGCGCGAACACGGGCTCGGTGGCGAACGGGACGAGGACCACCCCGTCACGCGGCAGGAGCTCGTCGTGGGGGTTGTCGCCGAGGACGGCGGCTTCCAGGCGGCCCGCGACCACGTCTTCCAGGAGCGCCACGGGGGAGGGGTGCGAGCGGGCGGTGACCTCGGTGCCGGGCAGCGACTCCCGTACCGCCAGGATGAGATGGCCGAGGAGGGGGCCGCCGACGGAGCCGAGGCGGACGCGGTGGGGGGCCGACATCCGGCGGGCGGCGCGGGTGGTGTCCGCGAGCAGGCCGTCGACTCCGGGCAGGATCGACTGGGCGCGGGTGAGGACCAGTTCACCGAAGCCGGTGGGGACCGCGCCGTCCCGTCTGCGGTCGAAGAGGGCGCCGCCGAGCATGGTCTCGATACGGCGGAGCTGCGCGCTGAGCCCGGGCTGGGTCATGCGCAGCGCGGCGGCCGCCTTGGTGAGGCTCCCGGCCTCCGCGATCGCGCACACCACCCGCAGGTGCCGCAGCTCCAGATCCATGGCGCGGATGTTATGGAGCGACGACATCTTTCGGACAGGGCTGGGACCCCTCCACTCTTATGTGAAATGTCACATGCCATTCATCTGGAGGTCGCGAGTCCATGAGAAGCACCGCTCCTGTCCCTTCCCCCAAGTCCGCGCGCGCCGCGCGCCGGACGCTGCCATTGCCCGTCCTGGCCCTCACCGTGCTGCTCCTCCTGCTTGGCGTGGCGCCGGCCCCCGCGCAGGCCGACGCCGCCTCCGACTGCGCACTGCGCGGCACCACCGGCTGGTCGGACGAGGGGCACAGCACCGACCGCACTGTCTTCCAGCGCTCGACCGGCACCCGCAAGGTCGCCATGATCTTCGTGGACTTCCCGGACGCGGCGGCCACCGAGGCTCCGGCCGATGACGCGGCGCAGCTCACGCCTGGCGCGAACTGGCTGTGGAACGCCTCGTACGGCAAGGCGTGGCTCGCCATCAGCCAGCACCGGTGGTGGGTGCGCATGCCGCACGACTCCACCTCGTACGGCTTCGCGCGCGGACTGAGCCACGAAGCCCACGAGGCGTACCTCAGGGACGCGGTGAGGGCCGCCGACCCGGCGGTGGACTTCTCCGGGTACGACATGGTCTACGTCGTCCCCACCAGGAATGCGACGGCCATCTCTTTCACGCCGACCTATGTGTACCAGCCGGGCACCGCGGGCGTCGTCGCCGACGGTACGACCGTGAAGTGGGCGGTCACGTTCGGCCAGGACATGTGGAACTGGGGCCCCAAGCTGGTCGGCCACGAGACGGCGCACACCTTCGGCCTGCCCGACCTGTACGCCTTCGAGGCGGGCAGCGACGCACACCGGTTCGTCGGCGGCTGGGACGTCATGGGCCTGATAGGCGGGAAGGCGCCGCAGTACTTCGGGTGGGAGTCGTGGAAGCTCGGCTGGACCGACGACGGCCAGGTCGCCTGCCAGGCGTCGCGCGGCACCCGCACGGTGGACCTCACCGCCGTCGAGTACGGCGGCGGGACCAAGATCGCCGTGGTGCCGACCGGGCCGACGACCGCGTACGTCGTCGAATCGCGCCGGGCGGTCCAGGCGGATACGGCGGTCTGCTCGACCGGCGCGCTCATCTACAAGGTCGACACGTCCGTGCCGACCGGATACGGGCCGATCCGCGTCGTGGACGCCAAGCCCGCCGCCACTCCGGCCGGCGGCTGCCGTCCGCTGGACGACGCGCCGTACTGGTCCGGCGAGTCGTTCACGGACCCCGCGGCCGGGGTACGGATCGACGTGCTGAGCGCCGACGGGTACGGGGAGCGGGTCCGGATCACCAAGTCGTAGACGGGGGAGAGGATCGCAAGGGTGTGCCCCGGAACCGTTCGTGGTTCCGGGGCACACCCGCCGTCAGGCCGCCTCGGGGAAGTGACAGGCGACCTGGCGTGCCTCGCCCGGCGCGGCGATCCGCAGCACGGGCGCCTCGCTGCGGCACCGTTCCTGTGCCTTGGGGCAGCGGGGGTGGAAGGAGCAGCCCGGTGGGGGCGCGGCCGGGCTCGGCGGGTCGCCCAGGAGCGTGATGCGCTCGCGGGCCCGCTCGGCGGCCGGGTCGGGCAGCGGGACGGCGGAGAGCAGTGCGCGGGTGTAGGGGTGGGCCGGGGCTGCGTACACCCGCTCCTTCGCGCCGATCTCCACGATCCGGCCCAGGTACATGACTGCGACCCGGTCGCAGACCCGCTTGACCACCGACAGGTCGTGGGCGATGAAGAGGTAGGCCAGCCCCAGTTCCCGCTGCAGGCGTTCCATCAGGTTGACGATCTGGGCCTGGACGGAGACGTCGAGGGCCGAGACGGGCTCGTCCGCGATGACGAGCCGGGGCCGGGTGGCCAGCGCGCGGGCGATGCCGATGCGCTGGGCCTGGCCGCCGGAGAACTCGTGCGGGAAGCGGTCGATCTGCTCGGGTATGAGCCCCACCAGCTCCATCAGCTCGGCGGCCCGCCGACGCGCGTCCGCCGCCGAACTCCCTTGCACAAGCAGGGGGTCGGAGATGATCCGTGCGACGGTCTGGCGCGGGTTGAGTGAGGAGTGCGGGTCCTGGAAGACCATCTGGATCTCGCGGCGCAGCGGCTTGAGCTCGCGCTGGGAGAGATGGCTGATGTCGTGGCCGTCGTAGGCGATCGACCCGCTTGAGGGCTCCAGCAGACGCACGATGGTGCGGCCGGTGGTGGACTTGCCGCAGCCGGACTCGCCGACCAGGCCGAGCGTTTCGCCGGGTGCCACGTCGAAGCTGATGCCGTCGACCGCCCGTACGGGAGCCGAGCCGCGCCGCCGGGCGGGGTAGACCTTGGTCATGTCCCGTACGGACAGCAGGGGTTGGGTCGCTGTGGTCATGAAGGGGCGCCTTCGTACGTGGGGAGGTGGCAGGCGGACGCGTGGCCGGCGGGCCCCGACAGCAGGGGCAGTTCGGTCTCGCAGCGCAGCCGCTCGCTCGCGGCGGCCGACGCGGCCCGGGAGCAGCGGGGCGCGAACGCGCAGCCGGGAGCCGGGGTGAGCAGGGAGGGCGGGCTGCCGGGGATGGCCCGCAGCGGTGCGTCGTCGGGGTCGTCGAGCCGGGGCAGTGAGTCGAGCAGGCCGCGGGTGTAGGGGTGGGCCGGGGCCGCGAACAGGGTGTCCACGGGGGCCTGTTCGACGGCCCGGCCGCCGTACATCACCAGGACCTCGTGGGCGACGCGCGCCACCACCCCCAGATCGTGGGTGATCATGACGACGGCGAGCCCCCGCTCCTGCTGCAGGCGGGCGATCAGTTCCAGGATCTGGGCCTGCACGGTGACGTCGAGCGCGGTGGTCGGCTCGTCCGCGATCAGCAGCTCGGGCTCGCAGGCCAGCGCCATCGCTATCATCACGCGCTGGCGCATACCGCCCGAGAACTGGTGCGGGTACTCGCCCACCCGGCGCCGCGGCTCCGGGATGCCGACCTCGGCGAGCATCTCCACCGCACGTCGGCGGGCCACCGCGCGGCCGGAGCGGAAGTGGACGCGGTGGTGTTCGGCGATCTGCTCGCCGACCGTGTAGTAGGGGTGGAGGCTGGAGAGCGGGTCCTGGAAGATCATCGCCATCCGGCGGCCGCGCAGCCGGTTCAGCTCACGCTCCGTCAGGCCCACCAGCTCCTCGCCGTCGAGCGCGATGGAGCCGGTGACCTGGGCGCCGGTGTGCAGGCCGAGGACGGCCATGGAGGTGACGGACTTGCCGGAGCCGGACTCTCCCACGATGCCCAGGGTGCGGCCCCGGTGGACGTCGAAGTCGAGGGAGTCGACGGCCCGTACGGGACCGTGCCGCGTGGGGAAGGTGACGCTCAGGTTCCGCACGGACAGCAGGGGCTCGCGCGCGTCCCGCGGGGGCGCGGCTGGGGGTGCGAGTGCGGGCGAGGTGGGGCGGGGCGCGTCCATCAGTACCTCACTCGCGGGTCGACGACGGCGTAGAGCAGGTCGACGGCCAGGTTGGCGACGACGATGAAGGCGGCGGCGAGCAGGGTCACGCCGAGGATGACGGGCTGGTCGCCGCTGGACAGGGCGCCGTAGAAGAGCCGTCCGATGCCCGGCAGCCCGAAGATGGACTCGGTGATCACCGCGCCCGCGAGCAGTCCGCCCAGGTCCATCCCGAAGATGGTCAGGATCGGCGTCATCCCCGCCCGCAGCCCGTGCTTGACCACGACGGTGCGGCGGGGCAGGCCCTTGGCGCGGGCGGTGCGGATGTACGGCTCCGCCATGGTCTCGATCATCGAACTGCGGCTCTGGCGCGCGTACATGGCCGCGTACAGGACGGCGAGCGCCAGCCAGGGCAGGAGCAGGTTGGACGCCCAGTGGACCGGGTCCGAGCCGAAGGACACGTACTGCGGATAAGGCAGCAGTCCGGCGGTTCTGATCAGGCCGTAGATCAGCATGATGGAGGTGAAGTAGACGGGCAGTGAGGCCGCGGCGACCGCGCCGACCATCAGGACCTTGTCGGTGAGGGTGTCCTTGCGCAGCGCCGCGGTGACTCCGGCGGACAGACCGAGCACCAGCCACAGGACCGCCGAGCCGAGTGCGAGCGAGGCGGAGACGGGCAGGCGGTCCATGAGCAGGCCCCACACCGATTCGCTGTTCTCGTACGAGTAGCCCAGGCACGGGAAGTCGCAGTGCAGCGCGTACTGGCCGCTGCCCATGGTGCGGCCGGTGAAGATGCCGGAGGCGAACTCCCAGAACTGCTTCCAGATCGGCTCGTCCAGACCCATGTGGGTGCGGATCGCCGCCAGGCGTTCGACGCTGCACGACTTGCCGCACGCGGCGGCGGCCGGGTCGGAGGGCAGGACGTAGAAGATGGTGAAGGTGACGGCGGCGATCGCGATCAGGACGCCGGTCACCCCGAGCAGCCGGCGGCCGATGTAGAGGATCATGAGCGGCTTCCCCTCGGGTCGAGGATGTCCCGCAGCGCGTCGCCGAGCAGGGTGAAGGCGAGCACCGTGAGGAAGAGGCAGGTGCTCGGGATGACGAAGTACATGGGGTCCGTGTCGTAGAAGGCGACGCTCTCGGCGATCATCTGGCCCCAGGAGGGGGTGGGCGGGCGGACACCGACGCCGAGATAGCTGAGGGCCGCCTCGGTGGCGATCATGCCGGGGATGATCAGGGTGGTGTACGCGATGACGGGCCCCGCGACGCCCGGCAGGATGTCCCGGGTGAGGATCCGCCAGGAGCCCGAGCCGTTGACCCGCGCCGCGTCGACGTACTCGCGGTGCTTGAGCGAGAGGGTCTGGCCGCGGACGACCCGGGCGATGCCCGGCCAGCCGAACAGGCCGATCACGGCGGTCATCAGCGCGATGCGGTTGACGTCCTTGGCCACCGACATCATCGCGATCATGAAGATGAGGGAGGGGAAGGACATGGTGAGGTCCATGAGCCGGCTGAGGACCGCGTCGGTGCGCCCGCCGAAGTAGCCGGCCGCGATCCCGGCGGCCGTGCCCGCGACCACGACGATCGCGGTCGCGGTGAAGGCGATCAGGAGGGAGACCTGGGCGCCGTGCACGACCCGGGCGAACAGGTCGCGCCCGGTGACGGGTTCCACGCCCAGCCAGTGGTCGGCGGAGACGCCGCCGAGGGTCCCGAGCGGCTGACCGCCCAGGTACGGGTCGACGGCGGTCTTGTCGAACTCCTCGGGCGACCAGCCGCCGAGCCTGCTCAGCAAGGGGGCGGCGGCCGCCATGACGACGAAGAGCGCCACGACGGCGAGGGAGATCTTGACGGAGGTGCGGCGGCGCAGTTCCGCGCGGGCCAGCTGCCAGGGGCCGCGGCCCGTCGGCGCGGCCGCCGGTGCGAGGGTGGTGGTCATGATCCGGCAGACCCTCAGCCCTGGCTCTTCGAGGGGTCCTTGAGGCCGGCCGTGGCGTAGTCGAGCTGACCGCCGAAGGAGGTCTGGCCGTAGGCGCCCGCGATGTTGGTGCCGAGCACCAGCGGCCAGCGGCGCACCAGGACCGGTACGGTCGGGGCCTTGGCGAGGATCTCGCCGTCCAGCTGCTGCCATGCGGCGTTGGCCTGCTTGGCGTCCGTCATGGCGGCGATCTCGTCCATCTTCTTCATGGTGGCGTCGTCGCGGAAGAGCGAGTGGTTGCCGGAGTTGCCCTTCTCCTTGATGTAGCGGCCGTCGAAGACGAAGGGCAGGAAGGTGGATCCTGACGGGTAGTCAGGACACCAGCCCGTGTAGACCATGTCGGTCCGGTTCTTGGTGTCACCGATCGTCGCGTAGAACGCGGACGGGTCGACGGTCTCGATGGTGACCTTGATCCCGGCCTTGCCGAGCGCCTGCTGGATCGCCTCGGCGCGGCCCTTGTCGCCGGTCGAGACGGTCATCTTGGTCGTGAACCCGTCCGGCTTGTCCGCCTCCTTGAGGAGCTGCTTGGCCTTGGCCACGTCGCCGGCCACGGGCACCTTCACAGTGTCGGGCTGCTTGCCGCCGAAGAGGGAGGCGGGCATGTACGCGGTGGAGGGGTCGTTGAAGGCGGGGCCGCCGGACGCGGTGAGGACGGAGTCCTTGTCGAGGGCGTACTGCACGGCCTGACGGACCTTCACGTTGTCGAACGGGGCGTGCCCGGTGTTCATCTGGACCATGTCGGTGCAGTTGGTGGACTCGGCGATCAGCCGCTTGCGGATCTCGGCGCTGGGCAGCACCTTGGCCGCGCTCTCCGGCCGCAGGGCGCCCCAGGAGACGGCGGAGGCGTCGGCGCCCTGGGAGGCGATGAGCCGGTCGTCGATCTGGTTGGGCTTGAGCCCCATGACCACAACGAGCTTGTCCGGGTACGCCTTGCGCACCTGGTCGGTGGCGGCGTCCCAGTGGGTGTTGCGGACCAGCACCATCTTCTTGCCGCGCTCGTACGACTCGATCTTGTACGGGCCCGAGGAGTACGGCCGGTTGTCGTACTGGGGTCCCTTGTCCTGGGCCTGGGGGACCGGCGCGAAGGTCGGCATCACGGTGGCGTTGGGGAACTCCGCGAAGGGCTTGCGCAGTTCGAAGACGATCGTGTGGTCGTCCGGCGTCTTGACGGAGTCCAGGTGCTTGCCCTGGGCCGGGCCCTGGTAGCCCTCGGCGCCGGCGAGGTAGCGGGCCGCGTAGTCGGCGCCGCCGGGCAGGTCGGGCGAGAAGGACCGCTCCACGTTGTACTTGACGTCCTTGGCGGTGACGGGGCTGCCGTCCTCGTACTTGACCCCCGGCTTGAGGTGGAAGGTCCAGGTCTTCGCGCCGTTGGAGGAGGTGCCCAGATCGGTGGCCAGGTCGGGTACGAGCTCACCGCCGCCGGTGCCGGGGGCGGCCTTGTAGGTGACCAGGGTGCGGTAGAGCAGCCGGGTGCCGAAGTCCATGTCGTTCATGACCCAGTTGCGGGCCGGGTCGAGGTGGGTGAAGTCCTGGTTGGACAGGACGGTCAGGGTGCCGCCCTTCTGGGGAGTGCCGCCCACGACGGTGCCCGCGTTGGCGGTCGCCGGGTTCTTGCCCCCGGCGTCCGGGCCCGCGTCCGAGTGCTTGGTCTTCGAGCAGCCGGTCGCCCCGAGGGCGAGGGACGCCGCCAGGGCGGTGGCGAGGGCGGTGAGGGTGCGCTTGTTCATCAGTGGTCACTCCGAGAGCGCGAGGCAGTCTGACAGCCAGCTGACAGCCGGGGCTGGCTGGAATGTGACCTGTAACATAGTAATGTGAAATTGTACTGACAACCCATTGGCCACTCCTTTACCTACTCGTGTCCCAACGGGCCGCCAGGAAGTACCTCTTGGCTTCTCCTGGCTCACCTCTTGGCCAACGCAGTGCAATGTGAAATATTACTGCTGTGCCCACGAGAACATCCTCGGACGTCATCGTCATCGGTGCGGGCGTGGTCGGCGCGGCCTGCGCCTACTACGCCGCACGCGCCGGCCTCACCGTCACCGTCGTCGACCGCGGCCCCGTCGCGGGCGGCACCACCGGCGCCGGCGAGGGCAACCTCCTGCTCTCCGACAAGGAGCCCGGCCCCGAACTCTCCCTCGCCCTCGCCTCCGCCGAGTTGTGGCGCGAGCTGGCCGAACTGCTCCCGCCGCAGATCGAGTACGAACCCAAGGGCGGCCTGGTCGTCGCCTCCGGCGAGGCCGGGATGGCGGCCCTGCGCGGCTTCGCGGCCCGGCAGGAGAGCGCCGGTGTACGGGTCAAGGAGGTCCCGGCGGACCGCTTGAACGACCTGGAGCCCCACCTGGCCCCGGGCCTGGCGGGCGGCTACCACTACCCGCAGGACGCCCAGGTCATGCCCGCCCTCGCCGCGGCCCATCTGCTGCGCGCGGGCGGCGACCGCATCCGCCTGCGGCTAGGCGAGGACGTCACGGATCTGCTCACCGGGGAAGGCGGCGAGGTGAGAGGGGTGCGCACGGCGAGCGGCGCGCGGATCCACGCCCCGTACGTGGTGAACGCGGCGGGCACCTGGGGCGGCCAGATCGCCCGGCTCGCGGGCGTGGAGCTGCCCGTCCTGCCGCGCCGCGGCTTCGTCCTGGTCACCGAGCCGCTGCCCCGTGTGGTGCGGCACAAGGTGTACGCGGCGGACTACGTCGCCGACGTCGCCAGCGACTCCGCGGCGCTCCAGACCTCGGCGGTGGTCGAGGGCACCGCCGCGGGCCCGGTCCTGATCGGCGCCAGCCGGGAGCGGGTCGGCTTCGACCGCACCCTGTCCACCGAGGCGCTGCGTCGTCTCGCCGCCCAGGCCGTCGCCCTCTTCCCGGTCCTGGGCACGGTGCGGGCGCTGCGTACGTACGCGGGTTTCCGCCCCTATCTGCCCGACCATCTGCCCGCCATCGGCCCCGACCCCGCGGTGCCCGGCCTCCTGCACGCCTGCGGCCACGAAGGAGCGGGGGTCGGGCTCGCCCCGGTCACCGGGCTGATCGTGGCGGCGTGCGTGACGGGCGGCCAACTGCCGCTGGACATCGCCCCGTTCGCCCCCGGCCGGTTCGCGTCGAAGGGCTGAGCCGAGCCCGGCTCGCCCTCCGCGCGAGCCTCCTCCCGGACCTCCCGGACCTCCCGGACCTCCCGGACCTCCCGGGCTTCCCGGGCTTCCTGGAGGAGCGCCCCTGCCATCCCCCTTGTCCGTCCGCTCCGTACTCCTGCGGATGGACCGACCCCGCCCGCCGCACAAGGAGGCTTCCCGTGGCCCGAACCCCCGCCGACCTGGTCGGGACGCGCACCGGCCCATCGTTCGAGATCACCTTCGAGGACCAGCCCGTGCCCGCTCTGCCCGGCCAGTCCGTCGCCGCCGCGCTGTGGGGCGCGGGCATCCTCGCCTGGCGGACCACCCGCACCACCGGCCGCCCGCGCGGCGTGTTCTGCGGCATCGGGCAGTGCTACGACTGCCTCGCCACCATCAACGGGCAGCCCAACCGCAGGGCCTGTCTGGTGCCCGCCCGTCCCGGAGACACGGTGGTCACCCAGGAAGGACACGGACATGCGTCCCTCGGCTGAGACGCCCGCGGCGCCCGAGGCGAGCGACCCGTACGATCTCGCGGTGATCGGCGCCGGCTGCGCCGGGCTCGCCGGCGCCGTCACCGCCTCCGAACTCGGCCTGTCCGTCGCCCTGCTGGACGCCTCGCCGCAGATCGGCGGGCAGTTCTTCCGGCACCCGGCACCGGCCACCGGAGCGGCCCGCCCCGAGGCCCTCCACCACGACTGGTCCCTCTTCACCGGGCTCCGCCGTCGCCTGGAGGCGAGCGCGGTGGACCGTCTCGGCGGCCACCACGTGTGGACCGTCACCCGCGACGGCGACGGCGGCCCCTGGGCGGTGCACGCCGTCACCGGGGCCGACGGAGGCGAGGAGCGCGCGGTGCGGGTGCGAGCCCGGGCGGTGCTGCTGGCGACTGGCGCGTACGAGCGCCAACTGCCCTTTCCCGGCTGGACGGTGCCCGGTGTCGTGGGCGCCGGAGGGGCCCAGGCCATGCTCAAGTCCGGCCTCGTGCTCCCCGGCCGACGCGTCGTCGTGGCGGGCAGCGGCCCCCTGCTGCTCGCGGTCGCCTCCTCGCTGGCCGCCGCCGGGGCGCGGGTGCCCGCCGTCATCGAGGCGTCCGGCTACCTGGGTTACGCCCGACACCCATACGCGCTCGCGGCCAACCCGCGCAAACTCGCCGAGGCGGCCGTGCACGGCGGAGCGCTGCTGCGCCACCGGGTACGGCTGCGCACCCGCAGCGCCGTCACCGAGGTGCACGGCACCGACCGCGTGGAGGCGGTCACCGTGTCCCGGCTCGACCGCGACTGGCGGCCCGTGCCCGGCAGCGGCCGCCGGATCGAGTGCGACGCGCTGGCCGTGGGCCACGGCCTGGCACCGCAGATCGAACTCGCCACGACCCTGGGGTGCGCCACCCGCACCACCCCCGACCGGACCACCGCCCTGGCCCTGGACGCCTCCCAGGAGACCTCGGTACGAGACCTGTGGGCGGCGGGGGAGCCCGGCGGCGTCGGCGGGGCCCGACTGGCGGGCGTGGAAGGGGAGTTGGCCGCACTCGCGATCGCCGCCCGGCTGCGCGGGCGCCCCGCCCGTCGCGGCCGCGTCCGGGAACTGGAGCGCCGCCGGGACCGGATGCGCGTCTTCGCCGACGCCATGGCCGCCGCGCACGCGCCGGGTACCGGCTGGCAGCAGTGGCTCGCCGACGACACCGAGGTGTGCCGGTGCGAGGAGGTGACCGCGCGGAGCGTCCGCGCGGCGGTCACCGACCTCGGGGCGCGCGACGCGCGCAGCGTCAAGCTGTTCACCAGGGCCGGGATGGGCTGGTGCCAGGGCCGGATGTGCGGTGCGGCCGTGGCCTGTCTGGCCGCGCCGCACGGCGACGCGGACCCGCTCGCGGATCCGGCCCCCGAGCGGCGGCCCTTCGCCGTGCCGGTACCGCTCCGCGCACTCGGCTCGCTCGACGCCCCCGATTCCGCCCCGCACACGGACTGACCCAGGTGCGGGCCCCTCCAGGGGCTCCCCGCACCACCTGCTGCCCCTTGCGCCCATCAATGAAATGTCACATCACATAGAGAGGTTGCCGACATGGCCACCACCACCTGGAACCCCACCCGTCCCTGGCGCGGCATCATGGTCGCCACCGCCCTGCCCCTGCGTGACGACCTGTCCGTCGACTACGACGCCTACGCCGCCCATGTGCGCTGGCTGATCGACAACGGCTGCGACGGTGTCGTGCCGAACGGCTCCCTCGGTGAGTACCAGACCCTCACCGACGAGGAGCGCGCCCGGGTGGTCCGCACCGCCGTGGAGGCGGCGGGCGACGGCGCCCGGGTGATGCCCGGCGTCGCCGCGTACGGCAGCGCCGAGAGCCGCCGCTGGGCCGAGCAGGCCGCCGAGGCGGGCGCGGGCTCGGTCCTGCTGCTCCCGCCCAACGCCTACCGGGCGGACGAACAGTCCGTGCGCGCCCACTACGCCGAGGTGGCGCGGGCCGGAGTGCCGGTCGTCGCTTACAACAACCCCATCGACACCAAGGTCGACCTGACGCCCCCGCTCCTCGCCGCGCTGCACCAGGAGGGCAGCATCGTCGCGGTCAAGGAGTTCAGCGGCGATGTGCGCCGGGCGTACGAGATCGCCGAACTCGCCCCGGAGCTCGACCTGTTGATCGGCGCCGACGACGTGCTCCTCGAACTCGCCCTCGCGGGCGCGGTCGGCTGGATCGCCGGATACCCCAACGCCTTCCCCGCCTCCTGCGCCGAGCTCTACCATGCCGCCGTCGCCGGTGACCTGGCCACGGCCGTGCCGCTCTACCGCTCCCTGCACTCGCTGCTGCGCTGGGACTCGAAGACCGAGTTCGTCCAGTCCATCAAGCTGTCCATGGACATCGCGGGCCGGCCCGGCGGCCCGGTCCGCCCGCCGCGCGCCCCGCTCTCCGGGGAGATCGAGGTGGGGGTGCGGCTGGCCACCGAGAAGGCCGTGGCCGACGGCCACCGCTGATCCGTCCGGCGCGCCGCCGGTCGGGCGTTGCCAGCTCGCGGGCAGGCGGCGCGGTTCTCCCGCCGCCTGCCCGCGCGCCGCGGCGCCCGTCACCGGCCGGGCCCGGCTCACCTCAACTGCCCAGTACTTCCTCGGCAGTTCCCCGACCCGCACGTCCGTCCCTTTCCTTGGAGGACCCCTCCCGTGACCGCTGACGTCACTCACCTCATCTCCCGCAACCCGGCCGACCCCGCCGACGTCCTCGTCCGGATCCCGGCTCCCGGGGCACGTGCCGCCGCCGACGCCGTGGAGCGGGCCCGTGCGGTCCAGCCGGGATGGCTGCTCGGCGGGGCGGCCGCGCGTTCGGCCGCGCTCGGCGCCGCCGCCGGCGCGGTCGAGGCCGCGGCGGACGAACTGGCGGCGCTCGCCGTGCGCGAGGTGGGCAAGCCGCTCACCGAGGCCCGGGCCGAGGTCGCCCGTACCGTCGCCATCTGGCGGTACTACGCCCAGGCCCCCTACGAACCCGTCGGCGCGGTCCACGAACCCGCCGCCGGATCCGGGCTGCTGCTCACCCGCCGCAGGCCGCACGGCGTCGCCGGGCTCATCACCCCGTGGAACTTCCCCTTCGCCATCCCGAGTTGGAAGGCCGCCCCCGCGCTCGCCGTGGGCAACACGGTGGTGCTCAAGCCCGCGCCCGAAGCCACGGCCTGTGCCCAGCGCCTGGCCGAGATCCTCCAACACGCCCTTCCGGCCGGGGTGTTCACGGTGCTGCCCGGTGGGGCCACTGAAGGAGACGCGCTCGTCCGCTGCGCCGATGTCGTCTCGTTCACCGGCTCGACCGGCGTCGGCCGGGCGGTGGCGCGTGCCGCCACCGAGAGGGGCATCGCGGTCCAGGCGGAGATGGGCGGCCTGAACGCCGCGATCGTCCTGCCGGACGCCGACATCGCGCGGTCCGCCGCCCACATAGCCGCCGCCATCGCCGGATACGCGGGCCAGAAGTGCACCGCCACCAGCCGTGTCATCGCCGTCGGCGCTGCCCTCGACCCGCTGCGCGAGGCCCTCGCCGAAGCGCTCCGGGCGCTCCCGGTCGGCGACCCGGCCTCGGCGGACACCGTATGCGGGCCGCTCATCAGCGAGCGCGCCCGCGACCGGGTGGGCGAGGCCTCCCGCGGCCTGGACGTGCTCGCGGGCGGGACCGCGCCCCGGCACCCCGGCTGGTACACCGCCCCCACCCTGGTGGAAAAGGTCTCCCCGGCCCATCCCCTGCTGCGCGAGGAGGTCTTCGGCCCCATCGCCGCCCTGCTGCCCGCCGACGACCTCGCCCACGCGGTACGGATCACCAACTCGGTCCCGTACGGCCTGGTCACCTCGGTGCACACCGCCGACCTGGACACCGCCTTGCACGGATTCGACCGGCTCGACACCGGGATGATCCGCGTCAACGCCCCCTCCACCGGCGTCGACTTCCACCTCCCGTTCGGCGGCACCAAGGAATCCAGCCACGGGCCGCGTGAACAGGGCCGGGCCGCCCTGGAGTTCTACACCTCCAGCCGCACCTACACCCTGTCGCCCTCACGAGCGATGTGACCTCGTACGCGCGCGGTCCGCTCCGGCGGGACCAGCCCCCGGCCTCCATAACGCGACGTTATGCGGGAACGAGGGCTCCTCGCCGGGGGGCCGCCCGCGCCATGCTCCCTCAAGAAACGTCACACAGCACACGGCGGCGCCCGCGCCGCGAAAGGCATCCATGAACCCGGCGTACGCAACCGTCGACCACGTCTTCACCGTCCCCCTCGACCACGCGGCCCCGCACGGCCCGACCCTCCAGGTCTTCGCCCGCGAGGTCGTCGACCGCGCCCGGGCGGGCGAGCGACTGCCCTGGCTCCTGTATCTCCAGGGCGGCCCGGGCGGCAAGTCGCCCCGCCCGTCCGCCGGTTCGCCCGGGTGGCTGGACCACGCCCTGAAGACCCACCGGGTGCTCCTGCTCGACCAGCGCGGCACCGGCCGCTCCACTCCCGTAACGGGTCGGACGGCCGCGAAGTTCCCGTCCCCGGCCGCCTTCGCGGACCACCTGGCCCACTTCCGCGCCGACGCGATCGTCGCCGACGCCGAGCTGATCCGGCGCCGCCTGTGCGGCGACGAACCCTGGGAGACCCTCGGCCAGAGCTACGGCGGCTTCCTCACCCTCACCTATCTGTCGCAGGCCCCCGAGGGGCTGCGCGCCTGCTACGTCGCCGGTGGACTGCCGGGTCTCGCGGCCACCGCCGACGACGTGTACGCCCGCACCTACCCCCGGGTGCGCGATCGCGTCCTCGACTTCTACGCCCGCTACCCCGACGACGCCGCCCGTCTGCGCGAGATCGCGGACCTCCTCTCGGCCACCGACGTACGGCTGCCCGACGGGGACCGGCTCACCCCCCGTCGCCTGCGCGCCCTCGGCCTCGCCCTCGGCATGGGCGACGGCCACGAGCGGATCCACTGGCTGCTCGACGAAGCCCTGGACGCGGAGGGGGAGTTGACCGACACGTTCCTCCACCAGATGATGAGCATGACCGGCTTCACCGGCAACCCCCTCTTCGCCGTTCTGCAGGAGACCCTCTACGGCCAGGGCGCCTCGGCCACCGGCTGGGCCGCCGCCCGTGCCCTCGGCGACTTCCCCGAATTCGCCGACGACGCCGACCCGTTCCTCCTCACCGGCGAGATGATCTACCCCTGGATGTTCCAGGAGATCGCGGCCCTGCGTCCCTTCGCCGGGGCCGCGGACCTGCTGGCCCGACGCACCGACTGGCCGCCGCTGTACGACATGGACCGCCTCGCCGCCAACGAGGTCCCGCTCGCCGCGATCGTCTACCACGACGACATGTACGTGGACGCGGGGCTCTCACTGCGCACCGCGCGCGAGGTCGGAGCCTGCCGCGTCTGGGTCACCAACGAGTGGGAGCACGACGGGCTCACCGCCTCGGGCGGCCGGGTCCTCGCCCGCCTGATGGACCTGGCCGCCGGCCGCGCCTGACCGGCCCCACCCCTTCCGCCCGCCTCCAGGAGGAGAGCCATGTCCGCCCCCTCGCTCCGACCGCGCCCCCTCGCCACCGCTGCCGTCGCCCTCACCATGTGCCTGGCCGGGAGCAGCGCGGCGAGCGCCGCACCCCGGCCGCACCCGGCCGCCCCCGCCGCCTGTGCGCTGCCCGGCCGGACGGGCTGGACCGACGAGGGCCACGACACCGACCGCACCCAGTTCCAGCCGTCCACCGGCACCCACCGCGTCCTCACCCTGTTCGTCGACTTCCCCGACGCACCGGAGACCGGCTCCACCGCGCCCTACGCGGCCCAACTCGCCCCGGCCGCCCAGTGGATGCGAGCGGCGAGCTACGGCCGCTCCCGTCTCGCCCTCACCCCACTGCGCCGCTGGATACGGATGCCCGCCGCCTCCACCTCGTACGACTTCGCGCGCGGCATCACCTTCGAGGCGCACGAGAAGTACGTACGCGACGCGGTCACCGCAGCCGACCCCTACGCCGACTTCTCGCGCTACGACATGGTGTACATCGTCCCCACCAAGGCGGCGACGGCCGTCCCCTTCTCCCCGACCTACCTCTACGACCCGGCCACCGCGGGCATCACGGCGGACGGCACCCGGGTGAAGTGGGGTGTCACCTTCGGCCAGGACATGTGGCGCTGGGGCCCCAAGGTCGCCGACCACGAGACCGCCCACACCTTCGGTCTCCCGGACCTGTACTCCTTCACCGGGGACACCCATCAGTACGTCGGCGGCTGGGACGTCATGGGCAACATCGCCGGGGCCGCCCCCCAGTACCTCGGCTGGCACTCCTGGAAACTCGGCTGGATCCGTGACGACCAGGTCGCCTGCCTGGCCGCACCGGGGCAGCGCACCGTGCGCCTCACCCCGGTGGAACGCCCCGGCGGCACGAAGATCGCCGTCCTGCGCACCGGCGGGACGACCGCGTACGTGGCGGAGTCGCGCCGCGCCGAGGGCAACGACACGGCCGCCTGCTCCACCGGCGTCCTCGTCTACAAGGTCGACTCGGCCGCCGCGACCGGCGAGGGCCCGGTCCGGATCGCCCCGACGCACCCCACCACCGTGCCCACCGGCTGCACCGCCCTGGACCTGGCGGCCCGGACCGCAGGACAGAGCTTCACCGACCCCGACACCGGCGCCCGCATCGACGTCCTCGCGGGCGGTCCGGCGGGGGACACGGTACGGATCAGCAAGGGGTGAGCCGCCGACGAGGCAAGGCTGTACGTCCTTATGACCCGATCGGGACGCGGAGGACCTGTCCGGGCACGATCTTGTCGGGGTCGGAGATCTGTGCCGGGTTGGCCCGCACGATGCGCGAGTAGAGGGAGGCGTCGCCGTAGTACGACTTGGCGATGGCCGACAGCGTGTCGCCCTTCACCACCTTGTGCTCGCGGTAGCCGTAGTAACCGGGCACGATGCGCGGCCCGTAGATGACCGGAACGGTGACGGCGTTGATCTCGCTGCCGTCCCTGGCGCTCGCTTCGAAGACCTGGACGAGCAGTCGGTCGACCTGGAAGGACGCGTGGCCGACGTCGACGGCGAGATGGAACTGCCCGTGCTCACCGGTGCCGCCTCCCACGCTGAACGTGCCGGTCACCTGGTGGTGGCCGTCACTGATGCGGTACTCCAGGGCGGCCTCGAATCCGGTGGCGACCCCGCCGACGTGGATCGGGTTGCCGACCAGATCGAGGGCGCGCGGTTGGTCCATGCGGTTGGTCATGAAGCCTCCCAGGTCGTGAATCGTTCGGCACTCGCAGCTTCGGCGGCCGAACGGCGGAAGACAATGGCACCCGTCGGCCGATTTCGCGGGCGTCGCGCATCCCGGCTGCCCACTACGCGCCGGAATGCAGATGGGCCGCCCACGTGTCGGGGCGGTCGGGCATACGGTCGCGCAGGTGGCGGACCGCGTCGTGCAGTGCCCGGGCGGCCCGGTCGGGAGTGAGGCCGGACGGGCTGCCCAGGGCCGTGTAGAACAGCCGGGCGAGTTCGGACGCGTGGCTGTCGTACACGGGCCAGAGCGTGGCCACCACACCGCGGAAGCCCGCGAGTTGGAACGCGGTGGCGAGGTTGACGAACTCGTCGGCCAGGTGCGGCACGCCCGTGGAGGCGGTGCTGCACGCGGAGAGGAAGGCCAGCCCGGCATGGTCGAGGTCCAGGGCGGCCAGGCCACTCACCGTGAGCGGGGCGTCCTGCAGCAGGAGACGGCTGCGGGACGGGTCGACGGGGTCGCTGACGGCGTGACAGGCGAAATGGACCAGGGAGCAGTCGCCCATCGCCGACATCACGTCCTCGCGCATGCTCGGGGCGGTTTCCTGCGTCGAGGCGTCCGGGTGGCTGCGCCGCCGCGCGGTGAGCACCAGCGGATCCGGCGTATGGGTGCGTACGTACCCCTCCTCCTCGGCCGTGTGCGGCAGCGGAGGGGCGCCGGGGGTGAGCGGCATCGTGACGACGAGCGCGCGGTGCGGGGAGCGCGGGGGCAGGGGACGGCGGGCATGGCGCAGTGCGCGCAGGGTCGGCGTGTAGGAGGAGACCACGCGGTCCATGACGGTCGCCCCTGAACTGCCCGTGGCGCCCCGGTGGTATCCGGCGGCGTGCAGCGGGAGCAGGCCGAGCAACCCGCCGGGGCTCCACCACACGCGGGGAGCCCGGTGTCCCGGAGGCGGGGGAGAGGTGAGACCGAGCGCGGTCAGGACGGGCTCCGCCGCGACGTCCCACAGCCACTCCAGGGTGGAGTTGAGGGTGTGCAGGGCCGGTTCGCTGCGGGCGGGAGTGGGACTCGGCGCCCACCTCAGCGCCGCGGTGAAGTCCTGAGCCCTCTGCCTCACGGTGTCCCGGTCCAGGCCGGGCAGGGGCAGCGCGGTGACGGCGTCGGGGCGGATCAGCAGGGCGTGGCTGCCGTGGCCGCTCACGGCGAAGACCACCACCGGCCCGTACGCGGCCTGGGCCAGCAGGTCCGGCAGCTCCATCGGCAGCAGGAACCGGTCGAAGCCGGGCCGGGACCTGATCTCGTCCAGGACGGCGGAGAACCGCGCGGCGAGGTCGCGGCGGGCTTCCGTGGCCGGGTACCAGGGCTCGGCGGACGCCCATACGCCGGGGGCGTCGTCCGCGTAGGCCGCGTTGAGCCGTTCGCGTATCGCGAGGAAGCGCGTGGCGAGTTCGGGCAGTCGGCGGCGCAGGTCGGTGACCTCGCCCCGGGTGTCGAGTGCCTGGCCGAGCATGACGCCGCGCCCCGCCTCCGTCAGCCGCAGAGCCCTGGACGCGGCCGGGTCGGCGGCCGGGGGAGGCGTCGTCGGTTCGTCGCCCGCGGTGAGGACGAGCGCGGCGGCGTCGGCGGCGAGTTCGAAGCAGGTGCCGAGCAGACTCTGCTGATCGGTACGGGCCAGCATGCGCGGGGTGAGCGCGGGCAGAACGTCCACGGCCGCCTCCAGCAGCTCCGCCGCCCGGGCCGGCTGCCGGTGGGACAGCAGGCGTGCGGCGGCGCGTACGGCGCTGAGGCGGCGCAGGGGCGCGGTCCCGGTCAGCTCCCAGGCCTCGGTGAACGCGCTGACGGCCGCCGACTCGGCGGGTTCCGCTTCCTGGTCCGTGGCAGCGGTCAGGACGAGCAACTGCCCGAGGTTGACGAGCGGATAGGTCCGTGAGGGAGCGCCTGCCGGAAGGATGTCCAGGACTTCGCGGAAGGCGCGGGCGGCTTCGTCGCGTACGGCGGTGTCCGTGGGGTCCTGGAAGGCCCGGGCCAGCAGACTGTAGCCGAGGTTGTTGAGGTGGGTGGCACGCGCCGGATTGCCTGAGGCAGTCGCCGCGACGGCTCGGCGGCCGACGGCGATCGCCTCGTCCAGGTCGGCCGGTGCGGCCGTGAGGTCGAAGCGGTCGCGCAGCGCCAGGCACAGATTGGACAGGCATCCGGGCAGCCGGGGGTCGACGGGTGCCATCAGTTCCGCGGCGCTCCGGGTGCTGTCGATGGCCGCGTCGAGCTCGGCGGCCGACCGGGTGCGGTGGTACCGGGTCAGCAGCGCGTACCCCTCGTTGTTGAGCAGTTGGGGGTGGGCGGGATGGCCGGGCTCCAGTCGGCTGCTCGCGTCGCGTACCGAGGCGAGGCACGCGTCGATGTCCTCCAGTGCGCCGCTGTGCTCGTACCGGGTGAGGAACGCCAGCGCGTTGTTCGCGATGATCGTCACCCAGTCGGGATGGTCGCGCGGAGTGTCGGCGAGGGCCGCGCGGCCCAGTTCGACGGCCTCGTCCAGATCGTCCGGGCGGCCCTCGGCGGATGAACGCCTGACGAGGCAGAGCGCGAGCTGCTGCCGGGCCCGGGCACGGTGACGCGGGTCGGCGGCGTGTACGGCGGCCGACTCGGCGGCCTCGATCGCCCGGGCGATGTCGGCGGGCTCACCCGAGCGCAGGAAGCGGGCGCGGTACATGAGGCTCAGGTTGGACAGATCGAGGGAGGGAGCGTGCCCGGCGCCCGGCGCGTCATGGAGCTCACGGCTGAGAGCGAGCGCGCGGTCGAGGTCTTCGAGGTGTCCGTCGCTCTGGAAGCGATGGGCGAGCGCGCCGCCGAGGGCGCGCAGCGCCATGTCCCGGTCGGCGTGTCCGGCGGGCGCCGCGGCGAGCGCCGTCTCGCCCAGTTCGACGGCGACGTCGAGGTCGTCGCGAATACCGGTGTGCGCATGGGCGGAGAGCGCGGTGAGGGAGGCGTTGGCCAGGTGGCGGGCCCGCCCGGC
The DNA here is from genome assembly GCF_041435195.1 of Streptomyces sp. NBC_00224. Classification (NCBI taxonomy): domain Bacteria; kingdom Bacillati; phylum Actinomycetota; class Actinomycetes; order Kitasatosporales; family Streptomycetaceae; genus Streptomyces; species Streptomyces sp. NBC_00224. Next base: position 8,181,062 of record NZ_CP108106.1, read on the forward strand.
GGACTCGGGGGACAGCGCGCGGGCGTGCCGTACCGCGAGATCCCTCGCCGTCTTGAGAGCCGTCGGATCCCCGGTGTGCTCGAAGAGCGTGTGCCAGACCCCCGCGACGGCGAGCTGGGCCTGCGCGTCGTCGTCCGGCGCCGCGGCGGCGGCGCGTCGCGCGGTCTCGGCGGCCTCGTCCATGACCCGGGTGTCCTGGGTCCGCGCCGCGCGGATGGCGAGCCACTCGCCCAGCATGGCCAGCAGCCGGGCGAGCAGAGGATCTTCGGGGACGGTCGCCGCGACCAGCCGGCGCATCCAGTTGATCGACTCGTCCAGATCGCCGAGTGACCGCGACCGCTCGTAGCGCAAGTGCAGGAGCTGTGCGGCGAGTTGCACGCCGTTCGGGTGCAGGGGGTCCTCGGAGTGGCCGGCGCGTGCACAGGCGCGTGCGGCCTCCACTGCCGCGTCCAGGTCCTCCGGGGCGGCCGTGTACTCGTACCGGGACCACAGGGCGGTCGCCATGATGCCCATCGCCGCCGGCCGCTGCGGTTCGTCGTCGGCCATCGTCGTGACGGCGTGGCGGGCGGTGTCGACGGCCCGGTCGAGGTTTTCGGCGCCACCGCCCCGCTCGCCCGACAGCCTTAGGGCAACGCTCAGATTGGCGAGTGCGCCCGCGCTCGCGGGGCCCACCGGGAGGTGGCCGACGATACGCATCCAGGCCCAGGCGGCCCTGGTGGCCGGATCCAGGGTCGCCTTGTCACCGGCGTCCTGAAGCATCCGTATAGCCGGCTGCATCGCGGCCTCTGCCAGCTTCGGGAGCAACTCCTGGGGCAGCGACGCACTGGGCACGTATGCCTCTCCGGCGAGGAAGGCGGGCAGGAGGCACAGCACAGCGAACGTCTCATGGAACTGCGCGACCTCGCCCGCGGAGGCCCGCGCACGGTGCCATTCCACCCACCCCAGGGCGAGGACGCCGCCCATCGTCCGGTTCCCGGGGAACTGCTCCTCCAGACGTGCCACGTCGGCCGCCACGTCCCGGCCGAGGATCGAGGACGGATCTCCCGTGTCGGCGATCGTCTTGAGGTGCCCCTGTACCGCGCCGAGCGCTTCCGGCTCGCCCGGCCCGTTCTCCGCCGCCCCGTTCTCCGCCACCCGGCCCGCCCCTCCGCTGCCCGCCCCGGTTGCTCCTGCGTCTTCGAGTGTCATGAAGCCGGACGCTCCTCGCAGGGGTTCGCGTGGATTGCCCTCGGCGGGCCGGATGATGCAGCAGCGGGCCGATCAGGTACCGGCCGCAGGCCGCTCGACCGCTTGCTGTCCACGTCATGGAATCCCCCGCCCCGTACCGCGCCGGGCAACAGGGTGTAGCAGCATGTGAGGCCTGTTGTGCGGAGTGATAGAAAGAGCCCCGAGTGGTCAAGGTAGTGATTTCGTTAGCGAATTCGGGGGGAATGTCGCTGTGAGCCAGCCGCCCAGTCAACAGCCGTCGCAGGAGCCGGTTCCGGGCAACCCGTATGCACAGCCCGGCGGTTACGGTCAGCCAGGGCCGGTGCAGCCCGGTGGCTACGGCCAACCCCCGGGCGGCGCCGGCTACCCGCCGCAGCCGCCGTACCCCGGTGGCTACGGCCCGCCGAGCCCGGCACCGTACGCCCAGACTCCGCCACCTGTCCCGCCGACCCCGCCGACCCCGCCGGGCAACGGCGGTCAAGGCCCCTTCCGCCGCAAGCCCGTGGTGATCGTGGCTGCGGTGGTCGCGGGCCTCCTGGCCATCGGCGGCGGTGTGTACGTCGCCACTGGCGACGACGACAAGCCCGCCAAACCTGCCGCGCGGGCAAGCGACCCCGCCACGCCCTCCACTTCCCCCTCGGCCGACCTCGGCGACGGCACCGGCAGCGGCAATGGCGGTGCGAGCGGCGGTGACGGATTCAACGACGGGATCAAAGCGGGCGAGGCACGCGTCTGGGTGCGCGAGAACGAGACCCAGCTGACCTCGGCGGGCGGCAAGCAGTTCGGCCCGTGGCGGCTCGGCGACCTCGTGGCCAGGGCCATGTACAAGGAGGTCACCGGTCACGCGGTGGCCGACGGCGCGCCGAAGTGGAGCGTGTCGCTGGAGACACCCGTGTGCGGCGCCGCGCAGGCACCGACCGCCCACGGCAAGCTGGTCATCGCGACCTTGGAGAACAACACCGCCCGCGCCCACTGCAAGTACCTCCAGCAGATCGATCTGGCCACGGGCAAGGTGGGCTGGAAGATCGAGGTGCCGCAGGAGTCCTCGTACGACACCACGAACGAGTTCCGGCTCGCGGTCACCGGCGATACCGTCGCCGTCAGCCACAGCGCCTACGCGAGCGGTTTCTCGGCCGTCGACGGCAAGAAGCTCTTCGGCACGTGGAAGACCGTCGGTTGCAGCCCCTACTCCGTCGGCGGCGGCACCAGGCTGATCGGTGTCGGCCTGTGCCCGGGCTCCGGTGACGTCACCAAGACGCAGCAACTGATCGAGGAACTCGACCCGGCCACCGGCAAGTCCAAGTGGAACTACAAGTTCGCGCCGGGCTGGACGGTCGGCCGGATCTACTCCACCGACCCGTTGGTCGTCGCCGCCCGCAACAGCGACACCAAGGCGTGGAACATCACGACGTTCGCGCCGGACGGAAGGGTCCGCTGGCAGGTCGAACCGAAGTTCAAGGTCACCGGCGCGTGCGACGGCTTCGGCGACGGCAGCGGAGACCTCCACGCCTGCACCTTCGCGGCGACCGACGCGGCCACCCTCTACCTCGGCACCGCGGGCTCGGAGGGGGCCGTGCTCGGCGAACCGGAGACCAACGAGGTCGTAGCCGTCGACCTTGGCAACGGCAAGGAGAAGTGGCGTACGAAGGAGTCCCACGGCCGTGCCATGCGGCCGCTGGCCGTCGAGGGCGGCAAGGCCGTGGTGTACGTCCAGCCCGGCAAGGGTCCGGACGACTCCGCCGCGGTCGCCACCATCGCGGCGACCGGAGGCGCTCCCCAGACCCTCCTGCAGACCCCGGCAGCGGCGGCCGGCGCCGAACGCACCTTCTACCTCACCCCCCGCATGATCTGGTCCGGCGGCCGTTTCTTCCTGCTCAACGGCCGTGTCCACAGCCCCACGGCCCAGAAGAAGGACCGCACGCTCCTGTCCTTCGGCAAGTGACGACAGGGCTGACCCGGGGTGGCTTCGTGTGAATCAGTTTCAGGGGGTGGGCGGCCCGTACGGCGACGCCGGCAGCCGGGAGTTCACGGCGTCGCCTTCGGTGTGTGCCACCCCGCCATCTGCTCCCGGAACTTCGGGCACCTGACGATGTCGTCCTCGCTGCACTTGACGGCATGCGTCAGGAGCTGGTGGGCGTGGTCGAGATCGACCATGCGCTGCTCGATCTCGGTGATCTTGGCGCGGATCATCGCCTCTCTGTGCGGCTGGTCCCGCTGGAACTCGCTGATCTCGGCCAGGGTCAGCCCGGCTTGCTGGCACTTGCGCAGCACCGTGATCCGCTCGGCGGCCTCCGGCGGATAGCGCCGCTGCCTGCTCTCGCGTTCGGGTGCGGGCAGCAGGCTGTGCCGCTCCCAGTACCGGATGGCCGAAGCGGGCACTCCGGTGATCTCGGCGAGTTGGCCGATCGTCATGCGCACGTTCCGCTCCTCGTGCTTCTCGTCGGTGCCGGCATTTGACTTGAACCTTAGTTCAAGTTGGAGAGTGGTCGGCACGTGGACAGCGGCGAACGAGCCGCCGCTGGCAGCACACTTGGGAGATGCGGTATGAGCGACACGTACCTGGTGAAAGAGCGGGCCGACCAGCTGGTGGAGGCCGCGGAGAAGCTCTTCGCGGCCGGGGTGATGTCCCACTCCGGGCACGCCAACCTGAGCGCCAGGCTCGACGGTGAAAGCCTCCTGCTGACGCCGGGGTTCGTCCACGGACTGCGGCCCGAGCAACTGGCGACGGTGAGTTTCGACGGGCAGGTCCTGGCGGGCGAACTGCAGTCCGTCAGCGCCGAGATCATCGCGATGCACAGCGCCGTGTACAGGGCCCGGCCCCACGTGGGCGCGATCATCCACACCCACTCGCCCTCCGCCACCGCCTTCGCCGTCGCCCACCGGCCGCTGCCGTGCCGCACCGAGCCGATGCTGCGCTTCGGGCAGGCCGAGGACGTCCCGGTGGTTCCCTGGGGACCTCGTGGGTCGGACGTGTCGGTGCGCGGAATCGCCGACGTCCTGGAGCGGTGCCCGACGACGTCCGCGGTCCTGCTGGCCAACCACGGCCTCCTGGTGTTCGGCCCGGATTCGGCGGCCACCGCCCACCTCGTGGTGGCGATCGAGGAGAGCGCCGAGGCCGAGATCGCCGCGGCGGCGATCGGCGGAGCCGTGGACTTCCCTCCGGGCGCCCAGGAGGCGGTACGCGCCGCGATCGCGAAGGCCACGGCATGACCGACGAGACCCTCGCCTCCCGTACGGAAGCCGTACGCGACCGCTACCGCTCCACCCTCGGAACCGTTCCGAGCGGGGTACAGGAGCGGCTGCGCCTGGCCCAGGAATTCGACCGGCTCCCGACCGAAGAGGCGATCGCGGCACTGCGCCACATCGTGCTGACCGACAATCCGCTGGGAGCGCGGGTGCAGCAACTCGTCCACTTCGGACAGCTGCTGGCCCTCGGCCGGGCACACCCCGCCCGGATCCACGCCCAGGGCGCACTCCACGCCGGAGCCGGCATCGCCGACCTCATCGGCGTCGCCGAGACCGCGCTCATCACCGCGGGCGTGCCGGCGTACGCACTCGGCACCGAGATCATCGCCGAACTCCTGCCGCCTGGCGAGGGTGACGAGGACGGGCCAACCCATCCACCCGGTGGCCGGGTTCCGCTCTGAACCACGACTCGCTCCGCAACGGGCGGGGCCGTCACCGCGGTATGCGCGCGGTGACGGCCCTCGGTCGTGCGACGTGTGGCTGTGGCCAGGTCGGATATACGTGCCCGAGATGAACACCAGCGGAAACAGGACGAACTGCACGACCGACACCGCGCCGTACCGCTTGTGCAGGTCTTCGACCACGACCGGGCTGGACAAGGCGGACTGCCGCGCGCCGGTGCACATCTGACGGTGTTACGCGAGTACGCACGTGACGTCCAGCGTCAGGCCGAGATGACGCCCCGCCAGCCCGCGGGCGGCGGTCACCGCGAAGTCGGTGCGGTCCACCCGGGTGGTGGCACGGACGGTCAACGAGGCCGTACGTATCTCCGTGCGCACGATCGCAAGGCTCGCGGGCCGGGAGATCCCGCACACGGTGAGCGTGCCGGAGACGGACGTGGTGTCCACCCGCTCGGCGACGAACGTGATCAGCGGGTGCCGGTCGGTGTCCAGGAACCTCGCCGACCGTACGTCGGTGTCCCGGCGGTCGTTGCCCGTGCCGAAGCTCGCCGCCTCGACCTCGACGCGCACCCGCGAACCGGACAGCGGCTCGGCCACGTCGACCGTGCCGCCGAGGATCGCGAACGTGCCGCGCACGGGCAGGAGACCGAAGAGGTGTCGGCTCTTGAAGGTGATGGACGAACGGTCCGTGCTGATCGTGTAGCGGCCGAGCCGGGGAGTCGTCGGCGTGGGTTCGGCGGTGGGTTTGTCTGTCGCATCCATGGCCCCATTCCACGGCAGCGGGCCCGTGATCCGGCAGGGCGAGCGGTCGGCTCCCGAAGCGACCAACGGCTGGTCGTCGCGCTCGGCATACGACTTTCGTAGGGTCCGTACGGGCCGGAAGCAGGGCCTGATCCGGGCGCGGGCGGGGCGGCGGGACGCATGCCCTACCGTAAGCGTCATGACAGACGGACCGTGCCACCGTCGGCACCGGGTGGCCGTGGACGTGGCGATCGCGGTCGCCTTCGTCGTACTCGACACCGGCGCCACGCTGATCGGCCTCAGCTGGTGGCCGGACCACCCGGGCGCCCTCGCCTGGGTGATGCTGGGCGCGCAGGCGCTCGCCTGTGCCTCGCTGGCCTTCCGCCGCGTCGCCCCGCTCGCCGTCGTCGGGGTGCTCGGCGCGTTCACGCTCGCGGTGACGCTGCTGAACTCACCGGCCGGCGCGCTGACACCCGCCACCGACACGAACGTATGGGCCCCCTACGCGACCATGGTGGCCGCCTACGGCCCGTTCTTCTGCCGCAACGACCGCCGCACGGCGTTCCTCGTACTCGCCGCCTTCACCCTCGTCATCATGCGGCCCTGGGAGCCGTCGGTCACCGTCATGACGAACGGGTTGCTGCGCACCGCGGTCGGACCGCTGCTGGCTCTGTACTTCGACGCCCGCCGGCGGATGGTCCTGGCCCTGGTCGAACGCGCCGAGCGGGCCGAGCGGGAACGCCACCTGCTCGCCGAACAGGCCCGCGCCGAGGAGCGCGCCCGGCTCGCCGGGGAGATGCACGACGTCGTCACGCACCGGGTGAGCCTGATGGTGCTGCAGGCCGGAGCCCTGCGGGTGACAGCAGGGGACGAGGCGACCCGGCAGGCGGCGGAGGAACTGCGTGCCGCGGGCTGCCAGGCCCTGGAAGAACTGCGGGACCTGGTCGGCATTCTGCGCACCGCGCCCGAGGGCGACCACACGCCCTCGGTGGCGGCGTTCGCCGACCTGGTCGCCGAGTCCGTCGCGGTGGGCACACCGACAGAACTGATCGAGGACGGCGACCCGGCCCTCGCCTCACCGGTGGTCGGCCGCACCGCCTACCGCGTACTGCGCGAGGCGTTGACCAACGTACGCAAGCACGCGCCCGGCGCCCGGGTGACCGTACGGGCGCGGTACGAGGAGACGCGGGTGCGCATCACGGTCCACAACACGGCCCCGACGGGCAGCCCCCGCAGCGCCCTCGCGGCCACCGGCTCCGGCCTGGGCATCGAGCATCTGCGCCGACGCATCGATCTCGTCCAGGGCACACTGCGCGCGGGACCTGCCCCCGACGGCGGCTTCAGCGTCGAGGCAATGCTGCCCGCATACGTCCCGACGCCTGAACGGGCGGTATGACCGTGGTGCGCATAGTGGTGGTGGACGACGAACCCATGGTGTGCGTGTTCCTGCGCACCATTCTCGACTCGGCCGATGACCTGGAGGTCGTCGACCAGGCACACGACGGCGCGTCCGGCGTCGAGGCCGTCCGGCGCAGCCGCCCGGACGTCGTCCTGATGGATCTGCGCATGCCGGGCATGGACGGGCTGACCGCGATCGAGCACATCAACGCGTTCGCGCAGCCACCGCACATCGTGGTGCTGACGACCTTCGACGCCGACCAGTACGTGCTGCGCGCCCTGCGGGCCGGGGCTTCGGGCTTCTTGGTCAAGTCGACCCCGCCGGAGGAGCTGATCGGCCTCGTACGGACGGCCGCCCAGGGCCACACCGTCCTCTCCCCGTCCGCCGCCCGCCGCCTGATCGCCGCCTCCACGGACAGCCTCTCGACCCGCGACCGAGCCCGCGACCTGGTCGCCACGCTCACCGAACGCGAACTCCAGGTCCTGACCGGCCTCGGCGAGGGCCTCTCGAACGCGCAGATCGCGTCCCGCCTGTTCCTCTCCGAGGCCACGATCAAGGGCTACGTGTCGCGAACGCTGGACAAACTCAACTGCACCAACCGCACCCAGGCGGGCCTGCTGGCCCATGACGCGGGGATCGTGGGGGCGTAGGGACCTGGCGTGGCACCTGGCATGGCGGACGGGCATGCTCAGGTCGCTCGGTACGTTTCGGGGAAGCACGCGGCGTTGCCCGCGTGAGGGCAGGGTTGGGCCTCAGTCCTGACGGGCCGCCCCCAGGGTCACAGTCGCGCCGCTGTGGGTACGGCCCAGACAGGGACTCACACCGGATCGGGCAGGTCCATCAGTCCATCAGTGCGAGCTTGGCCGGGTCGACCACGGCCGTGATCTCCGTGAGCGGGGCGGGACGCCATACGCCGGGCTCCGATCGAGGCGATGGCATCCCCCGCGAGGTATGAACTCAAGCCTCGGCCAGGGTGCTTGGGGTGGTCAGGTGTGGCTGGCTGGGTGCTGGCGGAGGTGGGCGGGTGTTTGGCTGATGCGGACGAGGCGGTCGAAGTCGACTGCCGCGCCGCGCAGGAGGAGGTCGACGGTGTCGGCTGCGGACGGACGGGCCGTGGTGGTGTCGCCCAGGAGCGCGCGCTGGTAGACGGAGGCGGCGAGGAGGTCGACGAGAACGTGCGGGTCGACGTCGGGGCGCAGGTCGCCGCGGCTGACGGCCTGTTCGACGGCTGTGGTGGCGGCCTGCCTGCTGGGTTGGACGAGCACCTCCATCAGTCGCCGGTGCAACTCCGGTACGCGGGCGCAGTCGGCGACCAGCGGTGCCAGGACGCCGCGTGGCAGCCGCTCGTGCAGGGCCTCGTCCAGCAACCTCACGCTCTGCATGAGGTCGCAGCGGGTGCAGTTGTTGTCCGGCACGGGCGGGATGGCGAGTATCGAGGCGAGCGCGTCGATGAGGAGGTTCTGGCGCAGCGGCCAGCGGCGGCGCATGGCCGCTTTGGTCGTGCCCGCCCGTGCGGCGACCGCCTCCAGGGCGAAGCCCGTGTAGCCGTCCGTACGCAGGATCTCCAGAGTGGCGGCCAGGACGGCGGCGTCGATCGCCGGGTCGCGCGGGCGCCCGGCCGCACTCACTCGGCGTCCTGCGGGTACCACCGCAGCTCGACGGTGTTGCCTTCCGGGTCCTGGACGTACACGGAGGTGGCACTGCCCCGCGCGCCGAAGCGCGGCACGGGGCCCTCCAGCACGGTGAAGGTGCCCGAGTCGATGACCTGCTGCCAGTCCAGCGGGTCCACGACGAGGCAGATGTGGTCGACGTTCGACTCGCCGCGCGGACGGTCGAACAGGTCGATGATCATCGTGGGGCTGACCCGGACGGAGGGGAAGGGCACCTTGCCGGCCCGCCATTCCTCGACGCGGACCGGTTCGAGGCCGAGGGGGCCGGTGTAGAAGTCGAGGGCGCGCTCGACGTTCTGGACGTTGAGGACGAGGTGGTCGAAGTCCTTGACGCGCAGCATGAGGTCGGAGCCTTTCGGTCAGGGGTTGGTGGGTCAGCGGGGCCGGTCGTTATTTCGATTCGGTCCGGATCGGATCGTAACAGGGGGAGAGGTTGTTGGGGAAGGGGGTTCGGTGCCTCATCTGCTCTGTGGGGAGAGCTGGTTGGGGATTTTTTGTTGCGCATGGCGGGGGCTCGGGTTTGGTCCGGCGGCGGGGTGCGCATGGAGGTGCTGGCCGGTTTGGGGGCCGGGGTGTTTCTTCGGGTTACGGTGTGCAGCCACTGTCCGGGGCTCGCGGGCGGCCTTTCGGGTGTGACCGGCTGTCCGGTGTCGCTGGCGTCGGGCCGGGCTGGGGGCGTCGGGGTGCGTGCCGCGCCCACGGGCTCAGGCGGCGTTCGCCCGCCCACCGGGCTTCCCATCCGATCCCGCATTTGCCCGACCTCGCATTTGAACGCGTTCAAGTCCTGCTCTAGGCTCAGACTCAAGGCAACAGAGGGAGGGGAAGTCGATGAAGGTAGTCATTCCCGGCGGAACCGGGCAGGTCGGCGCTGTGCTGGACCGTGCTCTGACCGCCGCGGGCCATGAGGTCGTGATCCTCACCCGGCGGCCCGTGCGCGAGCGCGAGGTCTATTGGGACGGGGAGAGCGCGGGGCCGTGGATCGAGGAGATCGACGGCAGTGACGTGGTGATCAACCTGGCCGGCCGAAGTGTCAGCTGCCGGTACACCCCGGCCAACCTGCAGGCCATGATGGACTCGCGCGTGCGCTCGACGGAGGTCGTGGGCCGCGCGATCGCGGACGCCGCCCGGCCGCCCCGCCTCTGGCTGCAGATGAGTACCGCCACCATCTACGCCCACCGCTACGACGCGGCCCACGACGAGGCCACCGGTGTGATCGGCGGCGCCGAAGCGGGCGCTCCGGCCTACTGGGGCTACAGCGTCGAGATCGCCAAGGCCTGGGAGCAGGCGCAGCAACAGGCCGACACCCCGCACACGCGCAAGGTCGCGCTGCGTTCCGCCATGGTGATGAGCCCCGACCGAGGCGGGGTCTTCGACGTGATGTCGTGGATGGTACGGCTCGGCCTCGGCGGGCCCGTCGCGGGCGGCGCGCAGTACGTGTCGTGGATCCACGAGTACGACTTCGTCCGCGCGGTCCAGTTCCTGGTTGACCGGGACGACATCTCAGGCCCGGTCAACCTCGCCGCCCCCGCCCCGCTTCCCCACCGCGCCTTCATGCGCGCCCTGCGCGCCGCCTGGCGGGTCCCGGTGGGCCTGCCCGCCACGAAGGGCATGGCCGAACTCGGCGCGTTCGTACTGCGCTCGGACACCGAACTCCTGCTGAAGAGCCGCCGCGTCGTCCCCGGCCGCCTCCTCGATACGGGCTTCACCTTCGACCACGGTGAGTGGCCGGATGCCGCCCGGGACCTTGCCGAGCGTCGACGTCAGCGCCGGCGCGAGGGGTGACGCCGGGCCTGGGTTACAGGTGTGGTGGTGTCACCGGTCGGCCGGGGCGGTCCCGTCTGGCTGATGAGCGGTTTGCCGATGATGAGTGGTTTGACGATGAGGAGTTGTGCGGCGGCGAGGGCCAGGGCGAGGCATGCGGTGGCCGCCCATAGGGTCGTGACGCCGGTGTGTTCGAGTATCTGCGTGGCGGTGACGGGGGCGGCGGTGGTGGCGATGCCCCAGCTGATGCCGTACGCGGCGAGGTAGCGGTCGGTGGCGCCGGCCGGGGCCAGGTCGGCCACGACGCTGATGGCCCGGCCCAGGATGATGACGTCCCCCAGGCTCCAGACGGCGGTCGCGATCAGGAACGCGGGCAGGGTGTGCGCGATCGCGTAACCGGCCAGCCCGATGGCCAGCAGGGTGTAGCCGAGGGCGAGGGCAACTGGGGCGGCAAGCACTGTGAGGCGGCGCAGGCGCAGTGCGGGCTGGGCCGCTATGACGGTCACGGCCGAGGCGGTGAACAGCAGCCCGGCGTCGGCGGCCTCGTGGCCGCGCCGGTCCAGGGTGAGTGGCAGCGCCATGACGATCTGCATGGAGATGAGCGCGAACGCGGTGCCGGACGTGAACATCGCCCACAGCGCGCGGTCGCGCCAGGGGCGGACCGGTGCGCCGAGTTCGCGGTCGTGGGCGGCGGGAGGGTGAGGATGGTCCGTGGCCGGAGGAGGTAGCTGGTCCGCCGCCGGTGGGTGGGGGTGGTCCGCGGGCAGCGCGATGCGCAGCGCCAGCGCGCAGGCCAGGCAGGTGAGTGCGTCGACGACGAAGAGCCAGCGCAGGTCGTAGCGGCCCAGAGCGGCCGCGATGAGGCCGGCGCCCGTGCCGCCGGCGGCGAGCGCGGCATTGAGCAGGCCGTACGCGCGTACTCGCTCGGCGGGAGGAACGGTGTCGGCGATGATCGCCTGGCTCGGCGGCTCGTAGAGCTCGAAGGCAAGGCCGAGCAGGATCGCGAAGCAGGCCACCGCGACCAGGGAACCGGCGGCGGCGATGCCCAGTTGTGCGAGGGCGCAGCCGGTGAGGCCGACGACGATCGTACGGCGGCGTCCGAGGCGGGCCGCCAGGTGGCCGCCCGCGAGCCGGGAGGGGATCGTCGCGAGGCCGAAGGCTGCCGAGAGCAGGCCCGCCGTCGTGGTGCTCGCACCGAAGTCGGCGCTGATCAGGACCGTCAGGAAGGGCAGGGAGAAGGCACCCAGCCGGTTGATCGCCCGTGCCGCCACCAGCAGCCATACGGTCCGCGGCATGGCCGCCACCCCTCGTGTAACTGTCGAATCGAGTAATGTCAGTCACGCACGCTAACCATCGAAGGAGTGACTGGTCAAGTGATGTTCGACAGTCACGTCGCGGTGCTGCTGGACCAAGCCGTATCGCTCGTGAACACGTTGACCGACGGACAGGCGCGCGGTCGCCCCTACGCCGCGCCACGCGGCGCGGAGCTGGCGGACGCCATCGACGCCGCGATACCGCGCACCGCGTCCTCGCTTCCGCGCGCCATCGACGCCGAACAGGCCGCATACCTGGCCAGGATGGCACGGCGTATGCGCGAGGTCTTCCAGGCCATGCAGGACGGCAGGACGGATGCCGCCGCCGAAGTCGTCAATGCCCTACTGCGCGACACCGGCGCCCGGCCTCGGCTGGACCGGAGCGGGGCCGATCCCTGGCAGATGCACTTCCACGGCGCCAACGACTCGTTCGCGGCAGGCTGTAGCGCCAGCTGCGCCACCGCACTCGCCCTGGCGGTGGGCGGCGGTCTCGCGGGCCGGCTGGGCGTGTGCCGGGCCGAGCGCTGCGACCGCGTGTACGTCGACACGTCCCGTAACGCCGCCCGCCAGTTCTGCTCCACCGCCTGCCAGAACCGCACCAAAGCCGCGGCCTTCCGCGCCCGCAAAGACGCCGACGGCTGACGCCAACGCAAGATCCTCCAGGGGCTCCAGGGGCTCCAGGGGCTCCAGGGGCTCCAGGGTCTTGAATGACCAGCGACCTTGCCGGCCCTTGTCACCCCTCCAGCAGCGGGCGCAGATGGGCATGCGCCCAGCCACTGAGCGGCGTGGGCGTGGTGGTGAGCAGGTCGCGGGGCTGTTCGGGCACCAAGTCGCGCGATCCGGCGGTCATTCCGACCATGCCCTCCACCGCCGATGGCGGCAGCCCGGCCGCGCGCAGCGCGTCCCGCGTCGCGTCGTCGCTGACGTGGTTGAGCCGAACCGGGCGCCCGAGCGCCTCGGTGAGGATTTGTGCGACCTGACGGAAGGTGAGGTCCTCCGGCCCGTGTACGGCCTGCACCACCCGGCCCTGCCAGGCGTCGCTCAGCAGCCGGGCCGCGACCACGTCTCCGATGTCGCGCGGATCTGCCCAGGGCATCGGGTGGTCGGGGTCGAACGCTGTGGTCAGGACGCCTTGGGCGAGTCCTTCGAGGTCGAACAGCAGGTTGGTGAAGAAGTACGCGCACCGCAGATGCAGTACGTCCGCTCCGGTGACGTCGAGTTGTTCCTCGATCCCGGCCAGGGCGTCGATGTGCCCGACCCCGTGCCGCTTCTCCGCCCCGATACTGCTCAACAGCACCACCCGCCCCACATCACCGGCCCGGGCGGCCTCTGTCAACGGCGCCGCAGTCCGCAGCGAGGTCTCGATCGGATCTGCCGTCGTGTGGGGCGTGGGATCCACCCATAGGACAGTCCCTGTCCCCGCCACCGAGTCGCGTACGAACTCGGCGTCCGTCAGGTCACCCCGGCGCACATCGACCCGCGCCCGGGTCGCGTCGTCCAGGCGGGCAGGGTCACGAACCAGAACGCGGGGACGGACGCCGGCCTGGAGCAGCAGCCGCACCACGCGCGATCCCACGTGTCCGGTCGGTGTAGTGACCACGATGGTCATCGGGGCGTCCCTTTCGTGGACTCCACTGGCACATCGCACTCTAGGACCCCGCGTGTACGCAGTCGCCTCATCGAGTCAGCCAAAAAAGTGACCTGCACCGGCTTAGACGCTCTCCTCACCCGCGCCGCCGAGGCCGAGACCTGTGCCGACCCGAGCAGCGTGATGACGCTGTTGGCCGACACGGACGCGCCGGGCGGCGGATTCACCGCCTACCGCTCCACCTTCGCCAAGGCAGCCGTCGGTGCTCCCGCGCACCTCCACACCAAAGCCACGGAGCTCTACGTCGACAGCCCCGCCCGGCACGACGCACTCGCCGCGTCGTCGTGAGCCGGCAGGCACGCCACCCGGGTCGTTGCTGAGCCCCGTTGTCAGTGCCCCCGGTTAAGGTCCCCTTCAAGAGCCGCACATCATGGTCCTCAAGGGGTAGATGCGTCATGAGCAGCACCGACAGCAGTGGGTACGAGGGGTTCACGGCCGAGGAGCGGGCCGCGATGAAGGATCACGCCAAGGAGCTGAAGGCGGCGGGGCGTCGCAAGTCGCGCGCGGACAAGGCGGCGGAGGCGGAGCAGGACGTGCTCGCGAAGATCGCCGAGATGCCGGACCCGGACCGGATCATGGCCGAGCGCGTCCACGCCGTCATCACCGCCAACGCCCCGGCGCTCGCGCCGAAGCTCTGGTACGGGATGCCCTCGTACGCGCTGGACGGAAAGGTCGTCTGCTTCTTCCAGAGCGCGGAGAAGTTCAAGACGCGCTACGCCACCCTCGGCTTCAGCGACCAGGCCAAGCTCGACGAGAGCCCGATGTGGGCGTCCGCCTTCGCCCTGACCGAGGTGACGGCTGAGGTGGAGGCACGGATCGCCGCGCTCGTGAAGCAGGCGGTGAGCTGATCGCCGCGACGATCCGGTCCATGGCGAGCCTCTACGGCTGAAGCCCGCCGGTCTCAGCCCGTCGGCCCATGGCCTCTGCGCCCGTTACCGCTGCACGACCAACAAGTCCACGACGTACGTCTCTTCGACCATGCCGTCCGGGAAGAGCGCGCCGAGCAGCGCGCGTTCCTCTGCCAGGAAGTCCTGGGTCCTGGCCTCGCCCAGAACCAGAAACGCCGAGTGGCTGGTGATGTTCGCCAGGTGCGTGTCGAGTGGCACGGTCCGGCTCCAGCGCAGCAGGCGGCGGGTGTAGGGGAGGCCGGACAGACCCGCGAGGCGGCCGGCCCGGATGTCGTCGGGGCGAGGGCGGTCCGCGGGGGCGACGCCGCACCAGTGCGCGACGCGCTCGTCCTGGGCCTCGGCCCAGGGAACACCGGCGGCACCGGTGTTCCACCACAGGGCGAGCGCGCCGTCGGGCCGCAGCACCCGGAGTGCCTCCGGCACGGAGCGGCTGGTGTCCGTCCAGTGCCAGGACTGGGCGTACGCGATCAGATCGCAGGAGCGGTCGGCGAGCGGCAGGGCGTTGCCGTCGCCCCGGACGATCGGCACTTCGGGCAGGGCGCGTTGGAACTCGGCGGCCATGCCGTCGCCCGGCTCCACGGCGATGACATCGGCGCCCCGCTCCCGCAGCAGCGTGGTGGCGATGCCCGTGCCCGCGCCGACATCCGCGACGCGGGCTCCCGCGAGCGGGCGCCCGGTGATCTCCTCGATGGTGCTGAAAAGGCTGGGCGGGTAGGAGGGGCGATTCGCGGCGTACTGGGCGGCGGCCGCGTTGAAGGAGAGGGCGCGGGAGGCAGAAGTCATGCGTTCATCCTCTCCCGCACGGCCCCACGGCACCCCGCCCGGCCAGGATTTGCCCCTGCGGTGCCACGTCCGCCACGCGCAGCGCGACGCGGGCGTGAGCCCCGGCTCCGCGTCGGCACGGATGAGCGGCGGCACCCGGCGCGCGTCGGCCACGGTCGGGGATTTGTTGGCTGAGGGGGTGCTGTTTAGCCGGGGGCAGCGGCTGTCACGCTCGTTTCAGCCCTTGTGGCTCCGGCGAAGCGGCTTTCTCCTGGCCCGGTCGCCGGTGCGGTGAACGCGGAGGTCCCCCGTCTCGGCGTCCACCGCGGGTGTCTGCCCGCCCATCGGGCGGCGGGCAGACACCCCCTCCGCGTAGCGCGTATCGAGGCGATGCCGCTGCTCACGCCCGCTCTGGCCGGGGCAGTTGGGTCAACGCCGCGTCGGCGGTGTCGAGGATGTTGCGGAAGGTGCGAGTGATGATCGGCCGTGCGAGGTGTCGGGTCAGGAAGGCACCGACGAGCGGGACGGGGATCTCGGCGCGGGTGGTCCAGCGCACCAGGGTGCCGCCGTCGACCTCGCTGAGCTCCACACGGCCCAGTTCGTGCCGCGACGGCGGCAGGCTGCGCTCGACGACGTACTCGGTGGCGTACGGCGGGTCGTAGCGCGTGATGCGCTCCCGGAACCAGCCGATCAGCCAGAGGTGACTGCGCACCGCGCCGACGCCGTAAGGCGCGCCCTTGCCGTGGACGGCCAGACGGCAGCGCAGCACGAGGGGGGAAGCGGTGTAGTTGGTGGTCGTGGTGAGCCAGGCGAACACCTCGTCGATCGGCGCGTCGATGACGCGTTCAACGGTCATGGTTTCCACGGCTGGTGACCTCCTCTGGTCAGCGGGTGCGCCGCGTCGGCGCTGTGCGGCTTGTCCGGGACGTCCATGGGGACAACCCGCACAGGTGAACCGTGACAGTTCGCCACTGTGATCCACTTCACGCCCGCGTGGTGGTTCCAGCATGACCTGACTGCCGGGCGGGGGTCGGTGGCGGCCGGCCGGCGCGGGGCCCGCGGGTTGGCCTTCGGCCACTGCGGAGGGCAGGGTGAGGGAATGACGTGGAGAGCACCGCAGGTGGAACGTACGACGCAGTTGGGTGGCCTGGGCGTCGAGCCCGAGCGGCGGATGCTGGAGGGCTGGCTGAACTGGCACCGGGAAACACTGCTGGCCAAATGCGCCGGGCTGGAGCCGGGCGAGTTGGCGCGGGCGACCGTCGAGCCGTCGAACCTCACCCTTCTCGGTCTGGTGAGGCACATGGCGGAGGTGGAGCGCTGGTGGTTTCGGCGGAGCTTCGCGGGCGAGGAGATCGGCGGGGTGTTCACCGGTTCGGCGGACGGTGACGAGGGACTCGTCGGTGTCGATCCGGCCGGCGCCGAGCGGGACTTCGCCCTGTTCCGGGCTGAGGTACGAGCGTGCGACGCGGCGGTCGCGGGACACGGTCTCGACGAGACGTTCGTGTCCACGGGGGGCAAGCCGCTCAGTTTGCGGTGGGTCCATGTGCTGCTGATCCAGGAGTACGCCCGGCACAACGGCCACGCCGACTTCCTGCGGGAGCGGACCGACGGGGCAACAGGTGACTGACGTACACGATCCCGGGTCGCCTGCCATCGCGGAGCCCGGTCCGAACGTCAAGGCGCAATGCAGCCACGCGACTGGATCAAGTTGCGGCCGATAAACCCTTCTTGAGGCACGTGGGGCAGCCCCCTCGCTCGGCGTGGTGCCGTAGACCGTCGCCCCACGCAGCTCGATACCGCGCACGAACACCCCAGGACTGTGGCTGGATTAGTCGTCTGACAGGTGTTCGGATCCGGCAATACTCGGGACTGGGCAATCCGTCCCAATTCCTATGTCCGGAGGCCGCAGATGCCCCAGACCAGTGTTCCCGCAACCGCCGTGCTCAACGCCTGGCTGTCGGGCGCCGAGAGTGCGTACGGTCAGTCCAACCCCGCCGGGCCGCTCTACGTCGGCGGCGCCGCTGCCGAGGCCGCGCTCACGGACCCGAGCGACGCCCTCTACGGCTTCTGCTCCAGCCCCAGCGGGTCGCGCGGCAGCTGGTGTTGCTGATCACCGACGGCTGTTGACCGTCCTGCGGAGTGCGCCTGTCGGGGGCACCGCCGCTGAGTGACGTTCGCAGACAGGAGAGTACGGACACACGAGTGGGGAACCGCTCACCAGGCCACGGCGCGCGTGCCGCGTCCGGAGGCTGGTCGCGCGGTTCCCCACGCCCTGTGCAGGCACCCAGCACCCTGTGGAGCGCCTCGATGGCGCCAACGTGCGACGGATTGGGGAGGGGCGGACCGTGGACGGATCGGCGCCGGACAACAGGGACGAGGCGGAGTGGTTCGACCGCCCGGTACGTAACATCGCCCGCCCATGGCGGGAGGAGCTGGCCCGGCGGCTGGGCGCCGTGGACGCGCTGGAGAGCGCGGAGCGGGACGCGGTGCTGGACGCCGGGCACACCGCCCTGATCAGGTCCTTGCACGCGAAGCTGTCCCGTCTGTTCTTGATCGAACTGCACGCACTGCGCATGGCGGAAGGCGCTGGGCGGCCCGGCGCCGCTGCCGGGGCCGGGCGGGCCGGGCCCGACACCGCGACGTGGGCCGCGTTCATCGAACAGGCCGATGACGAGGGCTATCTCGACCGGCTGGCCGACCGGTACCCGACCCTCGGGCGGCGGATCGCGTCGGTGGCACGGCTGTCGGTGGCGGCCACGGCCGGTTTCGCCGCACGGCTCGCCTCGGACCGCGAACTGCTGCGGCCGCTGCTGGGAGCACCCGCGGGGGAGCTACGGGCCGTCGCGTTCGGGGCGGGCGACAGCCACCGCGGCGGTCTGACGGTCAGCAGGGTCGACTTCGACGGCGGCAGCGTCATGTACAAGCCCAGGCCGTCGCAGGCCGACGTGGCTCTGGGCGCGCTGCTGGAGGAACTGTTCGCGGACTTCCCCGGTGCCCCGGCGCCCGACGAGCGCATCCGTGTGCCGCAGACGTTGGTGCGTGAGGGGTACGGCTGGTCCGAGTTCGTCCACCACCGCTACTGCGCGGGCGATGCCGAACTCGCCGCGTTCTACCGCAACGTCGGACACTGGCTGGCCGTCCTCCGCTTCACCGGCGGCACCGACATGCACGCCGAGAACATGATCGCGGCGGGCCCGGTACCGGTGATCGTGGACGCGGAGACCCTCTTCGACGCCCCCGCGCCCTTCCCGGCAAGCGGCCGGGGCGACGCGGTGGACGTGGCGGCGGCGGCCATCCGCCGGACGGTGCTGCGCACCGGACTGCTGCCCGTGCGCGGCACCGGCTTCGCGCTCGGCGGGGTGGACATCTCCGGGGTCGGGGCACTGCCCGGCCAGCAACCGCTGATCCCCAACCCCGTGATCGCGGACGGCGGCACCGCCGCGGCCCGCTTCGAGGTGGACCTGGTGGCCATGCCCACCGCCGGCAACCACCCCAGCCCCACCCCGGTGCTGAGCGCGTACTGGGACCGGATCCTGGCCGGGTTCCGTGAGATGACCGCGCAGCTGCGCCGACCGGGGACCGATCCGTACCGGCTGCTGCGGCGCTTCGAGGGCGCCCAGGCGCGGCGGATCCTGCGGCCGACGCAGGCGTACGTGGACATCGGCCGGATGCTGTGGCATCCCGCGTCGCTGCACGACGAGGCGGCGGCCGTCGAGCGGGCCCGCGACATCCTGCGGCGCAACGCCGAGGTGCTGCCCGGAGCCCCGACCGACCGTGCGGCCATCGACGGCGAGATAGCCGACCTGCTGGCCGGAGACGTGCCGATGTCCACCTTCACCGTGGACACGGCCGCCGTACGGGCCACCATCGAGGACTGGCGCACCACCGACCTGCCGTTGGAGGAGTCGGTGATCCAGGACGCGCTGGTGGGCGCGTACCTCAACGAGCGTTCACTGCCCCAGCGGGTGCAGGCGGGCGCCCGCGACCCGCATGCCCGTGACCGCGAGCGGCGGCGCCGCGACCTGGCCGTGCAGATGGTACGGCGCCTGTGCGACGGCGCGGTGCGCGGCGAGGACGGAACGGTCACCTGGATCAGCCCGGTCTTCACCCCGGCCGGGTGGTCCATCAGGGTGCTGCCCGCCGACCTCTACACCGGGCAGGGCGGTGTGGCGCTGACACTCGCGGAGTACGTGACCGAGGCGCGGGCTGGGCGGGTGGACGAAGTCCCCGGTGTCACCGAGGCGTTCGAGGGCGCGCTGCGGGTACTCATCGGCACCGAGGACAAGACGCCGACGCCGTCGGCCGGGGCGTTCAGCGGTGCGGCGTCGCAGGTATGGACGTGGTTGGCGCTGCACCGGGTGCTCGGTGAGGACTGGCTGGTGGAGCGGGCGGCCCAACGAGCCCTGCTGCTCGCGCAGGGGCGTCTGGTCGAGGACGACGTGGAGGTGGACCTCCTCAACGGCGCGGCCGGGGGAGTGGTTCCGCTGCTCGATCTGGCCGAGGCGACCGGACAGGACCGCTGGCTCGCCGCCGCCGCGCACATCGGCCGCCGGCTGTCCGGGCTGGCGATCGTCGACGCGAGCGGCGCACGCTGGACGACCCGGCTCAACCCCGAGGGCATCGGCGGCTTCGCCCACGGCGCCACCGGCATCGGCTGGGCGCTGACCCGGCTCGCCCTGAGCGACGCGGGCTCCGCGGCCGAACGCCGCGACTGGACCCACCTCGCCGAGCGGGCCTTCGCCTACCAGGAGTCCCTCTACCAGCCCGAACAAGGCAACTGGCTGGACGTACGCATCGGCGCCGAGGAGGACTTCTTCACCAGTTGGTGCCACGGCAGCGCGGGGATCGGCATGGGCATGCTCGATCTCCACCGGCGTACGGGCGATCCGGCCCACCTCGATATGGCCCAGCGCGCCGCGCGCGCGTGCGCCGCCGAGGGCTTCGGCTGGAGCCACACCCTGTGCCACGGCGACCTCGGCCTCTGGGAGTTCCTCACGTCCCTGGGCTTCGGCAACGCCGACGACCTCGACGGCGAGATCCTCACCGGCCTCGAACAGCGCGGTCCGGTGGGGGGTTTGGCCCGCGAAGCGTTCTCCCCGAGCCTCATGTCCGGCCTCGCGGGAGTCCTGCACACCCTTCTGCGTATGCACCCCGAGGCCACCCTGCCGAATCCCCTCCTGCTGGACTGAAGGGGTTCGACAGCGGTGCGACGGCTCAGCCGATGTTGTTGCCGCAGATGTTGATGGGGATGTGGATGGGAATCTGGATCAGGTTTCCGGAGAGGAAGCCGGGGGAGTCGGAAACGGATCCCTCGGCGTGGGCGCCGGGGTCGTCGTGGGTGCACCCCGCCCCGCCGTCGTCGTCGTCGAAGTGGTGGCGGTCGCCGTAACCGTGGCCCGGCCCGTGGTCTGCCATGGCGGGCGCGGCGGAGCCGAGGGCGAGAGAAGTGCCGACAACCGCGGCGAGCAGGTACCTCTTGGTGTTGGTCATATGGACATGAAAACCGGTGGAGTCAAATCTCGCGCGCCGTGGGATCGCAGGTTCACTCGCTTGCCCGAAGCCGCTCGTCCGTAGCGGGGGGCAATAGCAAAGGCAAGGAGGTCACCGCCTCCTTGCCACTCTCAATGTATAGCGCACCAGGGGGCTTGCGGCAAGGCCCCCGTCATGCCGCAGAATCACTGGACGAAGCCAGGACCTGCGGAAATGGGAAAACTTTGATGATCGACGTGGTCATTGTCGGCGGTGGACCGACTGGCCTGATGCTCGCCGGTGAACTGCGACTGCACGGCGTGCAGGTGGTCGTGCTGGAGAGGTTGGCCGAGCCGACCAAGCAGTCCCGCGGGCAGGGCCTGCACGCGCGCAGCGTCGAGCTGATGGACCAGCGCGGCCTGTTGGACCGGTTCTCGGCGGTCAGTGAGAAGTTCCAGGTCGGCGGTCTCTTCGGCGGCATCGTGAAGCCGTGGCCGGACCGGTTGGACACGGCTCACGCGTACGGCCTCGCCCACCCGCAGCCCGTCACCGAGCGGCTGCTCAACGAGCGCGCCCTCGAACTCGGTACCGAGATCCGGCGCGGCTGCGAAGTGGTCGGGCTGAGCCAGGACGAAGAGGGAGTGACCGTCGAGCTGGCGGACGGCACGCACCTGCGCTCGCGCTACCTCGTCGGATGCGACGGCGGCCGCAGTACGGTGCGCAAGCTGCTCGGCGTCGATTTCCCCGGCGAGCCCGCCAGGGTCGAGACGCTGTTGGGCCAGATGGAGGTGACCGAGGATCAGGCGACGATCGCCGCCGTCGTCAAGGAAGTCAACAAGACCCAACTGCGATTCGGCGTCACCGCCCCCGACGAGCACGGGGTGTGCCGCGTTGTCCTGCCCGCCGACGGGGTGGCCGAGGACCGTACGACCGAGCCGACTCTCGACGAGTTCAAGCAGCAGCTGCGCGCCTACGCGGGCACCGACTTCGGTGTGCACTCGCCGCGCTGGCTGTCCCGGTTCGGCGACGCCACCAGGCAGGCCGAGCGCTACCGGGTCGGCCGGGCGTTCCTGGCCGGCGACGCGGCGCACATCCACCCGCCGACCGGCGGGCAGGGGATGAACCTCGGCCTGCAGGACGCCTTCAACCTCGGCTGGAAGCTGGCCGCCGCGGTCAACGGGTGGGCGCCGGAGGGGCTCCTCGACAGCTACCACGCCGAACGGCACCCGGTGGGCGCCGCCGTGCTGGACAACACCCGTGCGCAGATCACGCTGATGGGAACCGACCCGGGCCCGTCCGCGCTGCGCGAGCTGTTCTCGAAGCTGATGGACTTCGAGGAGGTGAACCGGTACGTGACCGGGATGATCACCGCGGTAGAGATCCGCTACGACCTTGGCGAGGGCCACGAACTGCTCGGCCGACGGCTGCGGGACGTGAAGCTGAAGCAGGGGCGCCTGTACGAGCTGATGCACGGCGGTCGCGGACTGCTGCTCGACCAGACCGGCAGGCTCTCGGCGGCGGGCTGGGCGGACCGGGTCGACCACGTCGTCGACGTCAGCGAGGAACTGGACGTGCCCGCCGTGCTGCTGCGGCCGGACGGCCATGTGGTGTGGGTCGGTGACGACCAGCAGGATCTGCTCGGCCAGTTGGGCAAGTGGTTCGGCGCCGCCGTCGGCTGAGCAGACCCTGCCCGGTGACCGGGACGCCGTTTTGCGCGGCGTCGGCCGGCCGGGGTGCGCGGTGTTGGCTCCGCGCGCCCCGGCCGGTCCGGTTACGGCAGGAAGTACATCGGGTTGGGGACCTTGTACGTCCTGTCGGCGTGGCCGCCCGCGAGGTCGGTGTACTGGTCGCCGAGGTTGGCGACGATGCGGTAGCCGAGGCTCTCGATGTGCTTGCGGGTGCCTGCCTTGTAGTCGACCGTGGAGCACGTCCAGGTGGGCTTGCCGCAGCTCAGGTAGGCCGGCGGGTTGGCCTTGTCCTTGAGGAAGAAGTGCGCGCTGTCGACCGGGACGGCGTAGCCCGCCTTGGTGAGGTTGGTGGCGCTCGCGTCGCGCTGCGAGGTGTCGCGGCCGGTGAGGAAGAAGACCGTGACACCCTTCTTGGCCGCGTAGTTGACCAGGTCGGGCATGCCGAACACGGCAATGGACCGCGCGCTCTGGACGTACGTGTTGAAGGCGGTGGCGTTGTACGCGAAGCCGTTCTTCTTCTCGTAGTCGTAGGTCAGCAGTGTCGTGTCGTCGACGTCGAGGACGATGGCGGGCTTACGGCCGTCCCGCCCCGGGTGCTCGGCGGCATGCGATATCTGGCGCTTGGCGCGTGCCTCGATCGCGGCGACCTGCTTGGCGTAGTTGCTGGTCGGGGAGGCCTGGTAGGCCCCGGTGGAGTCGGGAGCCCC
The DNA here is from genome assembly GCF_041435195.1 of Streptomyces sp. NBC_00224. Taxonomy (NCBI): domain Bacteria; kingdom Bacillati; phylum Actinomycetota; class Actinomycetes; order Kitasatosporales; family Streptomycetaceae; genus Streptomyces; species Streptomyces sp. NBC_00224. The sequence continues at coordinate 8,203,981 of NZ_CP108106.1, forward strand.
GCCGTAATAGGCGTTGATCTTGTCCTCGACCTTGGTGATGTTGGGGATCTCCTTGTCGCTCTTCGGCGTGCTGTTCCCTGCGGTGGCCGCGCCGGCGCCGTAGAAGGCGGCGCCGGTGACGGCCAGGGCGGCGACGGTTGCTGCGGTTTTGGTGACAGTGCGCATGGGCAAGATCTACGCGCATCACATGCCGTCCCGCCAGGGTGTTTGATCAATTCTTTACCGCGAGGCGGTGCAAGAGTGATCACACCCCGCTGAGCGACAGCTTCGCGGCGAAGCCGAGGAAGAGGACGCCTGCCGCCGAGGTCGCGCCCGCCGACAGCCGCTTGCGGCGGCGGAAGGCGGCGGCCAGCCGGGTGCCGCTGAATATCAGCGTGGACAGATAGAGGAAGCTCGTCAGCTGGAGCAGCGTGCCGAGCACCAGGAACGACAGCGCCGGATAGGCGTACCCCGGGTCCACGAACTGCACGAAGAAGGAGATCAGGAACAAGATCGCCTTCGGGTTGAAGAGGCTGAGCATCAGCGCGCGCCGGTAGGGCCGCTCGACGGTGGCCTCCTGCTCGGGGGCGTCGGCCGCAGCGGGGCCGGCCGCGGTGTGGCGGTTGCGCCACATGCCGAGGGCCTGGCGCAGCATGCCGATCGCCATCCAGCAGAGATACCCGGCGCCGGCGTATTTGACGACATCGAACAGCAGCGGCGTCGTCTGGAGCAGAGACGCCGCGCCGAGCGCGGAGAGCGTCATCAGCACCGTGTCCCCGGTCCACACCCCTGCCGCGGCGACGTATCCCGTCCGCACACCGCGCCGGGCGGCGACGGAGAGTACGTACAGGGAGTTGGGCCCCGGCGCCAAAATGATCAGCACCAGGCCCACGAGGTATGTCGGAAGATCGGTTACACCCAGCATGCGGGGGAGTGTCGCACAAAAGTGCGAGATGGGGCCCGTGTGTTTCACGATGCGGCACGGGCGCCATCGCGTGGCGAGGTCGCGCGCATTCGCGCTGTTGCGTGGTCAGGTCGCGTACGCCCGCGCAACGCGGCGGAGGGGTTCGGTATGTCCGCCAGGGAGAGCTCGGAACAAGATCTGAAAGTTCTATTGCGCAATTTATCTTTCACATCTAGGTTCGGTACATGCGACCGAAGCGCGAGCCCGAGCAGATCACCGACCTGTCCCGGTTGAAGGCGTTCACCAACCCGCTGCGCATGCAGCTCTACCGGCTGCTGTACGCCGCGGGCACCGCGACCGCCTCCCAGCTCGCCGACCAGGTCGACCAGGCGCCTTCGCTGGTCAGTTACCACCTGCGCAAGCTGGCCGAGCACGGCTTCGTGACCGAGGCGAGCGGCCGCAGCGCCGACGGACGGGAGCGGTGGTGGCAGGTGGCCTCCGAGGAGGGCTGGGGCTTTCGCGACTCGGACTTCGCGGACACACCCGAAGGGGCAGCCGCCGTGGGCGCGGTGACCCGAGGCATCTTCGACACTCGCGTCGCCCAGTACCGCGCGTATCTCGACCGGACGGCCGCCTGGGGCAAGACGTGGACCGACGCGGCCTTCAGCTCCGAGTGGCTGGTCGATCTGACTCCGGCCGAACTCGCCGAGATGAACGACGAGCTCGAAGCGGTGACCCGGCGCTGGCGGGACCGGGGCAGAGCCGCCAAGGCGGCCGACGACATCGAAGGCCGCGAACACGTGTCCGTGCACCTCTACGGCTTCCCGTTCCGGCCCTGACCCAGCCGCACCTTCACTCACTGGAGCCCGCCATGGCCACCGCAGACACAGCCCTGCCCGAAAGCGCCACCGCGCCGGCCCACCGCGACGGCAACGTGCTGCGCTGGCTCGCCGCGTACACCGCCTCCCTCATCGGCGACAGCGTGTACTTCATCGCCCTGGGCTGGTCCGCCCAGAAAGCCGCAGGCCCCACCGAAGTCGGCCTCGTCATGGCCGCCGGGGCGCTGCCGCGAGCGGTACTCATGCTCGGCGGAGGCGTGGTGGCCGACCGCTTCGACCCCCGCCGGGTCATTCTCGGCAGCGACGCGCTGCGCTGTCTCCTCATCCTGGCGGTGGCCGGCTGCATCGCACTGTCCGCGCCGGCCCTGTGGATCCTGGTCGCGGTGGCGCTCGTCTTCGGTGCCATAGACGCACTGTTCGTACCCGCGATCGGGGCCCTCCCGCCACGGACCACCAGCCCCGAGCAACTGGCCCGGGTCACCGGTATGCGCTCGCTGTCGATGCGGCTCAGCCAGATCACGGGCCCGCCGATCGCCGGGCTGGCCATGGGGCTCGGAGGCGTCGCGGCCGCCTTCACCGTCGCGGGCCTGCTCTTCGCGCTGTCCCTGCCGCTCCTGCTGACGGTCCGGATGCGGCCCCTCGGGGCGCGTCACGAGGAGCGGCCCGAACTCGGCACCGCACGCGAGGACTTGCTCGACGGACTGCGCTACATCCGCCGCCACCGCCTCATCGGGCCACTCGTCGCCGCCGGCGCCCTGTGCGAGCTGGGCCTCACCGGCACCCTCAACGTCGGCATGGTGCTCCTCAACGCCGAGCGCGGCTGGGGGCCTTCCGGCTACGGCTGGATCGTCAGCAGCTTCGGCGCGGGAGCGGCGGCCAGCGCCGCGCTGCTCGCCGTCGCCGGCTGGCTGCCCCGCGCGGGTCTGATGCTGGCCGGAACCCTGCTCGTGGGCTGCGCGGGAGCGGCCGCCATCGCGCTGGTGCCGACCCTGTGGATGGCGGTGGTACTGGCCGGGGTCATCGGGCTGAGCGCGGGCGTCTTCGGCAGCCTGGACAACGCGCTGATACAGACAGCGGCGGACCCCGCCTATCTCGGCCGGGTCACGTCCGTCGTCATGGTCACCATGGTCGGGCTGGCGCCCCTCAGCTACCCGCTGGTCGGCGCCGCCGTCGGAGCCTGGGGCGCGGCCCCGGTGTTCGTCGGCTGCGGCGCCTTCGCCAGTCTGGGCGCGGTCATCGCCCTGGCCTCCGACGCGGTACGGCGCGCCGAACTGCCGCGTCAGCGGGCAGGTTTGACCACGTAGGCGTTCAGGTGGCGGTGCGCCGGAAGGTCGCGCGGTAGTCCCTCGGGCGTCGTCCGGTGTGTTTGGCGAAGAGGGCGGCGAAGGTCGCGGAGTCCTGGTAGCCGACCGCGGTGGAGATACCGGCGACGGTTCGGTCCGTGGTCTCCAGCAGATGACGGGCACGGCGGACGCGTGACGACTGCAGATATTCGAGCGGACTCTGGCCGGTCTCGTCGGCGAAGCGCCGCAGCAGCGTACGGGTGCTGACGTTGAAGGTGTCCGACAGCGCGGTGAGGTCGTATCGGGCGGCAAGGGTCTGGTCGAGGCGTCGCATCACGCGGTGGGAGAACTCGTTGCCGGGCCGCGGAAGCAGCCGTGCGTCGACGTAGGGGGTCTGGGACGATCGTGCGTCGTCGACGAGCGCGACCCGCGCGGTCGTCCGTGCCACGTCGGCGCCGCTGTGCCGACGGATCAGTTCCAGCGCGAAGTCGTACATCGCGCTGAAGGCCGCCGTCGTCGTCACCCCCTCGTCGGTGACGACCAGATGGTCGGGCCGGACATCGGCGTCCGGACAGCGGCGGGCCAATTCGTCCGCGAAGAGCCATGACGTGGTGGCCCGGCGCCGGTCGAGGAGTCCCGCCTCGGCGAGCAGGAACGCACCGACACAGATCGACACCACGGCGTTGCCCGCGGCGGTGTGTGACCGGATCGCCGCGATCTCGGGGGCGAGGAGGGCGAGCCTGGCGTCCATGTCCAGGCCCGGCACTAGCTCGAATCCGGGTACGACAAGGACGTCGACCTCGCGCAGGGGAGAGACGGCCAAGGCCGCGCCGCCCGAGGCAGTGACGCGACGGCGGGGCGAAATGATCGACACCTCGTACCCCGCGTGGTCCGGACCGGCGACGTGTGTGGCCATGGTCAGGAGATCGGGCACGCCGAACACCTCGGACGCGAAACAGCCCGGATAGGCCAGGACACCCACACGCAATGCGCTCACGCTCGCCTCCCACTGTCGGCCCATGGCGAGATTACCCTCACACATGGCGATCTGGCCCCTCATGGTGTGCGGTGGCATGAGGGCACGCTGTCCCCATGAGCGCTGCCAACGGCCGTCCTGACGACGCCATCACGGATTTCTCCCGCCGACTCGTGGACGTGGACGGGACGGTCAAGACGGTGTACGTCGCCGGTACCGGGCCGGCGGTCGTGCTGATGCCGGAGATGCCCGGCATCAGCCCCGACGTCCTTCGGCTGGCGCGGTGGGTGCGGGAGGCGGGCTTCACCGTCTACGTCCCCTCGCTCTTCGGGACCGACGGCGCCTACCCCACGGCCGAGGGCGGGAGTGAGGTCGTCCGCCGCGCGTGCGTCAGTGCCGAGTTCCGTGCGTTCGCCGGGGGCGGCACCAGCCCCGTCACCGCGTGGCTGCGCGGGCTCGCGCGCCAGGCACACGCCGAATGCGGCGGCCCGGGAGTCGGAGCGATCGGACTGTGCTTCACCGGCAACTTCGCCCTCACCATGGCACTTGAGCCGGCCGTCATCGCGCCCGTGGTCAACCACCCGTCCCTGCCGCTGGACGATCCCGCCGGACTTGAGATCAGCGACGAGGACGCGCGTGCGGTCCGCGACCGCATCGAGTGCGACGGACTGAAGGTTCTCGCCTACCGCTTCGACGACGACCGCTGGTGCACCGGCCAGCGCTTCGCCGCCTACCGCAAGCTTCTGGGCGACGCCTTCGACGGCCGCGTCCTCACGGGCAGTTCCGCCAACACCGACCCACCGCCGTTCTTCGCCGACGTGGTCGGGTCCCCCCACAGCGTGGTCACCGCCCACCTCGTGGACGAGGACGGACACCCCACCCTCAAGGCCAGGGACGAGATCCTCGCATTCCTGACCGACCGACTGAGCCGACACACCCCGTGACACCGGGGCAAGTCGTGGCGCGGCGGCTACGGGAATTCCTCGATACCGCCCGGCCCGGACGCGCCACGGGGGTGCGGGTCCGGGCCGGGCAGCTTCGTCGTCCGCGGTGGGCGCGGCAGCTGACGACATGTGAGTCGGGGCGGTACGGACGTATGCGTCGGGGCGATACGGACGTGCTTTACGGCTGAGTGATCACCCGGGGGTCCGCGTCGGACGGGTCCACCGGGTCCGTCGGTGTGGACGGTCGTTCGCTGATGCCCGGGGCGCGGGCGGGCGGCGCGGGAGCCGGGGCCAGCGGGCCGCCGGGCAGCACCAGCAGGCACACAGCCACCACGGCGGCAGCCGCACCAAGCGCAGTGAAAGCGACCCTGCGCACCCGGCGCACTCCCCAACTGCGCCCCTGCGGGGGTGCCTCGTGCTTCAGGTCGTGGTGGGTGACGAGCGACGCGCGGGCGGCAAGTGCGGCGCGCACCCGGTCCTCGGCCGCGGACCGGGGGTCTTCGGCAAGCGGCTTCATCGGTCCGCCTCCAGCTTCTTCTCCAGGACGTCCAGCGCACGGCTGGCGGTGGACTTCACCGTGCCCCGCGCCAGGCCGAGCGTGTGGGCGATCTGCGCCTCGGTCAGCTCCGACCAGTAGCGCAGTACCAGCACCTCCCGCTGACGCTGTGTCAACTGTGCCATCGCGTCGAGAACTTGGCGGTGTTCCTCGGCGAGCAGCAACCCCTCGTCGACGGGCGGCCCGTACCCCTGGTGGGGCGGGGTGTACGCGCGGGCGGTACGACGTCTGCGCAGCACGGAGCGGGCCGCGTTGACCACGGCGGTGTGCAGATAGGACGCGGGGTCGTCGAGCCCGTCCAGCGAGGTGCCGTATCTGCGGCAGAGGGCGGCGAAGGCGTCCTGGACGACGTCCTCGGCGGTGTGCAGATCGTCCACCAGGAAGAGCGCCAGCCGCACCATGTCGAGCCGCCGTGCCCGGTACAGCTCGGTGAGCGTGGGCGGCGGATCGTAGTCGTACCGTGTGCCGACTGCCCGCAGACCGTGCCGGCGTACGGGCACGTCCTCGGTCCGGGACATACGGGCGAGCAGCCGGGGCCACCAGGGCAGCGCTGCGGGTATGGCGTACTGCATGGGCCTCGATCCGTTACGGAGGAGCGGGCCGGCCTGCGAAGAGGCCGGCCCGCTTCATGGTGCGCTGCTGCTACTTCCGGACTCCGCTGCCCGGCTGGATCACCCGGGGAGCGTTCTCGGCCGGGGCGGACCCGGCGCCGGGCTTGGCGGCGGGCTTGGCCGCGGCGGCCGACTTGCCCGTCTCAGTGACCTTCGGCGTACCGGCGGCCTTCGAGACGCCGGGCTGCGACGCCGCCTGCGGGGCGGTGTCCCCGGTCGTGGCGACCTTCGGCGCGGCGGGGGCCGGCGTGGCGCCCGAGTCGGCGACGGCCTGCGCGGCGAAGCCGCCGCCCAGCAGCAGCGCTACTCCGGTGACGGCGCCCAGGACCCGGGGGCGGGGACGGTAGTTCCGCTTGGCGTGCGATGACATGGCATTCTCCCGAGGAAGTGAGAAACGTGGTCTGGTACATCAGCTGAAGGGCGCCTTCACCCCACCAGACGTGCGACTTCGCCGGAGGTTGCGACCACATCCGAGAAACTTCGCCGCTGTCTGCCCGTCGGCTTCTGCCGCTGAGGGGGCGTCGGATCCGGGAGGTCGTCCTGGACGTGGCGTCGCGCCGTGCGGGCCGCAGGGGGCTCGCGGCCGGGCGGATCGTGCGGGCTCTCACTCATTCGTATGCCTTGATCCATGCATAGCTGGACAAACAAGATAAAAAGATCTTGTTCCCATGCGGGGGACGGTGCTGGTTCGCAGCGCGCGAGGCGAAGGGCAGTTCCCCGAATGAGACGCTTCCCCGGACGTCGTGCAGGAGCTCAGCGTCGGCCGTGCCGGGTGGTGACCTTCCCGCTGGGCTGCGCCGTCGCCGTCAGCGCGGCCCTGCTCGGGCAGCCGTCCGCGACCGCGTCGGAGCGCCCGTCACCTTCTGCCACCCCGTCATCCCCTGGCATCCCGTCACCTTCTGCCACCCCGTCACCTTCCGCTCCGGCTTCGTCGGCGGCCCCACCGGCGACCACCACCTCGCCCTCGACGACGGCCTCGGCGTCAGCACCAACACCCACACCAACAGCTTCGGCATCCGCATCCGCCTCGCCACCCGTGCCCGCGCCGCCTTCGCCCACGGGCGTACACGGCGCCGGCGCCCAGGCCGATCTGGAGGTCCGGTCCTCCGCCGAGGGCCAGGACCAGGACCAGGACGAGCCGGAGGCTCGGGCCGCGGCCGGATCCGAGCGCGGGGCGGACGGCGTGTTCGACTACGTCATCACCGCCGTCAACCACGGCCCCTCACAGGCCGTCTCCGTAACCGTCACGGACGAGCTGCCCGCCTCGCTCGTCTACGTCTCGTCGCGCGACGGCTGCACGGCGAGCGGCCGCACCGTCCGCTGCGGTCCGCTCCCCCGGCTCGCCGTCGGCGAGTCCCACTCCTGGGCGGTGACCGTGCGGCTGGCCGACGACTACGACGGCGACGGCCAGGACATCGTGAACTCCGCGTCCGTCTCTTCCCCGACCTCCGACCCGCACCCGGAGAACAACACGACCTCGGTGACGGGCCTGCCCGTGCCCCCGGACCGGGGGCGGGCGGACCTGTCCCTGGACAAGACGGCGGTACTGGCCAAGGGTCAGCGCTGGGTCAGGCCCGGCGAGACGTTCGCCTACCGGATCACGGTGGACAACCGGGGTCCCGGTGCCGCCCGCCAGGTGCGGGTGAGCGATCCGCTTCCGGGCGAGCTGAGCTTCGTCGAGTCGGCGGACGGATGCGCCCCGGACGGGGACGGCGCACGGACGGTCGTCTGCCCCGTCCTGGACCGGCTGGAGCCGGGCGCGTCGGTCTCGTACGAGATCACGGTGAAGGTCGCCAAGTCGCTGCCCCGGCACCTGCGGCAGATCGACAACATCGCGTCCGTCACCTCCGCGACCAGGGACCCCGACGAGAGCAACAACCAGAACGCCGAGAACACCACCGGCCCCGACGGCGGCCCGCTCCACATCAAGCCGTGGCCGGATCCCGATCACTCGGACGGTGAGCTGCCCGACACCGGCAGCGACGTGCCGGACCGGCTGGGCTGGCTGGCCGGTTCGGCGGTCGCCGCCGGAGCCGTCCTGGTGGCAGCGGCACGCCGCCGCGTGACGTGCCGGGGGCGGAAGCGGTGACGGCCCGGCGGTGCGCCTTCGCACCCCGCCGCGCCCGGCGCACGGGTGCCGTCCTGCTGGCCCTGGCGGTCGTCCTGGGCCTTGGGGCCCTGCTCCAGCCCGCTTCGGCCGTCAACCACGCCCGGGCGCCCAGGGCCCTGAGCTTCCCCGTCCACGAGAGCTTCGACAACGGCAACGACCTGGGCACCGCCACGGGAAGCACCGCCTACGAGAGCGGCTGGCTGCGGCTGACGTCCGCATCCAACAACCAGGCCGGATCCTGGCAGATGAAGGACTCGTTCCCCACCAGTCTCGGGATCGTCGCGGAATTCACCTATGCCACCTACGGCGGCAAGGGCTTCGACGGCAAACGCGGTGACGGGATGGCGTTCTTCCTCGCCGACGGCAGCGCCGCCGCCGGGACGGGCGCCGCCGGCGGGGCACTGGGCTACGCCTGTGCCGGCTCGGTCCTGCGCTGTACGTCCAGCGGTGTGCCCGGCGGCTTCCTGGGGATCGGCCTGGACGAGTTCGGCAACTTCTCGGCCAACTCCACCGGAGCCAGCGGCCCGGGCACCCAGGCCAACAAGATCGTGCTGCGCGGTGGGGGCAGCGGGACCACCGGTTACCGCTTCGGCACGTCCGCCGACGGTCCCGGATCCACCGTGGAGACGGGCAGCCGGACCTCGTACCGCACCGTGCGGATCGCCGTGCAGCCCACCAACGGCAAGCTGCTGGTCTCGGTCTGGTCGGACTCCGGCCCGGGCACCGCGTCGACCAAGCTCATCACCGACTTCGACGTCTCCACCATCACCAACCAGCCGTCACTGCCGTCCACCCTGAGGGTGGGTTTCTCGGGCGGTACGGGCGGCGCGACCAACAACCACGAGGTCGGCGACCTGACCATCAACGTGCCGGCCAACCTCACCGTCGCCAAGTCGGGCAGGCCCGCCACGGTCGCGGCGGGGGCGGGCCCGGTCACGTACACCGTCAAGGTCACCAACAGCGATGCCAACGACGTGACGGGAGCGACCGTCAAGGACCCGGTGCCCGGACTCACCCAGGTGACCTGGAGGTGCACGGCCAGCACCGGCAGCACCTGCGGCAAAGCCTCCGGCGCGGGCGACCTCGACACCACGGCGGACCTCCTGCGCAACGGCACCGTCACGTACACCATCACCGGTACCGCGCCCGCCCAGCCGACCACGCTGCGCAACACGGCGGTGGTGACCGCGCCGGGCAACCGCACCGACACCGACCCCAGTGACAACTCCGCCACGGCCGAGACCACCGTGACCGCACTCGCCGACGTGGCGGTCACCAAGGAAGGTGTGGGGGCGGGGCCGGTACGTCCCGGTGAGGAGTTCGACTACCGGATCACCGCGCGCGACAACGGGCCGTCCGACACACGCAATGTGAAGGCCACCGACACCCTGCCCGCCGGGCTGACCTTCGTCTCGTCCGCCGACGGCTGCACCGCCGCGGGCTTCTTCGTGACCTGTCCCACTGTCGCCGCGCTGGAGGCGGGCTCCGCCGTGTCGTGGACCGTCCGGGTCAAGCTCAGGGCCACCTACCAAGGCGACGGTAGCGACCTGGGCAACGTCGCGAGGATCACCCACGATGTCACGGACCCGGACACCGCCAACAACACGAGCGGCGCCGCGTTTCCGCCGGGCGGGGTCACCCCTCCGGCGGCCGACCTCGTGACGGTGAAGAAGACAACGACCACCGCCCGGGTCGCGCCGGGGGAGACCTACGCGTACACGGTGACGGTCACCAACCGCGGCCCGTCCGTGGCCCGTGCCGTCCGCGTCCAGGACCCCCTGCCGACCCCCTTGACGTTTCTCTCCTCCGCCGACGCCTGTGCGGTGACCGACCGCACGGTCACCTGTGGGCCTGTCGCCACACTCGCCCCCGGTGCCTCGGTGTCCTGGACCTTCAGGGTCCGCCTGGACGCCGCCTACAGCGGCGACGGCACCGACGTGCACAACACCGCGACGGCCGGCGCCGACACGGCCGACCCCGACACCACCAACAACAGCGGCACCGCCACCGTGCCGGGCGGGTCACTCAAACCGCCGACCGCCGACCTGGAATTCGGCAAGCAGGCCGACGACACCCCCGCCTGACGCGGCCCCGCCCGCCCGGGTGGCACACCCCCCCCAACGTCCGTACAGCGGTGTACGGCAACCGGAGCACGAACGGAATCGATGCGAGATGAGAACGAGACGACATCGTCGGCGCCCCTGGGCGGGAGCGGCGCTCGCCGCACTGCTCGGCGCGCTGCCGCAGTGGTCCGGCCAGAGCCCGGCCGCCGCGGCCGACACTCCGCCCGGCGGCCTCATCACCTACACCCTCACGGCGAAGAACAACGGGCCGTCCGTGGCCCGCAACGCCACGGCGACCGACACACTGCCCGACGGCATCTCGTTCGTCTCCTCGGCCGACGGCTGCTCGGCCACCGGACAGACGGTCACCTGCGGCCCCGAAGGGCAGTTGGGTGTGGGACAGACCAAGAAGTGGACCTTCCTCGCCCGGCTGAGTCCCTCCTACGAGGGTGACGGATCGGATCTGGGCAACGCCGCAGTCGGCAAGTCGGACTCCACGGACCCGGATCCGGACAACAACAAGCCCAAGCCGGTGACACCCCCGGGCCCCTTCACACCCCAGTCCGACATCTCCGCGGTCAAGACGGCACTGGGCAGCGGACCGACGATTCCCGGTCAGGAGTACGAGTACGAGATCGACGCGTCCAACGCCGGACCGTCGGACGCCCGCAACGTCACGGCCACCGACACGCTCCCGGACGGCGTCACCTTCGTGTCGTCGGGGGACCCCTGCACGGCTTCCGGCCAGAAGGTGACCTGCGGTCCGCAGGCCAAGCTGGTCCCCGGGGCGACCACCAAGTGGACGTTCAAGGTGAAGCTCAGCGCCGCCTATCAGAGTGACGGCGCGGACCTGCACAACACCGCCACCGCCAGCTCGGATTCCAGGGACCCCGACCCCACGAACAACACCAGCACCGCGATCCTGCCGCCCGGCGGGGTCACGGCACCCCAGGCCGACCTGTGGGCGACGAAGCGGCCCGCGACCACCACCCCCATCGCACCGGGCGAGACCTTCGAGTACGAGGTCACCGCCCACAACGACGGCCCCTCACGCGCGCTGAAGGCGAAGGCGACGGACACCCTGCCCGCGGGGCTGACCTTCGTCGACTCGGCCGACGGCTGCACCGCCACCGGCCGGACCGTCAGCTGCGGCCCGCAGGCGATCCTGGAGCCGGGCGCGTCCAGGACCTGGAAGTTCCGCGTCAGGCTCGACTCCGAGTACACCGGCGACGGCAGCGACATCCGCAACACCGCCACCGTCTCCTCCGACACCAAGGACCCCGTCCCGGCCAACAACACCAGCTCCCCGGCCGGTCTGCCCGGCAGCACGGTCAACCGGCCCACGGCCGACCTGGCGGTGACCAAGACCGCGGTGGGGGACACCCCGCCGGCCCCCGGCACCACCTTCGACTACAAGATCACGGTGACGAACAACGGCCCGTCGGCCGACGCCTACAACGTGAAGCTCACCGACGACCTCCCCGAAGGCCTGTCCTACGTGGCGTCCTCCCCGGCCGGCTGCACGGTCTCCGGCCGCGCGGTCTCGTGCAAGCGCACGACCCCGCTCAAGGTGGGAGAGATCATCGAGTACCTGCTCACCGTGAAGGTCGACCCCGCCTACCACGGGGACGGCAGCGATCTGAAGAACACCGCCAGGGTCACCGCCGACAACATCGACCCGAGCAGCGAGAACGACAGCGACACCGCCACGCCTCCGGGCGGCACGGTCGCCGCGCCCTCCGCCGACCTGGCGATCGTCAAGAAGCCGGTCACGAACACGCCCGTCGCCCCTGGCGAGAGCTTCGAGTACGCGGTGACCGTCACCAACAAGGGCCCCTCCCAGGCGGAACAGGTCCAGGTCACCGACACCCTGCCCACTGCCCTGAGCTTCGTCTCCTCCGACGACACCTGCACCTCGGGCCGTGCCGTCACCTGCGGCCCGCAGGCCGCACTGGCGCCCGGTGCGTCGGTGACCTGGGTGTTCAAGGTGAAGCTCGCCGCCACGTACACGGGTGACGGTTCCGACATCCACAACACGGCCACGGTGTCGTCGGCGACCAAGGACCCGGTCACCGAAAACAACGCGAGCACCACGGGCCCGCCCGGCGGCAAGGTCAACAAGCCCACGGCCGACCTGGAGGTGTCGAAGCAGACACCCTGACCGACCACGGCGAGCGGGGCGGGCCGCACGACGGCCCGCCCCGCGACCGGCCATCGGCGCCCCCTGAAGCGGGGGCGCCGATGGCTCGTTCAGAAGCGCAGGGCCCAGGAGTCGACATAGCCGGTGTTCCCGGCGCGGGCGTCGAACACCCGCAGTCGCCACACCCCGTTGGCGGTCTCCGATGAGGCGTCGATCGCGTAGACCACGGTGAAGTCCGTGACGGCCCAGCCCTCCCATTCGTCCTTGATGGGATACGCGGTGCCGTCGGGGGCGATCACGTCGATCCGCAGGTCGCCGGAGTCCGGATGCTTGATGTCGATCTCGACGTCGAGGTCAGCCGGGGCACGGCCGGACACTCCGCTGACGGTCACGGGGGAGTTGACGGTCGCCAGGTCGGCCACCGGGTAGTCCGTGGTGTTGGCGAAGCGGCTGCCGGGCGGACGCTGTGGTGAACTGCCCACGTACAGCAGCCGGTTGACCGAACCGGCGCCCGGGTCGATGACGGATCCGGTCGTGGCCGAGGCGGTGAGGGCCGCACCGACCTGGGCCGGGGTGGCCGTGCGGTGCTCGGCGAGATGGAGCGCGGCCGCACCGGTGACGTGCGGCGTGGCCATCGAGGTGCCGGACATGGTCGTGTACCAGTCCTCGGACCAGTACGCGGCGGAGGTGATGGAGTCTCCCGGAGCGAACAGGTCCACCAGCGGCCCGTAGTTGGAGTAGGAGGCGCGGTGGTCGTGCTCGCCGACCGCCCCGACCGTCAGCGCGGTCTGGACGCGGGCGGGGGAGCGGCCCGCCGCGTCGATGTCCTGGTTGCCCGCGGCGACGGCGTAGGTGATGCCGGAGGCGATGGAGTTGCGGACGGCGGCATCCAGGACGTCGTCCGGGTCCCCGCCCAGGCTCATGTTCGCCACGGCCGGCTTGACCGCGTTGCGGGTCACCCAGTCGATGCCCGCCACCACCTGCTCGGTGGTGCCCTCGCCCGTGTAGTCGAGCACCCGCACCGCGACGATCTTCGCCTTCTTCGCCACCCCGTAGGTGGTGCCCGCGACCGTACCGGCGACGTGTGTGCCGTGGCCGTGGTCGTCCTGCGCGGTCATGTCGTCGTCGATGGCGTCGTAGCCGTAGGTGGCGCGGCCGCCGAAGTCCTCATGGGCGATGTTCACACCCGTGTCGATGACATACGCGGTCACCCCCTGCCCGGCCGAATCCGGGTACGTGTAGCCCCCGGCCATCGGCAGACGGCGCTGGTCGATGCGGGCCAGGCCCCAGGAAGGGGGATCCGGTTGGGTGGCATCGAGCCGCAGCGTCCGGTTCTGCGCCACCTCGGCGACCGCCGGATCGGCGGCGAGGCGCCGGGCCTGACGCTCCGACAGGTGGGCCGAGTAGCCGTTGAGCGCGGTGTCGTAGGTGCGGCGGATCCTGCCTCCGTACCGCTCGACGACGGCCCGGCCTCCCGGCGTCCGCGAGGCGGCGCGGGAGGGGTTGAGGACGACGAGGTAGCTGTCGGCGACGGCTCCCGGGGCGTCGGCGTACTGAACGACGCCTTCCGGCGGCCCGGCAGCGGATGCCTCCGTGGTCCCGACGAGTACGAGCGCTGCGGCGAGCGCGATCACGGCGCCGCAGCGCTGTCTTAAGCGCGGTGTGATGGCCATCCGGCCAGGGTGGCCGGTGCCGGTCACCCGCACAAGGGCGTGCCACAGCTGCTGGGGACGCTGGTGCGGATGAGGGGTGGGGCCGGCAAAGTGTGCCCGGTTGCGGCCTCCGTCTCAAGGTATCCGGCTGGAACGTGCCACCTGCCGGGTGCGAACCGGGCGTCGGGGGAGCGCCGTTGGAGGCCGTATCGGTTCGCGGAGGCGTTCGGGGCCCGGTTGGTCCGCGGCGTTACCGGCCGCCGCCGCGACCTCGGTGACTGGTCTTGACTGGTCTACCGCCCCGCCGGATCGCGGGTGGTCGGCAGCTGCCACACGTACTCGAACGAGGCGTGAACCATCTTGTAACCGTGTGCCCCGGAGCGGAAGAGGATCATCGGCAGGCCCACCGGGGCCTTGGGGGCGAGGAGGTTGGGTGAGTAGTAGCAGACGTGCGGGAAGATGACCGTCGTGCAGTAGGGGGCGGCCATGGCCAGTCTCAGGTCGACGTGCGGTCCCATCGTGGCCCGCAGGCCGGCGACGGTCACCCTCGTCGACTCGACGTCGCGCTCCAGCTGCGAGGTGTGCTCGGGGCTTCGTCCGACCTCTTCGATCGCGGCCCGGACGGGAACATCGGGGTTGGCCGGATCGCAGACGACCGCCCGGATCCGGACCCGGCCGCCGGTCTCCCGCAGCATCGTCTCGATGTCGCGGTAGAACGGTCCGAGGGGATTGAAGAACACCCGCAGAGAGACGCCCATCATGAGGATCTCGCCGTTCTCGAAGCTGCGGAACTCCTCCGACAGCCGTGTCTGCGCGTTGTCGCGGCGGGGCGATGTCTCGCGGTCCTTGTACACGCGGCTGATCCCGGCGTCGGACAGCTCGTTGAAGATGCGCCACACCTCGTCCCCGAGCCACTTCTCCTTGAGCCGGTCGTAGGAGAAGGACACCAGGATGGGAAAGAGCACGGCCGATCCCAGCGACTCCAGAACCACCGCCGACAGGGCCCACAGCCTGCTCTCGGTGAGGACGCCGACCGCGAGCCCCGAGACCAGTACGGCGAACCCGAGCGCGGCGCAGAGGTAGAGGAACTTCTGGTGCACGACGGACGGAGTCACGCGGGCTTCCCCTTCCCGGTTCCGCGTCCCAGGCGCTGCATCACGATCGTCCCGGGAGTGCCGCCACCCGTCACCTCCCCTATGTCGACGGCCAGAACGCCGTACTCGGCACAGCGGGCCTGGAACGTACGAGCCTGGTCGGGGGAGGCCGAGAGGAGCAGGCCGCCCGAGGTCTGCGGATCACACAGAGAGATGCGCCGCGCCACGGGCAGGTCCGCCCAGTCCACCCGGTCCTCCAGCGCGAAGTAGGTCCGCTCGGCGCTGTTGGCTACGATGCCGTGCTCCTCGGCGAGTTCGACCGCGTGCCGCAGCATCGGTACCGCGTCGGGGAACACCATGGCGGTGCAGGCCGAGGCGACCAGCATGGTGCGCAGATGGCCGATGAGTCCGTAGCCGGTGATGTCGGTGGCGGCGTCGATACCGGTGTCACGGGCCAGTCGACAGGCCGTGCGGTTGGAGGCGAGCATGACGCTCTCGGCCTCCAACACCGCGTCGGCGGAGGCCACTTCGGCCTTCTGTCCGGCGATGACGATGCCGGTGCCGAGCGGTTTGGTGAGGACGAGCCGGTGACCGGGGCGTGCGTTGCTCTGGAGCATGACGTGGCCGGGCTGGGTCGCGCCGATCACGCACAGGCCGAAGACGGGGGATTCGGAGACGATGGAGTGGCCTCCGGCGAGCTGCGTGGAACACTCGGCGAGTGCGCGGACGGCGCCCCGCATGAGCTGCGCCACCGTCTCGTGCGGCAGTTCGGGAGGCCAGCCGAGTATGCCGAGCGCGAGGAACGGTTCGGCGCCCATCGCGTAGATGTCGGACACCGCGTTCATCGCGGCGATGCGGCCCCAGGTCTCCGCGTCCTGTGAGACGGGTGTGCCGAAGTCGGTGGAGAAGGCGAGGGTGAGATCGGTGGTGAGCCTGTAGAGCGCCGCGTCGTCCCGTTGTGTGCCCGGCACGAGGTTGTCCGTGCGGCCGCCGAACGCGGCCGGGCGGGCCCCGAGAGACTCCAGCAGGGCTTCCATCCGGTCGAGGGGGATCTTGCACGCGCATCCCCCCGCCGCGGTCAAGTTGAGCAGGTTCGTCGAAGCCGCCGCACCTGGCATCCCGTCCCCCTTCGATGCCCGCCGTCTGCGCTGTGTGGCGCGCGGTGGTCCCACTATGACGGCGGCACCTGACGGAGACCAGAGCCCGGTACGGACCGCGAAGAGCAGGCCCGCAACGCACGTGTCCCGTACGGCACTTCACGCCTCGCCGGCACCGGTCTCCTCGGGCTTTTTCGGGCCCGAGCATCGAGGAATTACCGCCGATTCGGCGTCGGGAAGGGCGAATTCTGAAAGTAACGCGAAAGAAAATGGCGTGCGCGCCTGGGGCGCTGCTAGCGTCCGAACAGCGGGTTGGAGTCGATGGATTTCGACGCGCCGAATAGGACACTCTTGAAGGCCTGAGGAAAGGGCATGCGCATGCGAAATTCCAGGAACCTTGCCGAGGCGGCGATCGTCGCCGTCGGGATGGCGGGCATGTTGGCCGTCTGCGGACCGACGGCGCAGGCAGCACACGCGGCTCCGACAGGGAATGCTGCTGCGCAGCAGGTCGGCGGTAGTGCCGCGTCGACAGCGACTCAAACCGTGGGGTTCAGCGGAAAGGTCATCGAATTCAAAGACGGTCGCCTCCAGCTCGCCACCGCAAACGGGGATGTGACCTTCGAGCTCACCAAGGGAACGTACCGCTACGGCTCCCTTCAGCCGGGATTCCATGCCTATGTGGCGGCTTACGAGCAGAATGACACCTGGGTGGCAACCTCCATATTCACCTACCCGTAAATAGGCGACCGAACAGTGTTTCCCTCGGTGCTGCCGGTGGCACAGTGGTTCTATGTGTGGCCGTTACGTCTCCACCCGCAGCCCCGAGGACCTGGTCCAGCTCTTCCAGGTCACCGACTGGCATGCCCAGGAGCGGTTGGCGCCGAGCTGGAACGTCGCGCCGACCGACGAGGTGTGGGCCGTCCTGGAGCGCACCGCGCGCGGACATGACGATGCCGCGCCGCACGGCAGGCAGTTGCGGCCACTGCGCTGGGGGCTGGTGCCGTCGTGGGCGAAGGACGTGAAGGTGGGCGCCCGGATGATCAACGCGCGGGTGGAGACCGTGCACGAGAAGCCCGCCTTCCGCCGTGCGTTCCTCAAGCACCGCTGCCTGCTGCCGGCCGACGGCTTCTACGAGTGGGAGCAGGTCAAGGACCACGGCACCGGCAAAGTCCGTAAGCAGCCGTACTTCATCCGTCCCGAGGACGACCAGGTGATGGCGCTCGCCGGGCTGTACGAGTACTGGCGCGATCGCACGGTCAAGCAGGACGACGACCCCGCCGCCTGGTTGGTGACCTGCACGATCATCACCACCGAGGCCACGGACGCGGCCGGCCGCGTGCACCCGCGCATGCCCCTCGCGCTCACCGAGGACCATTACGACGCCTGGCTCGACCCCCACCACCAGGACCCCGACGAACTGCGCGCCCTGCTGACCCAGCCCGCGGGCGGCCACCTGGACGCCCGGCCGGTCTCCCCGGCCGTGAACAACGTACGCAACAACGGCCCCGAACTCCTGGAGGGGGCCGCTCCGTAGATCGACTGGAGTGCGACACCAGTACGGCGAGCCCACGCGAATGCGCCCAGCGGATCGAGGAGTTCCTCCCACGCCGCCCGAGCCCCACCGCCTTCACCCGCCTCCGCGCACGCTACGGCTTTGACGAGGCACTGGTAGGGGTGCCCCCATCGAGGCTCGGGGGACAGCCGTAGTGAATGGGGCGGCTGTTCCGCTTAGCGTCTGACGGTGTGAGACATATACGGAACAGGGTGACGAGATCCCCTTTTGGTAGGAGTCAACCAGCCGCGTCCGCAGGGCCGTTGCCCGGCACCTCAGCCGTCGTGGCGGTCGCCTTGGCCACGGCCGACGCGGCGCACACCGCACGCACTCCCGACCGCAACCCCCCCCCCGCACGCCGAGGAGACTTCGTGATCACCCCCAGCCCCACCCTGCGCCGCACTTCGGCCGTGGGCCTCGCCCTCGCCGCCTGCCTCGGCGCGGTACCCGCCGTGACGGCCACGGCGGCGACGCCCACCGCGTCGAAGTCCGGGGCCTCGCTCGACCGTTACTACGATCAGCGTCTGGGCTGGGGCAGCTGTGCCAAGGGGCCGGGCGACAGTATGGGCCGTGATCTCGACAAGGCCGGTGTGCAGTGCGCGGACGTCACCGTGCCGCTCGACTACGCCGCTCCCCGGGGCCGTACCATCACCGTCGCGATATCCCGGCTCAAGGCCACCGACACCCGCCACCGCATCGGGTCGATCCTGCTCAACAACGGTGGTCCCGGCGGGACGGCGCTTGAGTCCCCGCCGGAGTTCCATGCGTGGATGAAGAAGACCGGCCCGCGGTACGACATCGTCGGCTTCGACCCGCGCTTCGTCGGCCGTAGCACCCCGCTGGACTGCGGCTGGCCCGTCGGTACCAATCTCCTCTCGGCCGGTCTCAGCCGGGCGAGCTTCGAGCGCCAGGTCGCCCTGCAGAAGGATCTGGCCGCCAAGTGCCGTGCCGCCGGCGCCTCCGTGCTGCCGCACGTGACCACACGTAACACGGCCCGCGACATGGACGTCATCCGTGGCGCGCTCGGCGAGAAGAAGATCTCCTACTTCGGTTACTCGTACGGCACCTATCTGGGCACCGTCTACACCCAGATGTTCCCCGGCCGCACCGACCGCATGGTCCTGGACGGCGCCGTCGACCCCCGCAAGTTCGGCCCCCGACTGCTCCAGGCGGCCGTCGGCGAGAACGAGCAGGCGCTCGCCGACTGGGCCACATGGGCTGCCGCCCGCCACGATACCTACGGCCTCGGCCGCACCCGGGCCCAGGTCCTGGCCACCATCGACCACATCATCAAGACCTCCGCACGCGGCCCGCTGACCGTCGGCACGGCGCCCGAGACCTTCCAACTCGACGACACCCACATACCGTTCATCCTGCTCGCCGGGGTCGACAGCGACACCAACACGTCCCGGGCGACCCTCGCCGAGCAGGTGTCCGTGCTGAACAAGGCCGCGGCCGGACAGCCGACCCGGCTGTCGCCGATCTTCGCTGCGACCCTGCGGCTCGCGATGACCGGCGAGCAGTCGCACCACGGCAGTGTGCAGTCCGCGGTCATCTGCGGGGATAGGGCGGCTCCGCGCGACCCCGAGGTCTACTGGCGGGACATCGAGCGCAGCCGTGCCGCATACCCGCGCTTCGGCGCGCTGGCCAACAACATCGGCCCGTGCGCCTTCTGGGACCGGCCCCGCGAGGAGCCCACTCAGGTGAAGCACGACGCCAAGGTGCTGATCGTGTCCGCCACCGGCGACCCGCGCACCGCGCACAAGGGTGCCGTCGCTCTGCACGGCCTGCTGCCGAGCTCCAAGCTCATTACCCTCAAGGGCGCCAACCGGCACGCGATCTACGGCCTCTACGAGAATGCCTGCGTCGACAACAAGGTCAACCAGTACCTGGCCACCGGCAAGCTGCCCGCCAACGACCAGACCTGCTCCAAGCAGGCCGGCCGGCCCTAAGCGGCGGGGCTGACGGAGGGGCTGCCCGTCGCTGACCTCGGGAACGCGTCGTCCGTGAAGCGCTGCAGTGCCGCGCGGATCAGCGTGTTGACCGCGGCGGGCTGCTCCTGGTGAGCCATGTGCCCGGCCTGTTCGATCACATGGAAGGTGCCGTACGGGGTCAGCGCGGCCAGCGTACGGGACACCTCCAGCGGTATCTCGGTGTCGTACCGACCGTGCAGGTAGTCCACCGGGACGGCGATCCCGGTCAGCGCCTCGCGCGGATCGTGGGACATGGCCTCGGTGAACAACTCGTCGATGAAGTGCCCCGATTCGAGGATCTGGCGCACCGTCTGCCGTACGAGCCCGACCGGCGCGGTAGGACCGAACCACTTCGGGACCCAGTTGGCCACGGTTGCCGCACGGTCGGCGGCGAGGGAGGAGATCAGGGAGTGCAGGGCACTGGCCATGCCCTGGCTCGGCCAGTGTCCGGGCCCGCTGATCGACACCACACCGGCGACGTGCTCCGGTGCGCGAAGAGCCGTTTCCAGGGCGAAGGTGGCTCCGAGTGAACTGCCCACCAGCAACGGCTGTTGCAGGCCGAGGTGTTCGATGAGGGCGAGTATGTCTTCTACGTTGGCCCGTGTGGTGTTGCCGGTGGGTGGATGCTCCGAGCGTCCGCATCCCCGCCAGTCCATGGTGATCACGCGGTGGTCGGCGGCCAGGTCGGCGACTTGTGCGTCCCACACCCTGCCGCTGGTGCCCCAGCCGTGCAGGAACAGCACCGGGGCCCCGGCTCCGGTGTCCGTGTGGAAGAGTTCGACCCCGTTGACGGTCACGTACGGCATGAGTGGCTTTCCTCGCTGATTCGCTGATCCGCTGACTCACCACGCGGGAAACGTGGCGTTGTGCGGGCAAGTTCACCGCGCCAGTTCACCGCGTTGCAGAGCGACGACCAAGGTCCGGTTCGCTCGTACACTCATCAAGGATCATGATGAATTCGGGTGGCCGGAGGTAGGTAATGGAGCTGCGTCAGTTGCGGTACTTCGTGGCGGTCGCCGAGGAACTGCACTTCGGCCGGGCCGCCGAGCGTCTGCACATCGTCCAGCCCACTGTCAGCCAGCAGGTCCGGCGCCTGGAGCGCGAACTCCGACTGGACCTGTTCGACCGCACCACACGCAAGGTCACCCTCACCGCCGGGGGCGCCGCGTTCCTGCCTCACGCCCGGGCCGTCCTGACAGCCGAGCGCGCGGGCCTCGACGCCATGGCCGACCACCGCGCCGAGCGGAAGGCCGTCCTGCGTATCGGCACCAGTGTCGGCCTCGGGACCCGCCTCGAACACGTCCTGGCTTCGCTGGCGGAGAGTGCCCCTGACGTCGCCGTCGAACTGACGAGTTCCCCGACGGCCAACCGCCTCCAAGCCGTACGGGACGGTGAGTTGGACGCGGCCTTCGTACGCGGGGCGAGTCGCGGCCAAGGGCTGGACCTCGTCCCGGTCTGGAAGGATCCCCTGGTCGTGGCCCTTCCCGCAGCCCACCCCCTGGCCACCGGCACTGCCGTCCAGGTAGCCGACCTCGCCGCCCTGCCCCTGCGGATCGTGCCTCGTGAGCACAACCCCCACCTGGTGGACTTGGTGGTCGCGGCGTGCAACGACGCCGGGTTCGAGCCCCTTCTCGGCCCTGCCTTCACCACCGACCAGGACACCCTTGCCGCGATCGCCACCGGCGCCCCCAGCTGGACGGTCTTCTACGCCGCCCAGGCCGCCCGCCTCCCCGCCGGGCGCACCGTCTTCCGGCCCTTCGCTCCGCCCATCCCGATGGCCGAGACGTTTCTCGCCGTCCACCCCGCCACACCCGCGCGCCGCCTCACTCCTCTCCTCGCCGCCTGTCATGGATCGGAATTCGCGCGCGGCGGCGCCTGTGTGCGTGATAGGACAGTCGGCGATCATCGGGCTTGATTCCAGGGGGAGTTATGAGCAGCGGTCAGGCAGTCATGAGCGGCGAGCGCGGCGGACCGGTGACCCTCGTCACCGGCGGGGCGAGCGGGATCGGTGCGGCGACCGTGCGGCGGTTGGTCGCGGCCGGGCATCGGGTGGCCGTAACCGGCCGCGACCAGGGACGGCTCGACGGATTCGCCGCCGAACTCGGCGCCGGGGAGGTCGTGTTGCCCATAGCCGCCGACACCACCGACTTCGCGGCGGTCCAAGGTGCCGTCGACGCGACGGTCAAGACGTTCGGGCGCCTCGACCACGTCGTCGCCAACGCGGGGTTCTCCACTCACGACAACCTTGTCGACGGCGACCCCGAGGAGTGGCGAGAGATGCTCCTGGTGAACGTCCTCGGCCCGGCTCTCCTGGTGAAGGCGGCGCTCCCGGAGCTCACGGCCAACGGGGGTCGGATCATCCTGGTGGGCAGCACCGCGGGCATCAAGAACACCCCCGGCAACATGTACTCGGTCAGCAAGACCGCCCTCACCTCCCTCGCCGAGAACACCCGCGTCCTGGTCACCGGTGCCGGAGTCGGGTCACCCTGATCGCCCCCGGCCGGGTCGACACCCCGTTCTGGAGCAGCCACCCGCAGAGAGCCGCGCCCACAGGGCCGGTGATGACCGCGGAGAACGTCGCCGACGCCATCACCTGGGCGCTCGGCCAACCTGCAGGAGTCGACGTGAACACCGTGGTGGTCCGCCCCATCGGGCAGATCCACTGACTCGCGGGCGCACGCGGGGGCCCGTTCGTACAACTCCCGTATCGCACGATGACCTGGGAACCTGAGTCTGGACATCCGAGCCACGGGTGAGGGGGAGTGCTCGACCGGTTCGTGGAGACGCATCGCCTGCGGGGCGACCACCCGGGTGGGGGAGTGCGTTGGTTGGTATCCCCATTGCGGGGCATTCCAAGAGGATGCCCCTGACACCCGTGGGGGCCTGCACGTCAGGAGTTTTCATGACCGACTACGTCATCACCGTGCCGGGCACGTTCGTGCACGGCGTCACAGATGCCCAGCGTTCGGCGGTGGAGCGGAAGCTGCGTCCCCAGGACCCGGCGAACACCGACTTCGGGGAGAGCGAGGAGTTGAGCCTGTTGACCGTCCAGGACGGCAACATGTTCTCCGTCCGGCTCGAAGTGGAGGCCGCCAGCCGCATCGAGGCAGAGGCTAACGCGGTGCGGCTGGTCTCCGCTGCCCTGCGCGACAGCGGATTCACCGAGGAGGATGCCCCCTTGGGGCCTGCCGCGGTCACGGGGATCGACCGCGAATTCTGAACTTTGCCAGGGTGCTTCGCGTAATCGCGGCGTCCGGCCTTCGCGGGATTCCCAACTCGGTCTAGGCGTCTGTGAGTTGCTTGGATGCGGAAGCCTTCGGAATGACGACATGACGACGGACCAAGACGACGGACCAAGACGACGGACCATGACGACGGACTTCGATGCCTTGGGCGCGATGCGGTTGGCACTTGGTGTGGCCCGGGAAGCCGTGGTGCAGCTCAGGGTGTCAGGACAACCTTGCCGGTGGCGGTGCCGGACTCCGCCAGGCGCAGTGCCTCGGCGGCCTGGGCGAGCGGGAGTTGTGCGGCGATGCGGGCGCTCACGTCGCCCCGGGCGACGGCGGCGAACACCTCGGTGAGGTCGGCCCGGAGGCGGGCGCGGAACCGGTCCTTGCCGAGGGCGCGGCCGGCCCAGATGTTGTAGAAGTGGGCCCGGCGGCCGTTGGGCAGGGTGTTCCAGAGCCAGGTGCGGGCGAGGATCTTCAGTACGGGCCACTGCTTGGAGCCGGTGTCGTCGCGGGTGGAGGCGCTGCCGTAGGAGACGAGCGTGCCGCCGGGGGCGAGCAGGCGCCAGGAGTCGATCACGCTGCGCCCGCCGACGTGGTCGAACACCGCGTCCACCCCGCCCGGCGTCAGCTCCCGAACCCGGGAAGCCACGTTGCCCGCACGGTAGTCGACGGGGGTCACGCCGACCTCCCGAAGGGCGTCGTGGTGCCGTGGAGATGCCGTGCCGATCACCTCGGCGCCTGCCGCGCGCGCCAGCTGGACCAGGACGGAGCCCACCCCGCCGCCCGCGCCGTGCACCAGTACGGTCTGCCCGGCGCGAACCCGCGCCCGGCGGTGCAGCATCTGCCAGGCCGTGATGCCGTTGACCACCACGGTTTCCGCCTCCGCCGCCGTGAGGCCGTCCGGGACGAGTACGGCGTCGTCGGCGTCGACGACGACGTGACTGGCCCACCCGCCGACCTTCACCAGCGCGGCCACCCGCCGGCCGGTCAGTCCCGGGTCGACGCCCTCTCCGGTGCTCAGTACGCGGCCCACCAGGTCGTAGCCGGGCACGAACGGGAACGGCGGCTGGTCGTAGTACCGCCCTCGGCGCATCTGCTGCTCGGCGAAGGAGACCCCGCTCGCCTCCATGGCGATCAGGATCTGGCCCCGTCCGGCCTCCGGTACGGCTCCGTGGCGGATCTTGAGGCCCTCCGGAGCCACGATGCCCGGCAGGACGACCTCGGTCAGGCGCTCGCTGGTCATGACGGTCCCTCTCTGTAGACGCTCTGTGGAAGCTGTTGCGTTCGTTAGAAGTTATAACTGGCAGCTTCGGTGAGAGTCAAGAGGGAAAGTGATAGCCTCTAACTAGAGGTTGATGTTGTAGTCGTGAAGCCTGGAGGCGGACGTGGCGGAGTCGGACGCGAGGACACCCCGGGAGCGCTATCGCGCTCAGGTGCGGGAGGAGATCAAGAAACACGCCTGGGAGCAGATCGCCGACGCCGGGGCCTCCGCCCTGTCCCTCAACGCCATCGCCAAACAGATCGGTGTGAGCGGGCCCGCGCTCTACCGGTACTTCGCCAACCGCGACCAGCTGATCACCGAGCTCATCAGGGACGCCTACCGCAGCCTCGCCGACACCTTCCTGGCCCGCGCCACGGCCGGCGCCGACCTCGCCGAACTGGCGCACACCCTGCGCCGGTGGGCCCTGGACGACCCGCAGCGGTACTTCCTCGTCTACGGCACACCCGTGCCCGGATACCAGGCCCCCGAAGACACCACCCGGATCGCCTCCGAGATCATGGCCGTCCTCCTCGACGCCTGCGCCGTCGGCACACCGGAAGGCTCCCCGGCGGCTCCCCTGGACGACCACCTCGCCGAGCACCGGTCCTGGGCGCGCGAACACCAGGCCCCGCCCTCGGCGCTCAGCCGCGCCCTCCTCTTCTGGACCCGCCTCCATGGCGTACTGTCCCTCGAACTCGCGGGCCACTTCAGTGGTATGGGATTCGACCCCGCGGAGCTCTACACCGCCGAGACGCGAGCCCTCACCACCTCTTGACGGCCGAGTGCGGCGGCCCCCCGTCGGCCGCCGCACCACATCCGGGCTCTGTCCTTCACTCGCCCGGTCACTCGCCCAGTCGCTCGCTCAGCTCGAAGGAAATGTGCGGGGACAGGGCGCGGAGGAAGTCGGCCGCGTCGAAGAGCGCGCCGGCGGCGGCGACGCCGACCGTCCTCGTCCGCCCGGCGAGGATGCGGTGCACCGCTTCCACCGCGAGCGGCGCGCTGACGGCGTAGATGTCCCGGCCCCTCGCCACGGCGCGCCGCTCGCGACCGCCGGAGCGCACGACCACATCGACGAGGAAGGTCTGCGCCGACCGGCCCCGCTCATCGACGGCGGCCGGTGCCGGGGAGTCCGGGGCGAGCACGTCCTTGACCGCATCGACCGTCATGTAGGTGCTGAACTCGGAAACGGGCAGATGGGTGGGGGCGGTGACGACATCGGCCGTCAAGAACTCCCCGAAGACGGTCCTGGCGCCCACCGGATCCGGAAAGAGCCAGTCCACAGTGGGTGCGCTGTCGTCGCGGTACTCCATCTTCCCGTTGGCGAAACGCAGGCGCCGACCCCCGCGCCGCGCCCGTGAGACCGCGCCCGCCGCACGCGTCCCCGGCGTCGGGTGCCAACTGTCCAGCGCGTACGCGATGTGCGCCTCGTCGGCCTTCTCCCAGTCGCCCATCGCGGCGGTGGCCAGCAGGTCGCCGAGCCCGCCGTAGAAGGCCATCGCCGGGACGACCACCGCCCCGGCTTCGCGGGCGCGGTCCGCGAAGTGCGCGAACGTATCGACGGTGGCCTCGACTTCGCCCGCCACGTCCAGGTACGGGATACCGGCGCGCAGCGCCGCCTCGACCAGCGGTGCGGCCGTCGTGGCGAAGGGCCCCGCGCAGTTGATCACGGCTGCCGCACCCGCCAGCGCGCGGTCGAGCGCGGCCGGATCGTCGACCGGCGCCGGACGGATGTGCGGCTCGTCCGTGGACACCGCCAGCGACTTGAGCTTGTCGGCGTCGCGGCCGGAGAGGACCGGCACGAAACCGCGCTCCCTCAACTCCGCCACCATGAACCGGCCGGTGTGCCCGTATGCGCCGTACACCACGACCATCTGCCCCGCCACCATGGGTTTCTCCCCGCTTCATGTGCGTAGCCCGAGTCCCGGGCTGATCGACTGCGACCATCCTGGCGCGTTCGCACACTCCGCAGTGAGTGTCTGGAACGACATGACCCATACACTTCCGGACATGAATACTGTCGCGCTGGCCGTCACCGACGGGATGCTGCACTTCGAACTCTCCGTGGCGTACGAGGTCTTCGGCTCCGCCCCGGCCAGTGTGGACGTTCCCTGGTACGACCTCGAAGTCT
This sequence comes from Streptomyces sp. NBC_00224, assembly GCF_041435195.1. Lineage (NCBI taxonomy): Bacteria > Bacillati > Actinomycetota > Actinomycetes > Kitasatosporales > Streptomycetaceae > Streptomyces > Streptomyces sp. NBC_00224. The sequence goes on from NZ_CP108106.1 coordinate 8,230,373, forward strand.
GCGGGAGCGGCGCCGTGCGGCTCGGCCGGTTCGTGCTGGAGCCCGACCATGGACTGGAGCGGCTGCGCGAGGCCGACACCGTGATCGTCCCCGGCTGGGTCGACGTCGACGTGGAACCGCCCGCCGACCTGGTCGACGCGGTGCGTGCGGCCCACGAGGCGGGCGCGCGCGTGGCGTCCCTGTGCACCGGCGCGTTCGTACTGGCCGCGGCCGGACTCCTTGACGGGCGGCGCGCCACGACGCACTGGGCGCACACCGATGACCTGGCCGCGCGCTGGCCCCTGGCGGAGGTCGACCCGGACGTGCTCTACGTGGACAACGGCAGCGTGCTCACCTCGGCGGGCAAGGCCGCGGCGATGGACCTCTGCCTGCATATGGTCCGCCTCGACCACGGCTCGTCGATCGCCAACGCGGTCGCCCGCCGCCTGGTCGTGCCGCCCCACCGGTCCGGCGGCCAGGCCCAGTTCGTCACCACCGCGGTGCCCGCCCGGGACGACCACCCGCTCACGGCGCTGCTGCCGTGGGTGCTCGAACGGCTCGACCGGCCGCTGACGGTGGAGGACCTGGCGCGCCGTGCGCGGATGAGCTCGCGCAACCTGGGCCGCCACTTCCACGCGGCGACCGGCACCACACCGCTGCAGTGGCTGCTGACCCAGCGGATCCGCCGCGCCCAGGAGCTGCTGGAGAAGACCGACGACAGTGTCACCTCCATCGCGACGGCGACCGGTATGGGCACCGCCACGACGCTGCGGCGCCACTTCAACCGCACGGTGGGTGTGCCCCCCGACGCCTACCGCCGTACCTTCCGCTTGCGTACGGGTTCCCGCTGAGCCGTGCCGGGCCTTTCGGCAGACGGTGTCACAGCCATCCGTGGCGCTGTGCCTGCAGAGCCAGCTGGAAGCGGTTCGCGGCGCCCAGTTGGGCCATCAGGATCTGCAGGCGGCGGAACAGTGTGCGGCGGCTGAGCCCCAACTCGCGGGCGATGACGTCGTCGCTCGCGCCACCCGCGAGGAGCCACAGCAGACGGCGGTCGGCGGGTGGCACACCGCCGGGGCGGGCGGTGCTGCCGTGGAACGGCAGGGCGTTCTGCCAGGACTGCTCGAACAGTGCGATCAGCGCGGACAGCAGGCCGCAGGGCTGTACGACCAGCATGGTGTTGTGCACGTCGGCCTCTTTGATCGACAACGACACGAGCGCGTACGCCTCGTCGATGATCACGAGCTTGACCGGCACCGACGGCAGCACCCTGGCCTGTTCGCCGGCGTTGACGCACGGTTCGATGGCCTCCTTCAGATGGCCCGGGTACTCCAGTGACTCGCGCGAGTACACGACGCGCTGCGTCACACCGCGGGCGAGCGTGGCCAGCGCGTCGTCCGTGGCGCCGGGCAGGGTGAGGTACGGAGGCGACTCAAGCTGCCGGATCTGCTCGCGGGCGCTCGCCCAGGCCTGACGGATCCGGGGGCCGACGGCGTCGCCGGTGACGACCTCGACGAGGTTGTCGTTGTACGCGGCGAGCCGCTGACGCCGGAACGACTCGAACGCGCCCCCGACGGCGATGCGCGACTCCTCGACCTCCGCCGCCCGGTGCCGGGCCAGGATCTCCAGACCGGCGGCCGGCGGAACCGGGGCCACCACGTCCCCGCCCTCCTCGGCGGCACTGGCCAGACCGGCGTCGACCAGCGCGCCGTACGCCGCGGCGAGCTCCGCGCCGTCCAGAGCGGCCGCGGCCGCGATCGCGCTCAGCGGCGCGGGGGCCAGCTCCAGCAGCGCCAGATAGACCTGGCCCGCCGCGTGATCGATGCCCAGAAGCCGCAGGGCCTCGCCGAGTTTCGCGTTCGTCATAGGCCGCATTATCAACGACCGCACGGGAGCTGTGGCCGATCTGTGCCAGTGGCACTCTTCGGCACCGAGTGTGCGCGGCGCGGAGTACCGTCCGCCGAGGAAACGCACCCAGCAGACCCATCCAGAAGAAGGTGTACGCCGTGGCGAAAGGCCGGAAGAACGGTCTCTACTCAGGGATCTCCGAGGAACTGTCCGCGCTGATGCGGACGGGGTGGGCGGACACCGAGCGGCTCGACCTGCGGCCCGACGCGCAGGCCCCGTACGCCGCCGCCCGCCGCGCCGCGCTCTCCGCGCGCTTCCCGGGCGAACGCCTCGTGATCCCCTCGGGAAACCTCAAGACCCGCTCCAACGACGACAGTTACCCCTTCCGGTCGTACACGGGCTACGTCCACATGACCGGAGACCAGGCCCGGGACGGCGCGCTCGTCCTCGAACCCCGAGCGGACGGCGGCCACGACGCCTACTGCTACCAGCTGCCGCGGGACAGCAGGGACGACAACGAGTTCTGGACCGGGGCCACGGCGGAGCTGTGGATGGGCCGACGCCGCTCCCTCGCCGAGTCCGAGGTCGTACTCGGACTGCCCTGCCGCGACGTCCGCACGGCGGCCGACGACCTCGCCGCCGCCTCCGGTGCGCCGACCCGGATCGTCCGCGGCATCGACCCGTCGCTCGAATTCGCGGTCGCCACCGAGGAGGAGCGCGACGACGAACTGGAAGAGGCGCTCAGCGACCTCCGCCTGGTCAAGGACGAGTGGGAGGTGGCCGAGCTCCGCAAGGCCGTGGACTCCACCGTGCGCGGCTTCACCGACGTGATCGGTGAGCTCTCCCGGGCGATCGCGTCGTCCGAGCGGTGGATCGAGGGCACGTTCTTCCGCCGCGCACGCCTGGAGGGCAACGCCGTCGGCTACGGCACGATCTGCGCCGCGGGCGAGCACGCCACGATCATGCACTGGACGGACAACGACGGCCCGGTCCGCCCCGGGGACCTCCTCCTGCTCGACGCCGGCGTGGAGACGCACACCCTCTACACCGCCGACGTCACACGCACGCTTCCCATCAGCGGCACCTTCACGCCGCTGCAGCGCAAGGTCTACGACGCGGTGTACGAGGCCCAGGAAGCCGGCATGGCCGCCGTCAAGCCGGGCGCCGCCTACCGCGACTTCCACGAGGCGTCCCAGCGCCACCTGGCGGCCCGCCTCGTGGAGTGGGGCTTCATCGAAGGCCCGGCGGAGCGCGCGTACGAGCTCGGCCTCCAGCGCCGCTTCACCATGGCGGGCACCGGCCACATGCTCGGTCTGGACGTCCACGACTGCGCACACGCCCGGAACGAGGAGTACGTCGACGGCGCCCTTGAGGCGGGCATGGTGCTCACCGTCGAGCCCGGCCTGTACTTCCAGCCGGACGACCTCACCGTGCCCGAGGAGTGGCGCGGCATCGGTGTCCGGATCGAGGACGACCTGGTCGTCACCGCCGACGGCCACGAGAACCTGTCGGCGGGCCTGCCGCGCTCGGCGGACGAGGTCGAGGAGTGGATGGCCCGCCTCGCGGGCTGACCCTCCGGCTCCGGAGAGGCCGGAGGCCTGCTGAACCAGGGCCTCCCGCACCGTGTTCCAGGAAGGCTCCACGTTTCAGGAAGGCTCCGCGCCGAAACGCCACGCTTCGATGTCGCGGTAGTGGATCGGTCCCGGTCCGCGGCCGACGTTGCTGGCGACCAGGTGCAGGCGTTCGGCCCGCCATGGCCGGCCGACGAACGCGGCGAGTCCGGCGGCGGCCTCCACCACGCTGGACGCGTCGTCGCGGCGTGACCGGGCCAGCGTCAGATGGGGGCGCAGGGGGCGGTCCTCGAAGGCGACACCGCACCCTCTGATCACGTCGCGGACCTCTTTGGTGAGCAGGTGCAACCCTTCGAGGTTCCCCTCGACCCCGCTCCACAGCACCCGCTCGTCGAAGTGCCCGCCACCGCGCAGTGCCAGTCGCAGGGGTTGGTTCACTGCCGCGAGATCCGCGAGCGGCGGCTGGAGGAGCGGGACGGTTGCCACCGGGAGCTCACCGAGGAACGCGAGAGTGATGTGCCAGTCCTCGATGCGGTTCCACCGCAGACGGGGGTACGCGGAGTAGGCGTGCCGCAGTTCTCGCGCCAGCTCTTCCTTCGCGTCGTCGGGCGGAGCGAGCGCTATGAACACGCGCACGGTCGAGGGCTGAATCTGTTCGTTCACGAAGGACTTCGTACACCATCGGCCGCGGGAACGGGGAGCAGGCTCCGCCGTTACCGGGGCCGCCCGCTCGCGGCGCATCGCCGCGGCACGTCGCGGACCGGCTGCGGTCGGCAGCCGTTTCGAAGACCCCTTCCGGACCGTATGCCGCGCGGGCACGGGTCAGGCGGCAGCGGAAGTCACGCTGCCCCGGCCCGCCCGGCGGCTGTCCCAGGTCGTCCCACCCTGTCCCAACCCGTTGTCGGACAGACGGCGCGCTTCCTAGTCTCCCGGGACGACTTCAACGGCACGAGGAGGAACTCCATGCGCAGATCACGCACGGCTCCCGGCGCACGCCGGGGCAAGGTCCGCATCGGTGCGGCCGGTGCGATCGCCGCCGCCGCCCTCGCCACCACGTTCCTGGCGGCACCCGGCGCGAGCGCGGCCGGCGCCAACTGGAGCGGCTGGTCGGGAAGCTGCTTCGGCTGGACGACCTGGGACGCCAACCATGTCACCGGCCACACCTGGGACCACTCGTACGACACCTGCAAGGTCACCATCTACCAGTGGGACAGCGCCCACCCGAACCAGGGTTCTTCGAGCTCCGGCTATGTGGCGGCCCCGGACCGAGGAGCCAACACGGCCACCTACTGGCACGGCTTCGCCTCCTCGGGCGGACGGCTTGAGGACAACGTCTGCGTCGAGGACGTCACCACGGGCGCCGCCCAGGCGTGCAGCGGCTGGGTCTACAACTAGCCACCGCGACCGCTGAAAGACCTCCGGGGGCTGCCGGGTCCCGGCAGCCCCCCGGAGCTTGCGGCCGTGGCCGGAGAGACGCCCAGGCGCTGGGCGTGCCATGGGCCGGCGCTCCGGATGTCTCGTCATCCGGCCCACCCTGTTCGGCGATGAGCTGATCAGCTAGAAAGGGAGCGGCCCGGCTGCCGCTCGCAGGCGCTTCCGAGCCGTCGCGTTTCCCGTCGGCAATGCCCAGCTCAGAGGTCGTACGCACATGCCCGCAGCCGCAGCCCCCTGGCTGTTCCTCGCCGTCTTCTCCGGCACCCTGATAGCCCTCCAGGCCCGCATCACCGGCGAGCTCGCCGCCGGGCTCGGCGGCGACGGGTTCACGGCCGCGGTGATCTCGTTCGGCTCGGGGTTCGTGGTGCTGGCCCTCGGACTGCTCGTGCTGCGAAAGCCGCGCCGTGGGATCGGTCTGGTGCTGGCGGACGTACGCGGCGGGCGGCTCAAGTGGTGGCAGGTGCTCGGCGGCTTCGGGGGCGCGGCCTTTCTGCTCGCGCAGGGGCTGACCGTCGGGGCGCTCGGGGTCGCGCTGTTCACCGTCGCGATCGTGGCGGGCCAGGTCACCGGGGGACTGCTCTTCGACCGGATGGGGCTCGGCCCTGCCGGACCGCAGCGGCCGACGCGGCGCCGGGTCGTCGGCGCGGTGCTCGTGCTCGCGGCCGTGGGCCTGTCGATGGCGGACAAGCTGGGCGGGGGATTCCCGTATGCGATGTTGTTGCTCCCGCTGGTGGCGGGCGTGTGCGTGAGTTGGCAGCAGGCGGTCAACGGACATGTGAGGAACGCCTCCGGATCCGCCTACACGGGGACGCTCTTCAATTTCGTCGCCGGTACCGGCGCGCTGAGCGTGATCTTCCTGGTGCATGCCGTGGCGACGGGGCTGCCTGCTGGTCTGCCGTCCGAGCCGTACCTCTATCTCGGCGGTCTGGTCGGCATCTCCTTCATCACCATCGCGGTCGCCACGGTGCAGAAGCTCGGCGTCCTGGTGCTCGGACTGTGCACGATCAGTGGTCAGTTGGTCGGCTCCCTCGCCTTGGACCTGCTGCTGCCGCGCGGTGATACGCAGGTCACGGCGGCCACCGTCGCGGGCGTCGTGCTCGCCCTGGTGGCCATCGCGGTCGCGGCGCTCTCGGGTACGCGGGCGGGCCGGGTCGTCTCTTCGAGCGATGCGACCCGGCCCACCGCGCCGGAGCGAGTGAAGGGCTAGTCGCGCTTGGGCCAGACCGGGCCCTGGTCGGTCCAGATGACGCCCTTGTTGCGGCACAGGCAGAAGGGGTGGCCGATCGGGTCGGTGTAGACCTGCCAGCCGTAGCCGTTGGAGCCGATGGAGTCCTGCCTCAGCGTCGCGCCGAGGTCGAGGACGCGGCGCTGCTCGGACTCGATCTCGTCCACTTCGAAGTCGAGGTGGAACTGCTTGGGGTGCTCGCTGTCGGGCCACTGCGGAGCGCGGTAGTCGTCCACCCGGATGAATGCCAGCTCGATCTCGCCGAACTGGATGCCAGCCCACTCCTCGGAGCTGCCTTCCTTGATCGGACGGCCCGTCACCTCGGAGTAGAAAGCCGCCAGCTTCATCGTGTCCGGACAGTCGATAATGAAATCAGTGAGTCGCAACATCCCGCGATCTTGCCACAAGCTCACACCCGACTTCGGGACAGGCCCTGAGCAGCTCCGCCAAGGGCCTCGGCCACCACCCGTAACCCGGCCAGTGCGGCCGCCACACGGCGCTGAGGGCGACGCCCGAACACCCTCGATAACCGGGGGAGTGCTCAGGGTGAGGCGGTGGGGCGCCCCCCCGCCCGCACGGTCCGGCGCATCGCCGCTGGTCACGCCGCTGTGTCTGTAGCACCCTGGAGGAAGGGAAGTCGCGCGAGCAGAAAGCAACGCAAAGCGCCCCGGTTTTCCCTTTCCCCTGAGGTCGGGCCTCGCTCATGGCCGGACCGTGAGGGCGCGCCGGGACGGGTGAAGGCGGTGGCCTTCGCGAACGACGGCCGGCGGCTGCGTGAACACGGCCTTGGGCGGCGGCCAGGGAGAAGGAAAGCGGCCATGGATACCAACAGTGGCAATCCCCGTGTCGTGGTGGGTGTCGACGGCTCCGATGCGTCTTATGAGGCGCTGCGGTGGGCGGTGCGGCACGCCCGCCTCATCCGGGCGACGGTGGACGCAGTGGCGGCCTACGAAGTGCCCGGGGCGGCCGGGTGGTCCGCTCCGGCGGTGGACGCGGACCTCGATGAGGAACAGGCGAGAAAGGATCTTGCCGATGAGATTCGCACCGTGCTCGTACAGGCCGAAGACGTGGCACTGACCAGCCACGTGGCGCGGGGCAACCCGGCAGAGGTGCTGATCGCCGCGTCGGCCGACGCGGAGCTGCTGGTGGTGGGCAGCCGCGGCAGGGGAGGGTTCGCACGCCTCCTGCTCGGCTCGGTCAGCCTGCAATGCGCCCAGCATGCGTCGTGCCCGGTGGTCATCATCCGCCAGGGCACCGCGGACGACGTCGGCGTCGTCCACGAGACGTGAGGGTGTGGGCGCGCCGCGTGACCTACCCGTTTTCGACTGCGTCCCGAGGAGCACCATGGCGCGGCGAGTGACGGCGAAACACCTGTTGGAGGAGTACGGGAGGACCCACGCCGAGGAAGCGGGTATCCGGGCGGCGGAACACGTCGGCACCGCCGCTCGGCCGTGCGCACGGGCCCGCCACGCTGCGGGCGATCTAGGGCTTGTGAAGACAGCTGCGGGGCTGGCGCGTCTCGTCGCGGCCGAGGATCTGCCGAAGCCGGCAGCCGCCCTGGTGCGGGTCGAACTCTCCAGTGGGGCCGCCGATGCCCTGCGAGAGACGGGCTGAGAGCGGGCAACGTACGCGGTCGTCTCCCTGGGCCGGTCTTCAGCGGGCCGAGCGATCGGGTTACGGTTCCGCCTTCGAGCCGTCGGGTGGTGTCCGGTCGAGTTCGGCGGCCCAGCGCTCGGACCAGCGGTTCAGGCCGCGAAGTTCGTGGCAGGCGTCCTTGCCGAGAGGTGTCAGTCGGTAGCCGCCTTCGAGGTCGCGCTCGACGAGAAGGGTTTCCTGGAGTTCGGTGAGGCGTTGCTGAAGCACGCTGGACGACATGCCGTCGCACCGTTGTTGCAGCGGCCGGAATCCAAGGGCCTGGTCCCGGAGTTCCCACAGGATGCGCAAGGTCCAGCGTCGGCCGAACAGGTCGAGGGCCGCCATGATGGGACGCCCCGTGGAGGACCCGCGCACGGGACGCCGGGGTGCTGGTGCGGCGGTCATCGAGCCTGCCCTTCTCTTCTGCCCGGGATGGCGCTTCGGTTTCAGAGACAGTACCTTCTCTCCAGGTGCTTCTAAAAGAGAAGCAGTCGAGGGAGGCTCCATGACTGCCCGGATCTCACCTGTCGCTGCCCCGTACCCCGCTGACGTCGCATCAGTGCTGCGCGGCATGATGCCCACCGGAGAGGAGCCGATCGCCCTCTTCCGGACCTACGCGCGCAACCCGCCGCTGACGGAGGCGCTCCACGCCTGGGGCTCCTACCAGCTCAGCCGCCGACTCAGTCTCGGCCTGCGCGACCGGGAAATCGTCATCGACCGCACCTGCGCGCTGTGCGGGTGCGAGTACGAGTGGGGCGTGCACGTTCAACGCTTCGCACCACGCGCGGAGTTGAACGTTGCGCAGATCCGTTCACTCACGCGCGGAACGAGCACGGACGCATGCTGGGAAACCGAACGCGACCGGCTGCTCATCGAGGCGACCGACGCGCTGCACGCCCACCACGACATCGACGATGCGCTGTGGGGCCGACTGGCGACCGAGTTCAGCTCCGAGCAACTCCTGGACCTGCTGATGCTGTGCGGCTGGTACCACGCCATCAGCTACACCGCCCGCGCCACCCGGCTCCCCCCGGAGCCCGGCGCACCACGGTTCTCCGAGTTCTCGGGAAGTGTCTGACCCCGCAGGGTGACGCGTACAACGTCAGGACTGGCAGCACCTGGAGCCCTGATGACCGGTGGTGTCCCTTCGGCTCAGCCGGCCGGAGTGCCCTGGTGGAAGTACATTCGCCAGCCCTCTTCCGTCAGGCGCCACAAGGAACTCCGCCATGCCCTACGGCCTTGGTGGTCGGTGAGGTACGTCAGGTGCACGATGCCCGGGGCAAGGACGACGCCGGACATCTCGTCGACGTTGACCGGCGACTCCGGGGACACCGCGCCGTCACCCGTCACCGTGAGGATCGACGCCACGTCCCACCGGTTTCCAGATGCCCCGATCTCGGTGAACTCCGGATCAAGAAGCTCCAGGACACGGTCCGGGGAAGCACGCACCTCAGGATCGAGAAGCCGCAGCTCCCCCTCCATCGCCGCCTGTACGGCCCGCTCACTCTCATCCGCCATGCGGGAACCCTACGGACGCCGCGCCCCAGGTCAGAGCGAATTGTTCACGTGCGGTGGCCGGGGAGTGGGTCTGGGTCGTCGGCGGGCTGACGCAGCTCCAGGAGACCGCGGGCCGCGAGGTCGAGGAGGGTGGCCGCGGCGGCGCGGTCGACGGACCGCCACCGGTTGGCCAGCAGCGCGTCTTCGCGGTACTGCGCCAGCCCGACTGGGCGGTGACCACGGGCCCGGACGCGGACCACTCGCTGCGCCGCCCCGGGCTGCTGCTGAGCGCCGGATGGGTGGGCATCGCACTGCTCGGCGTCCTGGTGGCGGGCCGCTTCGGCCGCTGGACGCTGTTC